>CAZOKZ010000053.1:0-32262 GCA_964580585.1 uncultured Candidatus Sumerlaeota bacterium | reverse complement strand
CGATTCGGGCAAAATTCTTGTCGAGCGCGGCCAGAAGGTCACCAAGAAGAGCCAGGAAGCGTTGCGTAAAGCGGGAACCGATCAGGTTCAGCTTTCCATTGGCGAAGCTTATGACCGTTTGGTGGGCCGTGTACTGGCGACCGATGTGGTCGATAAGGACACGGGCGAGATTTTCGCCGAGACCTTCGATATCATCACCAGCTCGCTGCTGCGCAAGATTTCCCACACAAACATCCGCGCCATGGATGTTCTGGTGCTGGCAAATCCTGAGTCGCCGGGCCCGATCCTGAATACGTTGAACAAAGATAAGATCCGCACGGAAGAAGAAGCCGTGGTGGAATTCTTCCGCAAGATGCGTCCGGGCAACCCGGTCAGCGTGCTGGCGGGTCGTCGCCTGATGGAAGAAATGTTCTTCGACGAACGTCGCTATGACTTGGGTGCGGTTGGTCGTTACAAGATCAACAAGCGCTTCTATAACGTCGGAACGGGCACGGGCGACCTGACGAACCGTCTGCTGACGATCGAAGATTTGATTCACGTAATGAAGCACCTCGCCAAGCTGGCGGCGGAAGAGGTCGAGGTCGATGACATCGATCACCTTGGCAACCGCCGCGTACGCTGCGTGGGTGAATTGCTGCAAAACCAGATTCGTCTGGGTCTGGCGGAAATCGAAAAGACAGCCCGCGAGCGTATGTCGATCGTGGACCTGGAAAATATGCTGCCGCAGAACCTGATCAACGCGAAACCGTTGGTGACCGCGGTGCGCGACTTCTTTGGCCGCAGCCAACTGAGCCAGTTCATGGATCAGACGAACCCGCTGGCAGAACTGACGCACAAACGCCGGTTGTCCGCTCTGGGTCCTGGCGGTTTGTCGCGCGATCGCGCGGGCTTCGAAGTTCGCGACGTTCACCACACGCATTATGGCCGTATCTGCCCGATTGAAACCCCTGAAGGCCCGAACATCGGCCTGATCAGCTCGTTGAGTACCTACGCACGCATCAATCCGTTCGGTTTCATCGAAACGCCTTACCGCAAGGTGACGGATTGCAAGGTTTCCTCGAAGGAAATCGATTACCTGACGGGCGATGTGGAGGACGAATTCACGATCGCTCAGGCAAACGCGCCGCTCGACGATCACAACAAGTTCATTCTGGATCAGGTGCTTTGCCGTCGCCTGAGCGATTACCCGCGCGTGGAGCCGGGTGAAGTTCAGTACATGGATATTTCGCCGAAGCAGTTGGTTTCGGTTAGTGCGGCGTTGATCCCGTTCCTGGAACACGACGACGCCAACCGCGCGCTGATGGGTTCAAACATGCAGCGTCAGGCCGTTCCGTTGCTTTTCACGGATTCGCCGATTGTCGGCACAGGTATCGAGCGCAAAGTGGCGCAGGACTCGGGTGTTTGCCCGATTGCCCGTCGCTCGGGCGTGGCCGAACGCGTAACAGCGGAAGAAATTATCATCCGCACGGATTCGGGCGAGATGGACACGTACCATCTTGAGAAGTACAAACGCTCGAACCAGAATACTTGCATGAATCAGCGCCCGATTATCTTCGAGGGCCAGCGCATCGAAGCCGGTAGCGTGATCGCCGATGGCGCCGCGACCGACAATGGCGAGTTGGCACTTGGCCGCAACGTGCTCGTGGCCTTCATGAGCGCAGGCGGGTACAACTTCGAGGACGCGATTCTGCTTTCGGAACGCCTGGTGCAGGATGACGTGTTCACATCGATCCACATTGAGGAATTTGAGATCGATGCTCGCGACACGAAGCTGGGCAAAGAAGAAATCACGCGCGATATTCCGAACGTTTCGGAAGAAGCGTTGGCAAAATTAGACGAAACGGGCCTTGTTTACATCGGCGCGAAAGTCAACCCGGGCGATATTCTGGTCGGTAAAGTAACGCCGAAGGGCGAAACCGAACTGAGCTCGGAAGAAAAACTGCTGCGTGCCATCTTCGGTGAAAAAGCCGGTGATGTGCGCGACGCGTCGCTGAAGGTTCCGCCGGGCACGAACGGTATCGTGATCGATATCAAGACGTTCTCGCGCAAGGAACGTGGCACGAAGACGGAAAAAGAAGATCGTACCCGCATTCAACAGGTCGAGAATGATCGCGTCGAGCAGCTTCAGTCACTTTGGAGCGAGTTCGATGGTCGGTTGGTCAAGATTCTCGTGAACCTGGACAAGGAAATCGTGAACTTCGAGACCGGTAAGGTCGAGATGAAGCCGGGCGATTCGCCGTCGGCAGAGGCGATTGCCTATATCCGCCATAGCCTCCAGACGGGCATGTTGCCGGTCGATGGCAAGGTGGGCAGTGAAATCAAGAAGTTGTATCAGGAAGTTCGCGCGCGTGAACTGGATATCGAAGATCGCGCCAAGAACGCCGTTGACCGGATTAAGACGGGCGACGAGTTGCCTCCTGGCGTGATCAAGCTGGTCAAGGTTTACGTTGCCAGCAAGCGTAAGGTCAGCGTCGGCGATAAGATGGCCGGTCGTCACGGTAACAAGGGTGTCGTGGCCAAGATCATGCCGGTTGAGGACATGCCGTTCCTGGCAGATGGTACTCCGGTGGATGTGGTGTTGAACCCGCTGGGCGTTCCCTCGCGCATGAACGTGGGACAAATCCTGGAAACACACTTGGGCTGGGCGTCGCGTGAAATTGCGGCGGAAGTTCGCGAAATGGTGAACACAGCCGGTGCGGCTGCGGCGCGTAAGCGTTTGGCCGAGGTTTTTGAACCGACCGAGCATATCCTTGAAATGGGAATCGAGAAAGCGCCGTTCTACGATATCCGCAAAGCCATCAAGAAGATGAGCGATGAGGAATTGTTGAACGCTATCCAGGCGAACAAGAAGGGCTTCCTTCTGGCCACGGCGGTTTTCGACGGTGCGAAGGAAGACGAAATCTGGTCGCTGCTCGAGAAGGCTGGTCTGCCCAACACGGGTCAGACGGAACTATTCGACGGCATGACGGGCGAGAAGTTCGACCGCAAGGTAACAGTGGGCGTCATTTACATGCTCAAACTGGCTCACCTGGTGGACGACAAGATGCACGCGCGCTCGATCGGTCCGTATTCGCTGGTGACGCAACAGCCGCTTGGCGGCAAGGCGCAATTCGGCGGTCAGCGTTTCGGCGAAATGGAAGTGTGGGCGCTCGAAGCTTACGGCGCCGCCTATACGCTCCAGGAACTGTTGACGGTGAAGTCGGACGACGTGAATGGACGTACGAAGATCTACGAAGCGATCGTCAAGGGCCAGCATTCGGTAACGCCGGGCATTCCCGAATCGTTCAACGTGTTGGTAAAGGAATTGCAGTCGCTGGGCCTGAACATGGAACTGCTGATCGAAGACGAACAAGGCTTCGAGGTCGAAGAATTCCACGCTCTCGAAGGTGTGGACGACGATTCGTTCCTGGATGGCGATGAATTCGGCCTGGATGACGACGAGTTGCCGCGTGGCGCGGCAGTCGGCGGTTTGGACGACGACGAGGACGATGATAACTAATCCATTCGCCTGAGAATATCTGGTGTTTGTTACCGGAACCCGATGAACATTTCGACGCCAAGTTGAAAGGGATGTGACAATATGCAGAGCAGTGAGACTCTCGAGGGTGAAAACCCAACAACGGTTCGTCCGAACTTCCGATCGATCCCGGTCGGCGTTGAAGGGGCGATGGACGACATCAATCTGAATGACGTTTCGGCTGTGGCGCGTATATCGATCGCCTCGCCGGAGCAGATTTTGGAATGGGCTCGTCGCCACCGCCGTCAAACTGAACGCTCGATGGATGAATTGGAGCAGCGTTCGTTTGGTGAAGTAAAGAAGCCCGAGACGATTAACTATCGTACGTTCAAACCGGAAAAAGACGGCTTGTTTTGCGAGCGAATTTTCGGCCCGACCAAGGACTGGGAATGCGCCTGCGGTAAATACAAGCGTATCAAGTATAAAGGCATTATTTGCGACCGTTGCGGCGTCGAAGTGACGGAATCGAAGGTGCGCCGCGTCCGGATGGGGTATATTTCCCTGGCCGCGCCGGTTTGCCATATTTGGTTTTACAAGGGTACGTCCTCGAAGATCAGCAATTTGCTCGATATCAGCGTTCGCGATTTGGGCAAGGTGATCTACTTCCAGGAATACATCGTTGTGGAAGCGGATGAGGAAACAGGTCTGAAAGCCAAGGAAATCCTGACAGAAGATCAGGCGCGCAAGTATCGCCAGCAATACGGCGACAAAGTGCGCATCATGATCGGCGCAGAAGCGGTGAAGGAATTCCTGAAGCAAATCGACATCGAAGACCTTGCCAACCAGCTTGCTATTGAAATGCGCGAAGCCACGTCGGCCCAGAAGCGCAGCAAAATCATCAAGCGTCTGAAGGTTGTCGAGGCGTTCCGTGGGTCGCCGAACCGCCCCGAGTGGATGATCATGGACACGCTGCCGGTGATTCCGCCGGATTTGCGTCCGTTGGTTCACTTGGACGGCGGTCGTTTCGCCACGTCGGATTTGAACGATCTCTATCGTCGCGTTATCAACCGTAACAACCGTCTGAAACGCCTGATTGAACTGCGCGCGCCGGAAGTGATCCTGCGCAACGAAAAACGCATGCTCCAGGAAGCCGTCGATGCGCTGTTCGACAACAGCCGTCGTGGTCGTCCGACCAAGGGACACAACAACCGTCCGCTGAAGTCGTTGAGCGATATGCTGAAGGGCAAGCAAGGCCGTTTCCGCCAGAACTTGCTCGGTAAACGTGTCGATTATTCGGGCCGTTCGGTTATCGTCGTGGGTCCGGAACTGGGTTTCAACGAATGCGGTCTTCCCAAGCGTATGGCGCTCGAGTTGTTCGATCCGTTCATTATTCGTGAATTGGAAAAGCGTGGCTACTGCACGACGATCAAGTCGGCCAAGAAGCTGATGGAGCGTGAAGATCCGGTGGTTTACGATATCCTCGACGATATCATCAAGGATCACCCGGTGCTTCTGAACCGCGCCCCTACGCTTCACCGCCTCGGCGTTCAGGCCTTCATGCCGCGTCTGGTGGAAGGCAAAGCCATTCGTCTGCACCCGCTGGCCTGCGCGGCGTTCAACGCGGACTTCGACGGCGACCAAATGGCCGTTCACGTGCCGTTGTCGATCGAAGCGCGTTTGGAATCGCGGATGTTGATGCTGGCCGAAAACAACATTCTGGCTCCGTCGAGCGGTCGCCCGATCGCCACGCCCAGCCAGGACATCGTTTTGGGCTGTTTCTATCTGACAAAATTGCGCCACGACAATCAAGTGGGCGAATATCGCGAAAGCCGGATCGATCCGAAATCGAAGAAGGTGATTTCGCGCAATCGTCTGCAGTTGAGCGAAGCGAAAAAGAACGATCCCGAATTCGAGAACACCAACAAACTGGTTGGCCGTACCGGCATGTATGGTTCGCCTCAAGAAGCAATTCAGGCCCACGAACATGGGCGTTTATCGCTGCATGCGGAAATCCAGGTTCGCTTTGAGAACTACAACAACACAGGCGTGACTCGCACGGCGTTTACGTCAGTCGGTCGTTTGTTGTTCGCGGAATTCCTCCCGGCGGAAATCGATTTCCTGACGAACGCCAACGAGGTCATGACGAAGAAAACTCTGGGGCAAGTGGTGGCCGTGGCCCATAAGGCCGTCGGTCCGAAACGTTGCGGCCTGATTCTGGACGCGATCAAGAACCTGGGCTTCCGGTACGCGAAGCGCGGTGGTATCTCGATCGGCATCAAAGACATGATCATTCCGCCATCCAAGGTCGGATTGCTCGACGAAGCACACAATCGTCTGGCCCGAATCAATAGCGACTACGCGGCGGGTAACTTGACGGACGAAGAACGTTATCACAACGTGATTTCGATCTGGACGCAGGCCACCGACGACGTGACACGCGATCTGATGACGTCGTTGGCAGAAGATCAGGATGGTTTCAACCCGATCTACATCATGGCGCACTCGGGTGCTCGTGGTAACAAAGATCAGATTCGCCAGTTGGCGGGTATGCGCGGCTTGATGCAGCGTCCGTCGAAGAAACTGACGGGCTCGATCGGTGAAATTATCGAATCTCCGATTCTGGCGAGCTTCCGCGAGGGCCTGACGGTGTTGGAATACTTCATTTCAACCCACGGTGCACGTAAAGGTCTGGCCGATACGGCGCTGAAGACCTCGGATGCGGGTTACCTGACCCGTCGTCTGGTGGACGTGGCGCAGGACCTGATCGTGACCGAAGACAATTGCGGCACGCAGAACGGTATCCAAGCCACGCCGATTATCGATATCGACGCCAAGGGCGAGAAGATTCTCGAACCGTTGCGCGAACGTATCACGGGCCGCTGCCCGGTGTTCGATGTAACGCACCCGAATACGGACGAATTGATTATCGCCGCTGGCGAATTGATTACCGAGTCTATCGCGCGCAAGATCGAAGACGCCGGCATCCAGGAGTTGATGATTCGTTCGGTGCTGACGTGCGAAACGCGCCGCGGCATCTGCCGCAAGTGCTATGGCCGCGACCTTTCGACGGGCGAGATGGTCAAGTTCGGCGAAGCGGTCGGTGTTATCGCCGCTCAGTCGATCGGCGAGCCCGGCACGCAGTTGACGCTCCGTACGTTCCACACCGGCGGTGTGTCGATGGGCGTGCTCGAAGGCTGGTACCAGGCCGATGCCGATGGGCATATCGAATATCGCGATGTGACCTTTATCGATACGCCCACAGGCGAACGCATTGTGACCAACCGCACCGGTAACATCAAGGTGTTCAACGCGAAGGGCGATGAAATCCAAACGCTGCCGAACATTCCTTACGGTGCGCGTTTGTTGAAGCAGGACAACGCTCGCGTGATCAAAGACGAGAGAATCGTCCAGTGGGACCCGACATCTTCGCCGATTATCGCGGAAATGGACGGTGTGCTGGTTTACGACGATATCGTCGAAGGCGTGACGATGCGTCAGGACTTCGATCCGGAAACCGAAAACCGCATGATGATCATCACGGAACACCGCGAGGATCGTCACCCGCGCTTGTTGGTTTGCGCCGAAGAAAAAGAAGGCGACGAGTGGAAGGTGCTGGCGCATTATTCCATGTCGGCAGGCACCATTCTGAGCCGTGAAGCGCTCGACGGCACGCCGGTGACGGCAGGCCAGGTTCTGGGCCGTATCCCGCGCGCCCGCACGAAGAGCCGCGACATTACGGGCGGTCTGCCCCGAGTCGATGAGCTGTTCGAAGCGCGTAAACCGAAGGAAGTGGCGTTCATCGCCGACGTGGACGGACGTTTCGAGGTCCGCAGCGTCTCCAAGGGTATGCGTCGTTGCGCGATTGTGACGGATACGGGCGAAGAACACACGTACTCGATTCCGCTGAACCGTAACTTCCTGGTGCGCGACGGCGAACACGTACAGGTGGGCGACGTGCTTACCGACGGGGCGCTTTCGCCGCACGATATTCTGCGCGTGAAGGGCGAAAAGGCCGTGATGGAGTTCCTGTTGCAGGAAGTCCAGGAGGTCTATCGTCTGCAAGGCGTGGGTATCAACGACAAGCACATCGAATGTATCATCCGCCAGATGCTGAAGAAGGTCATGATCGAGGAGCCGGGCAATACGCGTTTCCTCTATGGCCAGCAGGTGGACAAGTGGATGTTCATGGAAGAAAACGACCGTGTGACGAAGAACGGTGGCGAGCCGTCGGTCGGCAAGCCGAAGATGCTGGGCCTGACGAAGGCTTCGCTGGAAACCGAATCGTTCATTTCGGCGGCTTCATTCCAGGAAACCACACGCGTTCTGACCGATGCCGCGATCCGTGGCCGCAAAGATTACCTGCGCGGCTTGAAGGAGAACGTCATCATGGGTCTGCTGATCCCGGCGGGCACGGGTCTCCCCCGCTACCGCAACGTGGAAGTGGTCCCGAGCGCTCCGGCCGAACCGGTTGGCGCCGACGTCTGATCAGTCAACGTCACTTGACCGAAACCCACCCGCCGGGGCAGATAATCTGCTCCGGCGGGTTTTTATTTATAAGGATGAAGGATGAGGAAAAGCCAACATTTGGAATGATGCTTTTTCGTCGAAGCGAACGGCGATAATGGATATTTACACAAATCGTTATTGGTTAAACACCATCCTTCATCCCTCATCCTTCATTCTTTTCTAAATTTTCCCATGCACATTCTTTTACTCGAAATCGATCTACACATTCCATCGGCGCATTCGCTGAAAGACAAGCGTTCGTCGATCAAGAGCATCGTCGATCGGTTGCGCACGCAATACAACGTCTCGGTGGCCGAGGTGGATCATCAGGACAAGTGGCAATTGGCAACGCTGGCCGTGGTAACGGTTTGCACGTTGCGTAATCGGACGGAAGAAACGATGAACCGCGTCTTGAATGAAATCGAGACGCGGTTCGATGTGGTGGTCACAGGTGTGAATCAGCAGTGGCTGTAGGAAGACCTTAGAAGAATCCGATTTCGTCGCTTCTCAAGTCAAATACGCGCACTTGGGCGTCGCCTTCGCACCCAACAAAAAGCAGGTGGCTGGGATAGTCAAAGGCAAGTCCGTTGGGACGTGGCATGGTGAGCAACCGCACGAGTTCCCATGGATCGCTTTCGTTTGAGCGGCGCAGGATGGCAACGGTGTTGGCGTTGTAGAAACTGGCGACCAGCAGATCGCGGTCCTCGAAACCGAAAAACAGCACGTCGGCAACTCGTCGTTGCTGAGCGTCGGGTACGTGAACCGCAAGGGGTGAAATGGTTTCCAGAATGTCGCCTGCAATCGGCGAGATAACGGGCGCTTCCTGGTTTTCCCGATCGATGTGGTAGAGCGTGGGCAAGGGGTTTGGCCCTTCGAAGACAGCCGCGATGTAGCCGCGAGGTTTTTCGATTCCCACGGCGGCAATCTCATCGCCCTCGAAGAAACCATTATCGATCAGTCGCTGGCGCACGGCATCTTGAGCAGGCTCGCGATTGCCTTCGGTGAGCAGCATTTCGTCGGGAAACGAATGCAGGCCAACGGGGCCTTCGCGTTCGGCGATTTTTTCGGGCAAACCGACGCTGATACGTCCAGAAACATAAACGCGCACGAGATTGGTTTTCGCGCCATCATTTGCGAGAATGTACAGGGCGTCTCCGTGCTCAAGACCCGGGCCAAAATCAACTGCTACGGGGGTGCCCCAAGCGGAAACATCGAGCGTGATGGGCTGGATTTCGTCCAGGGCATCGAGATCTACCCGGTTCTCTTCGTTGTCGATTAAAAAGAGCGAGACACTGTTCTCAGTCGGGTTGGTAGCGGCCAGATAGTGGTGTGTGTTTGAAATGGCTAGATCGGCGGCATTCCCCGGCGTTTGACCGGTATGAAGCGCGCCTTGAAACGGTACGGATTGGCAGGCAGTGAGGAGAACCAACGTGAGAACGGCGACGAGCTGGAGGATTCCCTTCATGGATGTGCTCCTGTGTAGGATGAAAGATGAAGGTTTTTAACAATTAGAATTTTGGTGGGCAAGAGATTCACTGATCCCTGCTTGCCCTGGAATTCTCCACGCGGCAAAGTTGGGTGTTTTTCGAATCCAAACATTTCATACGCGCAGGGAGATCCCGACCCCATGGACCTGATGTCGAAAATTCGCAATGTGCCGGACTTTCCCAAGAAAGGCATTCAGTTCAAGGATATCACGACGTTGCTCGGCGATGCCGAAGCGTTCAAAGCGGTGATCGACGGATTGGTCGCCCGATACGAAGGCAAGGGCATCACGAAAGTGGTCGGTATCGAATCGCGCGGTTTTATTTTCGGCGCGGCGTTGGCGCACGCCATTGGCGCGGCATTCGTTCCCGTGCGCAAAGCAGGGAAACTGCCTGCCGACACGATCCAAAAATCGTACGCGCTGGAATACGGCGAAGCGACCATCGAAATGCACAAGGATGCAATGAATGACTCGGACCTTGTGGTGATTATCGACGATTTGCTGGCAACTGGTGGAACGTTGGAAGCCTCGGCAGAACTGGTGGCCTCTACCGGTGCGGCAATTCATGAAATCTGGGTATTGATCGAGTTGGCATTTTTGCCGGGCCGCTCGAAATTAATGGGCTTCCAGGTGCACGCTGAATTGATGGTGGAAGACGAGTAATTTCCGACATAGTATCTTTATAGGATAAGACCTCGGAAATGCGTTCCCGAGGTCTTATCGTTATGTTCACCCTGAATTAGGTCGGTTCAATTTTTGGATTTGCTTCGTCGCCTTCAGTTCCTTGACGGCATGAATAAAACCTGCCGGGTTAATCAGTTTTCCGTTCTGGAAATCGGAACCCGACTCGTAGAGCAATTGCTCGATTTCGCTCTCGGTTAATTTTGGATCGATTTGAAGGCCCAACGCAGCCACACCAGCAATATAGGGCGCTCCCCAACTCAAGCCAGCTTTGCTCCAAAATGTATATGCTTCTTCTCCTTTGGGATTTGCTGTTGTCCGATTATCGATAGGAGCGAAAAGCTTACCCGTTTCATTATATGTCGGTTTAGAATAGAATTCGCAAAGTTGAAAATGTTCAGATACATCAGGGTCTTTATCGATCGGACAATTAACGCCAAACATATTTCGCGAGCAATGAACTACATAGACTCCGTTCTCTTTTGCTTCATCAAGTAACGTTTCCCATTGATCAAGGTTTTGATCGTTGACGTCAAACCCCTTGGATACCGAAACGATTCGAATTTGTTCGGAGGAGGATTTCTCCTTGTTGTATTCGAGGATTTGTTCGAGAGCCTCACAATAATATTGATAGTCACGTTTCCACATCGGTATGGCCCAGTAATGCAGAATCGCCTCGGGCGCGACTCCGCAGGTTTTTCCCGCCAGGATGCTCGCAACAGCGGGGCCGTGCATTTGAGGACCAGCATCTCCGGTTTGAATGGTGGTATAGCTAGCCAGTTGGTCACGATATTCAATGTGATTTTCCAACAAGGGTTGATCGATCATGGCAACGTGAACGCCTTTGCCCGTCATTCCATCCTTGTGCAGTTGCCGCACTCCCAGCCCAGGATTCTTACCCCGTTCTATCAGCGCCTCAGGATCAAAACCATTTGGCATCAAATCGGAAGTTGGCCATGGAGTGAAACTATCAAACGTTGTTTTGGCCAGATCGCTTTCACGAAGATCGAGTTGGGTAAGATCCTTGCCATTCATTGTGAGAATGACACCTCTCAGATCTTCATGAAGCTCCACAGGAGATTCGCTCTGAGCCGAAATCGTTACGGTAGGTAATAGAACGAACGCGGTGATCGCGCATCGAAAATACCATTTCATTTGAATACTCCTATTCCCAAGGGGGCGTCTTGTTTTAATAAAATCTAAGACGTCCTGCATCATCATTCGTCACCATCAATTTAGCCCATTCAAATCCCGCCGCTTGGAGGATTTGGATAAAAGTGTTCGTCGGACAGGAAATGCGCTTTGAATTGGGGACGCAACATCACGCCTAGAATGATAAAGGGATAGATTTTCGTCAGGCAACAACAGGCACCTGTCATTCCTGCGAACATCAGGATGGGCGGCGCAGTGGAAGGAGCGCCTGTTGCCTGGGCTTGTTCGGCAGCGGCAGAAGACATGATGCCGGTGAGAATCAGCACGCTGAAAAAACCAGTAACGAGAGAACTGGCGGCGTAGATCAGCGATCCTTTCCGCCCCCAGTCTTGCATTGAAAGCAATCCGATGCCCGAAATAAAAAGCACCAGCGAGTTGATGGCTGAGAGCATGCCATGCAATCCAGCCCAGCCTTCAAAATATATGCTCGTATAAATCAAGTCTGCGGTTTGGTCGTTCACCGCAGGCGAAGCGCCACCGGTAATCACATCGAATGCAAATAATGCATTCGAGCAAATTCCCATACCGCCAATGATGATATTGAGCACGCCAAACGTGATAACGGAGGTGGGGCGATCCATGATTGCCTACCTGAAAAAAGAATAACTCAGGCTGGAACATGGCGAAGAAGTGGTCAAGGAACATACGATCAGGAATGCGGGGTCAGATCGCCTAAATCGCTCGATCCCATTTCGACACGACTGCCGGGGAAGTACTCGCGCCAGCGTTCGTCCACTTGGCGAGCGATTTCCGGCGCGGCGAACACTTCGCCCGGATACCAGGGCTTCATCCGCGCATCAAGCACCACCGGCCCAGCGAATGCCACGTGATTGCGGACGATGCGTTTGCTCGCCGCATGCAAATCGGCAGCGGGTTCAAACCGGGTAAATGCCGTCCAAAGAAAGTTAATGGGTGACGCGGCGGCCTGGGCCGGGCGGTCGCAAAGCACAACAAGCGGCCAGTCGCGAAACGCGGGATCGTTGGCTACGCGGTCGGCAAAATCGGGATCGGTTTTATAAGCTGGCCCGCCCACCACCAGGCATCCGCGGCAAAACACGCGCACGTCGCTGACACCGCTCGACGGCGTGGCGCTGAATTCACCGGGCAATTCGCGGACCGCATCGCCGAGGCCCAACAGCACGCCTTTGCTGCCTTTGTTTACCTCGGGGCCCGCGTAATCGAGCGTATCCATCGATAGGTTCGCGAACACAAAGAGGTCCGTCTCCCAATGGCAACGCGCAAGGATGTGTTCGAGCACGCGCGGGAAATCGCCCAAGTCCATCGGCGCGTCGGTCACGAGCAGGAATTTGGTGAGCGAAAGTTGTCCCTCGCCCAGAATGCGGAACGCGGACGCCATGGCTTCGCGCGGATAGCGGTCGTGCACCACGGCGGCAGCCAGCGAATGGAAACCCGTTTCCCCATAGCTCCACAACGCGCGAACCGACGGCATCACGAGCGGAAACAGGGGGCTGAGAAGTTCCTGGAGATAATCACCGATAAAAAAGTCTTCCTGGCGCGGCTTGCCCACCACTGTCGCGGGCCAGATGGCATCGCGACGACGTAGCACCCGGCGACAATGAAACACCGGGTACGGATGTTTGAGGCTGTAATACCCGTAGTGGTCGCCAAAGGGGCCTTCGCCTCGGCGTTTCTTCGGCGGCACATGGCCGAGAAACGCAAACTCGGCTTCGGCGATCAACGGATGCGGCCAACCCGAACGGCGCACGACGGGCAGGCGCTGGCCCAGCAGGAGCGACGCGAGCATCAGCTCGGGAACGCCTTCGGGCAACGGCGCGATGGCCGACAAAATCAACGCGGGAGGACCGCCCGCGAAAATCGTCACTGGCAACGGCTTGCCCAAGCGTTCGGCCTCGGCATAATGGAAGCCGCCCCCCTTACCGATCTGCCAGTGCATGCCTGTGCGCCGGTCGTCGTAGCGCTGAATGCGGTACATGCCCAGATTCGATTTGCCGTCCGTCGGGCTTTGCGTCAGCACCAGCGGCAACGTCATGAAATGCCCGCCGTCCTCGGGCCAAAGCTTGAGCAACGGCACGCGGGTCAGCTTCGGCGTTTCGCTGACGGTGGCAACGGGTGCGCGGCGCGTTTTTTTCATCCCGATACGCAGAGCTTGCGCGGCAAGCGGCGCGGCCTGCCAGAGTGTCTTTGCCGTTGGCGGCATCGCGTGGTGAACAAGGTCCACGGCTTGGCGCACAAAATTGCCCGGGCGACTCCCGAACGCCAATTCCGTGCGCCGCAACGTGCCGAACAGGTTGGTCACCACGGGAAAATCGCTCCCCCGCACGTTGGTAAAGAGCAACGCGGGGCCTTTGGCAGCGATGACTCGGCGATGGATTTCGGCGATTTCCTGATCGGCGGAAACAGGCGCGGAAATTTCAACCAGATCGCGCTCGCGCCGAAGCAGGCGCAGAAATTCGCGGATGTTGTGCACGGGCGAGGTCATGGGATTGTGATGAAGTCCAGCGCTCGGGTCGGCAATGGAAATCCGGCGGGCGCGCTACTCCAAGATCATCCAATCTTCCACCGCAGCAATGCCGGAGCCAGTTGTTTCGGATGAATCGATGAACTCGATGTGCACATCGCCGACGATACTAACGTCGCCGAGCATCAATTCGAGAGGCGATGGTTCCCGATTTCCCGCCAGATCGGTTGCTACGGTCGCAAAATGATAGATGCCGTTGGCATCTTCTCCCGAACGCGAGGGCACGTAGCTGAATGTGCCGCCGGTCACCACACCTGCATTCGCCCACGCGCCTCCGGGTTCGAGCGCGTACAATTCGACAATATCCACGCCACTGCCTTCCAAGCCATCGTCTGCCGTGTAAGTGCCCGCAATCGGCGAAGTGAATTGTGTTAATTCAGAAGCCGAGGCGGAGGAGATGGGGGGAGTGGTATCGGGTATTCGATCAAATTGGGCAAAATTCCCCCAAAGGACTCCATTGACTCTCATGATATCTCCAGCAACATAAAGCGAATTCTCAGTTTCAATAATAGATGAGATTGGATCACGAGACCACTCAAAAGTTAGAATGACATTCCATCCCTTTCTTTTTCCAGATTCGTGATCAAGCGCCATCAGATTATATTGATAAAAGCTATTGGAATCCATCGTTCCACCTACATATACGCCAGACTGCAATGCCGTAATGTAATTCGCATCGAATTCTAATGGTAACTTCCAAGAATGGGGCAATCCTGTACGCATATCTATTTTCGCTGCGCTCAAACGCGGTTCGCTTCCGATATGCTCGAATTCCCCTGCAACGAAAAGCGCATCGCCAAATACACTTAACTCGTCGATAGGTCCATCGGCGTTTGGATTCCAATCTGTTATTATACCGGCTACTGGATCGAATGCGGCCAAATAGTTTCGTGATTTTCCACCAATCTGGGTAAATTTTCCACCGAGATATATGAGTCCACCTTCAACCTCCATCGTTGTAATCATACCATTTGGATTTAGTTCCCACGATTTTTGGTTCCTCGTATCGATATTCCAAACAGAGATACTTTTACGTCGATCAGTGTAATAGAGGTCGGAACCATTGATAGAAAAGATTTCTATGTGACCAATTTTTGGAGCAAGGTCCAACCATTCGGCCGAATTTCCATTATAAAACCATAAGTTTCTCCAATATGGAAAATCGTCTTGCCAGAAAGTAAATCCCCCAAATACGGCTAAAAAAGAATCGAATAAACCTAGTCTGTTTACAACACCCAAGGTACGCAATCGCCAATCTTCCGGCGTGTTGAATGGCGCCCATTCGGTTGGAGCACCGGTTGTGGCGTCTATCGCAACGAGCTGGTTTCTTTTAACACCTCCGACGCTTGAAAACCAGCCTCCAAGATAGATCGTTGAACCTGATATAGAGATTGCACTCACACCACGATTTGTTCCTGGATTCCAATCTGTTTCTAAACCAGTATCAATATCTATCGCCGCAACACCGCTTCTCAATTCACCGCCAAATTCAAAAAAACGGTAACCTCCTACATAAACAGTTGAATCATGGATCGCGATATCCCACACCCAATCATCCGCCTCTGGATTCCAATCCGTTGCCAAGCCAGTGACCAAATCAACAGCTCCAAGATTATAACGTTGTATATCTCCGATATGAGTAAACGATCCACCAACATATATTATAGAATCTTTAATTGCCAACGCCTGGATCGAATTGCCTACATAACTTCCATTATTAATATTAGGATTCCAATCCGTTGCGAAACCGGTTTCTTTATTAATTGCAGCTAAAAGGTTTCTATTTTCCCCACCAATCTGTGTGAATCTCCCTCCTGCATAAACCAATTCATCCATAACAACTAATTCATACACCACGTAATTTGGATTTGGATTCCAGTCAGTCGATATTCCGGTCAAACGATCAAGCTCTGCAAGCCAATTGCGAGCTTTTCCTCCTATCGTTTTAAATCCACCACAAATATAAATGCTATCGGCGTCGATCTGGATGTTTAAAATGGAAGCATCCGGTTTTGGATCCCATGCAAGAAGATTTCCCGTTGTTTTATCCAAAGCTGCCAGATGACTTTGCTTAACATTCCCGACCTCGAAAAAGTATCCCCCAATATAAACTATCGTTTCCGATACAGCAATTGTGTTTATGATATAATCCACACTTTGATTCCAGTTTTCATCAACGGAACCATCAGCATTTATATGAGCAAGACTTTTTCGTTCCAAATTACCTACCATTGTAAAATCGCCACCAATAAACCAGCCTCCATTCCCATCTGACGCGCACGCATTGACATGGCCTTGGACACGATCAAAATTCTCCCAAGGTTTTCCCGTTTCCATATCCACGGGAACACCTCCACCCGTTGGAGGACCAACATAGGCGAAATCCCCCGCAAGAAAAAGCGTCTCTCCGTTATAGACCATATCATTCACCTCCCTGTCGGTCATCCAGGTGTTCGGATTGGGGGTGGTGCTGAATTGGGCGGGAGTGGGATGGGTGAAGGAAAGCAGGAGGAGGGAAATGAGGCAGGCAAGCAGCGCATTATGGGAGAAATTCGGGAGAAATAAATGAGTGAATGTCATAGTGCTTTCCGTCCCTTGGATGGAGTGCCGACGCGATGTTGGATTGCGGAGAGGATATTGAAAGAGCAATCGGGTTATTACCTTGGAATGTTGAAATAAGATACCAAGGAACCAGAGTGGTCAATGAATTCCTCGGTCGTGGGTTTTAAGATGAGAATGTTTTTCGCCTTTCATTACAGCAGGCATGGGTGTAGGTTCTTTGCGAATGATAAAATACGTACGAGTAGATATTTTTTCTTCGGAGGTGTTTCCATGAGTTGGGAGCCGGAAGGTTGTATTTTGGTGCCAGTGGATTTGTCGGATTTTTCCATGTCGGCGTTGGATAAGGCGATTGATATCGCAAACGATGCTTCGCAGTTGTATGTGATTCATGTGTTGCAGGTGCTCAGCACGCTCGATCCGGGGGGAATGCTGGCGGTGCCGGTGGATGACGAGGCGCGACGCCAACGCACGGAGCAGTTGATTGAGGAGGCGTTGCGTAAGCGGGGGTGCGCGGAAGCCCGGGTTGCGGTGCTGTTTGGCGATCCGGCGAACGAGATTGCGCGTTTTGCGCGCGACCGTGGCGCTGGGGCGATTGTGATTCATTCGCATGGGCGCACGGGGGCGGCGCATTTGCTGATCGGTTCGGTGGCGGAACGGGTGGTGCGGTATGCCCATTGTCCGGTGCTGGTGTTGCGGGACTGAGGGAAAGGATGAAGGATGAATTTTACGGGAGCCAATGCGGCGGTTGAATGTTGAAATCCCCGGGGGGCAATAGACCTGGCGGGCGTGTCCTATTTATCCTCTTTGTCGCATTGGTTCCATGGGACAGGTAGGTCCTATGGGTGACAAAAAAATCAACGGAACCCCAAACCCCGCAACTTCGTACCGCTTCAATCAACGGCTGTTGCGCCCGAGGCGGCATTTTAGCGGGCTCTCGCTTGACACGGCTCCCCCCCTGGGCTACCGGGAGCACGCACATTATACACAAGGTGAGGCTCCCATGATTGCTGAATCCACACGATTCTGTCCGAAACGCCTGCGCGCGAACGGATGGCTGGCTTCGTTGATGTTGACGTTTGGTTTGATGATGGTAGCAGGATGCTCCGGTTCTGGCTCGGAAAAAGCCAACTCGACATCGTCCGATTCTTCGACGACGGAAGTGACCCCCGAGCCAATCGTTCTTGGCCAATATACGCCTCTTACCGGTTCGGTGGCAACGTTTGGCCAATCGTCGGCCAATGGAGTGGCGATTGCGTTGGAAGAGTTGAACGGAGCGGGCGGCATCAACGGCCGTCCGGTGGAAATTATCACGTACGACAATCAAGGCAAAGCTCAGGAAGCGGGCACAGCAGTCACGCGCTTGATCACTAAGGACAACGTGATCGCGATTTTGGGCGACGTGCCGTCGTCGCTGTCGCTGGCGGGCGGCGATGTGGCCCAACAATATGGCGTGCCGATGATCAGCCCGGCTTCGACAAACGCGAAGGTGACAGAAATCGGCGACATGATTTTCCGCGTTTGCTTTGTGGACTCCTTCCAGGGTTATATCGCGGCGAAATTCTTGTCGGAAAACGTCGAGGCCAAAAATGTGGCGATTTTGTACGATCAGCAGCAGGCGTACTCGACGGGGCTGCGCGATGACTTCACCAAGGCGTTTGAATCGATGGGCGGCACGGTGGTGACGACGCAGGCGTATTCGAGCGGCGACACGGATTTCAGCGCGCAGATCAGCTCGATTCTCGAAAAAGAACCCGATGCGGTTTATATCCCCGGCTATTACACGGAAGTGGCGAACATTGCGCTCCAGGCGCGTCGCCAGGGGTTGACGGTTCCGCTGATGGGCGGCGACGGATGGGATTCACCGAAACTGCCGGAAATCGCAGGCGAAGCGATCGAGGGATGTTATCTTTCTAACCACTATTCGTCCGAAGACACGGATCCTGCGGTTCAGGAGTTCGTGAAAAAGTATGCCGATAAACACGACCAAACGCCGGATGCTTTGGCTGCGTTGGGTTACGACGCGGCGATGTTGATGTTCGATGCCCTGATGCGCGCGGAATCGTTCGAGGGCAAGGACATCGCTGCTGCGATTGCGGCGACGCAAAATTTCCCAGGGGTAACGGGAAGCATTACGATCGATGAAAACCGCAACGCACGCAAGAAGGGCGTTGTGCTGCAATACAAAGGCGGCAAGCAGGTGTTTGTCACGTCTGTTGAACCTCCGAAGTAATTTCCCCCGAAAGTCATATGGGCGCCTTGTATCGAATCGATCGAGGCGCCCATTTTCCATTTCATCATGACAACGTTTCTTCAGACATTCCTGAACGGGTTATCCGTCGGCAGCTTCTACGCGCTGATCGCGCTGGGCTATACGATGGTGTATGGCATTTTAAAGTTTATCAATTTCGCCCACGCCAACGTGTTCATGATCGGTGCATGGATGTCGTTTGTCTTTGCCCGGATGATGGGTTGGACGAACCCGGAAGCAATGCCGCCGTTTTACGCCGTGCCCCTGATCCTTGTGGCAACGATGGTTTTTTGCGGCGCGCTCGGCGTGCTGATTGAAAAACTGGCCTACGCGCCACTTCGAGGCGCCCCGCGTCTGAACTACCTGATCACCGCCATTGGGGTCAGTTTGTTTCTGGAAAACTTCTGCCAACTGGAAAACACCTCGCTGCTCGGTTTCGAGTTTTCCATCTTCGGTACGCAGCCACAACGCATGCCGACGCTGATCAGTGAAGATGCGTTGTTTATGATCGGCAACGTGCGGGTGTTGCTCGTCGATGTGCTCGTCATGAGCATCACGGTAATCCTGATGGTAATTTTGGAAATCATGGTCTTTCGCACTAATTTGGGGCGAGCAATGCGCGCTGTGTCGGAGAATCCGCAAACAGCCGCGCTGATGGGCATTTCACCTAATCGTGTGATTGGATTTACGTTCCTGACGGGGTCCGCGCTGGCGGCGGCGGCAGGTTTTTTGTACGCAACGAAGTACCCTGGCCTGAATCAACCCGCCGATTCGACGTGGGTGTTGCTGGGTTTGAAGGCCTTTGTCGCAGCGGTCGTGGGGGGCATTGGAAACATTCAAGGCGCCGTGGTTGGCGGGCTTCTTATTGGCATGGTGGAAATGTTCGGCGCGGCGTACCTGACACCGGACCTGCGCGACGTGTACGTGTTTTCGATTTTGATTTTCGTGCTCCTGGTCAAACCTACGGGTATCTTTGGCAAAGTCGTGGCGGAGAAAGTCTAACGTGAAATTTCTGACCGCCACTCCGAAAAGCACCTCGGCGATTGCATTTCGCAGCATGGCTCCCCTGCTGGCGTGCGTGGCAGGAGCATATCTGCTGTACCTGGCAGGCGAACGAGGCGTGATCGACCGTTATCCGGCCAAAATCATGCTCGATGTTGGCATCGGGATTATCCTCGCCGTTTCGTTGAATATCGTAAACGGATACACGGGCCAGTTTTCGCTGGGCCATGCCGGTTTCATGGCCATTGGCGGCTATACGGCGGCGGCTTTCACCTATTACGGTTCGCATTTGATCTTCGGGTCCTCGGCAATTCACGAGGGCCTTTTCAGTTCCGGAAGCATGGTGTTCCTCACGTCGCTGTTGGCAGGCGGATTGGTCGCCGCGGTGATTGGGTTTCTGGTTGGATTACCATCGTTGAGATTACGCGGCGATTATCTGGCGATTGTCACGTTGGGATTCGGCGAGATCGTACGTGTGTTGCTGCAAATCACGCGCGATGTGATTCCAACGAACGAGGAAATCAAACAAGCGTCGCTTCTCGACATGGCAACGAGCCTGGGCGGTTCGCTCGGTTTCGTCGCGCGACCGTTTCCGCGTTATACGAATTTATTCTGGGTTTATGTGTTCGTTTTTTTGACGATCCTTGTCGCGTATCGATTGAAAGTTTCCAGTTATGGCCGCGCATTTTTGTCGATCCGCGAAGATGAGATCGCCGCCGAAGCCATGGGCATCAACACGGCAAAATACAAGGTGCGCGCGTTTGTGATTTCGGCATTTTTAGCCGGTATCGCGGGCGGGCTCTTTGCGCACATGCTGGGCACGACGTTGAACCCGCGCGAGTTGGGATTTCAGAAATCCATCGAAGTCGTCATTATGGTGGTGCTCGGCGGAATGGGTTCGATCAGTGGCGCGATCATCGCCGCAGCCAGTTTGACGGTGCTGCCGGAAGCGTTGCGCGAGTTCGCCGATTACCGCATGATCATCTATGCGTTGATGTTGATCATTGTGATGATTCTCCGTCCCCAGGGATTGTTCGGCGTGTACGAAATTTCGGACGTCAAGAATTGGATCGTGGCAAAATTCAAGCGTAAAACACCCACGGAGGCGTCGCCATGACCGCTCTCCTGGAAATTGAAAATCTGTCGATTTCGTTCGGTGGTCTGAAGGCGGTATCGGAGTTCACCCATTCGATTCCGCAAGGTTCGCTTGAAGGTTTGATCGGCCCGAACGGCGCGGGCAAAACGACGATTTTCAACCTGCTCACGGGCGTTTATAAACCGGACGAAGGCAAATTATTGCTCGATGGCAAGGACCTAACAAAGCTGAAGCCGTTTCAAATTGCAGCGGCCGGCGCGGCGCGTACTTTCCAGAATATTCGCCTGTTTGGTAACATGACGGTGTTGGATAATGTTCGTATTGCGCAGCATTTGACGACGAAACATTCAATGTTCTCGGCCCTGGGTCGCACAGGTGATTTCTTTCGCGAAGAAGCCGAAACTTGCGTGCACGCCGAGGAGTTGCTGGAGGTTTTTAATCTCTCGCACCGCGCGAAGGAAATGGCGAAGAACCTGCCGTACGGCGATCAACGCCGTCTCGAAATTGCACGCGCACTGGCCTCCCGCCCCAAGCTGTTGCTGCTCGATGAACCCGCCGCGGGTATGAATAAACAAGAGAAACAAAACCTGGCGGGGTTGATTCGTTCGCTCATCGATCAGTTCTCCGTCACCATTTTGCTGATCGAACACGACATGGGGCTCGTGATGGATATTTGCGAACGCATCACGGTGGTGGAATACGGGCGGATCATTGCGAAAGGCACGCCTGCGGAAATTCAAAACGATCCGAAAGTGATCGAGGCCTACTTGGGCGAGCCGGAAGAAATCGCGTTTTCCGACGACGAGGTGGAACTGCCATGAGTTTACTGGAACTGCGCGGCCTCGATGTCAGTTACGGTGCGATCCAGGCGCTGAAAGGCGTTAGTCTGAAGGTTGATGAAGGCCAGATCGTGACGTTGCTCGGTTGTAACGGTGCGGGAAAATCAACAACGTTGCGTTCTATTTCCGGGTTGATCAAACCGAAGAACGGCGAAGTGCTCTTCGACGGTAAACCGATCACGGGCAAAGCGCCACACGACATCGTGCGTTGCGGCATCGCTCACGTGCCCGAAGGACGCGGTATTTTTCAGGATTTATCGGTCAGCGAAAACATGGCGCTCGGCGCGTACATTCGCAAAGACAAAGCGCAAATCGCCAAGGATCGCGACCGCGCGTTGGAATTGTTTCCGCGCCTGCGCGAGCGGCTAAACCAACGCGCGGGGACGCTGTCGGGCGGCGAGCAACAAATGCTCGCCATTGCGCGCGCGTTGATGACGCGCCCGAGGCTGATGATGCTCGACGAACCGTCGCTTGGGCTTGCACCGCAAATCGTGAAAGTGATTTTCCAGATCATCCGCGAAATTAACGACGATGGAACGACGGTGTTGCTCGTTGAGCAAAACGCGCATATCGCTTTGAAAAATGCGCACTACGGATACGTGCTCGAAGTCGGGTCGATCATCATGCAGGATAAAGCCAAAACGCTCGAAAAAAGCGAAGAGGTGCGAAAAGCGTACCTGGGCATTTCCGGGCATTGATTTTACAGGATCAAATCTTCCTTAAGTTCTTTTCGAGCACGTCTTTCTCCCCTGCCAGAAGCAGAATATCCCCGGTTTTCAAGGCTGTTTGCGGTCCGGGGACTTCGCGTTTACCGTGACGCTTGATGATCAATACCTGTGCGCTGATCTGGCGACGCAGGTCGAGTTGAATGAGCGTTTTGCCTTCCAGGTGTTTGGGGACTTCGTACTCAACAATCGCGTATCCGTCGCCGATATCGACTTCGCCGAGGCGATCGGAAAGGTGAATCGAATCGATGGCGGTGTTCACCACGTCGCGTTGAGCGAGTTCGCGATTGTAAGCTTCGATAACGTCGGAACGCATTAAATCGCCTAGTAAAATGCCGGTTTCGCGATCGATCACGGGTAAAATATCGGCGTTGGCTTCTTCAAAAAGTCGCATCACGAGACTGAGGTCGTCTTCGGGATGCGTGGTGACACTAACGGGCCCGGCAACGTCTTGCGCGAGGATGAGCATGATGAGTGCTTCACGTTCGAGTAGCGCGATCTGGAAATTTTTCGCCTCGATTACGCCAAGTAATTTGTTGGTTTCCGAATCGGTCATCCAAACTTGTGTGTAATGCGAACCGAGGAATTTATCCACGAGATCGGTGAGTTGGGTTTCAGGGGGGACGGAGTCGAGACGTTGACTCATCACGTCGCTGACGTGAAGTCCTTTGAGTACATTGAGTTCATTTTTCGTGCGTAAATTCACGCCGCGATGCGTCAGTTTCGCGATGTAAATCGAATCGCGTTGCAATGTCGCGCTGATCAATACGGCGGGAATGCACGCGGCCATCAACGGAATGATGGTGTTGTAATCTCGGGTCATTTCAAAGATGACAAGCACGGCGGAAATGGGCGCGCGCGTGGTTCCGGCCACCATGGCTCCCATGCCAACAAGCGCGTAGGCGTGCGGCGAGATGAGCATATTGGGATCGATCATTTCGGTGACGAGGCCGACGAGGCTGCCGGTGACGGCTCCGAGAAAAAGGGACGGAGCAAACACACCGCCACTGCCGCCGCTGCCCAGCGTCGCCGATGTGGCAAGAATCTTGGTCAGCAAAATCGCGAGCAACAATCCGATGCCGATTTTGTTTTGCAGCACGTTGTTGATCGTCTCGTAACCAACGCCGTAAATCTGAGGCACAAGCAGCGCCGTTGCGCCGACGAACAAACCGCCCGCAACCGGCAGAAAATACGGCGACCATTTCCAGCGATCCGCAATTTTCCAACTCCAACGCAAACAATAGATGAAAAAGGCAGAAACAATCGCACACGCGACACCAACACCAATGTAGGGATGTACGGTGCCAAGCGTGATGCTTTCGCCGAAGGACGGAACGACAATCTGCGGGAACGCTTCGGTGTAATGGCGGCTGATGACGGTGGCGACAACGGAGGCCACGACGATGGGGCTGATTTTCGCGGTGCCAAAATCGCCCAGCACGACCTCGACGGCGAAGAGCGCTCCCGCGAATGGTGTGTTGAAGGTCGCAGCGATGCCTCCCGCAACACCGCAACCCAGCAGCGTGCGCACTTGCTTGACCGACATGCGCAGCGTTTGCCCCAACCACGAGCCAAGCGCCGCGCCGATGTGCACGATGGGACCTTCGCGTCCCGCCGAACCACCGCTACCGATACAAATGGCGGAGGCCAGTGCCTTCAGCGGCGCAACACGCTTGCGCATGCTGCCACCCGCCGAAGCAACGGATTCGATGACTTCTGGAATGCCGCTGCCGCGCACCTCGGGAGCGAGCTTGACAACAATCGGTGCGAGAATTAACGCGCCGAGCGCAGGTGTCAGGAGTTTCGAGTACCAGGAAAGACGCTGGATCGCTTCCAGATCGTCATAGGCGGCGCCGTAGAAAATCACCCCCGCGCCCATGATCATCGAGCGAAAGACAATCGCTCCGCATGCCGCGAACGCTCCTACGAGCGCGGCGGCGACCAGGATGATGACCTGTTCGGACCGCGCGACCCGCAGGAGGAATTCGAGCGATTGGCGAATGCTGCGCATAGGCTCGCGATCAACGAGTAATTTGCGTCCCAATGCCCTTTTGCGTAAAGAGTTCGAGCAGCAAACTGTGTGGGCGACGTCCATCCATGATATGGACTTTTTCGCAGACGTCAAGCGCACTCGCCGCCGAACGAATCTTGGGAATCATACCACCTTGAACAACGCCGTCGGCGATCAGTTGCTCGACTTCGCCACGTTTGATTGTGCCGACAAGGCTGGATTCGTCATTGCGGTCGCGCAAGACACCGGGAATGTCGCTGAGGAAGATGAGTTTCTTGGCCTTCACGGCTTTGGCGATTTCCAGCGCTGCCACGTCGGCATTTATATTATACGATTGGCCGTCTTCGCCAAGACCGATGGGCGAAATGACGGGAATGAATCCGTTCGAGGTGAGGACGTTGATCAACTCGGGTTGGACGCTTTCGATCTCGCCCACAAAACCCAGGTCGTTCACGCCCTGTTGCCGTCGAGCCCGCAGCAGTGAACCACCTTTGCCGGAAACGCCAACGGCGCGCGCGCCGCTTGTATTGAGCGAAGCAACAATTTCGCCCGAAAGCCGCCCGACGAGCACCATCTCGGCGGCATCGAGCGCTTGCGCGTCGGTCACACGCTGACCGTCGATGAATTTCGTTACTGCGCCAAGTTGGTCGAGCAACGCGGTGATTTCTTTACCGCCTCCATGCACCACAACGGGCTGAATGCCAACCATCTGCATCAGGGTCAGGTCCTGAATGACGGCTTTTTTCAACTCGGCGTCGATCATCGCGGCGCCACCGTACTTGATGACAGCCACGGAGCCCCGATGTTTGTGGATGTACGGCATCGCTTCGATTAAAACTTCGGCGCGGCCAATCAAATCGCTCAGGGGCAAATTATGCATGGTGGGGTCCTTTTCTTCCTGGACGGTCATTTTTTCTTCTCCGCCGAGGGAATGCCTTCGAGACGAATCGTGGCCGGACGCGCCGAGGGGGGCAACTGGAGCAAACACACGACTGCGTCGGCAGCGGCTCCCGCGCGCAGATGGAATGTGCCCGTGGCGTCGAGCTCGTTGATCGCCTGGGTATCGAGGCGTTGATGCGGACCCAGAACCACGTAACCGTGCCATGCGTCGGGTGCAATGGGCGCGGGAATGGGGCTGTCTTCGTGCAAAAAGGTCAGCAGTTTCAACGGACCGTGCTCAAAAAGGTGTTCGGCGCAAGCGCGATCCAGCGCTGCGGCGTCTTGTTCGGCAGCGGCGCGGTCGGCGTCGTTTTCATAACAAAATCCTGCCGTATTAACGACCAGGTGAACGTGACCAACAAGGTCGCGAGCCTTGCGAACGAGGTCGCTCCAATCGGCGTTGTCCTCGGGCAGCACCAGAATGACAGGATCGCCGCCTTTTTTGATAAGCTGGGTCGAAAGCGTCTCCAGTTTTTCTTCGTCGCGCGCGGCCAGAATGACACGGCATTTGGCGCGGGATAGTTGCTGGGCACAGGCGCGTCCCAGAGCGTTGTCGATCCCGACGACGAGGACGTTGCGACCTTCGATAATTGTTTTTGCCATTTGGGGACTCCAAATAAGTTGTCCCGCAATAGGGGGAAACGCGGCCCAGCCTGCAATGGAAAACGCGAGAAAGCCTTGGAATCTGAGAAGAGATTTCACCGTAAAGGCGCGTATTCCCGATTGGCAGCCGCCGACCACTTGTGCTTGATCGGTCGCGCGGAGGATTCACATGATCGAGCTGATTGTTGCCGATATCGACAACACGTTTACGGGCGGGGGACGGAGTTTCCTCGATTTGAACGTTTGCGCGCGAGTGGCGGAATTGAATCGCGCCTCGGAATCCGACCCGTCCATTCCTGCGCTGGTGTTCTGCACGGGACGCCCGTTATCTTATGTGCAATGTCTTCAGCAAGCGTGCGGATCGTTGATGCCCAGCATCGCGGAATTCGGCGCGGTTCTTTGGTGTCCGAAATCGCAAACGCACGCGGTGCATCCGCATTATACCAAGGAAATGCGGCAACACTACCTGGAGTTGCTCGAACACGCCGAGCGCGAGTTTCACACGACGCCGTGCGCGGTGCTCATCGAAGCGGGAAAATTCTGCCAGATGACCCTGATGCCGCGTCACCCGGCGACAGTGGAAGATTTAGTTAATCGCGCCGAGGAATTCGCCCGCCATTGGGAGCAAAAATTCGTCGTCGATCGTACGCCTGCCGTGTTGAATTTCATGCCACCCGAAATCAACAAAGGCTCGGGAATCGAGTGGTTGGCTGAATACACGGGGGTGCCGCTCGACCGCATCGCGGGGATCGGCGATTCGGATTGCGACTGGCGTTTTTTAGAGAAATGCGCGGTTTCCGGCGCGCCTTCGACGGCGCGGCAACTCGTACGCGAATCGTGCAATTGGGCGCTGGAAAGCGGACCGGGCGATTGCGTGGTGGAGTTTTACGAAAGGGTGATTGAGAGGAATCGGAAGGATGAGGGATGAAGGATGTCTCGATCCTATTCATCCCTCATCCTCCATCCCTATCAATCACTCCACCCCGTTCGTGGCGGGGATGGCTTCATCGACAAATGAGCTGTAATATTTGTGCAGCGCGATGGCAACGGCGCCGAATACACCCGCTTGCAGGCCGAAGGTTCCCAAGTCCACCTGGATGTCGTCTTCGAGAGCTTCGAGCGCGCGACGCTTGATCGTGTGCATGATGGCTTTGATCAGTCGTTCGCCGTCATCGGACATCGAACCGCCAAACACAATGGCTTCGGGAGCGAGAAGGTTTACGACACCCGCGAGGCCGGTTCCAATATAGTGACCGGCTTTGTCGATCATGTTACCGGCCAGACGGTCACCCATTTCCGCCGCGCTGAAAATCGCCGCCGGGGTGATCACGCCGGAATCGTCCACATGTTCGGGAATGTGGGTCTGAACGCCTTCTTTGATGGCGGATTCGGCTTGTTGAACCAGCGCCCAATCGCTGGCGAGCGTTTCCAGACAGCCGTAATTGCCGCAGTAACAAATCGGCCCGTTGTCGTCGATGGTCAGGTGTCCGAACTCGCCAACGGTGGCTTTGGTGCCACGATAAACGTAGCCATCCACCACGAGACCGATAGCTAATCCCGGCCCCAGGTGCACGTAGAGGAAATTTTTGGTTTCACGGAATCGACCGAAGATGCTCTCGGCCAGCGTGGTGCCAATGACGTGGCTGCTGAGATCGACGGGAATGCCAAATTTTTTGCTGAGAATATCGACGATGTTGACGTTTTGCCACTCTTCGAAACGCGGAAAGGAAATCGAGATTCCAGCGTCCTCGTTGATCAGCCCCGAAAGAACGACACCGATGCGGGCCATTTCGAGACCTTCGTCTTCCTTGAGGAACATTTTCTGATCCTCGATGGCTTCGATGATTGCTTCGAGCGTGGCTTCCTTGCCCATCTGGGCGGCATTAAACGGGCGAATAACGTGATTGTGCAGACGGCCTTTCATGTCGCTGGAGGCCGACAGGATGCCGCGGGAACTGAACTCGATGGCAACAACGCCGCCTTGCTTCGGATTCACGTCAAGCAATTGGGCTTTGCGGCCACCTGTGGAGGTTGCAAAACCTTCTTCGATGAGTTCCCCGGACTTGATGAGTTCTTGAACAATGGCAGAGACCGTTGGCAGGTTCAGACCCATGCGTTCTGCAAGAGCGCCGCGCGAAATGGGGCCTTCCTTCCACAGCTCGTACAAGATGGACGCCCGGCGGGATTCTCTGTCCCGGGTCATCAATCCCAGGCCGTTTGTGTTCATAATCGCCACCACTTCCCCTTTTCTGTTTGAAGCATTACCATATAAAAACTTTTGTCGAGCAATTAACAAAAGTTGGCTCAGATTGGATTGTCGCCCTTTCAGAGTCAATACAATTTGAAAAAAATTGTATAATCTGAGGATAAATCGCCTAAAACGTGTGATCTTCGCTCGGGGTTTCAATGGATGAGCGCAGATTTTTGATTTCAAAGGGTTTAGTTTCTCCTTTTCCAGATAAATGAGACGATTGTCCGCCCGCGATCATTAAGCGCTGAATCGGTTTTCAATGAAATCGGTGACTGGAAGCATGCGAGGAGCAGTTGACATTGGTGGACAATCAAGGTCTAAATTATCCGTCTTTCGCAAATTCCCCAGGACGCTCTTGATCCATGCCGAAAATTATCGAAAAGCAAACGCTGGCGCCGCGCGTGACGAAATACGTGATCGAGGCGCCGAAAATAGCCCGCAAACGCAAGGCGGGCCAGTTTGTGCTGGTTTGTCCCTCTCCTACCGGTGAACGCATTCCGCTGACAATTGCCGACGCGGACGCCGAGGCGGGGACAATTACGCTGGTGGTGCAGGAAGTCGGCAAAACAACGATGGAAATGGCGGCGATGAGTCCGGGAGAGGAATTCGCGGACGTGGTGGGGCCTCTCGGCATGCCGACGGACATTCACGAGGTCGGCACGGTGGTTTGTGTGGGCGGCGGTATCGGTATTGCGCCGTTGCATCCGATTGCTCAAGCCTTCAAACGCGCGGGCAATCGGGTGATCGTCATCCTGGGGGCGCGGAATAAAGATTTGCTGATCATGGAAGAGGAGATGGCTCGCATCGCTGACGAGTTGATTATCTGTACCGATGACGGCTCGCAAGGCGTGAAGGGTTTCGTGAGCCAAGTGCTCCAAGGCATGATCGATCACGGTGAAGAAATCAACGAGGTGGTGACAATTGGACCGGCGATCATGATGAAGGTGGTGTGCGAAGTGACGCGCCCCTATGCGATCAAGACGCTGGTCAGCTTGAACCCTATTATGGTGGATGGCACGGGAATGTGCGGCGGGTGTCGCGTGGACGTGGGCGGCGAAAACAAATTCGCCTGCGTGGATGGACCAGAATTCGACGGGCATCTGGTAAATTTCGATCTGCTGGTCAAACGCCAGGCGATGTACAAGGCGCAAGAGAAGGAAGCGGTGGAACGTTTCAATGAAGAGCATGTTTGTCAGATGGAAGGGAATTAACGATGAGCGAGACACCCCTGCGCAAAGAGATGACCACGGCGGAAAAAATGAAAACGCCGCGCCAACCGATGCCGGAACAGGAGCCCCTGGTTCGTGCGCGAAATTTTGGCGAGGTCCCGTTCGGGTACGCGAAGGAAGTGGCAATGGCCGAGGCGGCGCGTTGCCTGAATTGCGGAAAACCGAAATGCGTCACGGGCTGTCCGGTGAACAATAATATTCCGGATTTCCTGATGCACATCGCCGAGGGCGATTTTGCGGGCGCCGCACGCGTGATGAAGGAAACGAATTTGCTGCCCTCGATTTGTGGACGTGTCTGTCCCCAGGAAACACAATGCGAAGAGCTTTGCGTGATTGGGAAAAAGGGTGAACCGATTGCCATCGGGCGACTCGAACGCTTCATCGGCGATTGGGAACGCGAAACGGGAAGCGTCCAGGTGCCCGAATGCGCCGAGCCATCGGGCAAACGCGTGGCGATTGTGGGCTCGGGCCCGGCGGGGCTTTCGTGCGCGGCGGAATTGGCCCGCGCGGGTCATGAGGTGGTGATTTACGAAGCGTTGCAAAAACCGGGCGGGGTGCTGCGGTACGGTATCCCCGAGTTTCGTCTGCCGAAAGCGATCATCGACGCGGAAATCGCGCTGGTGGAAAAGATGGGCGTGAAGATTCTCTGCAATCAAATCATCGGACAGACGGATACCATCGACGAATTGCTGGATGAAGAAGGTTTCGATGCGGTATTCGTGGCAACGGGCGCAGGTTTGCCCTGGTTCCTGGGCATTCCGGGGGAAAATTTCCTGGGTGTGTATTCGGCCAACGAGTTCCTGACGCGCGTGAACCTGATGGGTGCGTACAAGTTCCCCGAGTACGATACGCCCATTCAGAAAATGAAACGCGTGGCGACCGTTGGCGCGGGCAACGTGGCGATGGACGCGTCGCGCACGGCGTTGCGGCTCGGCGCAGAGGAATCGATGATCGTTTATCGGCGCGGGCGCGAGGAAATGCCCGCTCGTGCGGAGGAAATCCATCACGCGGGCGAAGAAGGTGTGAAACTGAACCTGCTGACAAACCCATTGGAAATTCTCGCCGACGATCAAGGCTGGGTTCGGGCATTAAAATGTCAGAAAATGGAATTAGGCGAGCCGGATGCTTCGGGTCGCCGTCGTCCCGTGCCGGTCGAAGGCAGCGAGTTTGAAATTCCCATCGATACGGTGATCATCGCTATCGGCAACGCTCCGAATCCGATGATTCCGAAGACCACACCGGACCTGGAAGTGAGCAAACGCGGCCAGGTGGTGGTGGACGAGGAAACGATGCGGACGTCGAAACGCGGTGTGTTCGCGGGGGGCGATATTGTGCGCGGCGCGGCGACGGTGATTTTGGCCATGGGTGACGGACGACGCGCGGCAACGAACATTAATTCTTATTTGGCTGATGGTGAATGGTAGGGTATAAAAGGCGAAAGGATGAAGGATGAAGGATGAAGGATGAAAATTCAGGTCGTACAACTTCAATCAAAGTCGTGAGGCGTTCATATTTTTCTCCGTTCTTTGACCTTTCGCACACAGGTTATCAGGATGGCGATTAATTCGCTCGTTTCCTGATGAATCGGTTGCAGGCGCGATATAGGGAATATGTTGCTTTCGCCAAGTAATTCCATCCAATAACGACTTTCTTCAAGCTCTTGCAGGCCTACTTCTATTTTGCTGATGAACTCGGCATCGGAACGAGCGCGAATAGCTTCGCGGTAGTGCGCTCCAACCGATGTTGCGGAACGAAGCAATTGTTTGCCAATAACTTGCGCCTCGATGGAATGGGGCAAGGCTGCAAAAAGTCGAATCACACGTAGGGCAAAATCTTTTGTGCGATCTTTCAGCGCGGGAAAATCATTTTCTGTTCCGTAATTTTCTCCCGTTTCCGCAAATTGCCAGAACTCCAGGGTCTGTTCTGCCTCAAACTGATCATCCATCAGACATCCTCTCCCGATTCATCCTTTCGCCTTTATCCTTCATCCTTTGTTCTACCAATATTTTTCCACGTGGATTTGCCCGGGGCTGATATTGGTGTGTTCTTTGAACCCTTCGGCTTCGAGAGTGGCCATCATTTCGTCGATCATGCCGGGATTCCCGCACAGGTAAATGTGGGTGTTTTCGGGTGTGGGATCAAACCCCCAAGTGGTGTGGAGAATTTTTTTCTTCCACAAGTCCTGTACGTATCCCGCGTTGCCAGTCCAGGGAACGAGTTCGTTTTGCGGACGGCTGATGATGGGAAGGTAATCGACTTTGGGGTTGTATTTGGCGAGCATTTCGAGTTCGTCGTGATAACCAAGGTCCATGGATTGGCGCGCGCCGTGCAAAATCGCCACACGACGCCATGTGCCGTTATCGGCGTGGGTGCGCACCATGCTCAGATACGGTGCGAGGCCCGTGCCCGTAGCAATCAAGGCGAGGTTAACATCGTTTGGAACGCTATCGAGCGTGAACATGCCGGTGATTTTCGGCGCGAGCCAGATGCGATCACCGGGCTTAAGGTTAAACAGGCGCGGCGTCAGCCCACCGGTTTTGACCAACACGATGTAGAAATCGAGATACACGCCGGCCAGCGAGGACGAAGCAATGGAGTACGCGCGACGGATCAGTTTTTCGGGATGCGGCGGGGTGGCTTCGGGATCGGAGGCGGAACAACGAGGCGCATCGGGCCGCATGCCGAGCACACCGAATTGGCCGGGTTTGAAATCGGGCAGTTCCCAACCATCGGGCGCGACACGCAGAACAAAAAGATCGGGCGCCAGGTCCATGCGCCGGACAACATGAGCGTTCATTTCGGGGATAGGCACAGGGGACAACCTCGGAGGGATTCCAGATTCCCTGTGGTTTAGAGGGGACGGAAACACCGGGTCAACACTTGGTTGGCGATGAATTGTCCGATTTGACTTGTTG
>CAZOKZ010000052.1:0-32651 GCA_964580585.1 uncultured Candidatus Sumerlaeota bacterium | reverse complement strand
CGTGGCTTCGGGTCGCGCGCGCCGATACGAATTCTTACAGAAGTTCGCTCGTGCCTTTGAGCGGGACCTTCGGATGTTCGTGCTCCTGTTCGACTTCCGCCACCAGATCGTGCTCGATGACCGTCATCGTTTTCCAATGCCCCGCGCGGTATCGCAGCAAGCACAAGCCCGCAAACGAATAAACAAACACCGCGACGAACGTGAACATCCACATCGTGGACCAACCGTAATGCACCGCAAGAGCTGTCGGGATCAACAATCCCAGAATCGAGGTGAAAGCCGACGCCCACATTACGAAACTCGTGTCGCCCGCTCCTTTGATTGCTCCGGCGTAAAGAATCCCGGCACAGTCCGAAACACTGTATATCGCCGTAAACACCAGGAACACTTTCGCCATTTCCCCTACTTTGGCCATCATTTCGGGCGATTGTCCCTCGTGGCTGAAAATGCTGACGTAGAATTCCGGAAACGCCAAATACGTCATCGCCATCACAGCGACGAAACCGATCGAGATTAATTCCGCCGTGCAGGTGGACTTCTCGGCGAATTCAACGCGTTTCGCGCCAACATATTGGCCAACCAGAATCGACACCGCCTGGCTCATCGCAAACAATGGCACAAACACCATATGGTTGATCGTAAACGCGATATTCGACGCCGTGAGCGCCAGCGGATCGGCACGTCCCAACATCAGAATGAAGAATGTGAACGCGATAAGATCGACCAATTGCTGAATGCTCTGCGGAAAACCATAACGCACCAATCGCCACATCATCGCCCAATCCAATCGCCACGCGCTCAGCGTCTTGAAATCGCGCTGATTCCTGGGCGAAAAAACGAATGCGGCGAATATCACTGTGCTCACCACAAAACTACACGTCGTTGCCCACGCCGCGCCTGTCAGACCCGGCTTGATGAAGGGCAGCCACTCGGGTGGATTAAAAATCCACCACTTGTTCAACGCGATGTTCACGCCCGCCGTGATGAAACTGTTCACCATGACAAATCGCGTTTTTCCTCGACCCGAGTAAAAGCAGCTCATCGCGATGTTCAGCAGCAAAAACGCCGAACCGTAATTCAGAATCCGGCAATATTCCGCTTCGAGCATCGACAACGTCCCCACCCCATGCACGAGCTCGAACAAGGGACGGAGGAACGGAATGATCGCGATATTGATCACGCCTCCGAGCAACGCGAGGTACATCGCCTGCCACATACAACCGCCAATGCGATCCTGGCGTCCCGCGCCATCGTATTGCGCCACAAACGTGGACAAATACCCAACCACGCCCATGAATAATTGCAACATCATCCACCACGTGACACCCGCCGAAAGCGATGCCGTCATGTGATACTGCACATCGTACTGCGACAGGAAATACCGGTCGAAAAACAAATTCAACACGCCGGAAATGGCACTGAGAATCAGCGGAAAGCTGACCAGAAACAACTCGCGCGCGCCGCCTTCGCCCGCCCATTGCGGACGCACCCACAACCGCGCGGGATTTCCCTGCGGTGTTAAAAATCTTGGTAAATACCGACTCATTATCATCTATCCTGAGAAATAGAACGGGAAACAGATCGTCCCACCGCACGGAACCCGCGCCAGGGACGATGATTAAAGGACCAGGATTGAAGTCTTAACGTTGAAGGAGAAAAAACCGAACAGGGCGCAGAGCCTTGGCTCCACACCCATGAGTGCAACGGTCGATGTCAACTACAGACGATAGTTTATACAGACGCACTTACCACGTCTTGTAGTTGCTCGACACCGATACGATTCGAATAATCACCAAAGTCCTCCCCATTTGCACGTTCGGCTTTCCATTTTGAAAGCAGCCGAGAGATCAGGATCGGTACAACATCGGCGGCGACGCTTTCAACCAAAAGTTCATTCATGCGGGTGCCTAATTTATCGCCCCCCACGTAAACGTTATATTTCTTCGGACCACGGCCAATCAAACCAATCTCTGCCGTCTTCGGTCGCGCGCAACTATTCGGGCAACCCGTCATGCGGATGATGACTTCCTCATTGCCATGACCTTCGGCTTCGATTGCATCGATAATACTGGGCAATTCGCGTTCGGCTTCGGCCAACGCCAAGCCGCAAAGCGGCAACGCCGGGCACGCCATCTCGAGGAAACGCAGTTTCGACACGCCTTTGTCCGTTGGAATGTTGTGCTCTTTCAGCAATGCCTGCACCGCATCGACGTCTTCATCGCGAATATTCGCGAGAACAATATTATGATGCGCGGTCAAACGAACCGACGGGCGGAACCGCTCCACAATTTTGCGCAAACCCGAGCGAAATTGCCACTTGCCGTCGAAGTCTTTCACACGGCCGTTTTCCACCCACACACCCACGTAATTCAGGCCCGGCTGGCTTTGTTTCGCCCAACCCAAATAATGCGGTTGCGCAGTGGGTAACGCGCCCGAAGGTTCGGGAAGCTCGAAGCCCGCATATTCCGCCACCAACGCGCGAAACTTCTCCGTCCCCATCTGATCCATGGTGTATTTCAGACGTGCTTGCTGGCGATCGGCGCGATTGCCGTAATCGCGCTGCACCTTGACGATAGCCTCGATTACGGGGAGCACCTTCTCCTCGGAAACAAACGTCACCGGCGTTGCGAGACGTGGATACGTTTCTTTTTTGCTGTGGTTGTGGCCCATGCCACCACCCGCCAGGATCTCAAATCCCTTGATCGCACCGTTTTCCGTCACTGCCAATGCCACGCCGTCGTTTGCCAACGCATCCACCGAGTTGTCGAAATCCGCCGTAATGGCGATTTTGAACTTACGCGGCAAGTACTGCTTGCCGTAGATCGGTTCCTCGGGCGCTTGTTCGGCACCGGTCTTGGAAAACAAAACGTTGCCATCCGCATCGACCGTCGCGCGTTCGTCGTTCAGCCACAAATCGTAGTAACTGTTCGAGCGTGTCAGGAAATGGTCGCTGATTTTCTGGGTCATCGCTTGCAAATCCGCGGAAATCCCAGCGAACTTCGGGTCAATGTCCGCCACCGGGCTGCACATGACGTTACGAACCACGTCGCCGCAGGCACCTTGCGTGGAAATACTTTGCAACTTATTCAAATCGTGAATCAACGCACGCAGATCCTTCTTCACCACACCGTGGAACTGAAATCCCTGGCGCGACGTAATGCGCAAATCGCCCTGGCCGTATTTATCGCACAAGTCGTCGCACAGCAAGTACTGCTCGGCGGTCATGCGACCGCCGGGCGTCTTCGTGCGAACCATCATGCACCAATCCTTGTCCAGTCCCGCGCGGCGTCGTTCGGTGCGCACGTCGCGATTATCCTGCTGGTACGTCCCATGATGCTTCATGACCTGAACGTTGTCGTCATTAAAGCACGCCAAGTCCTTGTCGGACATTTCCACATCAAGCGTGCCGTAAAGCCCCTGGCTTTCGACTTTAATGTTTTCGACTTTGCTCAGTTCAGACAGTTCGGTTTTCGAGATCAGGTTCGTCATGGGGACAGTACTCCTATAAATTCCTACCGGATTGGTAGGATATTAGTTGGGCAAGGTTAGCGGATTCAAGCCGATTTTTTACTTCGCCGCGAATTCCTTCAGCGAAACGCGCAATTTTTCGGCCGCTTCCTCGATATCGGCGTCGGAAATTGTGAGCGGCGGCACAAACCGCAGAACGCGTTCGGCGGTGCAGTTGAACAGCAGCCCGTTTTTCCGCGTGATCGGAATCGCATCGGCACCCGGAACCTTGAGCACCAGGCCAAGCATCAGGCCCTTGCCGCGCACGCTTTCGACCAGATCGGGAAATTCGGCCTTCAACTCCTCCAGTTTTCCCCAGAATTTACAGGCTTTTTCGCCGACACTCCTGAGAAAATCATCCTGGAACAGAATATCGCACACGGCTTTACCCGCCGCGCAGGCAACCGGGTTGCCGCCGAACGTCGAACCGTGCGAACCAAGGTCCAGCACATCGGCATATTCGGCGCGTGCCAGCAACGCCCCGAGCGGCAGACCACCGCCAACGGCCTTGGCAACCGGTACCAAATCCGGCTCGATACCGTAATGTTGATACGCCATCGGACGGCCCGTGCGGCTCATACCGCACTGGATTTCATCGACAATCAACAGCGCGCCCCGCGCCGTGCAGCGTTCGCGCAAGCCTTTCAAAAATTCTTCCGTTGCGGGGTTCACGCCGCCTTCGCCTTGCACGGTTTCCACCAGAACAGCGCAAACCTGGTCTGTCCAGACCTCGTCCACACTGTCCAGATCGTTGAATTTCGCGAACGCAAACCCGGGCAGCAGCGGCCCGAAGCCCGTGCGGACTTTCTTGGACCACGTGGCGCTCATCGAGCCGTACGTCCGTCCATGAAAGCTGTTTTCAAACGCAATAACGGTGTCGTTGCCCGCGCCTTTGGTTTCCAACGACCAGCGCCGGGCCAATTTCAAAGCGGCTTCGGTCATTTCTGTGCCGGAATTGCCAAAAAACGCTTTGGCAAGACCCGTTGCGGCGGTCAAACGCTCGGCCAATTCGATTTGCGGCTCGATGAGAAACGCATTCGAGCAATGGCACAGCGCATCCACTTGCTTGTGAATGGCCTCGACAACCGCCGGGTGATTGTGCCCAAGGTTGTTTACCGCGATACCGGAGAGAAAATCGAGGTATTCTTTGCCGTCCGCATCCCAGCATCGGGAGCCCTGCCCCCGCACGATGGCGATGGAACGCTGGCCGTAATTCGGCATCAGAACGTTCTGGGCGCGCTCAGCCAGGCTCTGCATTGTGGTGGCTGTGGTAGGCATAGTGGACTCCTTCATATTAGGGGATGGGTCTTTCGTAGGGGGTGTGCTTTAGTCGGGTTCGGTCGCCACGCCAACCGAATTCTCACTGGACGGCCTAAAAGTCGCAAACTCTGTGTTGCGCATCGGACTCGAACTCCCGCCTTCGCCTGTCGGCTACGGTCGGACAAGCCTGCAACGTAGCTCCGCTACGCCTTGGTCATTCTCGCCTCGCGCGCCTTGATTTTGCAACTTTTCGATCCGTCCAGACAATAGAGTCGCATACTGCAATCTTGGATTCTCGAAATCCGGTGAAAATTTTTAACCGGAATGGCTTGACAGCCCGCCAGACATGCCGGTACACATTCGCGCTCTTTCGGGTGCTGCCCGAATGAGCCGATTTTTTGGATTAATATATTCAGGCAAGGCATGACCATGTACGCAATAGTTCGACAGGGAAGCCATCAATATCGCGTCGCCCCCGGCGATGTGATTCAGATCGAAAAGATCGATGCAGAGAAGGGCCAGGAGGTCCAACTCGACGACGTTCTCATGCTGAGCGACGGCGAGATGACCGAAATCGGTTCGCCCCGTATCGATAATGCCGCCGTCAAGGCGAAGGTTCTGCGCAATGATCGCGGACCGAAAATCATCGTTTTCAAGTTCAAGCGCCGTAAAGGTTACATGAAGCGTCAGGGACATCGTCAGTCGTTTACCGAACTGAAGATCACCGGCTTCGTCAAAGACGGCCAGGAACTTGCCGCCGAGTAACGAAAGGATTCGCGAGTCATGGCACATAAAAAAGGTGTAGGTTCCAGTAAAAACGGACGCGAGTCCCACTCCAAACGTCTGGGTCTCAAGGCCCACGACAATGAACTCGTTTCGGGTGGCTCGATCATCATCCGTCAGCGCGGCAACCAGTGGTGGCCGGGCAAAAACACGGGCCAGGGCAAGGACTTCACGCTGTTTGCCAAAATCGAAGGCCACGTGAAGTTTCAAACCAAGGGCGACGGCCGCAAATACGTTCACATCCTGACGGAAGAAGAGTTCGCCAAAGTCGCCCCGAAGGGCTGATTCGCGCGACATTCTCGCAAAACACTAGCCTCCCCGTCCTCGACGCGGGAGGCTGTTTTGCGTTTTGAAGTACTCCATCGAGGAATTCGATCAATGCCCACCCCTTTTTCCCCTTCCACCGCCCTGGCCGATGCTCGCTTGGCCGCTCTGACCGCTTGGCACCGCATTCATCATTTTCATCGCGGCGAGTTTGAAATCTACCACAAACAGGATGGCCCGGCGACAGACGCCGACCGTCTCGCGGACGAGGTGATCGTCGAATTCCTGCGCGCGCGCTACGACGACGCGACGACGGGGTATCTGACCGAAGAATCGGAAAACGATGATTCGCGCCTGGAAAAAGAAGTGGCGTGGATTATCGACCCAATCGATGGCACGACGGATTTCATCAAGGGCGGCGACGATTTTGCGCTGCATATCGCGGCGGTGGCACGCGACGTGTCGGGCTCGCATTGTATGGCAGCCGCCGTGGTGTATCATCCGCGCGCGGGGTTGCTGTACTCGGCAATTGCGGGCGGTGGCGCACACGTCGAACGCGAACAACGCGAGGACGGAGAACCGTTTTGGTGGGAGCGCGAAGGCGTCACGCCGGAAATGGCGGCGTTCAACGCACCCGAACCAATTACCGTGACGACGAACGCGGCGCTTGGCGATCTGACCGCCGTTGTATCACGTTCTCATCCAACGGTTCGGCTGCGCGCGGCGCTCGATACGCTGCCGATCAAAGGACATTATCGGCGCGGATCGCTTGGGGTAAAAATCATGGAAGTCGCCGCCGGGCGCGCGGATTTTTATCTGCATACCGAAACGGGCATGTGCAAAGAATGGGACCTGTGCGCGCCGCATTTGATCCTGGCCGAAGCGGGCGGGCGCGTGTCAAACATGCTCGGCGAACCGCGTACGTACAACCAGGCGGATGTGCTCGTACACGGCGGAGTGTTGGCAACGAACGGCGCGGCGCACGCGGCATTGGTCGCGGCTCTGCGCGAAGTGCCGGGGTTGGTGGAATGATGGTTTGATGGGACAGATAGGGATTGGAAATTTATCGATGAAACAGCGATTAAATGTTCAAGAACAGAATGCTGAGACGAAACAAATGATTGTCGAATGCGATCGGCGTTTCAGGAACGCGCCGGATGAGTATTCCTGGTTGAAGAAAATCCTCGTCGAAAAGTGTTTGCACGAGAATTGCGGAATTTTGGCTCGAATCGCATTCTATGCACCTTGTTACTGCTGTGGACTTTGGCTTGATCAAAGTGGCAGATTCTACTCATTCGACATCGAACTCGAAGGATATGATTCAAGGCAAGTTGTAGGTATTGAGGAGTGGAAAGATTGCACAGATGACGTGGAAGTTTCTAATCACAAAAAAGGTATCGGAAAAACATACGGATTTTTGGCGATAGAGGTTCTTCGAGAAAGAATCTCGTCGTTAAACGAATAACGCCCGAGGAGACCCCGGGCGTTTCAAAATCCCCCACTCGTCCACTCTGTCCCATTGGTTCCTTTGATTATTTTTCCGCAATCGCCTTTTTATACTGCAAAAACCCGCCACTGAGATTATTCGCATCGAATCCTTTTTGGCGCAGAATACACACCGCGACGTGCGAGCGTTGGCCAACTCCGCAATGCGCGTAAATCTCGCGGTCTTTCGGCAGTTCCCCGATGCGCTCGCGCAATTGCCCGAGCGGAATGTTGACCGCGCCGGGGACGGAGCCCGCAGCATACTCGCTCGGTTCGCGTACATCGAGAACGAACACGCTGTCTGCTTCTCCACCACCGAGGTATTCGTCCCAATGCACGAGCGGCGCGTCGCCACGCAGGTGGTTCGCCGCAATGAAACCCGCCAGATTTACCGGGTCCTTCGCCGCGCCATATTGCGGGGCGTAGCAAAGTTCGCTCTCTTCCAGATCGAACACCGTGGCGTGCATTTGAATCGCCATGGCGATCACATCGATACGTTTTTCCACGCCTGCCTTGCCGATGGCTTGAGCGCCAAGTATCCGCCCGTCCGAGGGGCGGAAAAGCAGCTTCAGGTAAATCTGCTGGGCGCCGGGATAATACCCCACGTGGTTGCCGGGATAAAGATAGACTTTCTCGCACGGCACACCCGCTTTCAGGAGCGCCTTTTCGCTCAGGCCAGTCGAAGCCATCGTCAGCTCGAAACATCCGCAGACGGCGGTGCCTTGAACACCGCGGAATTTCACGTCGCGCCCAGCAATGGCATCGGCGGCGAGACGCCCCTGGCGGTTTGCGGGACCCGCCAACGGTACCAGCGACCACATGCCAGTGATCGTGTCGCGCACCTCGATGGCGTCGCCGACCGCATAAATCGACGGATCGCTCGTTTGCATTCGATCATTAACGCGAATGCCGCCGCGCACGCCGATTTCAAGTCCTGCGCCACGCGCCAGCGCCGTCATCGGACGCACGCCGATCGACATGATCACCATGTCCGCTTCGATTGCACCGCCATCCTTTGTACGCACGACCAACGGCGACTCCGTCCCCGTATCGAAAGCGGTGACTTCCGTTTCCAGGCGTAAATCCACGCCTTTCGCACGCAGGTGCTCATGCACGGGGACAATCATCTCCAGGTCCATGGGGGCCATAACCTGGTTCATGCGCTCGATCAACGTGACGGCAATTCCGCGATGTGCCAGATTTTCGGCCATCTCGATGCCGATAAATCCCCCTCCCACCACCACGGCGCGCCGCGCGTTGCGGCTTTCGATCCATTGGCGAATGGCGCGTGCGTCGGGGACGGTGCGCACGGTAAAAATTCCCGGAAGATCAATACCCGGAATCGGAGGACGAATCGGTTCGGCGCCGGGCGAAAGCACCAACGTGTCGTAGTGCTCGGTCGTGATTTCGCCCGTTTGCGTGTTCGTCACTTCAATGGTCTTGGCGTCGCGGTCGATGGCGGTGACTTCGGCGTTCACGCGCACGTCAATGCAGAAGCGGTTTTTGAACAACGCTGGCGTGGCGAGCAGCAACTTGGCTTCGTCCGTGATCACGTCGCCCGTGTGATAAGGCAGTCCGCAGTTGGCGAAAGAGATGTAGGGACCTTTTTCAAAAACGATGATTTCGCACTCCTCGTCCATGCGGCGCAGGCGAGCGGCACACGAGGCGCCTCCGGCTACGCCACCGACGATCAACACGCGTTTGTGTGTGGATGACATGTAACGAATATCCTTGATGGGGAATGAATTCCCATCTCTCTCAATTGTTCGTTTTTCGCTAGCCGTTGTTGACGGCAAGCACAATGGGTCGTTTGATTTGGGCCATCACTTATCGCGGGTCTCGAATGAAAAGCCCAACCGACACATCAAACTCGCCTCTTGTCATGGAATACGCCAAGGCCCATGCGGCCCTTTGGCGTGCCGACGCCCGGCGGAGTCGGTACTCGTGGAGCGAAATCCGGGCCGCCACGCATGCGTTCGCGTCTCATCGCGCCGTCCAGTGGCAATTTTTGCTGCTCGCGCTGTGCGGGGTGTTGTTCTGGGTCATGACGGCGCACATTTGGCCACAAACAATCGATGACGCCTATATCACGTTTCGGTTCAGCGATAACCTGATCCATGGGCACGGGTTTCGGTTCAACCCGGATGGTCTGCGCGTCGAAGGGTTCACGAACTTTACCTGGACGGTCCTGATCGCCGGAGCGCTGGCGCTTGGATTGGATGCCATGTTTGCGGCCAAGGTCCTCGGGATTGCGTGCGGGCTGGCGACAATGCTCGGCGCGTGGCGGTTGACAGCCGCCTGGCGTGGAAAAGAGGACGCGCTGAACGTGTTCTCGGCGTTGCTGATTGCGGGAAACGCTCACTTTGCATTTTGGGCGGTGCAGGGACTCGAAACGTTATTGCAACCAGCTTTGATTATTGCGGCGTATCACTTTTTCGTGCGTGAAGTCCACGATTCGCGACGTTGGCTGGTCAGTCCATGGCTGGCGACGCTGGCGCAAATGACCCGTCCGGACAGCGTGTTATACTTTGTACCGCTCGGGTTATGGGGAGCGTGGGAAGTGCTCGCCTTGCGGTGGCCCGCAAGGCGATTGGTTTTCTGCACCCTGATCGGACTGATGGCGTTTGGCGCCTACACCGCGTGGCGCGTGTCGTATTTCGGCGACTGGTTCCCAAACACGTATTATGCAAAAGTCGATGGTGAATACATCAATCGCGAACGCGGAGTCGCGCATCTTTACCAGTTTTATTTCAATCAGGCCGGGTGGGTGGAAAAAACTCCCCAGCCATCGTTTCACATTCCTCCGGGCCCCGAAGACATGGCGGAACTGGAACGCCCAACCATGCGTTGGAACAGCATCGCGTGGACGAATTTATGGCTGGCGGCATTGTTGATCGGTGGATTGTTTGGCGGCGCGCGTTTCTGCTTCTTGATCGTCGGCCCCATTGCTTTGCAGGCGTGGTACGTGTTCGATATCGGTGGGGATTGGATGCCCGGGTTTCGTTTTTTTCAACCCATCATCCCGTTTCTGGCTCTGTCGGTTCCCCTGGCAATAGAGATCTGTGCGCAAAAAGTGGAACGCCCCCTGTGGGGATGGTGGGCACCGCGTTGGGTATTTGGATTACTGGCGTTTTTTGCGCTGCACGAACAATCGCGCGTCGAAACCGTCTATATTTTCAGTCGCGACCCCATGTGGTATGAACGAGCGGACCAATGGTGGCGAGTGGACAAGCTGGACAAACAATTCGACCAGGGCTATGCGTGCGCGTTACAAACGGTGGGTGAATACTTGATGCTGAACACAGCGGACGATTCGAAAATCTTCATGAGCGATATCGGTCTGCCTGCGTGGTTTGCGCCGCATTTGAGCATCATCGATGTGGATGGTTTGGTGGATAAATATCTCGCGGACGCACCGAGCGTGCGCGACGAAACGTTCGGCGGCGAACCGATCCTGCCGGTATCCGTACTGGAAGCTGAATTCGAGGGGGTAAATGCTTACCAACGAGCGACAAATTTACGCCGCGAGCGCGTCATGGACCGCAATGTACGCTATGTGATGGAGCAAATGCGCCCGGAATATATCCTGACGTTCGAGCAACATCCCGGGGGCGATCTTTCCGAACCGGGTTATATTTATCCCGAACCGGTCAGCAACGTGGCGCGTCATCCAGCGTTCGATAAATATTACGTCGAGGTCTGGCACGCGATCAAAACGGGGAACAATGTTTACAATCACCTGTATCGACGCAAGGATGTGCCTCCTGAAATCGATCCAAAGGTCCAACTCGAACGCACCCGCGTTGCGCTCGAACGCAATCCACGCATTACACGGCTGGCAATCGTGCTCTACGAACAAATGATTGCTGCCGGTCAACGCGACGATCCGGCGTTGCGTGCCCAAGTGATCGAGACGATGGAAAATTTCCCCCGCAACAGCGGACTTGCGACCACGTTGCTCTTCCTGGCTGCGGGACAAAAAGATATCGAGATGGCGCGCGCGATCTACCCCATCGGCCAAACAGCGACGCCCCAGGAAACCGCCCTTTATCGCCTGATGGCGCATGTGTTAACCGAAACCGGGCATCAGGACGAGGTGCTGGATATTGTCCGCGAAGGAGCGGAGCAAACAAACGATACCGGCATGAAATCGTGGCTGGAGCTCCTGGAACGCCAAGACCAGGAATCTCAGATGCACTGAATCATGATGTGCGTGCCGCTAACCGTAGAGTTCACCGTGATCTGAACCACGCGATTGTCGCCTTTTTGAAAATTCACCGTCCCCATGGCTTCCATCAGTTTGGCTTTCAAATCCCCGGCAGGATCGGCGGACACATCGATGGCTTTCCATCCTTCCTCCGTCATGCCCAGTTTGAACTGTTCGAGCACTGCAGTTGGATCGTCGCTCGACATAAAACTAACCATGAACGCTTTGGATGGCATCACCGGCATCCCAGCCAAAGGTTGCCCATCGGAGCCAAGCGCCTTGCCTTTTGCCATGATCACTTTTTCTACCTGAGAATTTTCGTACACGTACACATCGCGCGGAAAACCGTCCGGCAAACCAGCCAGACGCGGTTCGCTCGAACACCCTATCGCCACAATCAACGCCAACGCGGCGGCCGTATAAATCACGAACTTTCGATCAACAGGCATCAGGACACCTCCCGAGGAATTCTTCGCTCTTTTTCCTACGATAGGACCGTTGTATTATTCCAAGTGTTCCCGGAAAATAGAAGGATTCACGCAATCCTTTGATCAAATCGGCTCGGCTACGGGAAAAGTTTTTCCTTGGCGGGAGGATTTGAGTTGGCAACATTAGCGACATGGGCTATCGATAGCCTATTAAGGAGCGCGCAGGTGAAACACGTAACGGTACCCATTTTCCCCCTGCCGGGGTTGGTTCTTTTCCCAAGAACCATGCTACCGCTGCATATTTTCGAGCCGCGCTATGCGAAGATGATCAAGGACGCGCTCGCTGGCGATCGGCGCCTTGCCACCGCCCAGCTTCGCAAAGGCTGGGACAAGGATTACTACGGTGCGCCACCGGTTTTTCGCTCCGTCACCATCGCACGCATTCTGCACGAAGAGACACTTTCCGGCAATCGGTACAACATCTTACTGGAAGGCATCGAGCGCGCCGAAGTGCTCGAGGAAGTCCCCTTCAAGCCCTATCGCAAGGTGAAGGTCGCCCCTCTGGTGGATTACATGCCGGAAAACGACATGCCATCGATCCACGAATCGAAACGTGTTCTGCTGGCGTTGGCCGAAGAACTGGCCGAACATGACAAAACGCTGCGCGGGTGCCTGACCAACCTGGACAACACGCATCTTCACCCCGGTATCATCGCCGATCAGGTCGCCGCCGCACTAGTTAAAGCCCCCTACGAGCGCCAGTCGTTGCTCGAACAACGTTCGGTCCTCCGCCGCATCGACCTCGTCAACGTTCAGCTTCGCATGCGATTGCTGGAATATCAGGACTCGACGCTGGAGTGATCGCCAGAAGGCGCGACCCTTTTCCCTTTTACCTTCATCAAAAGATTCCCGTTGCCCGCGTGGGGAGCCAGCGACTGGGTTGCTGACGCGTTATCTCACGGTGTTGCGCCTGTCGCGAAATCGAAAAAACCAGTGAAACGACCTTTTCCTATGGCTCAGTTGGCTCCATTTTTAAAACCCGACTCCTCGAAAGGGGGCGCTGCGACTCCCCCACCTGGCGACGGGACGGCTGAACGCGATGCCATGAACATTCCGAAATTGCCGCTCGTAGGATTCTGGCGCCGATTAGGCGCTTTGATATTCGACATCTTTCTCTTGTACGTCCTGCTCCGCGTGGTTGGAAGCGTCTTGCGCGATCCATTGCTTTCGGGTGGACAATGGATGTCCACAGTGGGTTCTTTGGTGTTTGTGGGGTACTTTGTTCTGGGCGATGGACCGGTCGGCAAAGGACGCACGGTAGGAAAAATGCTGACAGGAATTCGCGTCAGCGACCTGGAAGGCAAAGTGCCTTCGCTGCTGCAATCATTGACGCGCAACGTGATTTTGTTTTCCGGAATCTTGCTGGGCTCCGTAGTCTCGCCCTGGGTGTTGGACAGCTCGAATTTCTCGCACTACTATTTTTTTATGACCTCACCCATCGTCCTCACCTTCTCTCTTTTTGTGGCTACGGTGCTGACGATGGTTTTCAATCCGTTCAAACAAGGTCTGCACGATTTTGTGGCTAAGACGCTGGTGCGCCCAAGCGCGGCCCCTAGTTTGCCGTTTGAGGAAATCTGTCTGATGATCGGCGTGGGATGGCGGCGCTATCAGAAGCAACCCCAGTTGATGGGAGTGGTATCACTCGGATTGATCATGTTGTTTTTTGCTCTGGGAGGCTGGCAAAACGAAGTCCCATCTGGCTACCGTCAAAAGTTCGCCATCGAACGCCAGATGATCGCGAACTCTCCCCTTCTGGCGGGATCAACCGCTGAACTCGGTGTTCGACCCCCTTATGAAGACATCACACCCGAAGCAGCTCGGGAATACTACAGTCACCTGTTCGATGCCACCTCCACCGAGACTTTGCACTTGGTGATCGATTTGAGACGTTTTGGACATTGGCCCCTAAACGACCTAAATCTGGAGCCCGAAGTGAAACAATTTGCCCAGGATTATCATCGGGATATTCTGGGGGCGATCGACTCCAGCGCGATTTTCCGCAATATCCCGGAAGATCAAACCATCCACACCTTTCGCACCCGCCCCATGGTTCTGAAGCTGAATTTGATACAATACATTTCGCTTCCCATCACCGTTTATCACGAAATTGTCCAGTCGTTCACATACGATTTCGACCCGATGGACCCCTTGGCTTCCAACGTCTTGGAAGAAAAAAAAGCGCCGATTGAGCCCACAGGCAGTTGAAAGTGCTCGATTTTTGCTCTCCGCATCTGTAAGGTGATTGAGTCACGAAAGACACCCCAAGAGTGTTCATGATTTTGAAAATCAGGACCCGATCTCCCTTGCTTTCTCTCTTGCCATTATAGTTTGGTGCTGTTCCACTGTTGGCAGGAGCGGGATAATTGGGAACGAAACCGGAGCAGAGTGGACATTGGCTGAAGAAGCGCGACTTGGACCTTACCATCTAGCCGTTGACCCTCGGGGCGTGCGCCTTCAACGCGAAGGCGGCAATCAGACCCCCATGGGGTTGCGCGTCCTGATTATGTTCACCCTGACCGAGATCATCTCGGAACCGATTACTTTTACCATCAGCCGCATTTTCCAGGACTCGCCCGAAGAGGTTTCGGTTCACGGCTTCACCACCGACCACGTAGCCCTCGATATCCGCCTTCGTTATAAGAAGGAAATCGATGGGCTGTCGATGCACTGCCAGATGATTAACTCCAGTGAGGAGATGCATCTGCGGTTTGGTGTGAACATGGAGTTGATCGGCGAAGGCGACCCGCGCTGGTTGATTCCCGGGTTTTTCTATAACGAAAACCGCGTGCGGGATTGCAAACGCATCTATCCCGCTTACTCGGAAGTCCAACGCGATCCCGCCAAATTCCTGGCAAATCACTGGAACTTCCGGAGTGATCGCGCAGCGACGCCCGTGGTATTCTGCACGACATACAACCTGATGGCTTTCCTGTCGGTGGACGAAGCGGTCGATGTTACCGAGGATCGCCCTCACGGTCGCGGGGTCTCGTCGATTGGCCTGAGCAGCGAAGAAGGGCACCCGACACTTTGCATGCACGCGCCGTACATGGAAGACCCGGTCAAGTTCTCTTACTGCCACGATCATCGCACCGACCCCGAGGAAACGTTCCTCCATCTGGAAGTCAACGATCCGTTGATTCTGGACATGACATTGGGTTTTGCACCGCTCAAGAGCGACAACGATTGGGTGGCCATCTACCGCGCCATTTACGACGACAAGTGGATTGCACACCAACTCAGGCCCAAATTGAGTTCCATCGAAGCCGAACGCCTTGCCATTGACGGATTGATGCGCTGGCACATGGACGAGCCCAATGGGATGATCCACGAAACGTCGGCATTCGATAAGCATTTTGGTCGTCGAGGAACGAATTTCGAGCGCCAGCACATGCATGTGGGCTGGACGAGTGGCGTTTTTCCCGCGTTTACGATTTTGTGGTATGGTCGCGATACGAAAAATCCCGAGCAGGTTCGTGCCGCCCAAACAGTACTGGATTTGATTACGAGCGAAATGGCTCCATGCGGCACGCTTTGGCCGATGTGCACACTGGAGGATGGCTTTGGCGCTGGATTCGGGCCCGACGAAGGTCTCTCCCACTCGCGCACGATCGCCGAAGCGGTACTCTTTCTGATCCGCGCGTTCCGTCTTGAATTACAAGCCAACACGGTGCACCAGAACTGGTTCTGGGCAATTCAAAGCAACTTGAAGTTTATCATGAGCAAGCAACGCGAAGACGGTGCGTTTCCTGCCTACTGGTATCTGGACGACGGCGAGCCGCTAAGCTATGCAGGCGCCTCGGGAATGTGCTGGATTGCCGCATTGGCCGCGTTCGACCACTTCGTTTCGTCAAATGTTTATCGCGAAGCCGCCGTTCGAGCCGCCGAGTATTATGCCCAGTTTATCGAGGATGACTTCATCTACGGCTGCGTCGAGGACCTGCCGCTGGTACCGACAAGCGATGACGGGCACCTGGCTGCGATTTCGTACATGATTTTGTATGAAACCGATCACGATGAACGGTGGTTGGCACTGGCTAAACACGCTGCGGAACTGGCGTTTACTTTCCGTATGTCGTATAACGTAAGCTTCCTGCCCCAAACAATGTTGAGCCAAGTCGGTTTCCAGACGCGTGGCGGCGATATTTCGTCGGTGGCAACACCGATTCTGACGCCAACCGGTCTGTTGAGCTTTGGCGAAATGCGCAAGATCAGCGCCTTGACAGGCGAACCATATTTCGAGCAGCGCGCCTTGGAAGGACGCACGTACGCCACGCAGTTGATTGCACGGGTGGACGGCGAATTCAACGCGCGTGCGGGACAAGCCGTGGGACAGATTTTCTACACCGATTGGTGGCAGCCCAAAGGCCTGGTCCTGTCTCTTTCACACGCGTGGAGTTGCGCGCTGGTGGTCTATGTGGAGCTGATCGAGCGCACGATGACCATCCCGGTCGCTGCAATCGAGGGCAACCAGGAGAGCATCATCGCAGCCGCTACACGAAGCGCTGTGAATTTGCTGGAGTCGGAAATTATCTTGCCCGACCCGGCGGACATCCGCCGCCAACGCGAAAGCCAGGTTGGCCGTCGCGACAGTGGCTTCTTCCCCGCCGATGACGATATCCGCACAGCAAGCCCCGGTATCGTTCAGACGGACGCACCGCTCCTTCGCCGCTCGCAAACGGTTTCACGCATTGGCCCCACGCCATCGGGCGGACGCCGCGCCAGTATGACACCCACGCCTTGGTCATCTACGCCTGCGGGTCGCCCCGCTGCGCGTCGCGACGACAGCCGCGCGCCATCTGAAAATGCTCCAGCGGCCAAGCGTCGTTCGCTGCATCCGAGCCAAAGTCGCTTTGAAGACTCGCCTCCGGAACCGCCCACCCACCAGCATCAGGGTCTCGCCCCCGCGCGCGAAGAAATGCCGCGCAAGGAATTCTCGCGCGTGCCAGCAAACGACATGATGTCGCCGCGTTCCGCAGACGATATGTGGAGCATGATGGGAGATGACGCTCCCGCTGCTTCGCCACGAGCTTCCTCGAGCCGGGTTCAGCCGCCTCAACGACCGATCACCCAGCAGCAAGTCCCGGGCTCTCGCTCGCCCCAACGCCCGCCATCGCGCGTGAATAATACGCCTCCGCCCGACGACCGCCATTCGGGTTCACGTCACAGCCGCCATGTGCCGCTGAGCGACGACGATCCCGATTACGATCCCTGGAGCGCGCCGCTCACCGATGCAATGAGCGACACCGATTTGAACAAGGCGATGGAGAAGCCGCATTCCAAACCGTCGCAGCAGAATTTGCCGCCACCGCCCGAATTATCCGGCGGGTTGCTCTCGAATCTGTTCGACGAGGAAGGCCCGGCAATCAAGTTCCAGGAAGAAAAGTCTTCGAATTTCTCGCCAATCGATTCATTCGACACGCCCAAACCCACCAAGAAATCCCGGGGAAGCGGCGAGGACAAACAGCGTCAGTCGGACGAAGACGTTGAAATCAAATGGAAGATATTCTGAGATCGCATTCAATCGGGGACGGAGCCAAAAAGCTCTGTCCCCATTCAGTTATTAGAAACTTTCGTCTATCATCTTCCACGCTTCCATCTTCCCTTTTTCCCTATCCTGCTCGTTGAAATCATACATGTTCATTATCTGATCGTTCATTTCTTTAAAGGACTGAATATAGGGATCAGGCTCTGTCCATGGTTCAATGGTACAGGAGTTACTGTCAATAATTCTTGGAAAAAAAATCTTTTTCCGCTGCTCCAAATCAGGCGGCAATTTGAATATCGGATTTGTCAGAACTTCAGAAGTCCTTATACATATTAACCGAAAGTGTTCATGGTAAATCAGGTGGTCGATCGTGCCTGGACGAAAGGGGTTCTGGGTAGGAGGCAACTTCCGATCCGTTATTTCGTCCAGTGACAATTTAGCAATCTCTTCCTCGAAACGAGCAATCTCTTCCTCGCTCAGAGCCAGCTTTCCTGAATTGATTAATTCTCGAGCCTCTAAAGCGATAGGCTCAAATAGCTCGGACATTTGTTGCAACAACATTGGCTGATATTGATCCAGAATATCATTAGCTCGAATACGGAGTTCTATCGGCCCCACACATTGTTCCAGTTCCTCGTAAATCAAACCGTTTTCGGCCGATTTAGCTTCAAGCTGCATAATTACATCATGATAAAAAACCCGATAATGTTCATAAACGGGATGAGAGGCATAGAAGGCTGCCATATCGTCGATCAATTTCTGCCTCTCGTCGGAAACAGTAGGAATCTTGGGCAATCCCGTGGCATCGAGCGCCGCAGTTGGATCGCTTTCCTTTTCATCGCTAAGTTGCGAGGTTCCGATTGAAGGTTGATCCTGAGTAAAAGCGTTAGCCATCAACACTGTACAAAGCAAAGCAATGTGAAAAAAATTACATTTCGTGTTCATCAAAATAGCCTCCCAGTCCGACAAAAAATCATTTCAACTTCCACCGTTTTTCCGGGGCTGTTTTTTCTTTGTATTCCTTCTCCCGTTTACTCTGGAGTTCGCGGTCGATAGGCGCGATGTCTTCCTGCAAAACACCGCCTGCCTGCATGGTCATACGCCCAAGTTCCACAATCAGTACGCCGCCCATGAGCAACAAAACGGCAGACGCTTTCAGGCCCACAACCATGTCCGACACGCCAAGCGCCACGCAAGCAATCGCCAACGTCCATCCTGCTAAACGCGGCGTGTTGGGGATGCTGCTCCAGGCAATCGCCGCGAGTACCAACAACGTCGAATGCGGCAAAATTCCCACCGGCGATGCCCAAAGCGGTTTTATCCAACCCGCCTGGAACACCGGCATGTAAAATCCCCACGCAATAAGCGCGAGTCCCGTCCATCGCCGCCAACCTTTCGGTGCCAGCACACGCCATTGGCCTTCGGGAACGAACGCGGAAATGCCAAGCGCCAACCCCGCCACCAAACACAGCACCGCAACGCCAACAATACCGCCACCGGCGTTCGTTGGCACGTTCGCCGCCGTGCCGGTGGACCACGCGAGCCATCCAGCAGTCAGCAATTGGGCGCCCGCCATCAACGGCAACAATTGCCCACCGATTTTTTTGTTCCCGAGCCCCAGAATCAGCAGCACGCACCCGAGCGCTATCTTGCCCACGATGCCGGAAACCGGGCCACAGGTGCGAACGATCTGGGTGTAGAAGTCGAGTAAGTCCAAACGAATAGCCTCATTGATGCGAAAATTACCGCTCCGCCAACTTTTCGACTGCACGGCGGAATGCCAGCGTTTCGGTCAGTAACTCGCCCGCGGCGGCAATGACCTCTGTCGCCACGACCGGCGTGGCAACCGCAGAGCGCTCGGGAGCGCCTTCTTCACCTTCGCCTGCGCGCGAATCGTCCTGATCGCCCAGGCCCGCGTCGCGCAGACGTTTCAGACGGTCGCGCATGATCTCCTGGATTTCCTCGGCATTATCCACTCCACGAAAATACCCGATGTGCATGTTGAAAAACTCGGATTGTCCCTGCTGTTGCTCGGCCATCACCGCCCCACCACCAGCCGTTTGCACACGCAGGTCGGAAATTTTCAACGCTCGTTGGATCGGCCCCTGGGTGATCGACATGTTCTGAATGTTGGCGAACGTCATGGTCATTTCGCGCACATGCACGACGCCTTCGCGAATGCGCAGACTGCGGTCGGTGATTTTGTACCAACGCATTTCGTAATCCAACCGCATCATGACGTAGGAAAAAATGCTTTGAACAAGCAGGAATCCGAAAATCAGCAGCCCGAGTAAGACAAGCGCTCCGGCGGCGAGGGGTTCTTCGGACGTAAGGGCGGCAATGAGGAGCCCCAACCCAATAGCACCGAGCGTGAACAGGGTGATGACCTGGCCAATGCACCAGAGAACGAATTTGTAACGGAAAAAATTCGGCGAGGCACGAAAAACCATCAGTTTGTCTTCGTCGCCGAACGGCGCGGGCGGTTCGGGTGGAACTTTGAGAAATTTGAGGACGATGCCTTTCAGGAACTCAAACATCGCTGGCGCCTCCTTCTTCCTGGGGAGCCATGGATTCGATGGCCTTTCGCGCAGCACGCATTTCACGTTGGATTTCGCGCATCACGTTGACGAGTTCTTCGGGCGAGGAGCCCATGGCAGGCAGTGGCGGAGCGGAGCTTTCACCACTGGTACCCGAGGATGCCCGCGCGGACTTTGCAGCCTGGGATTCCTTGTAACCGCGCATTTTGGTGTAGAGGAAATCGCGCAAATCTTCGTATTCCATCAAACCTTCGATGGTCATTTCGGCGGCGGCGCTGCCCGAAGCGGTCTGGATATGAATATCGGCAACCCCAAGCCATCGCTGGATAATACCCGAGGTCAGGTGGATGTCTTGGATACGGGTGTACGTCAAGTTTACTTGCTTGCGGAAAAGAATGCCCCAGCTCATGCTGATGCCCTCTTCGTCGAACCGATATCGCATGGTATGATAGCGGAAATACAGCAGTGGAAACGCGATCAACGAAATCGGCGGCAACATGAACGATCGAATAATGTAGAGCGTCAGTAATTTACGGTGCGGTCGCTCGATGGCGAAAATCTGTTCCTTGTTCATGGGCAGGAACTCCCGAACGAAATGGTGGCGAAAATGGTACGTAGCGCGGCGCCAGGAAGAAGATCAACCGGGAAGGGAATAAAAAGTAAAAGATGATCGCCGGGCAGTGCATCATTCCCCCGTTCAGAATATAGTTTAGGATCGATGATCCGAAAACGGGATCATGGTTGAGTGCTGTCCGCCTTGATCCTTTTGCCTTCACTTTCCGCCCTTCTCCTTGACGAGGTCGCGCAGGATGAAGTGCAATGTGGGGGTTTGTCGCTATTTGATTTCAACCCGTTCCCGAGAGCCGAAACCCACTATGTCGCCTGCCCCGAAAGTGAATACCAACGAACCCACAAACACGATTAAGTGCGCGGATTTGCGCCCCGGCGACCCGGTGTCGTCTATTTTGCTTTTGTGCGGGTTGGAACAACGCTCGAAAAAAAACGGCGATCCGTACTTCTTTCTGACGTTGCGCGATTCATCGGCCCAGGTGCAGGGCGTAATGTGGGACAACCATGAGCCGCTGCAGTCGGGCGAAGTCAAAAACGATGATTTTGTCTATGTCGAAGGCCACGTATCCGAGTTCAACGGCGCCAATCAGTTGACCTTGCGCAAGATTCACTTTGTGGACGACTCGAATGTGGATCTGAACGACTTCCTGGCATTCAGCCCTCGCCCGCGCGACGAAATGGAAGCCGAGTTGGACGAATGGATTACCGGCATCACGCAACCCGATTGCCGCCGCCTGCTCGAAAAGCTCTTCAATCACAAACGTTTTCGCGAATTGTATTGCACGGCACCCGCCGCGGCACACGTCCATCAGGCATACATCGGTGGATTGCTCGAACATACGCTGAACGTGGTGCGTAACGCGGTCCAGATGGCCAACCATTACGGCGCATATGACAAAGATCTGCTGATCACGGCGGGGCTGCTGCACGATATTGGCAAAATCCGGGAATACGATTGGCACCGCAGTATTACATACACGGACGAAGGCCGGTTGCTGGGGCATATTTCCATCGGCGCGAATATGGTGGACGGCGCAGTGCGAGCTCTTCAACGCGAATCCGAAGAAGGGTTTTCGACCCATTATCACCACCACATTTTGCACATCATTCTGAGCCATCACGGCAAGCTGGAGTACGGTTCGCCCGTGATGCCCAAGACAAAGGAAGCACTGATCCTTCATTACGCCGATTACGCCGATGCGTATTTGACGAATTATTGCGATCTGGCAGCGGACTTGGGGCCGAAAGGCCAGACCTGGACTTCGTTCAATCGCATGTTCGAAGCAAATATGTACGTGGGACCGGGCGCGGGTGAAGCCGCTCCGACAACACGCGCCGAGGCGCTCGCTAAGACGCCGTCGGCCAACGAAAGCGGGGATATCGAAAAGGGCGCTCCCCAGCCCGGAGTATCCGGAGGTTCATTGGCGGAACTTTAATCCGTCAAACCCGTCTGCACTCTCGAAACGAAAGGCTATTTCATGATTCAAGAGCCCAAGAAGCCCAACCGCCGCACCGAAGAACGCGTGGAGTTCGAGAGTGACTGTACCATCGAGATGAAGGCGCCTTCGTGGACAATGCTGCCCGAGCCCGTTCAGGGGCGCACGATCAACATCACCGAACACGGCATTCGCGTGATGTTTTCGGATTTCCCCCAAAGCCGGTTTGAAAAATGGGACCCTTACATTTCGCGTGGCGACACCATCCAGGTGCTGATTTGCCTGACGAATGCAGACCCTCCGCTGGAACTAGGTGGCCAGATTGTCTGGTGCCAGTTTGATGCCGATAACGGCAAGCTCGGCACGTGTCATGTGGGGATTTTGCTATCGTTGCAGTCGCCGGGAATCATCGAGCGCATTCATCAGTTGATCGACTCGAACAAATCATAAAAAAGCCCGCCGGTCTGGCGGGCTTTTTTTCGCGCTTGGTGAAGTGCGCTTAGACTTTCGTCGGTACGTCGAGCCGCGTCATGATTTCGAGGCTATCGAGCGCTTTCCCGGTGCCTTCGACAATGGCGGTTTCGGGATTCTTGCACAGGTAAACGGGCACGCCGGTTTCCTGGCTGATCAGCGCGGGAAGACCGCGAAGTTGGCTGCTGCCGCCCGCCATGCAGATGCCGCGTTCGACGATATCGCCCGCCAGTTCCGGCGGCGTGCGTTCAAGCGTGATCTTGACGGCGTTGACGATTTGCGAAACGGGCTCCCAGAGGGCTTCACGAATTTCCTGGCTGTGAACTTCAATGGTGCGCGGCAAACCGCCCATCAAATCGCGGCCCTTGATTTCCATGATCAGCTCTTCGTCGAGCATGTCCGCCGAACCGATGTGAATCTTGACGTCTTCTGCGGTGCGCGGACCGATCAACAGGTTGTATTTGCGTTTGACGTGCTGGACGATGGCTTCGTCCATGGCATCGCCCGCGCAACGCACGCTCTTGGCAAGCACGACGCCGCCGAGCGAAATCACCGCGACCTCGGTCGTGCCGCCGCCGATGTCGATAATCATGTTACCGATGGGCTCATCGACGGGCATTTTGGCACCGATAGCCGCCGCCATGGGTTCTTCGATCAGGAAAACGCTGCGCGCGCCGGCGAGCATGGCGCTTTCGCGCACGGCGCGGCGTTCGACTTCGGTAATGCCGCTGGGGACGGAGACGACCACGCGCGGGCGCGTGATATACCGATATCCCCGGCCATTAATGACCCGGCGAATAAAGTAGTTCAACATTTCCTGGGTGATATCGAAGTCGGCGATGACGCCGTCTTTCATGGGGCGCACGGCGGTGATGTTGCCGGGCGTGCGCCCGAGCATGCGCTTGGCCTCGAGGCCGACGGCGACGACTTTGTTTTGTCCGCGGTCCACCGCCACCACCGACGGTTCGCGCAAAACAATGCCTTCGCCTTTGACAAAAACCAGGGAGTTCGCCGTGCCGAGATCGATACCGATATCGAGCGTGAAAACGTCAACAACTTGCTGGAGCGAGATCATGGAGCAACATCCGGAACAGGGCAGTAGGAGCAGATCAACAGGAGCGTGGGGCGGTTTTTTGTGGCCTCCGAACCGGGAACAAACCGGTGAAAATCGGACTTTGGCGTCTTCCCCAATGGCTACAGAGGGCGGCGTAGGGGGGAAGACCGTCAAGATAAAAAGTAGCGATTTTTTTAGAAAATCGAAAGTTTTTCCAGTATTGAAGAATTTGAAGTTTGCAATGCACCAAACACGGTGCGCTCAAACCTCCCACACTGCCGTGCTGCGCGACCGGGCGCAGCCTCGGCGCGCCGGTTGCCTCCGCAGGAGCAAGCGGCGTGACGAGGAGGGCGTGGCCTCGGGCGGTCGCGCAGCACGGCAGTGTGTAAAAGCAAATTCCAGGGTTTACCCCCGAACCCTTTCCCGTCACACTGAGCCCATCCAAAGAAAAGGCTCACCCATCTCGTGTCCGATTTCCTGCGTTCCGCCACCCTGATGCTCGTGTTGCTCAATCCGTTTCTGGTAATTATTTACCTGATCGACGTGGTGCAAAAACTCGAATTTCGCGCCTTTTGCGGCGTGATGCTCAAAGCGGCCGCGATCAGTCTGGCTGTTTTCTGGAGTTTCGCCGTGTTGGGAGATGCCGTGTTTTCCGACATCGTCCAAGCCGAATTCGCCTCGTTTCAAATATTCGGCGGCATTATTTTTCTACTCATCGGCCTCCAATTCGTCTTCAAAGGCGTCACCTCGATCGAAATGCTGCGCGGCGATTCGGAAAACCTCGCCGGGGCCATCGCCATGCCGATCTTCATCGGCCCGGGCACGATCAGCGCCAGCGTTATCGCGGGCGAGCGTCACAATCCGATGTTGGCGTGCGGAGCAATCCTGCTCGCCGTTGGCCTTTCGGTCGTCATTATGATGGGCCTCAAGCGCATGCACGATTATGTGCGTCCCCGCCGCGAACCGCTCGTGCAACGTTACATCGAAATCGCCGGGCGCATCACCGCGCTTTTTGTCGGTACGATCTCGATCGAAATGATCATGCGCGGAATCGGCGTTTGGATGAAAAAACTTTAAGGCCACCGCACTCGTTTTTTATCGCCCTACGAAAACACGCTGACGTATCCGTGAACCACTTCCACTCAAGCTGGTTTGCCCATGACCACTAAACTGAAACACGCCATTCGCAACTTTGCACTTCGCCACGGCCTGGATATTCGCCGCGTACGCAAAGAGGATGAGATCATCCCCCAAGCCTTCCTCCATCAAAAGCGCCTGGCCACGGCCGTCAACCCGGTGATTTTCGACGTCGGGGGAAACATCGGCGAGATATCCCAGCTTTATCGCCGCCTCTTCTCCACTGCCACGATCCACAGCTTCGAGCCTTTTCCCGAAGTTTTCGCGCAATTGCAGACCGCCATGGCGGGCGATGCGAATGCGCACCAACACAACATCGCCATCGCAGACGTTCCCAAACCGTTGACGCTTCATATTCACAAGGAATCGGGAACGAACTCGATCTTCGATTGTGTGGAAAAGGTCGAAGACTACTGGTATCAGCACGAATTCTTCGATCATTTGTCGAAAATCGAAATTCCCGGCACGTCCATCGACGTCTTCTGCGAGGAAAACAACATCCCGCACATCGACATCCTGAAGCTCGACATCCAAGGCGCCGAATACCTCGCGCTCCAGGGTGCCCGGCGCATGTTTGAAACCAACGCCATCGACGTGGTTTATTTCGAGGTCATCACCGTCCCCGCCTACGAAGAACGCCACAAACTGCACGAATACCTGGCGCTGATGGATTCGTACGGTTTCGACCTCATCGACTTCTATACGCCGTTGCACAAAAAGATGAAAATGCTCCAGGTCGATCTGCTTTTTGCCAAGCCGGACAACATCGAACGGGTGCTGACGACTCAACTTTCGGAAGCCGAAAAAAAAGAATGGAAAGAAAAAGGATTGTGGTAGCCTTCGTTTTCACCTATTTTTGCACCGGCATAATTTCCTATTCGATAATGACATAGGGAGGCGCGCGATCATGATCGATACCCGTCATTTGCATCCGCCCAATTATCTGGATTTAATCGAAACCGACACCGAGGCGGTGGCTTTTGGCATGTCGTCGGATGCGCGAACGGGCGCCATGTTGCGTTCGCTGGCTGCGTCCAAACCGGGTGGTAATCTGCTGGAACTGGGGACCGGAACGGGTTTGGCAACCGCGTGGTTGCTCGATGGAATGAGCCCCGATGCACGTTTGACATCCATCGATAACGACGAAGCGGTGCAAGCCATCGCCCGTCGGCACCTTGCCGCCGATCCCCGCGTGGAGTTCCTCACCCAGGACGCCGCAGTATTTTTGGGAAAATACAACGGTGCGCCGTTCGACATGATTTTTGCCGACACGTTTGCGGGTAAATTCACCCACCTGCCCGTCGTGCTCGATTTGCTCGCGCCCGGGGGGATTTACGTGATCGACGATTTGCTTCCCCAGCCCAACTGGCCCGAAGACCACCAGCCGAGCGTTCACAAATTGCTTCAGTACCTGGAAAACGAACCCGACATCGTACTGTGGGAAATGGCGTGGAGCACCGGCGTCGCCGTGGCCGTGAAACGCACGGGGTGATATGAACGAGAAAAATGTCTATGGGTCGAATATCCAACTGCTTGTAACAAGCGTCATGGAAATGATGCTTACTGGAACTCACCCTATCTTTGAGACACTTCGCCTTCAGTATGAAAAGAGCCTGATTGCTTCTGTCGAATTCACAGGATGTGGTTTTTTCGTTCAATTCAAAGTTCATTCCGACGTAATATCAATTTCTCAAATCACTGACTTTGAAATCAGCGATGTCCATAGTGAAATCGCAGGCCTGCAAGACGGAGTTGGCTTCATTCTATTTGTTCGCGATGGTAAAATCGATATGCTAGAGTGTTATACATACGATGAATTGCTCCCCGAAATCCTAGATGATTTTACACTTTATTTCGAGAACACTGAAGAACGCCTTCTACCTCATCAGTTCCAGAAGCTCCCCTAATGGAACCATCATTGTTCAACTTCCTCGCCATCACACGATTGCGGTTTGAACGATTTAGGGAACTCGACAAACGCTTCCCAACGGTCTAACAACACTTTCGCCCGTCGCTTGACCAATTGTTCTCTTACCGAATCGAAAAGAATCGTAGCTTCTGCAATGTTCCCCGCCTTGCCTTGAGCGAGCGCAAGCCACCCACGCATCCAATTATTGTATGAGTCGGCCAGTGGATTGGCTTTAATATAAGGAGTTTGAAGATTAATTGCCCGTTCAATATATCGACTTGCCTCATCGAACCTCTCTTCTTCGAGCGCAATTAATCCATACATAAATTCCTGTCCCGGTCGAAGCATTTCTATAATAGGAACGGATTTAACATATTCTAAAATTCGATGCGCCTCGGGAAGTCCTTCTTTTTGTCGAACAATCAGCAACCAGTGGCAAAAATCAATTTGTGTGGTAACGTTTTGAGGTTCTCGTGCGGCTTTTTCTCTGATAATTTCAAGGGCTTCTTCGTATCTATTCGCGATAATATAGATTGTAGATAATCGTCCTTGCCAGTTGACATCTTCTGCACCTGGGTATTCTTTACATCTATTCATTATTTCCAGGGCGCGATCAAAATCATTCTTCAATACCCAGGCATTCGCTGTCTGAATCTCCAACTCACAGTCCAGCAAGTCGCTGATGAACTCCGAACAAGATTTACGCATGCGTTTAATTGTACTTAACGCTTCGTCCGGCTCTCCATTCACCAGAGCCCGCAGTATTCGATTATACAAAAAAGAGGGTATGGTAGTGCGAGTGATAAATCGATAATAATACCAAACGGTATATCCCATCAGAGCAAAGGCAATTAATTGTATCCAACCACCAACAAATGCCAAAGCCGCCAAAAGAATGAAAATAATAAATACATCGGTTGCATGTTGTTTGAGCGTTAAAATTAATGCCCCTCTTGGCAGAGACATCGTTTGTATTTTGATCGTATGTGAAGGGTCGCGTTTTTCGAATGGAATTGCGTGGGGATTCTCAGTGCGTGTATAAAATGAATCGTCCGTGTAAAACTTAACGTCCGAAAGTTTCTCGGCTTCCAGCTTCTTTTTTGCCTCAACCAGACTCTTCGCATACACATGTCCCTCGAATCGGTCGCCTGTTACCAGCTCCGCCGAATACACGTAAACGTTCTCATCCGTCGCCTCGTCAAATTCCTCGCTCATGGCATGCCCATTCCAATTAAGTGATCTTGGTGATTTGCGGAAAATCCTGCTCGGACGACAAGCCCTATTTCCCCCATTTCCCCTTGTCGCATCTCTCACGCACAACCAAACTCGCGGTATTGATCCCCCGCCGCGAAGGAGGCTAGCTCGCCATGATCATCGTTCTGAAAGCCGGAAGCTCGAAAGAAGAAGTCGCCCGCGTTGAGCAACGCGTGACCGATCTTGGCTATCGCCCGCACTCGATTTACGGCGTCGAACGCACCGTGGTCGGTGCCGTCGGGCACGAGGATAAAACGCCCCTCCAGGCGCTCGAAACCATGGATTGCGTCGAGGCCGTTATTCCGATTTTGAAGCCCTACAAGCTGGTTTCGCGCGAGTTTAAACCCGAGCCGTCGGTGCTCGACATCGCAGGCGTGAAAGTCGGCGGGCGGGCGCTTGCCATGATGGCCGGGCCATGTAGTGTCGAAGGCCGCGAGCAAATTCTGGAATCGGCACGCGCGGCAAAAGCGGGCGGCGCGCTATTCCTGCGCGGTGGAGCGTTCAAACCGCGCACCAGCCCCTACGCGTTCCAGGGCAAAGGACGCGAAGGGCTCGAATTGCTGGCCGAAGCGCGCGCGGAAACAGGTCTGAAAATCGTCACCGAGGTGGTTAGCGTTACCGATGTGCCGCTCGTGGCGGAGTTCACCGATGTGTTCCAGATCGGCGCGCGCAATTGCCAGAATTTCGCGCTGCTGACCGCCGTGGGCGAAACAAAAATGCCGGTGCTCTTCAAACGCGGCATGGCGACGACGATCAAGGAATACCTCCAGGCGACCGAATACCTGCTCGACCAGGGCAATTACAATGTCATGCTCTGCGAGCGTGGCATTCGCACGTTTGAAACGGCCACGCGCAACACGCTGGACCTGAACGCGGTGCCGGTGCTCAAACGCGAAACGCACTTGCCAGTGATTGTCGATCCCTCGCACGGCACGGGCGTGGCAGCGTACGTCAAACCAATGGCGTTGGCCGCCGTGGCGTGCGGCGCGGATGGGCTGATGATCGAAATTCACCCGAATCCGGGCGAAGCATGGAGCGACGGCGCACAATCGCTGACGCCCAAGGTGTTTATGGAACTGGCACGGGCGCTTGGCCCGGTGGCGGCAGCAGTGGAACGGGAGTATCTGTTACCGGAATAATGGCCCATAAGATTTCTCGTCCTCGGACAAAAAAAGAGAGTTCCCGCGCCCGGGAACTCTCTTCTGTTTTGAGACACGTCGGAGGGGAAAAGCGTTAGTTGACGGTTACCGAGTAATTGTTGCCGCCGTTATTCACCCAGATGGACTCGCCGTCGCCGCCGATCACTTCGATGGCGTACTCGATGGTCGTGCCCGAAGGGAACGTCCACAGATTCAGGTGCCACCAATCGTTGTTGCCGATCTGGTCGGCATAGGTCATCACGCGCGACAGCCACGTCTGCCCGCCGTCGATGGTGTAAACCACGCGAACGGTAACCGCATTGCCTGCCGGGTAGGATTCCACGTTCACCCACAGGTTTTCGCCGCCGTCGAGATCGCCGTTGGCCGGCCAGTTGTAAGCGTTGCCCGCCCAAACGACGTTGGTGGGATCAAGGTCGGCGCGAAGCGGTGCGACGTAGTAATAACCGCCATTATATCCGGTGAGATAAATATCTTCGCCGTCAACATTGTCTTCCGAGAAAGAGAAATACTCCGGTCCCGCCTGGGGGTCGCCCCATGTGGCGCCACCGTCGGTGCTCGTGCGCAGGAATTCACCCGAACCCAGCTTGCCAATGGCACGCAGACCGGATGGCGTCAGTTGCAAGCCATCGACAAACACGACGTCGTCCCAAACTTTGGTCATGCCCGTCCAGGAACCGCCCGGCGTGCGTGTGGCGAAGTACATGCCCGGCTGGCTGTACAGACCGGCTTCGACATAGGCCGCGTAAACCGTGTCGCCATTCGGATCGGCGGTCAGCTCGAGCTGCTTGCCAACGATATCGTCCTGCGTGAACGTTTGGCCGCCGTCGAGGCTTTCGTGGTAATAGTTGATATAATAACCGGCGTACCAGCTTGTCAGGCGCGAGCTGATGAAAATTTTGTCGCCGCGCACGATCAGGTCGTCAATCGCCCCCGATGTCTTGCCGCTCGTCACCGTATGGAACATGACCGGCGTCGCAAAAGCGGTGTCGCTGGAACCGATCGAGGTCAAATTGTAACGCGAAACTTCCGGAACCGAATAGTCGTTGTAGGCCACATACAGCTTGTTGGCCGTGGCCGCCATCATTGCGCCCGTGGCCGTGCCCGCATGAACGACGGGCAGGGCAATCGGCGCATTCCACGTCGCACCACCGTCGGTGCTGCGCAGATATTTCGTGTACTGGCCGTTGTAAAGCACATGCACCGTGTTGCCATAAACCGCGATTTCCGGCGACGTGTTGTATTGATAGCTCAGGTCGCTGATTTCGACTTCGCTGGTCCATGCCTGGCCAGGGGCTTTCTTCGCGAACTTGATCGAGCTGGGGCCGCCCATCTGGTTGGTCGGGTCCATCCAAACGGCGTAAATGGTGCCGTTTGAAACCGCCGTCGAGGTCGTGCTGTTCGATTCGCTGGCGGGAACGTCGATGGGCGAAAGCCAGGCAAGGTCTTCGACCACGGGGGCCTCGACCGTGAACGAGTAGTTGCTGCCGCCGTTGCTGTCCCAAATGTTGCCGCCGTAGTTATCGAACCCGTGGAAATAAAAAATCACCGTCGAATCGACCGGGTAAGTCGATCCCGGCGTGAACGCCCACTGCGAGTTGCCATCTACGTTGCCCACATAGTCCATCGCGTAAACAGTCCAGGAACCGCCATCGACCTGAACGCCCACTTCGGCTTCAAGGCCATAATAATCCTGGTTCATCAGCACGGTGTACGTGCCGGGGTTGCCTTCGGAATGGCGCTCAAATTGCCCATAAACGCCCATCCATGTCGGAAATGCCGACGCCGCAGTAGCCAAACCAGCCAGCGCGAGGGCCGTCAAAATCGTACGCATCTTCACCAAAGCCATGTTGTAACCTCTTAAAGGAGAAAAATTGACAGTTGCCGGGGGACGTGTTTCTCCGCGCCGGGCAAACTCATCCCCTGCCCGGAGAAAACCAACTGGTGTCGCTGTTGTCGTTCAAATGCGTGCGGAGCTATAAAGGCTTGACCCTTGCGATGTCAGCCCCTAATACTACCGTTTAGGGTAGTGGGTTGTAAAATATTTTATTGATTTGATAAAACAATGGTAGAAAACACGACTCGGCGCCCATGAGAGCGCCGAGTCGATCGTTCAGTATTCAAATTTGGGGCTGGCTTGCCAGCCGAAGCACACACAACGCTTCCTACTCTCAAATCGCCCACCTTCGTCCGCTTCGCGGCACTACGGCGGGCAACCTTCGCCAAGACTTCGGCAAATCAACGTATTCCTACCGGCCAACTTGGCTGGCTCAGACAAACCGTCCTTGACGGAACATGGCTGGCTTGCCAGCCGAAGCCTTGGCGAAGGCTGGTGGAGCCGGGGAGAGTTGAACTCCCGTCCGAAAGCCCTTCAAGCACGACTCGTTCACGGGCGTAGGCACCTTAGCCCGGCGCCGGGGCTTGGCCGTCTTTCCGGCCTGCCGTCCGGTCTTTCCCGGATGTCTTGTGCCCGTCTTTCCGGGTTGTCATTTTTCCCGCTATGACCCGTGAGCGGGAACGGGGAAGGCTATTCTGTTGCTAGGTCAGCCCTCGAACCCCCGAAGATTACGCGGCGAGAGCCACCTCTTCGTTGATGTCAACAATGTTTGCGACATTTATTGTTTTGGTGGAATGATTATAGTGGCCAACCACCATCCACTGCCCGTATCATCGCACTCTCCGTTTAGCCCCCGTCGAAACCCGGCGGCCCCACATGGATCGCACTTCCGACGCGTTTCGCGACACAAAAGCCGCTCCACACGCCTGAACCAACAAGTGTAGCGAACATCGTGCCCCGCGCAAGGCAATTCGATTACTCCACCACAAACACCTGCCACGGGCCGTCGGGCTTGTGGTGAAAGCCCAGTTGCGCGTTGCGAGTGGGGACGAGAAAGCCGTTCGCGCCGTTAGAACGCGCGGTCCAAACTTCACCAGCATCGGTGAGTTGGATCAGGTCGTCGGTGCCGTCGCGGTCGATGTCGGCAATGAATACCCACCAACCGTCTCCGCGATTGGGATCGTCTTGGAAATAAAGACTCGGATTCCAAACGGTGGGCGCTGCAAGCGTTGCTCCGTCCCCAAGCGCAACGCGGACCTGCGGAAACGCGATTTCGCACACGTCGAGTTCTCCGTCCCCGTTAAAATCTCCAAAGTGAATGCCTTTGCCATTCGCAGGATAGTGCGCAAATCCGGGCGACCCCCACCGTGAAAGCGGCGCGAATGTCGTCCCCGTGGAACGCGCCCATGAAATATCGCCCGCTATGTTGTCTATCTGAACAAGATCGTCGGCTCCGTCCCCATCCACGTCGGCAGTGAAAACGTGAAGCCCGCTAGCCGGGTTGTGGCGAAGCGCGGTGGATTGCAACGGCGTGGGAGAAAATAAGAGGCTTCCCAACGTTGGGCCACCCGGTTGAAACAATGTGCCTTCTGGAGAAAGCTGAAGTATAGTAGCTGTCCCATCTCCATCAAAATCCCCGTGGAGAATCAAAAAGCCCAAGTCAGGATTGTTAATCCACAAATTACCTTGTCTGCGGGGGATGTCGAATCCGAGCGTTGGCGTTGCGAACGCTGTCCACCATTCGCCCCACGGCGTGATTGTTGAAACATCATTAAGTCCATCGCCGTTGAAATCGCCGCTGAAGGATTTC
>CAZOKZ010000051.1:18175-32866 GCA_964580585.1 uncultured Candidatus Sumerlaeota bacterium | reverse complement strand
TGAATTCCACCGCGGGCGTGTCGTTGTCCCGCTGCCAATAACCCGCGCGTTGCCAATCGCGGCCCAATTCCGCGCGGGCGACCATGGGCGCGAAAACCCAAAGCGCCAAAATCACCAACCCCACGATTTTCCGCCATCCCGGTGATATGCAATGCGTCGAAATCCCTTCCATTTCCCCCACCTCCCTGCGATGCCGCGTGCCGATCAACCTCTTCCACTGTTACCGTGCAAGCATACCTCAAGAATAGGGCGGATTGCAAGAAGCGTCAATACGGGGCTTCTTATTTCCGCTTTCCGCTTGAACGCATCGCATTGTTGCCGCTTTACTTGATTCCCTGTGGAGGCGAGGTCGTTATTTGCCCGCCAGAGAAATCATGCCCCCTATCCGAAACCCGAGAATCTCATGCCCCAAATCGTCAGCCTGAAATTTTCCCAGGAAGAAATGCCCAAGAACTACGATCCCGCCGGGATTGGCGACTTGAGCTTGCAGGATTTCGTCATCGCCGAGCGCGAAGACGGCCAGGACGTGGGATTCGTTTCCGCTATCGAGTGGGTTTCCAGCGAGCAATTGCACTTGCGTCGTCATCCGATGAAACGCGTGGTGCGACGAGCGTCGGACGAAGAGAAAGAAGCCTTTTTCCAACGCAAAACCGATGAACGCCGGGCACTTGTGCTTTGCAAGGAAAAGGCTCGCGAGCTGAACTTGCCCATGAAAATTTCCACGTCGCGCATCGATCCATCCGACGGCCGGATTATCTTCCAGTTTACCAGCGACCAGCGCGTGGATTTCCGCCAATTGGTCCGCGAACTCTCGTTGATCCTGCGCACACGCATCGAGCTCTGGCAAATCGGCGTGCGCGACGAAGCCAAGGCGCTCGATGGATTTGGAATCTGTGGCCTGCGCACGTGTTGCTCGTCGTGGATCGACGACTTCCGACCGATCAACATTCGCATGGCCAAGGACCAGGACATTAATCTGCCGCCGAGCAAGCTCTCGGGCCAATGCGGACGCCTGCTGTGCTGTTTGTCCTACGAAGTCGATCAATACCGCGAAATGAGCAAAGAATTGCTGACCAAAGGCGCGACGATCAACGTTGAGGGTCGCGATGGCATTATCATCGACCGTAACGTGATCATGCGCACTTATCTGGTCAAATACCCCGACGGACCGTTGCAAACGATCACCGCCGATCAAGTTCAAAACATCCGCGTGCCCGACCAGATGAAGCGCATGGGCAAGGTGTTGCGTGAAACCAAAGCGCTGGAAGAAGATCCTCCCGCACCGCCAAAAGCGGAGGCCGTTACCGCACCCGAATCAGTCGAAGAAAAAGACGATACCACTCCCAAACGTTCGCGACGCCGTCGTCGTTCCAAATCCGGCAAAACCGGAGAAACGGGTGCCATTCCCGCCATCGCAAAGCCGCCTGCTGCTCCTCCAACCAAGGAATCCGACAACACGGAAACAGACGAGGATAAAGCAGCAGGCCGCCGACGCAAACGGCGCCGCAAACCCAAGTCCGCCAAACCGGGCGGCGTAGAAAAATCCTCAACCTCTCCGGAACACGATTCCGCCCCGCCGCCAAAGGCTGCTAAGTCGGAAGACGGCGACAAAGACGCAGGAGGTGCCAATGCGGGACGACGCAAACGTCGTCGTTCACGCGGACGGCGCAAGCCTTCGGGCGGCGAATCCTAAATTCAAATTCCCCGGAGAAATGACGCTCCGGGGAATTTTCATTCGCGTTTCAGCCAATCTTGATACTGCTGCCAGTCTTGTTCGCAAATTTGCTCCAACCGTTTCTGGGGCAACCGAACGCCCGGAATGACGTCCTGCGAATAATTGGGGTGCTCGGCCAAGGTAAGTACATCGCGAAAATCAGTCAACGCGACCTGAATATACCGCCGTATTTCCTCGCGATTGCCGTTTGCCAGCTTCAACACCGCCAACCGAATGCGATGGACGTTAAGCGGAATGCTTCCAAAGGACAGGCGATTCAACATTTCGACGATCCCCTCGACTTGCGTCTCCGGATAATCTCTCCGAATGATGCGTTCCACGTCGGATCGCGAGACATCGGGAATTCGAGGGTTCATCGGTCAGTAAGTTCTCGTCACCGGCATCGCCAGAATATCGTGTCCATAATCAAGCTGTTGCTGTTGCTCGGCAGTCAATGTCTGCGTGGAATTTTCCGAATTTTTTGTTTCCACTGTCGGACGATCGGAACGCGGTAACGGCTTTTCGTCCCCGCGAGGTGTCAATCGTGGAACGGCGCGATCGCTATTCGAAGCGGCAGGTTTGGCCGCCGTTTCCGGCGCTGGTTGCCAGCAATAGCCCGCGCGATTGCTCACCTGCATCACCGTGACGCGTTCATCGACACGCCGGGTCGTATCGCGAACCTTTTCCGGGTCGGCAGGTTGAGTGCTGGAGGATTCTGCCGGTTTTTCTTCCACTGCCGGTGCATTACCCTGCGGTTCGGGAGCGTAATAATAGTGATATTCCTTCACGGTATTGCGTTCGCGGTCGGCCAACGACACCGTCTGACCACGGCCTTCGGGAAGCGGCGGCAATGCTGGTATCACTTCCACATCCACCTTGTTATAGAACGGAAAGACCGTCGTTTGTTTGTATCGATAGTAGCTATCGTCGCTTACCCGATGAGCCGGATAATACACGGGCTCGGCCCGGTAAGGTCGATAAACGCGCGGTCGCGGAGCGGGTGCCGGATAGCACGCATCATGGTGCGACCAATCGGTCAGCAACGCGCCCGCCAGAAATCCGTATGTCGCCCAAGCGCCCTTGCTGTGGTACCAGCGATCGGCGTGCGCCGTGCTGCCCATCATCAAAATGCCCGCGCACAAAATACCCGCCACGGCGGCTTGAGTTGATTTTTTCGTAAACATGATCGGCTCCTCAATTTGGGGGAGTTTTCAATTTTACAACCATCCGAGCCCTTAGACCATGTCCGGGCAAACTTTGTTCCCGCCCGAATTGTTCAGTTTCATTTTCCGGGATATGCAGGCGATTTTGCAAGGGGAACGGCGGAATATTATGCAAACCCAAATCCTCCCCCTCCTCTGTGTCGTTGTCTCAAACACGGAAATATCAAATGAATCGACCTGGCAACCCAACGTCCAGGTGTTAAATCTGTACGGTTTTCCTTGAGCCCTCACCGCCCCCCTCCCATCTTCTGCCCACCAAATTTCTCCTCAGGAGCCCTTCCATGAGTTCACCCCCCAGCACTCCCTTGGTCGGCATCATCATGGGATCGCGTAACGATTGGGACACGATGTCCAAAGCCTCGGAAATTCTGGATCAGTTAGGGATCGCGTATGAAGTCCGTGTCATCTCGGCCCACCGCGCACCGGATTTGCTGATGGAGTACACCAGTTCGGCTGAAGAACGCGGATTGGAAGTCATCATCGCCGGAGCAGGCGGCGCTGCCCACCTGGCGGGCGTCACCGCAGCCAAAACCATCCTGCCCGTGCTTGGCGTGCCGATTGAATCCAAAGCCCTTAAGGGCATGGATTCGCTGCTTTCCATCGTCCAAATGCCTAAAGGCATTCCGGTGGGAACACTAGCCATCGGATCATCGGGCGCGGCCAACGCCGGACTGTTTGCCGCCGCGATCATCGCCAGAAAATCCCCCGCCGTTCGTGAAGCCTTGCTCGCGTTCCGCGAAAAACAAACGCAGTCGATCATCAACGATCCCGACCCGCGTTTACCCGCCCCAACGAAATAAGAACCAGCGGCCTGGGCGCAACGAACCACGTCGAAACGAAATCGTCGATTCTCGCACGATTTCCGTCTTGACGAGCGCCCGGATCGCTGAGCTATAAGGTTTCCCCGCTGTCGAGAGCCGCTCTCGGCGGCGTCTGCTGGGGAGTGGTGCAGCTGGTAGCACGTCTGATTCTGGTTCAGGATGTCGAGGGTTCGAATCCTTCCTCCCCAGCCAAATTTTTATGGTCTCATCGTCTAGCCCGGTCCAGGACGCCGCCCTCTCACGGCGGAAACAGGGGTTCGAATCCCCTTGGGACTACCAGCATTTTCCCCTATCGACATCTATTTTCCTTTCCCACGCGGGCAAATGTCCATCCGATGGAATCATGAGTTGTTGTTTTCTCAACCAAAGGAAACCCTCCCATGCCCAACCGCTACTGCATCAACCCTCTGTATCGAGGCTGGAAGAACTACCACCATTTCGATGACTCGCCGTTTGAAGACGAATGGCAGTTGGAAGTTTATCTGCACGCGCTGGGGCTGATGAAAAAGCACGGTCTGCGTTCGGTCGTCGATATCGGATGCGGGTCAGGCTACAAACTGGTCACGTACTTGGGCGACTACGACACACTCGGGTTGGAATTGCCCGTGAACGTCGAAAAATTACAGGCCAAATACCCTGACAAGCGCTGGGCGGTTTCGGATTTTTCCAATAAACCCGACATCGTCACAGATGTTGTCGTGTGCTCCGACGTAATCGAGCACTTGGTCGATCCAGACGAGTTGCTGAATTTCATCCAAGGCATTTCGTTTCAGTATCTGGTGCTTTCCACACCCGATCGCGGGTTGCTGTACAAACCTTGGCAATGGCGTTATTACGGCCCACCGAAAAACCGAGCCCACATACGCGAATGGACGTTTAAAGAGTTCGTCCACTATCTATCGTCTCACTTCAACGTTATCGATCACCGCGTCACCAATCTGGGGCAACGCACCCAGATGGCAATTTGCACGCCAAAATAATCACTCGATCCCCCACCGTTTGATTCGCGATGTCAGCGTTGTTGGTTTCATGCCGAGAATTTCCGCGGCGCCACCCGATCCATAAATCCTTCCCCGCGATTGATCGAGCGCACGGCGAATGGTTTCAATTTGTTCCGCGCGCCGCGTCCCTCGGCGTGAAAATCCGGCCTTGGGAACCGGCACCGGAGACGAAGTCGATTCCAGTTTTTCAAACGAAACAGGTCCGAGCATTTCCGCCAAAGGCGCTCGACCTCCCCGAGCCACGATCACGGCGCGTTCGATAAAATGCGCCAACTCGCGCACGTTGCCGGGCCACGAATAACACACCATCGCGACGATGTCTTTTTTTGGAAACTTCGGTACCGGCAACCCGAGCCGTTCGGCGGACGATTGGGCAAAATGCGCAACCAGGATCGGGATATCCTCGCGGCGCTCGCGCAACGGCGGCACCTCAACAGGAAACACACCAAGCCGATAATAAAGGTCCTCGCGAAACCGACCTGCGCGTACTTCAGCAAGCAAATCGCGGTTGGTTGCAGCAATCACCCGCACATTGACCCGGCGAGTGCTCCCTTCGCCGATGCGTTCGAATTCGCCTTCCTGAAGCACCCGCAATAACTTACTTTGCAAATCCAGTGGGATCTCGCCCACCTCGTCGAGAAACAACGTTCCGCGGTCCGCCAACTGAAACCGTCCGATTCGATCGCGAATTGCTCCGGTAAACGCCCCTTTAACGTGCCCGAAAAATTCGCTCTCGAACAAATCCCGAGGAATCGCCGCGCAATTGACTTTAACCAACGGACGATCGGCTCGACGACTGGCACGATGTAACGCCTTGGCGATCAATTCCTTGCCCGTCCCCGATTCCCCTTGAACGAGAACGGTGGCCTCCGTTGGAGCAACCAACCGGATTTGCTCCATCAATCGCGCCAACACATCGCTGGCGCCAACGATGTCGCCATCGGTTGGAACATCGAGCATTTCGGCGCGCAGGAATTCATTTTCTTCTTCGAGACGCTGCTTCAGACGCTCGATCTCCTCGAACGCTCGCGCGTTGGCGATCGCAATGGCGGCCTGATGCGCAAAAACGCCAAGCACATGGAACGCACTTTCGTTCATTCCCAATCGACAGAAAATACCAATCACGCCAAGCACTTCGCCGCGAAAAACCAGGGGATAACCGGCAAAGCTGCGGATGCCTTCGGCGTGCACCCAATCGATGTCCACATTCCAGCGGGTATCGCTGGCCATGTCTTCGATCAAGATCGGTTCGCCCGTTTGCACGATATGCCCAATGGCACGCGCCCCAAACGGCACCCGACGATAGCGCCCGGAAAGTGAATCCCAACTGCCTTCGGGTTGGGTGTTGGAAACGCCGTGACTGGCAACCAGATGAAGGCAACCGCTTTGATCGGCGCACTCGGCAACCAGACTGCATTTTTCGCACAAATCGCCGGGGCCTTTCACCCAGATACGCGCCAGAGCAAAATCGGCCTTGGTGTTCAATCCCTCGACGATGGCCTGCATAACGCTCGCGGCGGAACGTTCCTGGGTCATGGCGAGACTAATGGTGAGGAGCGAAGCAATATCCATAGGCAAGAAGCCAACGCATTTCCCCGGACAACGCAACGCAAATCAACTAAAGAAACGCAAAATAACGCAATAATAAACGCGTTGCGTTGTGACAAAAACCAAGTTTTGAAGCATAAGATCAATATTATCAATACAAAACGAGAAATATCCAATCTGGCACGCCTCGCGCACTATGCTCCCCGTCCATTCCCTTACAGGAAGGACAGATTCAATAAACGAAATAAGAAAGAGGCAGATGATGACCAGAATCCAGGCAGTAAACCCTGAAACAGCCACCGGCAAAACCAAGGAATTGCTGGATGACGTAAAGGCCAAGGTCGGTTTTGTACCGAACCTGATGAGCACACTGGCGGTTTCACCCGTCGCTCTTGAAGCCTACCTGCAATTGAGCGGTACGTTGAGCCGGACGCTCGACGCCAAGTCGCGCGAACTCATTTCGCTGGCCGTGGCTGAAACCAACGGCTGCGAATATTGTGCAGCCGCGCATTCCACATTGGGCAAAATGGTGGGTTTGACACCAGACGACATTCTGAACGCCCGCCGTGGCACCGCAAAAAATCCCAAACACCGCGCCGTGGTGGAACTGGCCAAAACGGCGACATTGACGCGCGGCAAAATCAGCCAGGCCGATTACGACGACGCCATCGGCGCAGGTTTGGATGAACGCGAAATCACCGAGATCATCGCCAATGTGGCGCTAAACGTTTTCACGAACACCTTCAACAATGTGGCGGGAACCCCGATCGATTTCCCCGCCATCGAACCACTTGAAGCTTAATCAATCGAGCACTTCCAATAGGAGATATTTCATGAATCGCAAAATAATCGTTACCACTCTTCTGGCCTTGGGCCTGTTGCCTATCGCGACACCGAATCCTGCACTTGCAGAGTCCACGCACAGCGCGACGAAATCAGCAGTCATGCAGGAAAACATCGTGCTGGACGGTTACAGCGTCGTTTCTTACCTGGACAATCATCGCGCGGAAAAAGGAAGTCCAAATTATTCCTTTGAATACGATGGACAAACCTACCTCTTCACATCGATGGACCAACGCAAAGCCTTTCAAGAGAACCCGCAAAAGTACCTGCCAGCGTTTGGCGGATACTGCGCCTATGGTGTGGCAAAAAATCTGAAATTTCCCGTCAATCCCAAGACATTCAAGGTCGTCGGAGGCCGCACGTTCCTTTTCCTGAACAACGAAGAGGTAAACACCTACGATCTGTGGAATCAGGAAAACGAAAAACAACTGACGCGGGCCGCAAACACGAACTGGGAAAATATGAGCGGCGAAGGAGCGTTGGGACATTATAACCTGGACGGCGAAAAGATCGGTCTTCAAGGCTACAGCCCGGTTGCCTATTTCAAACAAGGCAAAGCCGCGAAAGGCAATCCAGCACATTCGGCGGAATATCACGGTGCGACTTACTATTTCACCAGTGCCGCCGAGGCCGATGAGTTCCGCAAAAATCCGTCAAAATACGAACCAGCCTACGGCGGATGGTGCGCCACCGGGATGATGGTGGAGCAAAAATTCCCCATCGATCCGCAAAACTTCAAGATCGTCGATCACCGTCTTTTTCTCTACAAAAAAGACGATACCATCGATGCGTTGAAAATCTGGAACGAGCAAAACGAATCGGAAGCTGTCGCGAAAGCAGACGCGTACTGGCGAACCTTGCTTGGCGAATAAGCCAAAATTCTGAAGCATCGTAAAAATGGCCCGGAGGAAACCCCTCCGGGCTTTTTGTAACTTAAAACTCCGTTTGCAAGCCGCCCCCGTTTTCTCGACTGCACTTTCCCCTTTCCCACGCGAGAGGAAGCCCTGTTCAGTGAAACGCAATTCTGACCGGAGAAGAACGATTTTCTGCAACCGAGGCTGGATGGTGGATTTTCCCAAAAGTTTGTGGCAGGACCCCAACGATTTGACGCTGGTCGAGCAAATGACCGAGTTTTTAGCCGACGTCCCGATGATCCTGACAGATCGGCTTGCCAATTCGGTTTTTTTCAATCCAGCCGCCGAACGCTTGTTTGACCAGGATGGCGAAGCGATTGTGAATCGCGCCGCATTTTCCTTGCTTGGGTTTGGTACAACGGGCAAAACTCCGCCGGGATTGACAGAAGCTCTGCTGGGAAAAAAAGCCCCCTGGCGCGGAGCAGTGCAAATCGAGAGCACCGATAAGCAGCCCCCGGTTTTCTGCGAAGCATCGGCTATCATGCGCGACAACTGTTTCATCTGTGGGGTTTTACGATTCACCAGCCAACCTTGATCTGCAAGACACCGGTCGGATTGCCCGCCCGGAAAAACTTTCGCGGTTAAAAAACCAACGGGGAGTAGGTTTTCTTGGCACCGAACGACGATCAACAGGCCCAGGGCGGCAAGCGGCAATGGAACTTGGGCAAGCCAACCCGCGGAGCAGAAAAGCCCGCGCCGGAAAAGCTCGCAACGCCCCCTCCTGTGGCGGAAAAAGCTCCGCCTCCTGCGCCACCTGAAGAGAAAGAGGACGAATTCGAAAGTCTGCCCGACGAGGCCATGATTACCCCGAGCACGGATTCGGAAACGTCTCACTCAGAAGTGGTCATCATGGGTCGGCCAGTACCGCCGCCCAAAAACCTGCGCGACCTGCTTTCCCATCCTTTCACCCTGATTGGGTTGGGACTGGGAATTTGCGTATTCCTGCTTTGGTTGGTCCTGGGTGGAAAATCGGTCTCGGAAAAAAACACCGTCAGCCTGATCGATCCGGCAAATCCCGGCGAAGCGACCATTTTGTACTTAGCACCGCGCGAAGAAATCGGCGGCGACAAAGTGAAACCCATTTTGTATAGCGAAACCCAGCCCGAGCGCGACGGCCGACTGATTTTGGCCATGGGTGAAGTCTTCATGGGAGTGGCCGAACAGCTCACGACACCGGGCAAGAAAAACGACGCGTTTTATTTGGAAAGCAAAGCGATTTTTTCGATCCGTCCAGACGCTACTGCCAATGAACTCGATCGATGGAACGCGGAAATTCAAATTCAAGAAGTTGCCCAGGACGTTATTTACATCGGACAACATGTTCTCGAACAAACGAAGGCTTCCAACATTCCCCCACCGGACTTGCAACGCATTGGCTATCGCCTTCGGGAAGAAGGTTTATCCATCCTGGAACGCAACCTGGTTTCCACAGAAAGTCGCGATCTCATACCGAACATTGTTGGCTCCTCTAAGCAGTTAGAGGACATACAAATCAACACACCGGATGCCGAAGTCACCACCATGCTCAGCGCATTACTTCCATCCGAAATCCTGTACTATGTCGATTCGGCTCGCCGACGGCATTTCAACTAACAAAGGAAGTCTTTTCGGTGAAACTCGGTGTTTTGATTTCGGGTAGAGGTTCAAACCTCGAAGCGTTGCTGTCGGCCAAGGCAGCGGGAAAACTATCCCGGGCCGAATTTGCGCTCGTGGCATCGAACAACCCCGATGCGCGTGGATTGGACGTGGCAAAAAGTCACGGAATCTCCACTGCCGTCATCGATCACCGCGAATATAAGGGCCGCCGCAGCGAACACGATCGTGCGATTATTGCCGCCATGCGCGAAGCAGGCTGCGAAGCAATCGTGCTCGCGGGATACATGCGAATTATCGGACCGGATTTCCTTGCCGCTTACGCGAATCGCATCATCAACATCCACCCGGCGCTGTTGCCGGCTTTCCCCGGTCTGCACGTTCAGCAACAAGCCATTGATTACGGTGTCAAAGTCTCCGGTTGCACCGTTCATTTCGTGGACGAAGGCACCGACACCGGACCGATTATCCTCCAGAAAGTTGTCCCGGTTCTTGAAACCGACAACGAAGACTCTCTGGCCGCGCGTATTCTTGTTCAAGAACATCAAGCCATCGTCGAAGCCGTCGAACTCTTGACAAATGGTTGTCTGCAGGTGCAGGGACGCCGAGTTATCGTTTCTCCTAAAGCCCCCACAGGAGTATAGTATCTTGGAAATTTTGCTCGCGACCGGTAATCGGCATAAGGTTCAGGAAATTCAGGCAATCCTTTCCACCCTTCCCTTCACATGGCGAACAACCAGCGATTGGCCCAACGCCACCGAGGTTTCAGAGTTCGGTTCCACCTACGAAGAAAACGCCATTTTGAAGGCGCGTACCTGGAGCGAACGCACGGAAATGTGGACGTTGAGCGATGATTCGGGCATCGAAGTCGAAGCACTTAAGGGGCGCCCGGGACTGCGCTCGGCACGCTATGCCAAGTATGGAGAAGACCCCATTGTCAAAATGCTGGGCGAGTTGGAAAACGTTCCGGAATCGGGCCGAAAAGCCCGCTTCGTCTGTGTGGCATGCTTGTCGGCTCCTCACGGGGAGGTTTACACCACAACCGGTATCTTGAACGGACGAATCGGTTTTGAGCCGCGTGGACAATTGGGATTCGGTTACGATCCAATTTTCATCCCGGAAGGCTACGAAGGGCAACATCTGGCGGAATTATCCACCAGCATCAAAAACAACATCAGCCACCGCTCGCGCGCATTGCGCCAATTGGAGCCTCATTTCAAAGTGCTTCTCGAAGGCTGAAACACATCATTCAACCGGAATATTTTTCTCCTGACATAACGACCAGAATCCGGGATCGACATACTCGCGTCGTTTTAATTCTTCAATCATCGGAACGACTTCGTCCAATCGGTCGAGATGAAGAAACAGTTCTGCGCGAACTGCCAGTTCCCCCGTCGAGAGTGTGTTCATCGGTCGGAACAAACCTTCACCCTTTTCCAACGCATCCATCCATACCTGACGTGCGGTTGCATTCTCACCCATTGACTCAAGCAGATTGCCCAATCGCAACATCCCATGAATTTGGATGAACTGAACGCGACGATTGAGCGGTTGATCCTGCTCCAATTTTTCAAACTCGCCGAGGGTGTTTTCAATAAGCTCGCGCGCGCGTTGATGCTGTCCCCGCTGCACATAGGCGTTGCCTTGCTCCAGCGTAATCGCTCCCAGCGCGGTTTCCCAAATTTGCAAATTCGGTTCGCGGTCACGCAGTTGACTGAACACCTGCCTGGACAACGCCAACTCGTCGAGCGCTTCGTTCGGTTCGTCGTTTTCGATCAGATAATGACCCAATAAACGGTAGGCCTCGCCAAGTGAAGCCTGCCAAATGATGTTCAAAGAATCCTGATCCGTCAGCGCCTTCAACGTTTTCAATGCCGTGCGAGTTTGCTCAATGGCACTCTGTGTCTTACCACGGCGACTTTCCAACGCCGCCTGGGCCACATGCAATTCCGCCGCCGCGCGTTGCCACTCGCCATTGGTTGGATCGATGGAGGTTAGCTGGCGCGAAATGGCGCTCGATCGATCGAGGCTCTCCTGTGCAAGGGATAGGTTTCCATAATCCGTTGCGTAGCGTCCCTTGGTTTCCAGCAAACGGGCTTTCGTGCTGAGCCAGGCGGGATTTTGAGGGTTTTCCAATAAAATCGTATTCAGCAATTCTTCGCCTGCGCGAAGATATTCTTCAGCCTGATTGTCGCCATTCAGGTACAAAAACCTCGCAAGGTTTGCCTGATTTTCCACGATATTCCCAAGCAATTCCAGATTGCCCGGATCCTGGTCCGACAACATCTGACGAATTCCCAACGACTCTTGCTCGCTCGAAATCGCCTGGTACAAATTACCATTCGCATAATGAATATCCGCCACCATCGTGAGAATATCCGCCATGCGCGAACGGCGTGCACTGGTGTCCTGGTCAGGTTCCTGAATAATCGATTGCAGCATCTCGTAGGCTTTTTTCAGGTACTCAAGCCCCTGTTCAATCTGCCCACTGAGAATCAACGTTTCACCGGTCAGGTGAAATCCCTCGACCACCAAATCTCGATCGACAACTACGGCGTTGGGATTACTCGCTAATTCGAGCACCAATCCAAGGTATTGCTGATAGGACTCCAGCGCCTTGTCGAGACGGCCCTGGCCTTTTTGAATGCTCGCGACATTTCGCATCAAGAGTGCGCGACGACGTTTTTGATCGGGTGTTTCATTGGGGGAAATTTCACCCAGGCTTGCGTAATATTCCTGGGTTTTGCTCGCGATTTGATCGAGCAAATCGAGCCGGTGCAACGGAGCGAGGCCCTTGTGTAAATCTTCGACAAGAAAGTTGAGCAACACTTCGGCGCGTTCCTGAGCCTGACGCGCGTTTGTGGCTTCGACGTTGGCAAATTCCTGCGCGTCGAGCGCGTCGGCAGCGCGCTTGTTGAGCTGCACCGCCATGGTTGAAACGATCACCAGCAAAATCACCGTCCCCACCATGAACAACCGGAAGAGACGCAGTTGCGCATGATCGTGAATTTCTGCGGCGCGAACCTCGTTGAGCAATTCGCGGCGCTCATCGCTGGGCTGGAGCATTTCGGCATGCACACGCGCCAACACCAAGTCGTGATTGTCCATGGCGGCTTTTGCGTAACCGGCCAGAATCGTTTCCCGAATTACCTGAAGACGCGGATTTTGAGGCCAAAGACCGCGCGCGCGTTCCACCAGACTGAGGCATTCGGACATTTCGCGATAATTGCCCGAATTCTGACACGCAATGGAGCGATCGGTCGCTTCCTCGATTAACTCCATCGACTGCTGTCGTTTGTGCGCGCCCGTCATGTAGGATTTCAACCCATCGGTCCATTCAACCACCGATGCCAAACGTTCCTTCGGTTCGCGCGTCAATGCCCGCTTGCATAGATCGACCAATTCACGCGGCATTTTGCGATCGGGCGCACGCAGATGGGGATCCTCGACGGTATTTTTACGCGCCTGCTCGAACGCTTCGTCGGTGTCCTCGGAAGGATGAGGTGTCGTGCGCGTCAGCAAATAATATAATGTGCCGCCGAGAAGAAAAACATCCGTCCAGGTTCCCACGCGCTCGGGCGTATCGTCGGTTTGTTCGGGCGCCATGAACGCCACCGTCCCTGCGGGGGACAGCGTATCTTCCAGGGTCGGCAAATCCTGGAAGTTAATCACCAACCCAGACGATTTGCGCAGCAATTCCTTGTCGTAAACGACTCCTAATCCCCAATCCATCAGGAGCACTTCGCCGAATTCCCCGACCATGACCTGCGAGGGTTTGATATCGCGGTGTAAAAAACCACGCGAATGCGCAAACGCCACAGCCTGCGAAACACTGATCAAGATGGGAAGATGCTTTCCGAGAAACTCTTCAATCGGCTGGTCGAAATCTTCCCAGATCATCCGATTCCAAGGCGTTCCACGTACCATTTTCATGGCAAGGACGGGGCGCCCTTCGTTATCGAGACCGTAATCGTAAACGGGCACAATATTGGGGTGTTCGAGACAACCGGTTGTAAGCGCTTCCTGGCGGAAGGACATTTCGTACTGCATCGAGAACATTGAATCTTCAACCGTGCTCTCGAATAAATCGTCGCGCATGCGCTTAATGGCAATCACGCGTCCCAGAGAATTCTGAATGCCTTCCCAAACCTCGCCGAATCCACCCTTGCCCACGATGCGGAACAACTCGAACGCGCCGCCCGGGGCGGCTTGCTGCAATTGCCGGGCATCGGTTGTGGAATCGGAATGCAGACGAATTTCTATCGAATCGCGCGTTGGCCCAACGACCGTCTTGAAATCCGAAATATCCGTAGGCATCGGTTTGCCTGGAATAAACGTCATCGATGGGTCGGAAGGCCAACCCGGTGGACGGCCCGATCGCAGATTTTCGTTGAATTGAGAGCTCATCCCCAGCTTCCGAATGCCCGCAACGGCGAATGATATCGGTCCCCAAAATCACCCCCACACGCAAAAGTATCAGACCAAGCGGGGTGAGGGGTCTCAATGATTTCTTTTGGAGAGAAAGATGAAAATATAAGTTTTCCGATGGCAGAATTTTTTGCCACCGAGTTCGTGGAAAATACCGACAATAATTCGATACTCTGAACAAACCTCTCGGTGATCTCTGTACCCTCTGTAGCAAATTAGGTTTTTTCCCAAATTCGCGAGTGCGAATTGACACCGCCGCGCCCGGCGGGCAAGACGCAACCCGTTCGGCGGCAAGGCGCCATACTGCCGCCCCCGACGATTCCGAGACATAGAGAGGAACGGTTCCTTGACGATTAAACGCGCATTGTTATCCGTGAGCGACAAAACCGGGTTGGTGGAATTCGCCCGCCAACTGGCTGCCGCTGGTGTGGAGCTTCTTTCCACCGGTGGAACGGCAAAATCCCTTCGCGAGGCGGGACTCGAAGTAATCGATGTCGCCTCGGTTACCGGATTTCCGGAAATTCTCGACGGACGCGTCAAAACGCTCCATCCCGCCATTCACGCAGGATTGCTGGCACGCGCGGACAAGCCCGAACATCTGGCGAC
>CAZOKZ010000051.1:0-18165 GCA_964580585.1 uncultured Candidatus Sumerlaeota bacterium | reverse complement strand
GGTGGAAAGAAGCTCCACACCAGCGGCAGCCAGTTGGCGACGATCAAAGAACACGGCATTGGACTAATCGATCTGGTTGTCGTGAACCTGTATCCTTTCACACAAACGGTGGCACAAGCGGGCACAACGCTCGAACAAGCCATCGAAAAAATCGACATCGGCGGCCCGTCGATGTTGCGTTCCGCTTCGAAGAGTTACTCTCGCATCACCGTCGTTTGCGATCCCGCAGATTACGAAGCGGTGGCGACAGAAATCGCAGCGGACGGCGACACAAAACTCGAAACCCGCGCGCGGCTCGCAGCCAAAGTGTTCTCGCACACGGGCACGTACGACATGGCGATCGCCCAGTACTTGCAGCAGCAATCGATCCCCGAAGAAACACCCGAAGGCGAAGAGGCCTCGATCTTTCCACCGGTTTGGACGATGGCGTTGCCGATGCAGCAATCGTTGCGGTACGGCGAAAATCCCCACCAACGCGCCGCATTTTATCGCGATCCATCGGTCAAGGAAACCAATCTCGCCACATGCAAGCAACTCCAAGGCAAACAGCTTTCCTACAACAACATTCTCGACGCAGAAGGGGCGCTGGAAATGGTGCGCGACTTCGCGGACCTCGCCCCCGCCGCCGCCGTGATCGTCAAGCATAGCAACCCGTGTGGCATTGCCGTGGGTGCAACGACACTCGAAGCTTACGATCAGGCACGCGAGACGGACCCGGATTCGGCATTCGGTGGCATCGTGGCTTTTTCGCAGGAAGTTGACGGTCCGACAGCCGCCCGCGTGGCGGAAACGTTCAATGAAGTCCTGATCGCCCCGTCCTACACACCTGAAGCGCTCGAAGCCCTCGCCAAAAAGAAAAACCTGCGTGTGCTGGAAACCGGTCTTTTCACACCAAAAGAACGCACGTTCGTCGTGCGCGGCGTCGTGGGCGGATTGCTGGTCACGGACCGCGACCTGGGCCTGGTAGGGCGTGATGAGTTGAAAATCATGTCGAATACTGCACCGAGCGATGAAGATCTCGATGGCCTTCTCTTCGCATGGCGTTGTGTCAAGTGGGTGAAATCCAACGCGATCGTTTACACGACGCGCACGGCAACGGTTGGTCTTGGCATTGGTCAAGTTTCCCGCGTGGACGCCGCGCGTTTCGGCGGCGAAAAAGCTCGCCGTCCACTCGAAGGGCTTTTCCTGGCTTCGGATGCGTTCTTCCCGTTCCGCGACAGCATCGATACGGCAGCCAAACACGGCATCCGGGCTGTGATTCAGCCCGGCGGTTCCATGCGAGACGCCGAAGTAATCGAAGCCGCGAACGAACACGGCATGGTGATGGTGTTCACAGGAATGCGCCACTTCCGCCACTGATCGGGAAGCGGGACAACATCACGATACGGATACCACGAGCGATGGGAAAACCCGTCGCTCGTGTTTATTTAAGAACCCGACGACCGGCCATGCCACGATTCTTAAATCGCGCGGCAAGACTTTCGATGCTCGTATTCGAGTTCGTCCACTCGCGTTTGTACAGAGGGCACGTAAAGTTCTCCATGTACATTTCTTTGTGCTCGTGGGCACAATCGCAAGCGTCGGGATGTGATGTTTTTTCCTGCGGGGCGTTATGGTGTACACAGTCGTGGAGACGACAGGAAACACGGATCATTTTGGTTAATACCTATACGCTATATCGAGTATCTTATTTTAGATACGATTGGAAGCTTGGAGCAACGAAGTCCGAAAGTCAACCGCACATCGGGGATTTGGATAGCAAGAATCCAATTTTCGATAAAAAACCTCCCTCCAAAGGTCGGTTTTTCAGGTGCTCGCATTCTCCCGGCGTCTGGTCAACACACCAAGGACTTCTTTATATTGCGTGATATAAAACATCACGCCCGCCAAAGCCAACACGACACCAAAAATCCCGATGGCAGTAAACGGTCCCGTGTGTTCTGCCAACAATCCAATCGCAAAAGATCCCAGCGGCAAGGCTCCGCCAAACGTCAGCGCCCAAATCCCCATCACCCGCCCGCGAATCGAGTCGGCAACACTGAGTTGAACGAGCGTGATCGCCGTTGAAATGTATAAAATTCCGCCGAAACCAAATACAAGCAAGGCACAAAGCATCGGTACATACGTGCGTGAAAGCGCCACGCCAAACGCCGACAACGCCGAGATAAAAATCGCCGCAAACATCTGGAGCGGGCGATTGGAGTCCACTCCCCGACTGGAAACCACCAGCGCGCCGACGATCGCCCCAACACCGGAGATTGCCATCAGCACGCCATATTGAAACTCGCTGAGCATCAGGTCGTCCTGCGCAATGGCAGGCAACAACGTCTGAAATGAAAAACCGAAGATCCCTAAACACGCCATCAGCGCCATCGCCAATCGAACAGGCGTGTTCGTCCAAGCCTCACGCACGCCTTCGGCCAGCATCGCCAGGTGCGACCGCGTGCGTGGCGTTCCCACAAACGGCGGCAAAACCATGCCGATCAACGTGCCAATCACGATGAAGTAACTAACCGCATCCGCCACAAAGCACCAATGCATGCCCGCCGCCATGATAAATCCCGCGAGCGCCGGACCCACAATCCGTGTCGCGTTGACAAGCGCCGAGTTGAGCGCAATGGCGTTGAGCAAGTGCCGCTTGCCGACCATTTCAACCACAAACGCCTGCCGTGCGGGGACCTCGAACGCAAACGCCACTCCGCCAATCGTCGCCAGCACCATGACTTGCCATGTCTCGATGGTGTTCGTGTACACAAGTAATGCAATCACTGCCGAAGCCAACCCGGCAACAAATTGCGAATGAATGATCATCCGACGTTTATCCACCAAGTCGGCAAGCGAACCGGCGAGGGGAGAAAAAATGAACAGCGGAAACAATGCCAACGCCATCACCGCCCCAAGCAACACCATGGACCCTTCGAGCTGATACACCAACCACCCCAGAGCGGTTCGCCGCATCCAGGTGCCCGTGAGCGACATGGCCTGGCCGATGAAAAAAAGACGGTAATTGGGAACGGTGAGCGCGCCAAAGGTGTTCGAGAAAAACCGCGCCGTCCATGACCTTCCGCCCGTCGCATCCGAGACAGGTTCGGGGGGATTGGAAGGCTGTGCGGCTGGGTTACTCAACGGTTTGGCTAGCGCTTTCTTCCTTCAGAACATTCAGGTAATCGCGGACGGTTTGTTTCCAACCTTGCCAGAGTGCATCGTGCACGAGCGCGTGGCCGATGGAAACTTCGAGCAGACCGGGCAGTCGTCGCATCAACACCATGTTTTCCAGATTCAAATCATGGCCCGCATTGATTCCCAACCCGAGAGCAACGGCTCGCTCGGCGGCGGCTTGATAAACGGCGAATGATTCCTCGCCCCGCCCTTCCTCGAACGCGCGCGCAAATGGCTCCGTGTAAAATTCGATGCGATCGGCACCCGTCGCGGCAGCGGCTTCGACCTGCGCAAGATCCGGTTCGAGAAAAAGCGAAACCCGTGCCCCCATCGCCTGTAACTTCGCGACGATTTCTTTCAAATAATCGGCATGACGCACGGCATCCCACCCCGCATTGCTCGTCAAAGCATCGGGCGGGTCGGGAACCAATGTCGCCTGATCCGGTTTGGCTTCACGAATGATCTCCAGATATCGCTCGTCCGGATAACCTTCGATATTGAATTCGACGTCGCGGATAATCGAACGCAAATCGAACACATCCGACCGACGAATGTGGCGTTCGTCCGGACGTGGATGAACCGTAATACCGTGAGCACCTGCCTCGATGGCAGCCTGGGCGAACTTGACCACACTGGGGATCGTTCCCCCGCGCGAGTTACGCAAGGTGGCGATTTTATTGACGTTAACACTCAGATTGATCATCTGGACCTCGCAAAACGCCAAGGAGGGCGTCGATTCAGGCGCGCAATGTGGTCCAAGCCGGGGCGGAAACGCAACCCCTCGATTGGCCGTCAGGTGGATTTCCTGCAAAAATCAATGGTTCTCCTGAAGGCGAAAATCCAGGAAGCAAAATTCACTTATCCTCAAAGCCAGGACACCCAAGTCCAGGAGTTCAACGCAGAGATTGAGCACTTTTAGGATTTCCGGGGTGGTTTTCGGCTTGCTCTGCCTCCGGGCATGCGCTCAGGTGTGACCCTTTGTGCGCGCTCCCCCGCGCCAGTCCCTCGCCGGACTGCTCGGGGAATCGCCGCCAACCCAACATCGTACGATCACAAGCGAACAATTCTGATGGCTCAAATCAAGATTACCAAAGAAGAACTCGAACACGATGAAGTACTCGAAGCCAGTAATCGCGCGATTCTCTGGCTGAAAGCGCACGGAACCACCCTCCTCATCGTTCTGGCGCTGATTTTCGGCATCTATTTACTGGCAAATCTGCGCGAGAACAAGTCGCAACAAACGTTGCTCGAAGCCAATAATGTGATGGCCGACGTGCAGAAGAAATTCGACGAGGCGCGGGTTTCCACGGACTGGGCAACACTCGATCGCCAGGAAAAGATGCTCGAAGTAGTCGCCTTGGCCGATCAGGTCATTGCCCAATACCCCGACAGCCCCGTTGCACGCCAGGCGCTCTATATCAAAGGCAAGGCCTACTACACGATTGGCGACACCGCCGAGGCATCGCTGGCGGATGGCGCCAAAAATACCCAGCAGGCGATCGACATCTTCAAAAAATACGTCGCCGAATCCGAACCGGGTTCTTTCGACGAGGCCATGGGCAACATCGCGCTGGCGTATGCATACGAAAACGCGTGGCAACTTCAGCAGATCGACTCGATGATGAACGACACGCTCAACACGTTCGACCGCGTGATCGAATCGCCCGATTCCGGTTTCCTGCGTTACGAAGCCATGGTGGCCAAAGCTCGCATTCTTGCCTACCAGGACCGACCGGAAGACGCGATCCAGATTTACCGCGACGTGCTGGACGCTCGCTATAAACCACTCGAAGCAGCAGATGAAAATTCCAGCCAGACGCGCATGTACATCGATTACATCAAACGCCGCGACTTTGAATACACCATCGTCGGCACCGCGCGCAACGAACTCACCCGTCTTGGTGTGGATGTAGAAAAAGAATACCCGGTAACGTTGGAAGAAAAGTAAGCGTAGAAAAAGAAACAACATTTCAAATCCCCCGGTGTTCGCCGGGGGATTTTTTCATTCCCTCGCCTCAAACGGCGCGTTCAAAAACGTACAATCGGCGCATGTGCGTTCGTTCGATGTACAACACGAGTGGAAAATCTTGAACAGCGATTGCTGCATGAGTTCCGTCTGGAACAACGCCTTGTCGAAACCGCTTTCAGCAAACAGGCGACGCTTCATCATGTCGGTAACGGAGTTTTTCGCCAGCGCCGGATAGCGCTCGATGACACGCCAGGCCCCCACGCCGAGTTCCTTGTTTTTTTCCTGGCGCGCGACCAACACCGCCAGCGGCAAAAACACGTTAAAAACCAGGCTGCGGGCAGCAGGTTCGCCCAGCAATGCCTGCGGGCGACACGGCTTGCCGCCAAGCGTGAAATGTGTTGTAAAATAATGCGATTCGTTCTCGACCGCAAACAGATCAGCCAAGCGTTTGAAATACGCCCGCCAATCTTTGGGGTGATCGTTTGCGGGTTGTCCATGTTCAATCGCGCGGCAAAATTCCTGAAACAATGGCCGTTCGGAATCCGCCAATCGAGTGAGCAATATCGCCACCGCCGCCAGCCTACGTCCGGGGAATCCTGGCGGACGCATACCCGAATACCACCGTTTGGTCGGCGGCATGATCCGATCGCGAAAATATCCGCTCAACACCCGCCAATGATCGTCGAGCCGCTCGATAAACGCGCGTGTTTCATCGTCCATGCCGTCGAATAAATCGGACTGCGTGGGGAATAACTGTGCAACGTGCAACATGACAGACAAAAACACATCGGTACGTTGTTCGGGCGACACGTCCTGAGCAAAATCCATCAGTTCGCTCACCGGCGTACGCTTGCTGAGAAGAAAGTACAGTGTCTTGTTGGACTTATATCCCTGACCGGTCATCAAGGACTGGTAAATCAACTGAGGCAACGAGGCTGAGGCCAGTTGCATCTGGAAACGTTGGATTTTATTTTCCACGCGCACCCGACCGGCAGTTTCCAGAAAACCGCGCAACTGGCGTTCGGGCAATCGGATGAAATTTTCGTGGCAACGTCCCTGGTTTTCCGGTCGCGCATAGGGATAATCGTCCACGTTGATTGTGCGACGCAACGTTTCCAAGTCGGGGTCGAGCACCGACGCCATCACCAACCGCTCGAGGCGCGTCCCATTTTGCAGTTCATCGTAGGGACGATCATCCGATGCGTGCAGCACGGCATGTAAGGCGACGGTGTTGTACTCAAAATCCTGATGATGTCCGTGTTGGCTCCAACCAGCCGATTGGACGTGAATTTCCACATCGCCCACGCGCTCTTCGCCTGCCACCCGCAAACGCGCGTTTTTGAAATCCGGCCCTCGCCCTGTATTCCATGTGCCAGGATCGAGCACTTCGAGACGTTTGCCACTGGCAGTGGTCAGTTCCCCTGCTCGAAAAAGCTGATCGTACCAGATGCACTGAACGAGGCGTTCATCCACATGGCGCGGCTCGGTGGCTGCGCCTTCGGCTACGCGCAAATCGCGACGTAATTGCTCGCCGAAATCCCGATGCGCGGCGAGCCACTTCTCCCGTGTGCGCTGCGCTGTGGATGCCATCCGAAATCGTCCATCAAGTCAAAATTAGGGGTATTACTTGGTCACGCGAAGCACTTCGTCCGCCGTTGTCATTCCTTGTTTCAGCAGCAACAAGGCTTCCTCGCGCAACGTGCGCATTCCTGCGCTGATCGCAAGTTCACGCAACTCAGCGGTTGAAACATTGCCACGTTCCAACACGGTGCGGATTTGGCTGTTCGGTGCCAGAATTTCGTAAATTCCTGTCCGACCGTGGAAACCTGTCTGATTACAGAAATCACACTTCTTGCCCTTCAAGAAGGGATACGTCGCCTCGTCCATTTCACCAATTCCGATCAAGTCAAGCGTCTCGCGCGACGGACGTTCCTTGTGTTTGCATTCAGGACATACCAGGCGGATCAGACGTTGGGCCGCGACGAGCGTCAAAGCATGGGCGAACTGGTTCGGATTGACGCCTAAATCGAACAAACGCGTTACGGTGCTGGAAGCATCGATGGTGTGCAACGTCGAGAAAACCAAGTGACCTGTTTGCGCGGCGTTCACGGAAATCTCCGCCGTTTCACGGTCGCGAATTTCGCCGACCATGATGACATCGGGATCCTGGCGCAACACCGAGCGAAGGCTGGTGGCAAACGTCAGACCTGCGGGTGGATTGACCTGAATCTGGTTGATCCCTTGAATGCGGAATTCAATCGGATCTTCGATTGAAATAATATGTTTATCGCCCGTGGCAATTGTCCGCAATGCCACGTAAAGCGTCGTCGTTTTACCAGACCCGGTCGGTCCCGTTACCAGAATCAACCCGTGAGGCTCGCGAATGGCTTTTTCAAACACTTCGCGAGCAGTCTTCGACATGCCCAGATGCTTGGTTTCCAATTGAATCGTGCGCGAATCCAGAAGTCGCAGCGTGAGCGTTTCACCGGTCTGGGAAGGCGAGGATGCGACACGAATATCGATACCCGATCCGTCAACCTCCATGCGCATGCTGCCGTCCTGCGGCTTACGCTTTTCGGCAATGTCCAGATTCGCCATGACCTTGATTGCGGAAACCAAGGGATTGGTTAAAGAGGCAGGCAGACTGTTCATATCCATCATAATGCCGTCGATTCGATAGCGAATCAGCAACTCGCCCTGATTGGGTTCGACGTGCAAGTCAGAAGCCCGGCTGCGGATGGACTGGGTAATCAGCGCCTTGACAAGTTTCTGCATGGCATCTTTTTCCACAAAACTGGCCATGGAAACAATGCCGCGCTCGACTTTCTCCGCATCGGTGGCAAGCGAGTTCGCGACGAATTCGATGTACTCGCCAATCGAGTGCACCGGTTTCACTTCTCCCCCGCAATTCGGGCAATGCTCGAAATCCAGGTTGGTGTATCCCAGAATATCGTCGAGCCGATAACCGCAATGCGGACAGGGATGTTTGGATTTTTTGATGCGAATTTTCTGAGGACGCGAACGAACAAACGTCACCATGTATCCCAGCAGCGCCAACGGCCCGAGAAACACCACGCGACGCGACCAGGCTTCGGCAATCGGATCGAGTCGGCGTTTGAGCACCACGAAAATGATGCTCGGGACTACCCAGAACACGATGATAAATACCAGCAGGTATCCGCCCCAGTTCATCGCGTCGTTAGAATCGATACTCTCGGGCAAAACACCGTCGAGCCAGTTGGAAAACTTTGCCGATTTTTCCTGACCCAGGATTTTACCCCACATGCCGGGTTCGGGTGTCGGCGACGGTACCGGAGTAGGCCGAGGAACAACGATGGTGGGCGTCGGAATCGGGGTTTGTGCGTTAATGATCGTTCGTTGATCAATCACCGCAAAACCGTTATCCTTGATGTTTGCCAGTTCTTCGGTCACCAACCGCGACATTTCCGCGTCCGCCGCGGTAGAGCGCCGAGCGGTTTCCAAACAGACCTGCGCTTCAAGGAAGGTGGACTTGGAGGCTTCCAATTTATCCTGGCGCAGGAGTTCGAATCCCTTGTCGCGCAACGTTAAACCCAGCGTCAGTTGCGCATGCGGAAAAGCCTGATCCCCTTCGCGCAGCGTTAGGAGCGCCTGGCGCATTTCCTTCTCGGCGGTTTCCAGATCGGCGACTTTTCGCGCCGCGCGACCCATGATCAAGTGCGCCGTTCCCTGCACCGTTCGGATTTTTTGCTCCATATCCGCCATGCGTTCGGGGTAAACGCGGGAAACCAGTTCGGCGGATTTTTCCGCTCCCAATAACTCTGCGATCTCAAGTGCGCGCTGGCTGTCCCCTGCTTCGAGAGCCTTGTCGGCTGCCGTACTCAACGCCATTGCCGCCCGCTGAACCAACGCCGTGTGACGTTTCCAGGCGTCTTCTTCCACCTCGATCATCTTGAGCAGTTCGTTCCAGGCCTCGATGGAGTTATTGGCATCGAGCAGCGCCACCGCCGCCGTAGCGCTCGATTCGCCAGGCCCGATTTCCGAATCCTGAACGCGTTCAATATTCTGAATGTCTTTTTTGTAGAGCGTTTGACGAAGGCCACGAGCATCCAACCGGATCTCGGCACCGTCTTCGTAAACGATTTTACCCTCGAACACCGAGCCATTTTTCATCGTCACGCGATCGGCAAATCCAAACGCGGCAAGCAGCAAAAAAAATGTCGGCAAAAGAAAGCGGATTGGCTTCCCAATGATCCCTTTGACAAACATGCGAAGGGGTCTCCCATTTATGACACGTATTGATCTAAACCCGCAAAACATTCGGCGCCCTTGTGGCAATGAGGCAAGCAAGAATCCAGGCAAGTGGGACCAGAAATCCACAACCGAAGCGCTCGGAATCAGGACCAAGGCACGATTCCGTACCCTGAAAATCCCAAACCCGTCCCATCCCGTGAATGGAATGGCGACTCCAGAAGTCAATTCTGGACAAATGTTCCATGAATCCCGCGAGATGAAGCCCCCCGTTCGGCTCCCAAACCGAACTTCCCACTGAAAAGGTGGGGCAATGTGGACAAAGCGACAACCTGGATCGCTATTTTTACGGAAGCTGCTCTTCGTTCAACCCGGTGGGCAAGCCATCGATACTCAGGCGATTATTTTCCCGACGATACGCCCGCAGGGACTCGTCGTCCCGTTTGGCGGCCCACTCGACCAGCATCGGGCGGTCTTCGATCCAATCATAGCGCGGAACGGCGAATCCGCAGGAAGTCTGGCAGGATTCAATGTCGAGAATGATAATCTGACGCTGGCCGGGATACGTTGGAAACCATGCTTTCCAGCCATCCCATTCGTCGTCCGAGGGACGCACCACTCGCCCACGACCGTACAGGCGAAGGATCAATGGTTTCTCCGTGAAACTGCAAAACATCAGCGTCAGCCGCTCGTTCTCCCGCAAATGGGCCGACGTTTCGTTCCCGCTACCTGTCAAATCCAGATAAGCGACCGTTTGTTCGTCAATTACGCGCAGACAATCCATGCCCTTGGGCGAAACATTCACACGCCCTTCGGCGGGCGCCGAACCTGTGAAGAACAATTTTTGTTCGCGAATAAAATCGATCAGCTTAGGCGTTAGTTCATCGAAGAATTTGGCCATCTTCATCCCTCATCAGGATTAAATTTTACCGCAAAGTCGCCAAGCCGCCAAGAAACGCAAAGAGAATACCACGTAGGTAATTGGCATAATAAAGAGAACGGAATGGTAATCCAGCCTGCATTACCACTCCGTCCCATCTTCTCGAACTTGTTAAACTTTTACGATCGGGCGAGATTCAATTACCGCACAGCGGTACTCGTGTACTCGATTTCCAGCTTCGTCAACACGTCCTTGATGGTCGCGACGACTTCGGACAATGGAATTTCGGTTGGCAAATCCTCGCGCGGCACAGCGAGACGGTACTTGAGTTCGGCAACCCCGTTTTTCAGGTTCCGTGGCGAAACGATCACGCGAATCGGCGCGCCGATCAGGTCGGCATCGGCAAACATGAAACCCGCGCCAACGTTGCGCGTGTCGAGCAATGGATCGTAACCCGCAGCGCGCAGCTTTTCGTAAACCTCAACGGCTGCATCGCGAATTTCGTCCTTCTTCGCCTGGATCGCGCACACATGAATCTTGAACGGCGCGACGGAAATGGGCCAGATCGGGCCGTTGTCGTCGTGGTTTTCTTCGACAATCGACGCCATGGTACGGCCCACGCCAATTCCATAACATCCCATGATCGGATGGCGCGTCGAGCCATCCTCCTCGTCATAGGTGAAGTTCATGGCCTCGGTATATTTGGTGCCGAGTTGGAAAATGTTACCAATTTCGATGCCGCGTGTCAGCGTCAGCGGTTTGCCGGAAATCGGACAAGGGTCGCCTTCGACCACGTCGGTCAAATCGACATAATCGTGACCCGGCAAATCGCGCGACAGGTTGAACCCTGTTAGGTGCCAATCTTTTTTGTTCGCCCCAATGATCAAGTTCGGCGACTTGGCCACCGACTCGTCGAACAGCAACGTAACTTTCGTTCCGTCGATTCCAATCGGTCCGACAAAACCCGCCACGGTGCCGATTCCTTCAAACTCATCGTCAGCCATGGGGCGAATTTCAAGCGCGCGCGCCGCCATTTTCAGCTTCGCTTGATTCACATCGAAATCGCCGCGAACAAACGCGAGGATCGGGCGTTTTTCATCGCCCATAAACGCAACACACTTGCACGCGTGTTTCGCGTCGGTCCCCAGGAAAGAGGTGACCTCCTCGATGGTTTTCTGCGCGGGAGTTTCAACTTCGACAAGCGACTGCAGCTCTTCGTCCGACGAATAATCACGCACCGTTTTGGCCACTTCACGGTTCGCTCGATAGCCACTTTCCTGACAAATGACGATCGTGTCTTCGCCTACGGGGGTCAGGAGCATGAACTCGTGCGCGACTTTGCCGCCCATCATGCCCGAGTCGGATTCGATATCGACAAAATTGCGCATCCCGCAACGTTTGAAAATACGCATGTATGCTGCGTGAGCTTGCCCATAGTACTCGGCCAAATCTTCCTGCGTGCGGTGGAACGAATACGCGTCTTTCATTGTGAACTCGCGCACGCGAATCAGACCGCCACGGCTCCGTGCTTCGTCGCGAAACTTTGTTTGAATCTGGTACAACATCACGGGCAATTGGCGATAGCTATCGATGTTGCCGCGTGCCACATCGACCACGACTTCCTCGTGCGTCATGTTCAGCACCATCGGATGGTCGGTGCGATCGGTGAAGCGCAACATCTCGTCCCCGATGGCGGCGTAACGGCCCGATTCGATCCACAGGTCGGCGGGCGACGTCACCGGCATCAGGATTTCCTGACCGCCGATGGCGTTCATTTCCTCGCGAATGATCGCCTCAACGGCTTTGCATACTTTGTGCGCCAACGGCATCAGGCTATAAATGCCCTGGCCCACCTGGCGGATGTAACCGCCACGCAGCAGCAACCGGTGCCCCGGCGTTTGCGCGTCTTTGGGATCGTCTGCCAAACGCTTGCCAACCAGATTTTCGATTAACACGGGTCCGTCTCCTTCAAATTAGGGAAAGCTCTTCCGCCTCACCGTGCGAGGTTGGGGCAGAACGTGCCCAATCGCGCGAGAGGTGTCAAAGCCAACCGTCAAGTTTTTCGCTGCCAGAGATTGCACTTGCATTATACGCATCACAAATATCAGGAATTTACTTAAGAATCCACAATCAATAGGGAATGTAACAATATGAAGCTTCCCCGCCTTCTCGGTTTCGCCCTTCTTTTGGGGGCAACAACGATGCTGCAACCCGCATTTGCCCAGCCTTCGTTTCCTAAACTACAAAAACCCGATGGTTTGCCCGAAATCCCGGACGCCGCGAAAGAGAAGGCGCTCGAATTGACAGCAGGTCTGCGCGACGAACTCCTTTGCTCGCTGGCGTCGTATCCCGACGATGTGCTGAGCGCGATGTTTGTCGCCGCTCAACATCCGGATTATCTGGTCAAAATGGAAGCCCATCCGAGCGATACACAATTCAACTCGGCGGCGAGTTATTTATACAATAAATATCCCGATGCTCTCGAAGTCTTACGCTCGAACCCACTGACCACCGCGTTAATCGGCGCGCATGCAAAGGAAAATCCCGAAGCCACCTGGCTCGCGATCGACAACTGCCGCCGCGAGCAATCCCTTGTTCCCGCCAACGCGAATTCGACGCCCATTGATCCAAATCAAGCTGCCGCTCTCGGGCAGGCGATCTCTTCGATGGCGACTAATTCCCAAGGAGCAGGCAACGCTGGAAATGCCCTTGGTTCCAGCGGTTCTCTCCCCACCGCGAACGCGAATGTGAATGTCGAAGGATTGGACGAATTGTCTTCCAGTATCGATAACTACGCCGATTCGGTCAATTCACTCAGCGAATCGCTCGACGACACCAACGAAGAGTTAGGCGCATTCAACAAAAATGTCGACGAAACTCAGGAAGAAGCCGAAGAGGTTAAAGAAGAGTATCAAAGTTGGAAATCCGAAGCGCAGGAAGCGAAGGAAAAATATACAGGCAGAGAATCGGAAGTTGAGGAGCGTATCTCGAAATTCGAATCCGTTACGGGTGGCGACAGCAGCAGTGACAGCGGTGGCGCCTCGGAAATTTTCTCGGCCTTGGGATTTGGACGAACAGGCCAAGCGACCGGCAGCCCCATGGCATGGAATTCCTCCTCACTACCCACGGCGCAACTGACGCAGCAAATGAACAAAGCGAATTTAGGCGCGATGGGAAGTTTCAAACGCTCTGAAAAACAGTTTGGCGCCGGAGGTGGTGGACTTGGCGGAATGCCAGGAGGAATCGGAGGCTCACGCAGTGGGGGCGGACGCCCTGGCGGCCCGAGTGGTGGAGGTCCAGGGTTCGGAAGACGCTAACAAATATCAAGAGGGACGGAGTCGCGTGCTCCGTCCCTCTTTTCCTGTTTTCCATCTTCAAAGATCAAAATGGCATGCCGACTGCCTCTGTCAGAAACCTTGCATAGGGCACTGAACGAGCGCACAAATCCGCGTAGGTTTTAATAAACCCGGGTTTGCACACGTCCTCGCGCGTCAATTCAACAAACGCCACATGGTCTTTGAGCAGCAAATCCTCGATCATCGGATGATCTGCGGCATAACCGCGCGGAGGGCGTTTCAACGCGCTGGAGTGATCGATCTTCCATTTCGCCGTGAATTTCTTGTCTTTTTTGACACGTTGCCATTCGTCGGTACGATCTTCGATTGCTTCACGAATGCATTTGAGAGTCGGTCCATCCGGTCGCCAAATTCCCACTCCGGCAAATATTTCAGTCGTTGCTAAATGCAGATAAAACCCGGGTACGTGCGCGTTTTTTCCCTGCGCATGGCGGAAATGCACGCCTGCATTTTCTTTGTACGGCCGTTTGTCGTGACCAAACCGCGTATCCCGATAAATGCGAAACAGAGACCCGCCTTGCTTGCGCGCGTCGGCCAGATAATGCGGGCTGATGGTCTTCAAATACGGCTCGAAATCGGCGATAAAGTCCAACAGCGGCAACTGCACATCGGACTCGAAACGCGCCTTGTTCGCCGCAAACCAATCGCGGTCGTTGTTTTCCTTCAACTCCTCGAAAAACTCAAACAACGCAGGGGTAATGTGGGGACGGACTGGCATCATGTTTCCTTTCCGGTCTGAACGCCAAATTGTTCCAAATGATGGGCATTATGCCGACCGTGAATTCTGCTCCATTCCCGGATCGATATCGTCCCAAAACCGGCATGAAGCGTTTTGCGTTCCGGTGTTTTTTCTACCGCTTCAACAAAACGATCCACGGCCTCGAACATCATCCGGCGTTCCGTCTCAAAATCGAATTCCGGCTTGGGCGTTGCCGCGTCGGTGACTTTGATTTTTCCCTTCGGCCAGGGCATAACATCGTAAATTAATTTCCGGAAAATGAATAACCGCGTGAAAGCATTGCTTTCGTCCGGCAATTCGCGTTCGCCCATCGAAGCCTCCAACACCGTGCGAATATGCGTGATCATACCCGCGGCGTCCAACTTCCCCCACTGGCGCGGTGTATCGGGTGTTAAGCAGCCAAATTTTTCCTTAAACATTGGCAACGTTTCGGCGTTCAGGCACAAACGTTTCATCACGGCAGTCCAATTCGATTGTTAGAAATGGCAGAACTCTCAGCATGATTGATGACAATAATAAAAGCCAATTCCCCGCCAGTTACCAGGATTTGTGCGCTAATTCACAAGTGCCTTAGCGGAATATTCTCAAAATCCAAGGACGGCTTCAGAGCCGCAAGGTCGAGGCGCGCAAGGCGAGGGCGATGGGAGCGTATGAAAATACGCGACCTGAGCCCGAGTCCGACGCGCAACGATGAAATTGTGGCTCTCAAGCCGTCCTTACCCGTCTCCGTCCCCGCCTTTACGCTCGCGTAAATACGTATCCACGTCGCCTTCGGTCGGAATAAAAAACGACACGGGCGGCGGCGCGACGACTTTTTCACCAAACGTATCGCGCATGATAGAACGCGCGGCATTCTGCCCGGCGTTGAGCGCAGATTTCTCGTTCGCCGGTTTATTGGCGTGCGCGGGCAAATCCTTCGGCAGCCAGATCGTCTGGGTCGGGAAGGCAAACTCGACGCCGAGTTTTTGCGCCAACCGCAGGATATCAAGGAACAACCGGTGACGCTCGCGCAACTCCGTCCCCCAGTCCGGTGTCTCAAAAAACACGTAAAGCATCACATCCAGCGAATGCGCGCCGAATTCGTTCGCGTAAATGTGGTAGTAGTCCTTGCGCGTGTAGGGATGCAGGCGCATCAGCTCGCGAATGCCTTCGCAGAACGCCTCGATTTTTTCCGGCGGCGTGTCGTAGGTCAGCGACAACGTGCTCTTCCACCGGCGATAGCGCCGCGCGCCATAATTATCGACATTCGAGCGAATCAACGTCGCGTTGGGGACGGTGACGAGCGAGTTGTAAAACGTGCGAATGCGCGTGCTGCGCAAGCCTACCGTTTCCACCGTCCCATCGACCTTGCCGTCGATGTTCACCCAATCCCCCACGTTGAACGGCTTGTCGATCAACACGGTCAGCGACCCGAACAGATTCTCGACGGTGTCCTTCGCGGCTAACGCAAACGCTAAACCACCAAGTCCAAGACCTGCGAGCAAACTGCGAATATCGACGCCCAAATTCCCGACGACGAATACAATACCGAACGCGACGACGAAAATTTTCGCGATGCGCCCGAGAAACGGAACGATCAGGTCGTCGAATTTCGACGCGGTTTTTTCCGCCTTCTTCATCCCAACGACAACCGCGGCATCGATACCCTTATACGCAGCCCAGACAAAGCTGGTCGCAGCGATGAATTTCACTGCCGTGTTCAGCACCGCAACAATCGTCGGCGGCAATTGCAGCCAATTGACCCCGAGCGCCCACACGCCCGCCATCGCTAACAAGCCGAACGGTCGGCTCGATGCACGGCGTGTTTCAATGTCAAGCTCCCACCCCAGGCGTTTGAGAATCCGACCTGCCGATGCACTGATGGTGAAAACCAGTACTCGATCAGCCAACACGCCAAGGAAAATGAAAAACAAAATGCCCAACCACTGCCACGCTTCGAGCACAATCATCGGCTGGCGAAGGCTTTCGGGCATTTTCGAGCGCAACCACTGGCCCGGTGTGGAAAATGGCACGGAGGTTACGCCCTCGACCATTACGCGATTTTCCACCGAGGCCCAAATTTGCGGCAACGCCTCGACGGTTTCGGAATTAAAGAGCCACTCTCCATCCGAACGGCGCTCCAGCACAATCGACCCACCGCCTGTGCGCGCAAATTCGTAAATATTGTTATCGCCGACTTCGCTGGCGATTTCCTCGTAATCGACAAATCGAATCCGATCGATAATATTCTTCAATTGAATCGCCATATCGCGACGATTGGACTCGGGCAACAAAGCCAACGTTCCCGAAAAATCCATGCACGAAATCGCATCCGGCACGATTCGGTCGGGACGGCCCTTTTCTTTGTTCGGAAACGATTGCAAAAAAGTGCGCATCGTCGCGGCGGCAGAAGCGTGGGCAGCATTGATTCCCTGAGATTCAACGCTGGTATTTTCCGCACTTTGAGCCCATGTGGCTGGTGCAGCAAACAGTGTCAGAAAACAGAAAATCCCAATATAGATCAAACCAGCCAACCAGCGACGTTTCCGGAACAACTCGGTCATGTTTTGTTTTCTCCCACTATCGAATTACGCGACCGAGTCCGATCACGACGGATGTTGCGGTCTTTCTTCCCTGGGACGGGGTAGGCGCCGGGTGCAAGGAGAACCGGGAATTTTCTCGGCAAGGCGCCCCGATGTCGCGTTTAAAGCGAAACTGCCGAAAAAGGGAGTCCGGCAATTTTCAAGTTGATGGCGTACATGTTGATCGGGGAACTCTCAGCCGCCGAACGGCAGTGGCCTTGACGTGAGCCCCAGGTCCCGTGAAACTTGGCACAGCCCTCCGGCGATTGAAATCCCCTGGAAACATTCGGGAATTCATCTTGCTAAAAAGGCAATTCTAGGGAAAGCTTCCCACGAAATCAGAAAAAAGATCCGAAATACAGATGAAATCGATGACATCCCTACCTGAAAAACGTCACTTCAAACGGCGGCCCATTCAAGCGCGAGCAACCATGAGCATTGTGTTGCCCGAGCAAAGCTTCACCCCGTTCGAGGTTCGCGGTATCGCCACCGAAATCTCCAAGGCAGGCGTTCGTTTAAAAACTCCGTTGATCAGCCCCGCTAAAACCAAGGAGATCAACGAATACACCTGTTGTGCGAAAATCCACCTCGAATTTCCCGACTCCGACCGCTCGATGTGGATCAAAGCCCAACTCTTCTGGGCCCGTTATTACGAGGAAACCCACGAAGAACGCGCTTATTGCGAGCTGGGATTCTCTTTCATCAACCTCAGCAAAGCGGAACGCGATTTCCTGGAAGAATTGCTGACCTGGCTCCCAGAAGAATAAACACGCTTGTCCTCGAAACCCGGCTATGTCCACAATTTCCCGCGATTGAATCGAAATAGATTTCGTGGGTTCGAGTGATATTCCCCTGTTCGAACGCCGGAGAGAGCACGAATGTCGATTGTTGAGTCCCTTCAAGGTCTTGGCCAATTCAAATTGGCCGACCGAATTGGCTTTAATGGAGTGGTAGCAACCTATACCGCTTACCACACCAAGACAAATCAATGGGCCTGTATCGGAGCCATCGCGACCAGCGACGTTGGCTATCCCGACGCCTACACCCGATTTGTACGCGAATTCCCGACATTGGCCAATGCTCCGGCAAGCCGTTTGGTTCAACCATTGGATCAGGGCCAGGAAAACGGCGTCTATTGGGCTGCTTACGAATACATCCCCGGCCAGCATTTAGGCAATTTGGTCCGCGAACACGGTCTGCCCCCCGCCGCCAGCGCCATTGAAGTCATTCAACAATGTACGGAAGCCCTGCTGGTGTTGCAAAAATACGGC
>CAZOKZ010000050.1:0-33677 GCA_964580585.1 uncultured Candidatus Sumerlaeota bacterium | reverse complement strand
GCTTTGTGACCTTCGTGGCTTTGTGGTGAATCTTTAAATCTTTGGCAACAAAGTTAAGATACGCCCCCTCTCATCGCCCACCAAAAAACCCCCTTGCCCGTCTTGGCAGGGGCACGCGCAATCTAGCGTTCGCTCGAGCAAAACGCTGACGCGCGGTGGTTTGGTGCGACCGTTGCCAGCCACGCTGGGCAAAAATGCAATCCCGTTCGATGGCAAAGGATTCGATCGATGAATAAATTGGCCTCTCAGTCCGATAAAAATCTGGCAACGCTTGCCCGACGTTGGGGAGGTGTTGCGGCGGCTTTGTTGCTGCTCGCTGGCACTCCGGGTGTCTCTCCGGCGGATGTCCCCCAGGAAATCAACTACCAGGCCTATCTGTCCGACCCGCGTGGAGCGCCGCTCATGGCGTCCGACGTGACCGTAACCATCGATTTTTTCGATTCCATGGGCCCCGGCGGCACCGCGCTTCACCGATACGTGGCGCGTAATCTGGACATGCGCGATTCCGAAGGCTACATCAACCTCGATGTGCCGCTCGAATTCGAGGGATCTGCGTTGACGCCTGACGAACTCAACCGCCCGCTCTTCATCCAGGTGACGATCAAAAACAACACGACTACCGATCCGCCGGAAACACTGACCCCGCGTCAAAAGGTCTTCGGTTCGCCGTGGGCGCTGAACGCCAGCTTTATCGATGGCAAACGCCCCGACGATTTTGTCGATACAATCAGCACACAAGCGATCACGGGCTCGAAATCTTTCCGCGCCAGCGTTTCGGTCGAAATCGATACGCTCGACCCCGAAAGCCGAGGAGCGGCGGGCTTCGATGTGAAGGCCAAGGCTCAAGGCGAATCTCCACAAACGACTGCAGCGCGCGTGCGTCTCGATGGCGTGCGCGATTCGTCCGGCGCTCGTCGGCAACAATCGCTCGTGGCGTCAACCTACTCGGTCGGTGGCGGGCTCACACAAGTTGAAGGCGGATTTTTCCAGGCCACCGTGACATCCAATGCGCGTTCTGGCGCGCCGTTGGTCACGGGCGTCGGCGCCGAAGCCCAAGCCGAACCCAACGCGTCGGGTTTTTCCGCCGGGCATTCGTTTTTCGGCGGTCGGTTTCGCGCGCTCGGCGGAAACATTGGCGATGCCAGCGCCGCTGGCGTGCTCGCCGTTGCGGAACAAGCGCACTCGGGCGGCAACGTCGGGTTGATCGCCATGGGTCGCGAATCTTATAACACCAACGCGGGCGTAATCGGCGCGGCCAACGCGACAAACGATCAAATCGGCGGCCTTTCCGCCAAAGTGCCCGCCGATGGCGTGGGCATCTACGCGTTCAACCCAACAGGGCACGCCCTTGTCGCCGACGGAACGACATCGTTTCTCGGCGATGCCTCGTTTGAAGGTCGCGTCACCGTTGCGCAAGCACCAACCGAGCCCAACGACGTGGCCACCAAAGCCTATGTGGATGAGCAGTTGAAAGCCTTTCAAGGCGCAGCGCCTGCCGCCGTGGTAACACCCACCCCTGCTCCGTCCCCAACCCCAACGCCTACTCCGACACCCACGCCAACACCAACGCCCTCCCCCACTCCGACACCGACTCCATCTCCGACACCCACACCAACACCGACACCGACTCCGTCCCCAACGCCGGAACAAATCATTGTTCCCCAAACGGATTTCGAGGAATTCAATCTTTCGCGCACAGTTTCCACCCCCACAGAGCCAACCGCTTTCGGCAAGGTTGAGGCCACCGTGAAACAGGCTGGCGCCGCGAGCGCCACCGCGTGGGACGTCTCGCTGAATGCGTCGGACGCAACATCCACGGCTTCACTCAGTGCCGTGAACGCACACGCGAGCGCCAACGCCGGCACCGTGGTTGCCCTTTCCGGCACAGCGCAAGGTGGCACACGCACGACGGGTGTCGCAGGCGCCGCAAACGCCGATATCGCCAAAACACTCGCCGCATTACCGGAAAATTTTCACGCAGGCATTCTTGCCGTGAACCCGAAAACCGGTGAAAACGATCGCGCCCTGTACACGGTGGGAAATGTAGAACATACGGGTGGCAATTTGACTGTGCGCGGAAATGCAAACGTCGCCGGTCAGTTAACGATTTCAGGCAAAGCGTCGCAAGACGAGGCACCCGCCGAGCCAAACGATCTCGCGACGAAAGGCTACGTGGACCAGCAATTCCAAATGCTCGACGCAGCGCTCCAGAATCAACAACCGCCCGAGTTGACCCTTCCAACCGAATTTACCGACGACCTGACGATTCGTGCCAACGTGACCATCGATAACGTCCTTGCGGCAACGGACACGCCAAGCACACAAACCTTGTCTTCGGCTTCGATAAACGGAACGACTCAGGCAAACCGCGTCGCCGCGCTGACCACAACAGCCGGTTATAACGGTAAGAATATGGAGACCAGCGCCAAGCCGCGCATTACTGGCTTGCTGAGCACGAGCGGTCTGGCTTCCGACGCTCTGCCGCGCCATGCCGTGGAGGCCATCGGCATCGAGGGGCGCGCCGAAACCCGGCACTCGGGAACCAACACCGGCGTCCTTGGGTTGGCTCGTGCAGGCAACCAACGGAATCTCGGCGTTCTGGGTACCGCAAACGCCACGGAAGACGAAGTCGCCACGTTGGAATCGGTACTCCCCAACGGATTCAGCGCTGCGACGATGGCGTACAACAACCACGGAGGCGAGAACGATTACGCGCTTTACACTGTCGGCAATGTGAAGCACCTGGGCGGGAATTTTTCGCTCAATGGAGACGCGGGAATCGCGGGAAACCTCACCGTAACGGGTCGCGCCTCGCAATTACAGGCACCCAAAGATCCGCAAGACCTTGCCACAAAACAATACGTCGATCAGGCGGTGAAAGAAGCCTCGATCGTCTCCTCGAACATGCAACCGGTCGCCGAGTACGCCACCAAAAGCTGGGTCCAGGAAGCCATTCAAGCCTCGCACACGAACGCTCCTTCAACGAACAATGCAACTTCGTCCCCACAACCGGTTACGTTCCAGGACAACCTGGTCGTAAATGGCGAAGTGAGCATCAAGCGCGAGATCGACGCACCCGCCGGTCGCGATCATTTCGCCCGCGTGGAATTTGAGTCGCGTCAAACGGGCTCGGCGACGCTCGAAGGATGGAATCTGAGCACGACAGCTCGCGATGCCATCACGACCGCATCGCTTACCAGCATGATTGTTTCGGGCGAAGCGGACGGCGGCGATGTCACCGCAATGCGCACTAGCGCCAATTATCGCGGGACGAACACCTCTCCGTCCCCGCTCGATATGCCGACCATCATGGGTCTGGAAATCGAATCCGGCCTTGGCGATGCGATCGAAATCGACCGTGCCGTCGAAGCCATTGGAGCGAGTATCCAAACGGACTCCTCGCAAAGCGGCACGAACACCGCCCTTTCCGCCGTGGGACGCGGTGCTGCTGTGCGTAACGTCGGTGTGTTGGCCGTGGCGAATTCCGCCGACCCGGACATCGCTCGCATGCGCGATTCGCTGACGCCGGGATTCAGCGCAGGGGTTCTCGCCTACAACGCCCAGGACAATCCAGCCAGCCATGCGCTCTACACCATCGGCAATGTGACCCACGACAAGGGCACGTTCGATGTTAAGGGCAACGCGACATTCAGCGGAGATGTTACGTTCGCGGGCAACGCAACGCGTGCCTCTGTCCCGGAACAACCGCAGGATTTGGCCAACAAACAATACGTGGATGCGCAAATCACCTCGGCAGTATCCGCCGCCCAGGCCGAAGAGGCTGCCGCGCGTGAGGAAAGCCAGAAGGACCTCGCCACCAAACAACACGTCATGGAAGAAATCGCCAAAATGCGCTCGGAGATTGTCGCAGAGATGACACCGACATCCGCCGCGGCCACGACAGAAGCGAACGAAGTTCCGACTTCCACCGAAACACCTGCGGGAGATTTCGCAACACGCGATTACGTCCACGAAGAAGTCGCACATGCGGTAACAGATGTCATGACGAACGCGGTATTGAAAAAAGACGTGACCATCGAATGGAACGAAATCGCGACGAAAGCATTCGTCGCCGATACACTTGAATCGGTGCTCGAAACGGTGAAGAGCGACTCCGTCCCCACATCGGGCACCGTCGATTCCTCTCGCGCAATCGATACCAGCAACTTCGTTTCGCGCGACGAGTTAAAACGCGAGCTCGAAAAAGCAACCGTCGCCGTCCCGCAAGCTGCACCGGAAATCGTTGTGGATGCCGTTTCAACGGCACAGCTTGAAGCCTATGCAACGAAGGAATTCGTCGCGGGAGAGATTGGCAAGTTGCGCGAATCCATCGCGACAGTTCCACCAGCAGAAGCAACACCTGCACCCATTTCGCAAATCGCCCAATCGGTGGCCTTGCACCGTACGTTGATCGTCAATCCCGCGAGCGATTCAACCGCGAAATCGGACGGCACGGTAACGCATCCTTTCACCAGTATTGCCGACGCGTATAACATCGCCAAAACGATGACACCCGCGCCGCGCGGCGATAACCGTGTGGCAATTGTCCTGATGCCGGGGCAACATACGCTCACGTCAACGTTGGTCATGGACACCGCAGGCATCGACTTGATCGGGTTTGCCGAAAACGTTCCGACTCTTGTGGGCGGCGCCGACCCGTTGGTCACGCTGGCCCATCCAAACGCAACGATCCAAGGCATCAATCTGGTCGCCACCAGTTCATCGAATGCGGCGTTGCGCGCCACGGCCGGCAAAGCACGCGATATCGTTTTACGCCGCACGAGCGGCTCCAGCGTCTTACTGACCGTTGCGGTTTCTACCAGCTTCCGTTTCGAGCTCCGCGACTTTGAAATTTACGGCGATGTTTTCGTCTCGAATTACGGCGAAAAAACAACACTCGAACATGGATTGATTACCGGTGCGCTTCTCAGCAAAGCCGCCAGCTCGGGTAAAAACCAACATTTGCTGCTTTCCGACATCACGGAAATCGGCTCGATTCAATTTTTGCCGGAAAACGAAAAGGGCATTCTGGAGTTAAACAATTTGCCGATGCTGAGTTCCATCACGTATTCGCCGAAAACATTGCTGCGCGCCAACAACGTAAACTTCACCACGCCCGACGGCGTGCCGTTGGCGCTGCCCGACCCAATGCAAGGCTCGCGCCTTGTCAACTGCGTGGGCGACTCCACGGCCTGGAAAGCCTCCGTCCCTTCACCTGGAAATGTCCCTGGATTCTATTCCGCGTTTGTGCTGAACTAAATAGGGATGAAGGGTGAGGGATGAATTTACATATCGGGATTCGGGAAACTTCCGGAATTTGTGTTTATCATCCCGCATCCTTCCGATTTGCGTTCGGCGCGGAACTTGATACTATCAGCTTCAGCTTACCGATGGAGTATTTGCCTCAGCCGTGACTGAAAACTCTGAACAACCCGCCGCGTTTACTTCTCCGATTTACGGTCCGGTAAAATCGTGGCGATTTGGCAACTCGCTCGGCATCGATTTGTTGCTGGTGGACTCGATCTGCTCGTTCAATTGCATTTATTGCCAACTGGGCGACATTCATCAGGTCATCGACGAACAGAAAATCTTCGTCCCCACCGAACGCGTCATTGCTGAACTCGACCGCGTCGAAATGAAATCAGTCGATATCGTCACATTCAGCGGCAACGGAGAACCAACACTGGCGCTCAATATCGGCGAAGTCATCGAGCACTTTCACCACCATCACAGCAAGCCGTCGCTGGTACTGACGAACGCCACATGGCTGCACGATGCCGCCACACGCGCTCGCCTGCGCCATGCATCGATCGTCGATTGCAAGCTGGACGCCACAAGCAATGAGATGTTGCGCAAATACAACCGAGCGGCGCCAGGCATAACGATCGATCGCATCGTTGCGGGAATTAAAGCCATGCGCAACGAACCCGGTTTCACCGGCAAGGTCACCATCCAATGTATGTTTATGCCGATGAACAAAGGCGAAGTGCATCGTCTGGCTGAAATCATCCGCGAAATTCAACCCGCCGAGGTGCAACTGAACACTCCGCGCAGACCTCATCCGCGCGAATGGTACGTCGGCGCGCGCGGCAATCATTACGGCGACTCGCCCGTCGAAACAACGGCGTTAAAAACGATCACTCTCGAAGAAGCCGAAGCAATCGAAGCCACTTTGCGTGAAATTACCGGGGTGCCAGTTCGCTCGATCTATCGTCGCGCTCCTGGACAGTAATCGACGTCACATTCACCCGGTCCGGCATGACACATGCCTTGGTATTCGAGCGCAGGTAAGCGTACCCCATTCCTTCAGGAGAATCTTCCATGCCAGCCCCCCCATTGCTAGAAACCATCGATTGGAAAGCCGTGTTCGATGGCGGTAAAGAGTACGACACATGGCTTTCCAACGCGGAAAACGCCGACCACCGCGACCGAATGGCATCTGGTTTTTCGTCGCTTGAATTAACGGCTGCCGACGTAGCATGGTTATCCGCCATCGACCGCCCTGTTTATGTCGTCGCCATCGCCGAAGACTGGTGTGGCGATGTGGTGCGTCATGCGCCAGTCATCGCAAAGCTTGCATCCCTCGCGCCAAACGTACACTTGCGTTTTATCACGCGCGCGGATCCCTCAAACGTCTTCGTGCGATTCCTCACCAATGGCGGTGAAGCGATTCCGAAGTTCGTTTTTCTGTCTGCGGATTTTGTCGAGTGCGGGAGTTGGGGACCGATGCCCGCACAGCATCGTGAACTGATTTCACGCGGAAAGGCCGCTGGAAACGTTGGCGCGGCGCGCAAGAAAGTCAGCGCTCTTTACGAAATGGAACCGAACCGCGAAACCGTTGTGCGCGAATTGATTGATCTGATCGCCATTGCCAGTTGCACGGCGCCGTGATTACTGCTTGTTAAGCTTCCAATCGTAGTTCAATATCTCGAGTTCAAAGGCCCCACTGCGCATCGTTTCCGAAGCAATGGGGTCTTTCACATAATTCGCCAAAAACGCCGCGACTGCTGCTACATTTTCGGCTTTTTCAACGCCGTTCTCGGCCAGGCGTTCGGCGGCTTGTTTCGATTCCTGGCCGTAATGCAACGTAAAGTCCTCGCCATACCAATCCAGCAATTGGCTCCACGCTACCGTGCGTGTGTCCGCGTCATAAGAATAATTCGCAGGATCGGAAATATACGCGCGCACACCTTTTTCGTACAGTTCTTCGATGTTGTCCGCCGTAAATGGTACGTCTTGCAACACCGGGCAACCAATCGACGCGCAGTTCACCGCAAAATGCAAACGCGGATCGACTTTCAGAATGCGTTGCGTACGATCCGCATCGCGCCATCGCAATTTTTCGTGTTCGACTTGATTCAACGTCAATTGCTGGTGCGCCACGGGCAATGCCGTATCCCACGGTTGATCGATATCGATAATCGAATCGACCGGATAATGATCGACGATTGTTTTGAGCGTTAAAATATTATAGGCATTAATATACCATGCATCGCGTGCGCGATTTGGCAACGCATCGAGTCGTTCCGGGTCCGTTTGCGCAATCGCATCGGCCAGTTTTTCAAGCGATGCTTTGCCTTTGCTCGCCAGCGCTTCGTAATCCACGCGACCGTCAGATAAATACGTTTCAAGCAGACGGGCATAATCCGCTGTGGGAAATTTTTCCGGATCGAGTCCGTTCGCCATGGAAGTTTTTTGGGCACTCACACCAACCGGGCGACTGGTCGCATGCGAAGTGGGCCCAGATGTGGGACGCGACGTCGCTCCTGCCGTATCGCCAGACGACCCTCCGTCCACCGGCTTGACAGGCGCTAAAAACAAGGCCAATGTGGCCAATGTAACACCAAATGCCGCGATCAGAAAGACCGCTTTTTCATTCGGACGAGTAAACCCGGGTGCGGGCATGAGCGATTGCCTCCACGAAAATTCAACAACTGCTAATGGGTAGGATGGCAAAACCCGAGCCAGGAAGTCAGTGAAATTTTACCAGAGCGGCGACATCGGCTACATAAACGTTCGCTTGCAGTAAATCAACCATTCGATCATCAAGATCGCCAACGCTCCCAATACAAACCAATGCCAAACTTCGCGATTGGTTTTTACCACGTTTTCCACCCCCACCACATTTTCGCGACCACCAATTTTAAGCTCTTCGACCGGTGCGACAAGCGATTCGTTTTCGCTGAGCAGATTGACCGGCAGTTGCACCGTGGAACCATTATCGAAATCGACATGGTAAACACCCGCCTTGTGCGTTTCAGTCAAATACGCCGTGCTGATGCCCTCGAAGGAAAAATCGATTTTCTCACCCGATGGAGTCGTCACGGTAGCTTTCGTGGCATCGCGTCCGGGATAAATCGGAATCGTCGAACCCGTTGCATACACGGGTTGATAAACCCCGACTGCTTGCCGCGAGAAATAATCGATCAGGTTCGTCATGAAAATCGGAAACGAAACATCCAGCGGCCAATAAGATTTAAAGATATCGAATCCAATCACCAGAACTCGTTGGGTGTCCGATTCATACAACGTGATCAAATTTGTTTCGAGTGCCTCGACAATCGGAATTGCCGATCGGGGGACGGAGACCGGCATGGCTTTTCCAATTAATACTTCCTCGAAATTTGCGAATCGCGTTAATGGATGCACACGATTCCAATCAATAATCTGAGGATTATCGATATCGGTTTCACTCGTTTTTTCAAAACCGGAAATCGGCGGCAACGAATTCAAAAAAACAAAGCTGCCTGCGGGAATTTCCCCCGCAGTGCAACTATCGAACACGACGATATCGAAATCGTCGCGCGGAGAATAATCCGTCGGACGAATGACACTGATTCGCGTCCGGGGATCGATCATGAAAACCTTTTCCAAAAACGGATTGCCAGCCGTGACTAATAAAATATCGATTTCCGCTGGCGGCGAAATTTGAACTTTCGCTTCGTTATCCAGGTCGAACTCGTCGTTGCCATCCAGGCGAATCGTCGCCAAACCGTCGAGCAATTCGCCCGTTGCAAAAACGACACCGCTCGTACCGTGCGCGGGAACCATCGTCGATTTGATATCCACGATCTCGTCATCGACGTGAAATTCAATATAGGCTTCTTTTTCTTCGTCCGACGCATTCGTCACCGAAGTAAACACCTGGTATTCATATGTATCGGCAAACGATTCGCGAACATCCACAGCGGAAATGCCCATGTTTTCCGATGCGCCGCCAATTTTGACGTATTCCAAATTCGGAATATCGACCATCGAATCGAGCCCGTCGATCATCCCGTCGCTCAATATCACTGTCTTTGTATTATCGCGCGGCGTCCGTGCGCCCGTTGCATCGACTGTCGAAGTAAGACCTTGTAAAATCAGTCCTGCTTCGTGTAACGACGTTTCCACATCGCGTGATTCAATCGATTCGATTGCGGCGCGAAGCAATGCGCGATCGCTTGTGAGCGTTTGAATGATATTCGTCCGATTACTGAAAGAAACAACGATCGCCTCGTCTTTTGACGACAAATTATCAACGGCTTCTCTTGCGGATTTTTTCGCCATCTCCAATCGAGTCAACGCACCTTCGTGCGTTTGCATCGAAGCCGAATTGTCGATTAACAAAATCAACGTAGTGCCTGACTGATCCTGTAATTTCATCACCGGACGCATAAAACCAAATATTAATAAAGCCAGTAGTAATAATTGCAGCCACAGCAACAAGTTATTGCGCAACTTTTGAAAGGGGGCATTCGCGACGAGGTCCTGCACCGAACGCCGCCAGAGCAATGTCGATGGAACAACCACGCGTTTGCGCTTAAGTTTAAGCAAATAGAATATCACCAAAACGGGCAACAACGCCGCCAGCGACCACCACCATGGACTTTGCAAAAAACTCGTCATCGCAACAACCCTTGCTGGCGAAGGTAACCAATCATCATTGTTTCAATCGAAACGTCTGTCGTTGATGCCAGATACGTCATGCCGCGCGACAAACACCAATCGCGCAAGCCTCCGCAAAACGCTTCAACGGTGTTCTTATACTGGCGAACCAACATTTCGCTCGCCGTAATTTCCTGCCGCTCGCCCGTTTCCGCATCTACAAATTCCAAGTGCCCAACCTGCGTCGGGTCTTTTTCTTCAGGGCTTAAAACTTGAATACAATAGACGTCGTAATTACGAAGGAAAAAGTGCTTCAACGCTTCTTCATAACCACGGTCGTCGAGAAAATCGCTGATCAACACCACGATGCCCGACTGTTTATTTTGCAAAACAAAATCGCGGCACGATTCCACCAGATTTGTCCCCGAACCGGGCTCCAGCCCCCCTAGATAATTTAATAACTTCGTCAATTGCGCCTTGCCACGAGCCGGGCGGAAACGCGAATGCACGCGTTCCTTCAAATCGCTGACACCAACCTTGTCCTGGTTCTTGAGCGCCACATACGAAAGGGCCGCCGCCAATTTGCGCGCATATTCGAACTTTGTCATCGGCTTGCCGAAATTCATCGACTCGGACGTATCCACCAGAACATAAAACGCGAGGTCTTCTTCCTCCAAAAACAACTTAATATACAACCGTTCAAGCCGCCCGTACACATTCCAATCCAAGTGACGCGTATCATCACCGGGAACATACTCGCGGTAATCGGCAAACTCGACCGACTGGCCTTTCTTCCGTGAACGACGCTCGCCTTTCTGGCGACCGCGAAACACTTTGTGCGTGAGTACTTCCAACTGATCGAGGCGTGCGATCAATTCCGGTTCGAGCATTGTTTTCAGATCTACGTTCGCCATAATTCAGGACTCAGAGGTTGGGGGTCGAGTTTTTAAGATTATGCTCCCACGCCAAGTTCACGTGGAACTTTCTGAATCAAGTCGTCGATCACCATATCGGTCGTGATGCCTTCGGCTTCGCCTTCGAAATTCAGAATTAATCGGTGACGCAACGTTGCATGCGCTACTGCTCCGACGTCGGCAAATGCCACGTTGTAACGCTCCGCACGCAACGCCTTGATTTTTCCGGTCAAAATCAGCGCCTGCGCCCCGCGCGGCGAACTGCCGTAACGCACATAACGTTTCACCATGTCGGTGGCGAATTCGCTTTCGGGGTGCGTCGCCAACACCAGCCGAATCGCGTAATCTTGTACGTGCGGCGCGATCACAATCGTGCGCACAAATTTCATCCACTCGATCAAACGCGCTTTGTCCATCGCTTTGTTCACCGTCGGCATTTCAGCCGTCGTGGTGCGATTGACGATTTCCATCAGTTCTTTGCGCGACGGAAATTTCACCAGCAACTTGAACAGGAAACGGTCAAGCTGCGCTTCCGGAAGCGGATAGGTACCTTCCATTTCGAGCGGGTTTTGCGTCGCCATCACGAAAAACGGCTTGTCGAGTTCGTGCGTTGTCCCCGCAGCGGTGATACGCTTTTCCTGCATTGCTTCCAGCATCGCCGACTGCGTTTTGGGCGTTGCGCGGTTGATTTCGTCCGCCAGCACCAGGTTTGAAAACAGCGGACCGCGCATGAACACAAAATCGCGTTTGCCGGTTTGCTGATCCTCTTGGACAATGTTCGTGCCGATAATATCGGCAGGCATCAAGTCGGGCGTGAACTGAATGCGCGAGAACGGCAAGTCGAGCACCTCGCCCAATGTGCGAATCAACATCGTCTTGCCGAGTCCAGGCACGCCTTCGAGCAAGACATTGCCGCCCGCAAACAAGCACATCAACACGCCTTCGACGACTTCCTCCGTCCCCACGATGACCTTGCCGATTTCCGACGCCACCGATTCAAAATCCCGGCGAAACGCCGCCGCTAGTTGTTGCATGTCTGCCATGTTAGTTCACCGCCTTCTTTAATTTCTTTTTGCCACAGAGGTCTTCGTTTTTAGTTAATAGTTAATGGTTTTTAGTTTTTGAATCCTCATTATTGATTGGTGCTCGCAACCGTGTCGTGAAATTCGTTAACATTCTTTTTATCTCACCGATTCCATCGTTCAGTCCCACGAATTCTTCCTCGGTAATATATCCCAAATCCTTCGATAAGAGAAAGAAATACTCTACCTCGCTTGCAGAACCAGAAGCTATCTGAACATAGCGTGTCAGCTCCCCCTTGCCTTGTCTCCCACACCCCTCAGCCAGATTAGCAGGAATCGAAACAGCAGCACGACGCAATTGACTCACTAGAGCAAACCGCTCGTCTGTTGGAAATTCTTTCGTCACCTTATACACTAACAATGCCAGCATATGCGCCTTTTTCCATACGACTAATTTTCGATAATCCTGCATCTTCAGTCTCGCGTATTCAATGGTCACTTCATTTACTATCAACTATTAACCATTAACTAAAAACCAAAATCACATCTTCTTCTTCGCCCGCTTCTTCGCTTCCTTCAAACTACTCAACGAACTGCCACCTGCTGGACCTGCCGGACGGTCGGGAGCATCGCCAACGGTTTGTTTCGCGCGATGCGCCACGGGTCCGCGGTCGGAGGATTTTTTCGCGTCGTCGAACACAGACCCTTCACTTACTTCTCCGCCCTCCTGCTCTTGAAGTCGCTCACGGAATTGGCGACGTGTTTCCTCGTGTTCTTTTTGCTCTTCGCGATCCGAGTGCGCCCGCGACTTCGCCGCCAGCAGCGATCCCATCGACTCGTCGCGCTCGACAGGTTCCTTGCGCTTGAACGGCGCCGACGCCGTGCGCTTTGCCCAACTCACAATATCGTTCATATCCCAATAAACGCGGCGAATGAAGACATCGAACGGAACGAGCAACAATCCCGCCAACAGCAACCATTCCCAGATCGGAATGGGCCGGTTCGTCGGCGGAAGGTTGCGCCGGAACGCGTAATAATTTTCACCCACCGTTTCGCCGTTGGATTCCTTTGCGATTTTTTCCAGAAACTCGTCGTTCGACCGGCTGGCTTGATACTCCGGCGAATACGAAAGCGCCGCGCCACTCACCACCGTTTGCTGTTCATCGTCTTCGCCCGACGTCAGGCGAACCATATACGTTCCAACCTGATTCGCGTCGAATTCACCTTCGTAACGACCCGGCCCAACCTGACGAACTTTCACATTTTGCGGTTCTAAATCCGGTCCGAGCACCGTCGTATCGAACTCGAGGAAGTTCTCGAAATTCCCGTCGATGTCCAGCGCGTCCACACTGATCTTTCCTTTGCCGCCGCGCAGGTCCGTGTTAACCTGCAGGTTCGAGCTGCTCGTTTCGCGCAACGACCAACGCACCACCTGGCTCCAAAACTTACTGTAACCGTCCCAATCTACCCAAGCGGACGCCCACTTGTTTTTCGCATCGCTGGTAAACGCCACTGTCTTGCCTAATCCATAACGCCAGTGCGCCAACAACGGATCGTCCTTGTCCGTACGCATCGCAATTGTTGCGAGTTCCTTGTCGGAAGTCACAACGTAACCGTCCAATTGTGGAAACGCCGTAAGACCTTCGAGTGTTTCAGACGGCGTATCGAGTTTCGGATAAAAGGGCTCTTCGAAAATCAGCGACCGACGAACAATCGAAGCTTCTTTGACGAAAATACGCGGCAATTCGTTTGCCGTTTTCGGGAAATAAAAATTCCCGCCCCCCCAATACAGCGCCATGTTGCGCAACGTATCGACGCTCTGACCCGCGTGCGGCGCGATGGCCACGGCGGAAACGGAGATTCCTTCGTCGCGAATGCGGTTGATCAATCCCTGGTTAGGAGGATTGGGATCGCCGTCGGAAATCACGACGATGTGCTTGGCTTGGGTTTCAAGGTCTTTCAATTCCTGGTACGCCAATTCCAACGTTGGATCGAAGGTCGGCATATCAAGCGGCGTCACCCCGCGAATTTTCGCCCGCATCGCGCGTTTGTTGCCCGTTTGCTGCATTCCCGGATCCCACAGCCAATACTCGCCCCACCCGCCGTACCCTCCACCGACGCCCGTTCCTGGTTTCGATCCGTAATACAACACGCCGAAATAATCCTGGGCTGAAAGCACGTTCAACGCCGCGACCGAAATTTCGCGTGCCCACGCATTACCCGACGGAATTTCGCATGTGTGGAGCACCACGACCAACGCGCCGTTAGGCAGCACTTTCTTCTGCTTCACATCCATTGAAACAGGCAGCGCTTTCTCAATCGGCGTGTCCTGGTAACCGCCCGCGCCAAAGGAATCTTCGCCGCCGATCATCACCAACCCGATGCCCAGATCGTGCACCGCGCGTTCGATCATCGTCATTTGCTCGTTGGTCATTTCCTGCGCATGCACGTTCGATAAGATGATCGCGTCGTAACTTTGCAAACCATCGATGCTGAACGGTATTTCCTGCGGCCCGATCATTTCGGCTTTGATATCTTCCAGCCGCAACGCCGCCGCCAGATAGTTTTTGTTGATCTGGTCGCCTTCGACATAGAGCACACGAGGCTCGGCTTTCAGGTGGGTAAACGCGCGCGCTTCATTGTTTTGAGGCCGCGTGTCGCCTTGCACCTCAACGGTCGCTTCGTAGCGATGGAATCCACCGTCGCTCAATCGTTTTGGCAATACCAACGGGGGATTTTTCCCCGCCGAAATATCCACATCCTGGTCGATTATCAATTCGCCGTCTTCATAAAGTCGCAACCGGCCCTTCGTGTCCGTTTGCGACGACATGAAAACCTTGATATCAAACGGTGCGTCTTTCGTCGTACGCGGCGGGATGATCAATTTATCGATTTGCACATCCTGGCGCTGATCATACCGCAGCGCCACCACGTCGATGGGCACGTTGCTATTACGTGCCAGTCGCGCGAGTTCCAACGAACTGCCGCTGTTTTCGTTCCCATCGGAAAACAGCACGATACGCTTCAACCGATCATTGGGGAACGCGCTCATCGCGAGCCTCAACGCCGACGATATATCCGTGCGTTCACCTTCGACGACGGAATTAAACGTTCCGTCCATTTCAAACGTATTGACTGCCAACGATTCGAGCGATGCGTTGCCACCGAACAAAATCAGGCCTGCTTCATCGTTGCGTGGTTTTTTTTCGGTGAGTTGCTTAACGATATCCGTCTGTGTTTGACGCAAAGACGGCGGAATCGAATCCGATTGGTCGAGCAGAAAGTACACCGTCATGTCGCGGCTGTTGCGTGCGACTTCGATTTGCGCCAATGCCAAAACAAGCAACAGAACGATTAACGTTCGTATCGCCAGAATTGTCCAACGGCGACCTTTCTCGATGGACTTCAGGCGCGCCGCCGCCATCCACACAAGCGGTAGCAATCCGAGCAAAAACAGAAAGATCGGCTTTGCGGCATGAATGGCGATCACGCGTTGCCCTCCCGCACAAAGGCCTTCAGCGGCTTGCTGATCACCTGTAACCGACCGTTATTTGTATCCGCCACCACTACGCGTCCATCGGGACAAACCGCCACGCCCCACGGGGCAAACAATCCACCGGGTTCATGCCCGGGATGACCCCACGCGCCAAGGAATTCACCCTTGGCCGTGAAACGGCTCACACGGCTGTTGCCGTATTCGCACAAATAGAGCGATCCGTCCGCTGCCAGCGCCATGTCGTAAGGGTACTTCAGCATCCCCGGTTCTTCACCCGGCGTCCCCCAGGAATTCAACAACGTCCCATCCCGATCGAACGTCAAAATCCGATGGTTCCCGGCATCCGCGACCAGAATATGACCATCTGCATCCACGGCAATTGCCATCGGACGCTGCAAATCGGAATATTCATACTCGCCCGAACCCCATTCCTGCACAAACTCGCCTTCGCGCGTGTATTGCATCACGCGACAACGCAAACCATACTCGCAAACCCAGACGGTTTTCCCATCTGGATCGGGACAAACATCCGTTGGGAAAATCATCTCGCCCGGGTTAGTACCTTCCTTGCCCCATTGCGTCAAAATCTTCCCCTGCGTGTCGTACTGAATGATTCGTTGATAATGAGTATCCGCCACCCACATGGTTCCGTCTTTGGGATCGATCGAAAATCCAGTCGGCGTACCATTTGTCCAATCCTGCAAATCCCACTTACGTAAAAACTCGCCTGAATTCACATCAAAAACCTGGATGCGCCCGCTGCGATCGATCACCACTAACTCGTCCGCATCCGTCACCGCCACAGCGCGCGGTTTGACAAAGTAACCCGGCTGTCTTCCAACCGCCCCGATAACACGCGCGTCCACCGCGCCGCCCGCTCCGGTTCCCGTACCGGAACAGGCCCACATCCCAACAGCAATCATCCCCACCACCGTCAATTGGACAGCCAGTCGGGTGATGCGCTGCAATCGGGAATTTCCCGAAAGGGTCGAGGGGTTGTGCCAGCCCGCATGGGCCAAGCGTTTGTGCTTATTCATCTCCCGCCCGTCTGTTCGGATTAATCGCTTCAAAGTAATCCTTCACCGCATTGCGATACCCCAGCGGAATTTCATTTTGCCGCATCGAATCCGCCGCCTTCTGAGCCTGCGTGTCATAAATCTGATGATACTTCACGCTCGATTCCCCACGCACTGCAGGCGCATCGACTTCGATCACAGCCAAAATCTCGCCCTTGTTTTTCTGGCCATGAATCATCTCGTCGGTAAAGTCCACATCGATCAGCCCCGCGTCGGGCGGTTCACCTCCCTGACCTTGGCCTGGCCCGCCGGACCCTTGGCCTTGCTGGTTCGGGTCGCCCTGCTTCCAATCGCCCTGCCCTTGCCCCTGACCCTGTTGTCCCTGGCCTTGTCCTTGACCCTCGCCTTGCCCCTGGCCCTGTCCCTGCCCTTGCTGCTGACCTTGACCTTGGCCCTGGCCCTCTTGCTGGGCACCCTGCTGGCCTTCTCCGCCCGCGTCGCTCTGGCCGGGTTGCTGTCCCTGACCCTGCTGACCCTGGCCTTGTTGGCCTTGCTGTCCACCCTGCTGCTGTTGCTGCTGCGATTGGCCCTGCTGGCCACCGTTTTGTTGCTGTCCACCCTGCTGGGACTGCTGGTTCATCATCGAAGACTGCGTTTGATTGATCTGCTGTTGTAACTGATCGAGCTGCGCCATTTGCTGCATCAACTGCTGCTGGTTCTGCATCGCCTGAGCCGCCTGCTGCATTTGCTGCTGGGCGTTGGCCGAGCTCGTCGATCCTTGCTGTTGTTGCTGCTGGCCTTGCTGCCCGCCGGTTTGCTGCGGGTTGCTTCCCTGTTGTTGTTGAGAAGCCTGCTGGCTTTGCTGCTGCTGGCCGCCTTGCTGTTGTTGGCTTCCACCCTGCTGTTGTTGCTGCTGACCCTGCTGGCCTTGCTGACCGTTTTGTTGCTGCTGTTGCTGAGGAGACTGCTGACCTTGCTGCCCTTGTTGCTGTTGGCTTTGTTGCTGTTGCTGCTCTTCCTTTTTCTTCTCCTCGGCGGCTTGCTTCAACGCGTCGGCGGCTTGCTGCATCGCCTCGGCCATTTGCTTGTTTTCTTTCAACTCCTCGGCCAGATCCTGCAATTCGTCCGCCGTGTCTTGCATATCCTGGGCGTTCATTTGCTGGAGCTTCTCCGCCGCCAACTTCTGCATTTGCTCGGCGGCTTTCGCAAAGTCCTGATTCTTGAGCGCTTGCTGCAATTCGCGGGTTTTTTCCGCCCGCTTCAGCCCAGAGATTTGTTTGAACGGTTGATTTTCGCGCGCCAGTTTGCGCCGTTCGAGCTTCAACTCGTCTTCGATGCGCGACAACTCTGCTAACGCTGCCTTTTGATCCTTGGTGCCAACGGAAACATCATCGGCCAAGCGTTCCAGCTCCTTGGCGAATTTGCCGGCTTCCTCGACCATCGCTTCTTCTTTGGCTTTTTTGGCTTCCTTTGAAAGCTCACGAATGTCGCGGGCGGCTTGTTTTTTCATCCGTTCGCGCGTACTCGGAGAAACCTCCGCTTTATCCGGGTCCTCGGGCGGAGCTTCTTTTGCCAGTAAATCGAACTGCGGCATAAACGCGTAAATGGCTGCAAAAATCAGCGTCGGCCAGACAAGATGTTTCATCAGCCGATTGGGTTTGTACCGAAAATCTTTGGAGGGATTAATTGCCGTGGCATGCCGCATGGCGTCTTTTTCCAACGCCTCGACCGCGCCCGCTTCATCGTGCCAGTTCTTCAGAAGCAGCGCGCTCGAAAGCCGTTCGCTCAAACCAAGCTGTTCGTCCGCCATCACTGCGGCTTTCACCAACGAATAGCGTTTGATATACGTCAAAATCGCCGCCACCAAGAACGCGCCACCCAATAACCCACCGGTTACGACAAAGGGATCGGTCGGCAGGACAATCAGGCGCGACGTCAGCAGGTAAATCACTGCTAAGATCAACGAAATCAGCACTAAACGCGACAACGAATCGATGAACCGAAAGAGGATTAATCGACGTCGGATCGCTTTGATTTTTTTTTCTAACTCAGCCATGGCAACCTGCCAGTGAAAACGGCTCAAAATCCTCAAGCCAGACTTACAGAAAGATCGTTCTGTTCACTTTTTCTGACAATACCAAATTCACGATTGTTTGCAATCTCTCAGGCAAAAAATCGACTATTTTTGCTCCATCCCCTTCAAGCCACCCTCACCGCCTCCAGAAACAACCGCCCACAGAACTGATGATGTTTACCCGTCGGGTGAAAATAAGGGCTAATCGCCGTCGATTCGTACACGCAAATCGCGCGCCCGCGCCAATGCCTGGCGCAGCTCGGCTTGATCGCCTTCGCGGATGGTTTTTGCCAGTTCATGAAAGCGGCTGCCGACGGCATCGAGCATTTCCGCCACGGGTCGCGCGTTCTGGAGGCAAATCTGTTCCCACAGTTCGGGGCTTCCCTTGGCAATGCGCGTTGTATCGCGCAAACCGGTGCCCGCCAGCACCCGCAAGAGCCCCGGATCTTCGCCGCTACGGTGCAACTGCTCCATCAAGGCCACCGCCGCCAGATGCGGTACGTGGCTGAGCAAGGCCACCACATTGTCGTGCCGCCGAGCCGCCGAATACAACACCCGCGATCCCATCTGGCTCCAAAACCGCCCCACTCGCGTCGCCATGCATAAGTTCATCCCCGGCGTAACCGTCACAAACGTCGAGGCGCCGTCGAACAAATCCGCCCGTGCCGCCCGCCAGCCTGTGCGATCGGACCCAGCCATCGGGTGACTGCCGACGAACCATACATCCGATCGCTCGTGCCGCCCCCCCGCTGCCACAATGGTTTCCTTGGTGCTTCCCACATCCGTCACCACACAACCCGCCGGAACGGTCGCCAGGACTTCGGGCAAAACCTCTTCGATAATTTCAACCGGCTGGCAAAGAACCACGAACGATGCCTGGGAATACGCTTCGTGCGCATTGGTGGTAAATTCATCGATTACACCCTGCCGTTGAGCCTCGGCCAAATCCTCGGGTCGGCGGCCAAGCGCCACGATTTTTCGAGCCAATCCACGCTGACGCGCCGCCAACGCCACGGCTCCACCCAAAAGCCCCAGACCGGCAATCACCAGGACCGGGGTGGGAAAAAACGCAGGGTCGTTTTGCTGCATCGAAAACTCCACCTTGAAGTCGCTTAAAATCCGTCTCAGAATCCTGCCCGACCCGATGCGCGGCGCAACCGGGATGTTTTTATCCCTTGCCCCGATTTCCTCCCTTACCCAGAAAGAAATCATTCAATCATGGGTAGTTTACCCTAATGGTGGCCGTCTGGTCACCGGGGTGCAAAAGAGACTTGCCACTGCGCACGCTCGAATTGTTGGCTACCCACGGATTGAAAGAAGAATTTCCTAAATAACGGAGGCAATTACATGCGTTCGAAAGTTCTCGCTGCACTTCTGACGACACTCGCGGCGGTCATGCTGACCGGTTGCGCTGGCTGGCCGGCATCGTTCGGTCCCTCGGGCACCACGCCTGCCATCATCTACACGGACGGCCAGGTTTATCCGGCTGCCAACACCTCGAGCACGGTTTACAACCTGACAACCGACGACTTTGAAATCAAAGGCACCGTCATGGCTCAGGGCGAAGCCGACAACATCCTCGGCATCATTTCGCGCGGCGACAATGGCTACCAGAGCCTGCTGGCCGAAGCCCGCGCTCAGGGCTGCGACGACGTGATGAACGTCCGCATGGACGTCACGTTCAGCAACATTTTCGTGTTTTACTCCAAAGTGAATACGACGCTGACCGGCCAGGGCGTGAAGTGGAAATAATCCCACTTTCCTGATCGACGAACATTCATCGGGCGGACACGGCAACGTGCCCGCCCGAGGTTTTTTTAGGAGAACGAGCGTCCCGCTCGTTCAAATGGAAAGCTTGTAAACGGGCGAGACGCCCGTTCTCCTTTACTGATGTTTGATCTTATTTAATCCTCCACCTGCTCAATCAACCAATCGTGCGCTTTGATAAACCTCGGGTCGCCGCGATAGGCAACCGAAAGCAAATCGCCGATTGTCCGGCGGCGGCCTTCGCGCTGGCGGTCGGGGCTGCGCCAACGCACCACCCGGTCGGGCTGAAATTGCAACCCCCACAAGGGCTCGATGCCCGGCAGCCGCATCGAATACCGCATGTCGGCCAGCACATTGCCGCCTGGTCCCGTCTGGGCCAGAAAACCGTCGCTGAACCACGCGAAGACATCGTACACACGCTCGGCCTCGGTGCGGTCGTCCGTCGCGGCGATCACCTCATCGCGATTTGCCAGCGGCAATGCGTCGCCTTCTAACAATTCCGACCCGCCAAAAAAGGGCGTGCGCACGGCATCGATATGCATCATGCCTTCGCCGTCGCGATAAACGCTGCGCCAAACCAGGATCGATCCGATCAACGGCATCACGCGTGCGTGCTCGACGGCGTGACCGCGCGCCTGGGCCATCATTTGCTGAACCGACGCCGCCCGATGGTGATTGACGGCTCCCATGGCGGCGTAACCGAGCGCCAACCCCAGGCCAATCCGCGCAGGCAGGCTCTTATTAAACCACAAACACAACGCCACGCCGATCAGCAAGAGAGGCGTGAACACCAGATCGACAATCGGGAGAATATCAAGCGCCGATCTCGCATTCGTGAACGGCAGCCAGAATTGCGTTCCATAGCTGGTGCATAAATCGAGCGGCGCATGCGTCATAAAAGCAACCATCGCGGCGCCCAAGACGGCCTTTTTTTTCTCGCGTAACCACGGGAGCCATAAAAACGGCAACGCGCCGATCAACCCACCAAGCGGCATAAATATCAGGGCATGTGTAATATGACGATGATAGACGATCGAATGAACCGGATCGCCCGGCGGACCTTTGTACAGGACATCCAAGTCCGCAATCATACCCGCAAAACACCCGATCAACGCCGCCCAGCGACCCAACTTGTCAGCGAAGAGCGATTGGCTCGCCGCCGCGCCCAGTAATCCTTGTGTGATCGGGTCCATTCAGGCCGCCTTGAGAAATTTACTCCGTTAAAGCGAGGCAAAAAACCTGCCAAGTTTACAGGGGCAAGCGGCGGGGATGAATGGGACAGATAGGACCCATGCGTCTTCTATGTCCCATAAAAAAACCGGGGGACGGAGTTGATTCTCCGTCCCCCGAAAGGTTCCAGGTTAAGGGTTGTTCGCACCCGTTATGGCGAGGAATGCACATGGAGATCGTAGAAGTTCGCGCCACGGTTTGCGCCGAACACGCGCACAACAACCGTCGTTCGGCCCGTCACGTCAACGTTCGAGATCGTCAGATCGTTTTGATTCGGCGTATAGTTGGCCGCCGAACCACCGTTAATCACCGTGTAGGTGCCATCGTCTTCGAGTACCTGGATGTAAATCTGGCCCAGGTTGAAGTTATGGCTCAAGTCAACGTTGATGAAGTTGATTCCCGTCACGTCGAAGCGGAAGAAGTCGTCATCCTTCAGCACAAGGTCGTCGTACTGCTGATCGAAAACGAGGTCCATCACCTGTGGTGGCGTGCTGTTGGGTTCGTACGGATCGTCCGTCCCCAACGTTTCCACCAACAGAGAATAATCCTGATTCGTTGCACCGCCTTCGCCATACACGCGCAGGAACAACTCGGTATTACCCGTGTTATTCACGTACGTCATGACTTCGGTTCCGGTCGTGCCGTAAGCGTCGCCGATGCGGATCGCTTCACCGAACGCGATACAACGTGCGTCGTACAACTGACCCTGCACGTCGCCCTGTCCCTGATTGTAAAGCAACGTAATGCGGGCGTTTTCGCAGCCGCTCAGTACAATGCGATACCAGTCCTCGTCGTCCAGCACCAAACCAGTAACCATCGAGTTATTCGGCACTGCTGTGGCCGCCAATACATCGAACAGCGTATCGTTTTCTTCCCAGTTGTCGTCGGGGGCTTTGATCGACGGCATTGAGGATTGCGCCAATTCAGCCAACGTCACGCGCGCGCCTGACGGCGGCGTTCCCACCGACGCGGGTTGCATCACCGGCGGAACCGATCCCGGCTGGACAAGCAGACTGTAGATGCTCGTGCCGCGGTTTGCGCCAAATACGCGCACCACAACGTGGGTCCGTCCCTGCACCCAGATGCCGTCCAGGTCCAGCGTGTTCAGATTCGGCGTGTAGAACGCCGACGCGCCGCCATTGATCACGTTATACGTGCCGTCGTCTTCCAATACCTGGAAGTAAAGCTGGCCGTAGTTGAAGTTATGATCCACGGTCACATGGATGTAATCCAGACCCGTAACGTCGAAGCGATAGAAGTCGTCGTCCTTCAGAATCAAGTCGCTGTGCAATTGATTGAACGTCAAATCCGCGCGTTGAGGCGGCGTGCTGTTCGGTTCGAAAGCATCGTCGTACGCCAGCGTATCGACACGCAGAGTATAGTTCGGGTTCGTCGCGCCGCCTTCGCCATACACACGCACGAATAATTCAAATTGGCCGGTGTTATTGACGTAGGTGAACGACTCCGTCCCCGTGGTCGAATAACTGTCGCCAACACGAATGGGTTCGCCGCTGGAAAGACAACGCGCGTCATAGACCTGCATGTTGATGTCACCCTGAGCGTGATCGAACGTTAGTGTAATGCGTGCGTTGTCGCATCCCCCGATATTCACACGATACCAATCTTCGTCGTTGAGAATCAGTCCCGTAACGTCCTGATCGTTTGGCACTGCCGTCTCAGCGAGTACATCCAGGATCGTATCGTTTTCTTCGTACGCGTCATCCGCGGGGCCTTCGCACTCGTCGGGAATCGTGTTCCCATTCAAATCGTCGCTGAAACCGCTGATGATGTCGCATTCATCGGGAATACCGTTATTATTACAATCCTCGCTAAAGCCGCTGACGATATCGCAATCGTCCGGAATTCCATTTCCGTTACAATCGATCTCGCATTCGTCCGGAATACCGTTGAGGTTACAATCGTTGCTGAGTGTATTGCCGGGCACGCCTTCCACTTGAATGCGAACGGTTCCGGTCGTCGTTCCACTAAAGCCATCGAGTACACTGCCCGGACATCCCTGGAATTCGATTTCATAGGTTACGTCGAAGAAACTATCGACCTGGAAATCGCCGCCGGGTAACTGGGTCAACGTCGTGTGCCCCGGGCTAGGCAGACCAAAATCCTGACCCATACGAACTCGGAACGTACAGAAATCCGGGTCGCCAAACAACTCGCCTTCCAGGTGATACATGTACTCGTCGAAATCCTGAACCGGATCTCCCGGTACACGTGGAGCGCTGTGGGTTGCGCCTCCAACTGGCAACGAAATATTGCGGTTGAAGCCACTCAAGCCACCAGTCCCAACAAGGTTTATGTCCAATGAGCCGGTGAAAACATTGACGTCCCCCCCAAGAATACCTCCCGGAGACGAAACTCCCGGTATCAGCACCATGGGACCCGTGCCTTCGATTGTCGTACCCGGGGGCAATCCATCCACAATCATATAGGCATCGGGCGGCACCGGTAAAATTGGACAAGGCGCCGGTAAATCCGTCGTGCCAGTCCCGTTGTCTGGAGCGACACAAATCGGCTCGTTGATATCGCATTCATCCGGTACGCCGTTGTTGTTACAATCCTGGCTGAAGCCGCTGGCGATGTCACAGTCATCCGGTATTCCGTTCTCATTACAATCCGGTTCGCATTCGTCCGGAATACCGTTTCCATTACAGTCGTCGCTTAACGGCGGTTCCACGAGATCCACTGCATGGAGACGAATTTGACCCGTGGTCGTGCCTGCCATGCCGTCAAATGGTCCGCCTGCCGCCCCTTGAAACTCGATTGTATAGGTAATATCAAAGAAACTATCCACTGCCCATTGGCCGCTCGGTAATTGCGTCAACGTCGTCATGCCAGGACTCGGCATTCCGTAATCGATACCCGATTCAATGCGCAGCAAATCGAAATCCGGATCGCCAGAAATATCGCCTTCGAGGAAGAAGAAATCCGTCGGAAACGACTGACGAGGATCGGCAAACGCCCTCGGAGCGCTGTGCAATTCGCCAGTTATCGGTAAAATCAGGTCGCGCTCATAATCGGCGAAATCCCCCGTGCCCGTCGCTTTCAGATGGAACAGCGCGTCGAACAGACTGAACTCGCCCCCCAACTCGCCACCGGGAATGGCAAAGAGATAAATAATATCGCGCATCGGGCCCTTGAGGTGAATTTCAGACCCCGTCGGCAAGCCATCCACTAAAACGAAATCATCGTTCGTTGGGGGCTGATAGCTGCAACCGGCAGGCAATTCCGCTGTGCCAAATCCGTTGTCGGGAGCGACGCAATGCTGACCGGTCACATCGCAATCGTCTGGAATTCCATTTCCATTACAATCATCGTCGAGCGGTTTACCGTATGGATCGAAAAAACGTTCTCGAATGACATCGCGATCGATCGAAGCCATGCCATCCAGGACGGTTCCCCCATTACCGACAAATTCGATTTCGTAGGTAATATCGAAGAAACTATCCACGGCAAAGGAGCCGCTCGGGAGACGCGTCAACGTTACATGTCCCGGACTGGGCAATCCTAAATCGGCCCCAGCTCGAATATCGAACGACTCGAAATCCGAATCTGCAAATAATTCGCCTTCCAGTCGGAAGAATTCCGCATCGAACGACTGATGATCCTGCGTTCCCTGGGCATTGGTGCGGAACTCTCCGCTCCCGGGGAAGGCAACTTCCTTGTCAAATCCCGCCAATGCGCCGGTGCCATGGAATGTGATCTCGAAAAACACGTCAAAGAAACTGTCAAACCCACCATTTGTCCCTGATTCATCCAAACTCGTGATCGTCATATCGCGCAGTTTAATGGTGGCCTCGATGGTCGAGCCCTCTGGCAAACCATTGCGGATAATAAACACGTCACGCGGCGAGTCGGAAGGCACTGCTCTGCCATTGGGCAAATCCGCCGAACCATTTCCATTATCCGGTAAATTCGTGCGCGGTTGCAGTTCGCACGCGCCACCGATACCGTCCTGATCGCAATCCTCCTGGCACGGATTGTACTGTTCGCAGTTATCGCATGCGTCCCCCACACCATCGCCGTCATGGTCCCATTGGCTGGGATTTGGCGAATACGGACAATTGTCCAATTCATCCGGAATACCATCGTTATCGTAGTCTTCGGGATTATCGCCAACGCGCAGAGCGAACATTCCATGCACCAACGCCTTGCTTTCCATAAAATTCACACGCGAGCGAACCACCGGCACCCGATCGCATGGGTTGGCATCCGGCCCGCAGCGAAAAATCTGAAGACCGGGGAAGAAATTGGCCGTGCTACCCGGAAGCTGAATCATCGGCGTATCCGGGTTGCTATCATGGTTGAAAAAAATTCCAGCGGGCAATTGACGCGCATTGGCGCCTGCCGACCCCACCGACCAGTTACCGTAATAGGTCCATTGGTCAAAGATCGGACCCGGCGTAAGCCCCAGATCGATTTCGCGCAACGCGGAATCCGAGGGACGGAAGAACACAATTCGTGGCTGAACAGGCAAAACAGCCTCGAACGTACCGCCATTGCCGCATGGACCGAGGTTGATCGTCATTTGGCCTTGGGGACGCGTCGGGGCTGACGTCATCCCGACAAACACATCCCACTGTTCGGGAGTCGTGCCCCCGTATGTCACCGTAATGGGCTGTACGCTCGTCAACGAGAGCGCCACCAATTCGACCGGAACCGTGTCGCTATCGCCCGGCGAAGGTAAAACCGCCGGATCAAGTCGCCGAACGATTGTATCGGTGTTGCCCGATGTCGTGGGAGAGTCGGATTCCAGCGGCTGTCCCTGGAGATTCACTCGACCAACAAAAGGGTCCGAACCCGGATCGAAAAAATCCGGAGGAATCGGCAATTCGTTGAAATCGAACGATGTTGTCCCAGGTAACGTTTCCCAAACGTCGATCCCTGCATCGATTGTAAGCGCCGAGGCAGGAGCGCCTGCGAACACCAGGCCAACCACAAGAGCCAACGTTCGGAGTGCGGCGCAGAACGTTCGTTTTGAAGAACTTGCGAATGATTCCGACGGTGCGTGCGAAATCGCATCTTTCTCAATACAATTCATCAATAACCTCCGGGGTACCCTTTGGGGGCAGAACTGAAGTCAAATTTATATAGAAGAGATCTACTTCACGCTCGGACCGTTTTTAGCGTCCCGATTTTGAACCAAGCCTATTTCTACTCGGGCAGTCGTGGTTTCTGTTCAAAATTCAACGTGAACAGACTACCCACACAGATAAACTGGCTAACTCAATGGGAGTTACACAAACGGAAGAGAGCGGCATCCCTATTCATATGACGCACCAGTACCTCTCCTGCCGCCATCAAGCAAGGATTTCTTCGCCACCGGAAACCCGAGACATTATTGTACCACTTACAAACCATCAAGCCATCGGGAAACCAAATCTGGCGTTGCGTCTCATGAAATCCGCTCGGAACGATGAATTCGGACAAAGCAGAAACGTATTAACCTCAAGCAAGCCCCTATCAACCTTGGCAAAATGGCATGGATTCGCGCGTTCGCATCTCTCGATTGCTGGTTTTCTCCTTCACCGCCGTGATTCTACTCGGTGCCTTGGGGCTCCTTCTACCCTTCAGCACCACGAGCGCCGAAAATATCCCCTCGATAACCGACGCGCTCTTCATGTCCACCTCGGCGGTTTGCGTTACGGGCTTGGCAACCTTCGACATTTCCCAAAATCTGACATTCCAGGGCCAGTTCCTGATGCTGGTGTTGATTCAACTAGGCGGGCTGGGCATTTTGACGTTCTCCAACGTCGCCATCACCCTTGCCTCACGCCGTCGCAAGCTCAACCTCTCGCAGCGCATGCTTGTCGAAGAAACCCATGGCGGCCTGCCTTACATCGAACCCAAGCAACTGCTCAAACGCATCGTCACCTACACCGCCACCATTGAAATCATCGGCGCCGTGGTGCTCACATTGCGCTTCTGGGGCGAATACTCGTTCACCCACGCCGTATGGCTGGGCCTGTTTCACTCGGTTTCGGCCTTTTGCAATGCAGGATTCAGCCTGTTCTCCAACAGCTTTGAAAATTTCAGCGGCGACTTTATCGTCAATATGACCCTCGCGGCGCTGATTATCCTCGGCGGCTTGGGGTTTGTCGTATTCGCCGACGTGGCCCATCAAGCCCGCCGCTCGCCGGACAGCAAACGCCCTCGCCGGTTATCTCTGCACACACGCGTGGTGCTCAAAACCTCGCTGGTTCTCGTCGTTGGCGCCTGGTTGATATTTTTCATCCTCGAGGCGCTGAATCCCACGAACCAGGGAGGCATCTTCCAACGGTCGCTCCAGGCATTTTTCCTTTCCGTCACCACACGGACCGCCGGATTCAACACCACGCCCATGGACCAGCTTTCCAACCCAACGATCCTGATCATTTCGATCCTGATGATCATCGGCGCCTCGCCCGGTTCGACCGGTGGCGGGATAAAAACCACCACGTTGGCAATTTTGAATGCGATTTTGTTTTCGCGCGCCCGCAACCGCCCGCGCGTGGAAATCGAAGAGCGCAGCATTCCGCCCGATCTCGTAGCGAAGGCCGTCGCCACCACTGCGGCTTACTTCCTGCTGGTGGTAAGCGCGATAATTTTGCTGCAAATGATCGAGTTCGCCGGCCAGCCACACCAAACGATCGGCGCGAAATTCCTCGACTACGCTTTCGAGGTCATTTCAGCCCTCGGCACCGTCGGGCTCTCGCTCGGCATCACCGCCAAGCTCACCGCTGCTGGCAAAATCGTCATCATCGCCTGCATGTTCCTTGGCCGCGTCGGGCCACTCCTGCTGGCCACTTCGTTGATCGGTACTCAACGACAAATGCCGTACAAATTCCCGGAAGAACGCCTGCTTGTGGGGTAAAAACATGGAAAACGAACGCACTTTCTTGATCATCGGCATGGGGACATTCGGCAGCGCCGCCACCCGTGTGCTCTATAATAGCGGCGCGACGGTGATTGCAATCGACGTCAACGAAGAAGCAATCCAACGCATTTCCGACCTGGCAACCCGCGCCATTTGCGTGGATGCCCTCGACGAGCAAGCCCTGCGCGCCTGCGGAGCGCTCGATGTCAACGTCGCCATCGTGGCCGTCCGGCGCCGGTTCGACACCAGCGTCCTGGTCACTCACCTGCTCAAGCAGGCGGGCATTCCCGAAATTGCCGTTCTGGTCGATTCCGAGGCCGAATCCGGCGCCATCCGCGCTATCGGTGCCACCTCGGTGATTTTTCCCGAACGCGATATGGCTCACCGTATCGCCAATAAGCTGCTCTTCCCGGACCTGGCCGATCAAATTCCACTCGGCCAAGGCGTCGCGATCATCGAAGTCCCCTGTCCCCCAGCCTTCGAGGGCAAATCGCTGATCGAACTGAACCTTCGCCGCGAATATTCCGTCAACGTCATCGCCCTCTCCAGCACCGACCGCCGCCATCATCGCGTGGTCCACCCGGCCCCCCACCCTACCGAGCCACTGAAGAATAGCGATCACCTGATCCTGCTCGGTAAATCGGAGCAACTGGCCATGTTTAAGGACCTGATCGCCAAATTACCGCCCCCTGAGAAGGACTCCGACACGAAAAAAGCTGCCGACAAAGAATCACAATCGGGTGAGAAAACAAAAAACGAATGACACGGTAATGATCGACAGCCTATTATTTTCACCAAGTATCTTCAGGATGTCAGTGCATCGATACACTCGGGAAGCTCTTCGGATTCGTGCCTATGAAAGTGCTCATCGTTGACGATCAGGACGGTCTTCGCCGGTTTCTGTCACGCGTTGTGACGGGCGAAGGGCACGACGTCATCGAAGCTCCCAATGCCGAAATCGCCTGGAACCTGATCCACGAACACCAACCCGACCTGGTCCTAACGGACTATAAAATGCCCGCGGCTTCCGGTTTCGACCTGCTCGACCGCATTCGCCAGGAACACCGCCACATGATCGTGGCATTGTTAACCGCCCACGGTTCCGAAGAACTCGCCGCCCGAGCCCTGCGCATTGGCGCCAACGATTATCTGCGCAAACCCGTCCAGGTCATCGAGCTGCGGCGTATGCTCAAACGTTATCAAGGCCTCGTCCAGGAACGTTATCTCGAAGAAGACGTTCGCAGTTCAATTCGCCGCATGCAATTCACCCTGCAGTGCGACAATCGCATCGAATTGGTGCCGAAAATCAGTCAATTTCTCGTGGAGCAATGCGACAAGCGAATCGACGGAGACGCCCGGTTCGGCCTGCGTCTGGGTCTGCATGAAATGATCATGAATGCCGTCGAACATGGAAACCTCGGCGTAACATTTGAGGAAAAAACCGCCGCCTTGAACGTCGGATTCACCGAATTGCAAACGCTGTACGCCGAGCGACTATCCAATCCCATTTTTGCCGCTCGGCGCGTGACCATCGATTTTTTTCTCGAACCCGAATACCTGGAATGGCTGATCAGCGATGAAGGCAGCGGATTCGATTGGACTCGCCTGCAAGATCCCCTGGCGGAATCCAACATTCATATTTCGCATGGGCGGGGCGTTTACCTGAGCCGATTCCAATTCGATGAAATGGAATATCTCAATAGCGGCAATCGCGTGCGTTTGCGCAAGTACACCAGAAACGACCTTGCCGACCAACAAACCGATCTGTTCGACCACGAAGACCTGGACCCCTGATCATGACTCCGTCCCCACACACCAGCACCTTGCCGAACGCCTTGCGAACGGGTGTTCTCGCCTTGGTATTCCTACTGCCCTTGTTGCTGCTGACAAACTGCTCGCGCACGGTGTCCTCACCCGCAGGCGAGTACATTCCCACGGGGCAAGCCTCGTGGTACGGCCCCGGTTTTCACGGTAAAATGACCGCAAACGGCGAAATTTTCGACGAAAACGCCCTGACCGCCGCGCACAAAACGTTGCGCTTTAACACCCGCGTACGCGTCACCAACCTGGAAACCGGCAAATCCATCGTCGTGCGCATCAACGACCGCTTTCCCAACACCAAAGGCCGCATCATCGACCTGTCCAAAGCCTCCTTCGGCCAAATCGCCAACCACAATCAGGGAGTCATCCCCGTGCGGTTGGAAGTGCTGCAGTAATAAAATTTTGATTTAATTTATTCCTAACGATTCCACGCGTCCTGATTGAATGCTCAACTTGAGGAACCTCGATTTGTAAAACAGAAATACTTCATTTTTGATAAAAAACCCAGGTTTTTTGACAATATCAAGCAATCCCCCATCACTTTTCGAATCGCTGAGCAGTCAGCCTTCCTACACCCTGGAAGGGTAGGTAAAACATTTATCATCCTAAACACCTTTACTACTATAAAGGTTTTATCAAATCCGGAATCGCCGTGACTTTGAAACGGCTCTGCGCTTCTCATTCGCCTCGCAACACGCACAAATCAAGCGTCAAACGACGAAACCAAGCAAAGGAAACCGGTCAAATGGTCCTCAGCCATAGCAAGTTCAATAAAGTTTTTATGCAGTGCTTCATCGCCCTCGCCATCACGCTTCTCGCCAATGTCGCCAGCGCCTTCCCTTCCTGGATGGGCGTGTACGGCAACTTCAAACGTCACAACGGCCAGATCCCCGGCGAATTCACCATCCTGATGAACCAGGATTACAGCGGCCTCTTCGCCGAAGTCGTCCTCAAGGTCAACAACGGCCAATGGATTCATTTCCGTATGAACCGTGTCGGCAACGTGGACGGCAATTCGCTGTGGAAATACTCGCCGCAAATCGCCATGCCGCCAGGCGCAACGGTTACGTATTACTTCCACGGTTATGACAAATGGGGCGGCAACATCTGGGACAGCCGCTACGCACAAAATTATTCGTTCAAGGTCCCGTCCTATGTCCAGATGACCGAATCGACAGACACGGAAGTTTCACTACTGCCCCAATCGCTGCCCCAATTCACGTGGGCCGGAAACGTTTACCACACACCGTCGGACGAGGAAATCGAAGCGGGCGACAAGGTAACCGTGAATATCGAAACAACCCCGATCAACAGCGTCGCCAAGGTTCAAGTCGTGTACAGCGTCAACGGTGGCCCGTGGAAATCGGACATTCTCAAATTAGAAGACCAAAGCGGTGACAACGACTGGTGGAGCCGTTCGATTGGCAAATTGCGCGCCGGTGAAACGATTCGCTACGCATTCGACGTGATCGGATACGACGGCAAGTCAAAGTGGATCGACGACGATGGCGAATACTTTGTCGTGCAGGCACCATCCGACGCGGACAAAAAATCCAAGTAATCATCAACGGGAAATCTTCGCGCGGCAGCGGGCAATGCGTCCTGCTGCCGCGCGTGTTTTTTACCCAGGTTTTTTGGACGTTAGACGTTTTTCGATGATCAAGGCGCGCGAGGCGAGAATGACCAAGGCGTAGCTTCGCACCGTTGCGGGCTTGTCCGACCGAAGCCATAAAGCAAAGGCGGGAGGCCGAGTCCGATGCGCAACGCCGAGATTCGGAAAACGGAAACGTCCAATTTTACTGCGCCGCGCTCCATTTGGGTCGCATCCACGAACGGCGAAACGTTTCCATCGTTTCCCATACGGCAACGCCTTCGCTTTCGCGCGAATCGAGAAACGCAACGAAATCCAATTGTTGATTCGGAGCGTTCCATTCCAAGTCGAACTGCTTGGCGATTTGTGTCGGCGCCAACATTGGCCTACCCAACGTGCTGTCCAGTTTCAAATCCAGTCCCTTGAAATTTTCCGATGGTTGATACGCTTTGAACACCAGTTCACTGCACACAAGCGCCGCGTCCGACGTGAAGTCAAAATTGTAGTCGTATGGCTTTCCGTGATGTGAAAACGCGCGCAAGAGCGCCTCGGCTTTTTCGATTTTTGTCAGCCGGGGACGGAGCACCCCCAGACAATCGGCGCTGAGCGATTGCTCGGCGGGATGAAAGCTCACTCCCTCTGCAATGGATTCGATGACGCGATTGACAAAATGCTCTTCGGTCTCCGTCCCTTGGTGCTCCTCTTCTCCGTCACCATGCAGGACAAGACTCCGTCCCTCGTTGTACGCTTCCCATGCGTGTAGATGCGCGTGGGACAACAGTTCAGGAAACGAATGAACGCCGGGATTCTGCACTTCGCACCATGCGATCACGTCAGGATCGTCGAAATACGCCGCCAACTCATCCGGCGATCCCACGTAAAGCATTGCGTGCGGCCAAAACCCGGGAATGCCGGCGTTCGACGCGTACCAATGTTTGCGTGAAATAAAAATATCGCCGGGTTCCAGCTTCGTACGCAGTTGCGCGATCTGCTCCTGAGAAATCAGATAAACGCCCTGACGTTTCACACGAATGTTGCCCATGGTGTTGGCGACTTTTTTCTGAAGGGGAAACCACGCCTCGAAGGCTTTGTCCTTGGTCATATCCTCGGTTTGTTTTTTCAGCAATTCGGTTCCCTGCTGCCTGAGCCGAGAGCTTACCCGAGGATGCAATTCATCGACCGTGCATTCCAGTTCATACGCCAAATCGTCTGTTGAGAGTTCAGTTACCGCCCAGGTCTTCCGAAGAACTTTCCAATACTGCCGCGCGGCAAGCTGGCGGCTGGTGCGTTCGATACTGACAATGTCTTCCTTCATGGTGTCGAACGCGCGGTCGGGAATACCGTACGCATCGTTTTGCTCGTTCAGGATTACTTCCCACCGCGACTCACCCCCCATGGCGTCGGCAAGCCGCAGCCCGGCATCCTGAACCACGAGGTCTGCCGCATCGCACAACAAAAACCCACGCGCATGATCGTCGCGCCGGTTGTCTTTCAGAAACAGCACAAAATCTCGGTGAAAATCCGCCCGTCGCGTAATCGATTCGCATAAATCGTACGTCCTCCCCCATAACTCGCGCACGCGGTTTGCGTCGTCCGGCGAAAGCACCGTCGCCGAATCGTCCGGTGTCTCTGCCGCAATCGTCTCGAGATATTCCACGGCTTCTTCGAGCTGCCCGTTCCAGACGCGTAACATTTTTACATCATCGGCCCAGATCGCACGCCACTCTTCCGCGGAAAAATCGCGCGTCTGACCCCGAATGACCATGCGCGAAAGCAAGACTCCCACAATCCCCAATACAACTGCCACGATTCCCACAATCAGCAGCGTTGGAATTCGCACACGTTTCTTTTCATAAAACCGACGTGAGTCTTTTTTCGCTTCGGGTTCAAGTTCTTCCGTCATGAAACGTCATCCTTCGTTCAACCGCGCGCCGGGCGCAGCCTTGGCGCGTCGCTTGCCTCCCCACGGGAGCAAGCGACGTGACGAGGAGGGCTCGGCCCCGGGCGG
>CAZOKZ010000049.1:0-33810 GCA_964580585.1 uncultured Candidatus Sumerlaeota bacterium | reverse complement strand
CTCACTTCCCATCCCGTGATGACGGTGCGGCATTTTTTGAATTTGAGGAAACCGAAAAAACCGGGTGGACGCAAATAGCAGAAAATTAATAACCGTTCCACCTTTTGCCCGGTGGCTCCAATCGCTGTGAAATACTATTTAGATTTCTGCGTTCGCCTATATGTTTTGCTCTGTCCATCTTTCTCGGATTGATTTTTCTGTGTTCTCTTAAGAATCCTCCACGCAAGCCATCGAGTATTTCTCGTAACTTGAGCGAACTCGCACAATGCCCTTGCGGCCCATCCAATTATGGCGACGCATGTTCCAATAAACGCAAATGTCAAACCGACATAGAACATTGTAACAAGTTCCCATCGGGTAGTTCCTGGGACAGTCCACGACAACTTCCGCGCAGCATCCAATTGATCAGGCGTCATGCCACTCAGGTAAACGGCATAGGCGATCATGCCGACGACTACCCCGAGCAATCCAGACGCGAAAAGACGCGTTCCCAGTTTATGTATGTTGAGCAATCTCTTGGGTGGTCGCTTCATTTTCATGCGTACGCCTCAGTTATTTATCTCTCTCATACCGTTTTCTTACTATTGACATTACAATCCCGCCCCAAAGCACTTTGAATAACACAATCGTTACAAAGAGAACAACGTACGTCCAAAAAAAGAACATCAAAATAGTACCGCCATGTAGTTTAAAAAACGTTTCTATCGAATTAAGCTCCTCTGTGTTTGTGATCCAATATGAAATCCCTACCATAATAAATACCATTAATAGCGAGCAAAACATTATTATTGTCGCTATACTTAATATTTTTTCTAGAAATCTTTTTCTAGGACTTTTCATAACATCGCCATTTAAATCCACAAGCTGAGATTCAATCGATACATATGGGAGAGCATCCACGGTAAAATAAGGACAAGAACTAATTGATTTCCCCCAACCTGCCTCCTTCCCACCTTTCTTGTCTTTACTCAACGCGCTTTAATTCCCGTACCGTTTTTTCAACCACGCATAAACCCGCGCGTTCAATTTCCCAATCGCCACCTGGCCCGCGTTGTCCGGATGATAACGTTGGTCGGCGAGGTCCTTGGCAAACGCCGCGATCACGTACCGCCCAATGGGCGATGTAATAATGCCAGAATCCACGCGCACGCCGCGCACCGATCCCGTTTTGTGCGCCACAACGAATTCGGGATGGTCGTCGTCCCAGGCTCCGCTGCCCGGCAGATAACGCGGCAGCGCCGTGTCGAATTTCTGGCGCGCGAGAATGGCCTCGATTTCCGCGTCGTGACGTTTGCCAAGCAACTCACGCCGTGCGACCCGCGCCAACAAATCCGCTGTCTCGCCCGGCGTCGATTCGCCAAACCAGCGCGGCGCGCCCGGGTCGGCGTTGAAGTTAATCTTCCGCCAAACGATAGTCTTTTCGTATCCCCAACCGCAAATCTGCTCGTTCAGCGCATCGAGCCCGAGGAAATCGATCAGCATGTTCGTGGCCGTGTTATCGCTGATCACTGTCATCAACACCGCCAGATCGCGCAACGTCGGTTCGACGCCCGGCGCCATTAATCCGAGCACGCCCGACCCAGGCACCACGTCGCGCGAACGAACCTTAATTCGGCGCGAGAGGGAAAGTTTGTCGCGACGCGCGCGCTCGAATAACGCCGCCAGGATTTGAATCTTGATGCCGCTCGCCGTCGGGAACGTTTCTCCGTCCCTCAGCCCCCACCGTTCGTTCGTATCCAGCCAAACAATCGACGCCCCGAGTGTTCCCTCGAGGCGCCGGTCGATTGCGTTCAAAATAGCGTTCATGCGCAAACTCCCTCGAATAGAAGGGAGATTTTCGACCAAAAGCTGTTGCGAGCCAAGGCCTTTTCAATAGAGATGACCCCTCTCCCCCCTCCTCGTTTGTCCTGCAGTTTGACCCGTGTGCGAAACAAAATGTGCACGAAATCATTGTCGGACACATGGCAAATTTCGTCAACACAAAGCCAATCCTGCGAAATGAATACCGCTTCACCCAAAATAGTGTAAAAAAAACACCATTTGGCTTGCAATCCTCCCGCCCCGTGTGATGGGCTTGCGTCCGGACAGGCGATTCGGGGAAACTTCAATCGTCATTCGCCTCTGAAAAGGATTTCCCCATGCGTTGGATCAAAATCGGCACCGCGACGTTGAACCAAACGCCCCTCGATTGGGACGGAAACCTCTCGCGCATTCGTGCGGCCATCCACGAAGCCCGCCGAGCGGGTGTCCAACTCCTCGTGCTGCCCGAACTGACGCTGACCGGCTACGGGTGCGAGGACGTCTTCCATAGTCTGGCCCATTCGGAGCGCGCCTTGCGTCATTTGCAGTCGCTCGCTGTCGAGATCACCGATCTCGTCTTGGTCATTGGCGCGCCGGTTCGGCTCCAACACGGAATTTATAACACGGCCTGTTTTTTGGCCAACGGGCGTATCGAAGCGATCGTCGCAAAACAAAACCTCGCGGGCGATGGCCTGCATTACGAGCCGCGCTGGTTTCGTGCCTGGAAACCGGGTCAGGTCACAACGCTGGAAATCGACGACCGCGAGGTACCGTTCGGCGATTTGATGCTGAACATTGGCGGCATTCGTGTTGGCGCGGAAATTTGCGAAGACGCCTGGGTGCCGAACCGCCCCGGCGTGGCACTCGCGCAAGGCGGATGCGACGTGATCGTCTGCCCCAGCGCCAGCCACTTCGCGTTCGGCAAGACCATCGTTCGTGAAAGCATCGTCACCGAGGGTTCCCGCGCGTTTGGAGTGGCCTACGTTTATGCAAGCCCCGTCGGCAACGAAGCCGGGCGCATTATTTTCGACGGCCAGTGCCTGATTGCCGCCGGAGGCGAAACGGTGGCGCGCGGACCGCTGTTCACGTTTCGCGAAACGTTGCTGACCACCGCCGTCATCGATCTCGACGCCTTGCGCATGCGCCGCGCCCGAACGATGAGCCTCAAGGCCTCGGACGCGAACGTGCACCTGGTGGAAATCGACTGGAATTGGACGCAATCGACTGAACCGCCGAGAAAACCGCTCGCCCAACTGGAAGGCTGGCCGTCCGGTTCGCACATCAAAGAAGAAGAATTCGCCCGCGCGGTCTCGCTGGCACTGTTCGATTACCTGCGCAAAAGCCGAAGCCGGGGTTTTGTCGTCTCCCTCAGTGGCGGAGCCGATTCCGCTGCCGTGGCGACGCTGTCGGCGTTGGCGATCCGATTCGCTGTCGAAGAACTTGGCACCGAAGAAGTCGCCCGCCGGTTTGCGTACATGAAGCTCGATTTTGAAAGTTTCTGTGGCGGCCTGCTCGACACCGTGTACCAGGCCTCGGCCAACAGCGGCACGATCACCCGCGACGCCGCACGCGCCGTAGCCGAAGCGGTCGGCGCGCGCCATTCCGAGTGGATGATCGAGGACATGGTGCAAGCTTACCGCAAGCTCGCCGAATCGACGTTGGGCCGCGACCTCGATTGGAAAAACGACGACCTTGCTCTCCAAAACATTCAAGCCCGTGTGCGCGCGCCCGGCATCTGGATGCTGGCCAACGTGCGCGGTGCGTTGCTGCTCGCGACGAGCAACCGTAGCGAGGCCGCTGTCGGATACGCTACGATGGACGGCGATACGTGCGGCAGTATCAGCCCCATCGCGGGCATCGACAAAAATTACCTGCGCCGTTGGTTGCGGTGGATGGCCGAAGAAGGCCCCGAAGGCATCGGGCCCATTCCCGCCTTGATGGCCGTGGTCGTCCAGGCCCCGACCGCTGAATTGCGGCCCCAGGAAACCAAACAAACCGACGAAGCCGACCTGATGCCCTACGATTTACTCGACGCCATCGAACGCCTCGCGATTCGCGATCGTCTGGAACCGGGCGAAGTGCTCCGGATGCTCGACGCCGAGTGGTCGCCGCGCGTGGGCGGACGCGAGCAGTTGATCGCCTTCATCAAACGCTTCTTCGCCCTGTGGTGCCGAAACCAATGGAAACGCGAACGGTACGCCCCGTCGTTCCATCTGGATGACGAGAATCTGGACCCGAAAACATGGTGCCGGTTCCCGATTTTATCCGGTGGTTTCACCCAGGAGTTGAGCGAATTGGAATAAAAAATCTGCCTTGATGTAACAACCGGTCCCCTACCGAACGTTTTTGCTAGAGGACGGCATTGCTTTTGCCTAACGTCGTCATGCTGTATATCCAACATCTAGAACCTTACTGACCAGCGATCCCCCATGCCCGGTATTCTACAAAATATTTTCGACAATCCGATCCTGACGCGCGAGTTGCGCCGCCGAATGCGCGGCAAGGCCCTCGTGTACAGCATCATCGGTTATATTATCCTGATGTCGGTCACCAGCATTCTGATCATGCTGACCACGCTCGACCCTTTCACGGTCGGCACCAAACAAAGCACTCAGGAATTGCTTCAAAAGATGACCGGCACTGGCCAAACCCTCTTCCAGTGGATCACAGGCATCCAAGCCATGTTGGTGCTGATCATCGCCCCAACCATTACAGCGGGCATGACCACCGGCGAGAAGGAAAAAAAGACCTTCGAGTTCCTGCGCGTCACCACCATCACCCCGTGGATGTACATTTTAGGGTGCTTTCTCTCGACCGTCTTTTACGTCTCGCTGGCACTCCTGTGCGCCCTACCGTTGATCAGCCTCGCTTTCCTCTACGGTGGTGTCGGACGCGTCGATGTCGTCAAGATGACAGGTATTTTGCTGGGAATCTCCATGGTGCTGTCGTCGTTCGGACTGTACATTTCCTCGATTCGCGAGCGAACTCGTACCGCGCAAGGCATCGTTGTCTTCCTGATTTTCTCGCTCGTTTTCGGTGGCAGCATCGCCTACCAGCAAATTACCCGCTGGTTGGGCGTTTCCTCCGCCGCCGCAGGAACCAGCCCCGGCAGCCCCGGAGCTGCCGCCACGGGCTCGGGCATTTCCATCCTCGGACTTTATTTCCCGCCCTGGACACTGGTCGGGTTAGGCATGCTGGCGTTGACGATGGTTTTTCTCCTGATGGCCGCCCGCAAACTCTTCGAGCCCGACGATACGCGCGCCATTAACCACTGGCAATTCGCCCTGATCACTCTCGTCGTCATGGCCATCATGACCTGGGTGGCGACCAGCGGCGTTCTCTCGAACCTGATGCTTCTCGCTTATCTGGGAATGGGGTGCTTGTTGTTGCTCGTCGCCGTGCTCTCTTTCTCCGTTGGCCGAATGGAAGTCGGCGACGAAATCTGGCATCTCAAACGTCTGATACCCTTCCTGCGCCCCATCGACCAGACGATCCCCTACCTTGTTGTTCTCGGTTGCGGATGGTTTGCACTCGTTCATAAATTTCAAACGATGGTCAGCCTGCCCGGAAATACGTCGCCGGAATTGCTTGAGAGCATTCTCCTGGTTTCCCTCACAGGCTTTGCGTTTTTATGTGTTTTTGGCCGGTTTGCCACGGCAATGGCCGTCGATCGTCGCCGAGCGGGACGGATCACCTTGATAATCGCCTCCCTGTTCTGGTTTGTTCTCCCGATTATCTGTGGCATCCTGATTTCCGCGCTCGAGCTCGAAAACGGCTTCGGATACACCATCGCAGCAGGAATCGCCCGTTTTTCACCCTTCTTCATCATGATCGAGGGCCTGGACAACACCACGATTTACACCGCTTCAACACCACTTTTCCGCCAACCTGGGATCATTGCCGCGATGTGTTATTCAGGCCTCTTTGGAATCTTTCTGATCCTTGGCGAATTTATGCGCTTCAAACGCTGGCGTGGATTTGACTACCATTACGATATGCCCTCGGCCTGACCGCACCCGCTTTCTGGCCAAGTCGTTGATATTCAGCATTTAATCTCTGGACACACTACCAATCCTGAGCGCAAATTTCGCTTGGATACCGCATCGCATCCCAACCGATTCGGGCTTGCGATACAACCTGGAGTGGGCTATTTTTTTCCAGGAGATGGTTGGTGTCTAATCGTTGGCCCGGATTAACGGGCTGCCGTTGTTATTTAAACTCGAAACTCACCAATCGACTACACGTTTTCCCATGGCAGAAGAACCAGAACAAGATCGGGACATCGTTCAAGCGATAAACGAGCAGTTGGATGCCCAAGCGCTCATGACAGCGATCGGGTTTCATACGGACAAAATCCGAGTGCTCGGCAAATCGCTCAAAACCCATTGTCCCGTTCATCAGGATGACAAATTCGCCACCCTGATCGTGGACCCGACCCGCCGCACGTATAAGTGCATGGTCTCGACCTGTCCCGCGTTCAAGGGCGGCGATCTGGTGGAACTCTACGCCATGGTCACGGGCAAAGACCCCATTGCCGCCGCCATCGAAGCCGCCCAGATCACCGGCCTCAAAGTCGAAGGTGAAATGGTCGAGGAACTTCTGACCACCTACCTTTCCTTCTCTCAACATGCCGCCGAGGAAGGCGACCTGGATACCGCCCAACGCTACTTGGCCGATGCCGGACGCTTGTCGCCAGAGAACCTGGAAATCGCGTTGCTTTCCGCCCAACTCGCCGAACGCGGAGGCAAAACCGACGAAGCCTGCAGCACGTATCGCAATGTGGGCGACATGATGTTGGCCAACGGCGATCTGGCTGGCGCCGAGGACATCTGGCGCAACCATTTGCTGCGCCTGAAGCCCACCTGCCCCGAATACTGGCTGATTTTGGCGGACCTGCTCGAACGCCAGGAAAAACAACACGAAACCCGGGATGTACTCCTGCAACTGTGCGATTATTACGAAGCGGAAAACACTCCGGGCGAAAACGTCCCCCTCTTCGAGCGCATGATCGAAATCGTTGAAAACGATCCGGCCATGCGTTGCCGTTATGCCCGCGCTCTGGCGGCTCGGGAAACATTAGGAGTCGCATGCGAACAATTCGTCGCCGCTGCAAACATGTATCGCGATGATGAAAAGCTTGAACTCGCCATTGAAACGCTCAACGAAGCGCTCAAGCTGGACGAAAACAATACCGAAGTAAACGACACCCTCGCCGACATTCACCTGAACACCGGCGACGAAGAAGTCGCGCTCGAACTTTGGCTTCGCCAGGGCTCACTGTGCCTGGAAAAAAACCAGTTCGTCGATGCAGAGTCGCTTTTTCAAAAAGTGCTCAATGTTGATGCAGATAACCTGAAAGCTTGCGAAGGCATGATCCCGGTCATGCACGAAAAAGGCGACCAAACCGGCGAAATCAAAGCCCGTTTGCGCGTGTGCGATATGTACCGCGAAGCCGGACGCAAAGAAGACGCGATCGCCCAGGCCTTCGCCATCAAAGGCATCGCACCCGATTCCACCGACTGGCGCGCCAAAGCCGCCGAACGCCTCGTGGAACTTGTCGGACAGGCTGAATCGAACAAAGAGTTCCTCGAAATCGCCCGACTGCGGCTTGAACAAAGCGACGCAAACGGCGCCGAAGTGATTTTCAACAAGTTGCTGAACACCAGCCCCAACGACGCAGAATTATGCCACAACATTGCGTCGTGTTACGTCGATCACAACGAACCGGAACGCGCATTGGATGTTTATATCTCGCGCGCACGGAATTTCTTTGAAAAAGGCGACGCCGACACCGCCCTCGATTTATGCGTTTATGGACTTCTCGTCGAAGAACGCCATGCCCAGTTGCTCCAACTGCAATTCGATTCGCAGATGGAAACGAACAATATCGACGATGCCGTCAATAGCATCGCATTGCTGAGCGAAGTTCTCCTGGAATCCGACAACGGCGCGCAAGCCATGGCGAACGTCGAACGCGCCCTCGTGTCATCGCCCGATCATCCCGTGTTGCTCGCGCAACTCGGTGAACTCCACGAAGCGATCGGCCAACCCGAGGAAGCCATTGCCGTTTATCTGCGACTCGCCGACCTGAACGCCGAAGCGGGACAAGCGGAGAACAACCTCGCACTCTTTGAAAAAATCGAACTGCTCGAACCCGACAACCTCGATGTTCGCGCCCGTCGCGCTCAAACATTTGAAGCGCTCGGACGTCGTGAAGAAGCAATCGACGCCTACGATGCGCTCGCAACGACACACCGCGATCTCAGGCAGTTCGACGAGGCCATTGCAACCCTTGCGAAGATACGCGAAATGGAACCTCAACGCCACGATACTTTCCTGGCGATGATGGACGTCTATGAATGCGCCAAGCAAATGGATGCATACAAGACGACACTGCTCGAACTCATCAAACTTTGCGAAGACCAGGACAACCTTGAAACCGCAGAGAAGTATTTCGCCCAACTGAACGAAAAATTCCCCGGCGATCTGGCCGCTGTCGAACGCAGCATCGAACTCGAAATGCGGCGCGGCACCGATAAAAACGTTATCGCCGACAAACTCAAAGAACTCGCCGACAAGCACCGAAACAAAGGCAATCCAGAAGACCACATCCGTTTGCTGGACCGGGTGTGCGAGTTGGTACCCGAACGTCGTGACGTGCATCTGGCGCTTTCGGTCGCTTACGAGGAACAAAAGGACATCCCCCGTGCGTTTGACACGTTGTTAAACTTCGTCAACCTTCTGTACGAAAAAGGAGACGGAGACAACGCCCATGAGGTGTTGGAACAAGCCGTTCGCTTGGCGAATACCGACGCGAAATTGCTGTACCGAGCCTGTCAACAATACCGCGACCTGGGTTTGAACGACGATGCCGTGCAAGTGATTCGCAAACGCCTGAACTCCATCGGAGACGAAGAAGATTTCCATCCCGAGCCGCTGGTACCGCTGTGCGAATTCGGGCATGAATTATCTCCCGACGATCCGGTTATCGCCACATGGCTGGTAAATTTGTACTTCCGCGTCGATCGCGCGGAAGACGGTCAACGTCTCGGCATGGATTTGGGCAAGCACTTTGAATCCGAACACAAAAAACAACTCGCATTCGAGCTTTACCAACAACTCAAAGAACTCGATCCCACCGGCGAAGAACAACGACTGCGCTTAGTAGAAATTTATCGCGACGGCGAAGAAACCGACGAAGCGGGGACGGAGTTGCTCGAACTGGTCGCCATCGCACGCGAAGCGCAAAACGAACCAAAACTCGAAGAATATCTTGCAGGCGTCGTGGCGCTCTACCCTACCAGCATCGACATGGGGACGGAGTATGCCGCCTGTCTGGAACGGCGCGAAAAACCACACGATGCGTTTGTTGAATACCGTCGTTTATTGACCCAGGCAAAAAATCAGAACACCACCGAATCGCTCGCCCACTTGTACGATAAAGTTCTCGAGCTGGCAAAAAACGAAACCGACACCAAATCGCTTCGACACGAGTATCTGGAATTCCTCGAAGCCCAAGGCAACAACGTTGCCGCCGCCGAACAAGCCGTGGCGTTGGCAAACGCTTACGCCGATGCGGGCGACATCGATACCGCAACCGAATTAACACAACGCGCCAGCAAACTCGCTCCCGACGCCATAGAAACCCGTCGTGGAATGGCGGAACTGCTCTTCAAACTAGGCAAAACAAACGAAGCCGTCAACGAGCTGGTCGAAACAGCCACGTTGCTTCTCAACCAGGCTGCCCCAGAACGCGCCTTGGAACTGCTTGCGCTTGCCGTCCAACACGACCCCGAAAACACCACGATCTTGAAAACAATGGTTCGTGGGCGCGTTGCAAACGAAGAAACCGATGCCGCCATTTCGTCCCTGGAAATGATCGCCGCCATCAACGAACAGCGTGGCATGACCGCCGACAACGAAAGCGTCTGGCACGAAGTTCTCGAACTGATGCCCGACCACCCGGAAGCGCGTCTTGGCCTTGTCCGCGTGTACGAAGCGATCGGCGGCGACCGCAACGCCGATGCCCTCGAAGTCCTGCAGGAACTCGCCGAGGAAGCAGAAGCCGCGAATCAATTCGATCAGTCAATTGCTCTCTATCGCCGCATGGCGGAACTCGACGCGTCGTTGATCGAATGCCACACAGCGCTCGCACGTCTTTATCTTGAAACGCAAAAGTATCCCTCGGCCCTGGCAGAATTCGTCGTCTTGGGTGAAATGTATCACGAACGCAAGGAACTGAAAAACGCGTTCGACTGCTACGAAAAAGCTCTCGAACTCGACGCCGAAAGTCCCGACATTCTCAAAGCGTTGATCGACCTTTCGCAACTGACGAAAAATAACGATAAGTACACCGATTACTGTCTGCGTTTAGCGACGGTATTCGGTAAAAACGACGCGCCTGCCGATGCGATTCCACTCCTCGAAGGCATCCTTGCGCTCGACCCCGAAGACACCGACACATTGCTTCTACTTGCCGGTTATCTGGCAAACAACGATGAGACCAAACGAGCCATCGACACGTTCCTGGAAATTGCGCGCGTTCACACAAAAGAAAACAATGCCAACGAAGCCGCCGCAGCCCTTGCTCGCGCGCTTCAACTCGGTCCCGAAGATCCGGTCGTCCTCACCAAAATCGGCTCGCATCATTTATCGCTGAAACAAAACGAGGAAGCAGCCAAACACCTGGAAGCAGCCTTCTGGCACTACGAAGCACGCGGTGCAGAAAAAGAAGCGCTCGAAGTCGCAAACAAGCTGATCGAAGCCAAACCCAAAAATGCGGGATGGCGCGAACGGCGCGCCGATTTGTTGCTGCGCCAATCGAAAGCCGAGGAAGGAGCCCGCGAGTTGCTGGCCGCCATCGATTTGCTCGACTCCGTCCCCGATCGCCAGGTCAACCTCCTCTTCCGCCTGATCGAAATCGAACCCGACACACGCACGCACCAGGAACGACTCGCCAAAGCCCTCCTCGCACAAGGCCGTCGTGAAGAAGCGGGACAACGTTTCCTCGAATTGGCTCGCGGTTACCTGCGCGACAAAGAATTTACCGACGCGCTGCCGAATGCGCTTGAAGCTCGCAAGCTCGACGACAGCAGCCCGGAAATCCACATGGTGCTGGCGGAAATTCACCAGGGACTCTGCAACGATCTCGCCGCCATTGAAGAGTACACCTGGGTTGGCCGCTATTTCACCGACAACGACGCGCCCGAAGATGCGGCTTTGGCTTTCGAGAAAGCTGTTCAGATCGATCCCGACAACATGGAACTGCTCGAAGCGCTCGCCGAGTCCTGCGAACGTCGGCAGCAAACCGCCGAAGCGATCAAACAGTGGTGCCGTATCGCGGAACTGCACACACTGAATGAAACATACGACAAAGCGTTCAAGGTCCTGGAACGCGCCCGTGCGCTCGACCCAAACACGACCCAGGTTCGCGTGTTGATCGCCGAAACATACGAACAAAGCGGCGATCAGGAAAAAGCCACCGACGAATATATCGAAGTAATGCGACTGCGCGTAGCCGAGGGTCTGATCGAAGAAGCCAACCAACTATTCGAGACCCTGATCGATTCCGATCCACGGCCCGAATTGTATCGAAAAGCCGCCACCATATTTGAAGAAAACGGCATCCCCGAATTAGCATCGCATCAATACGAATGTCTCGCCCGTCGCGAATTTGAAAACGAACAATTCGAAGACGCCGAACAATCCTGTCGCGAAGCCATTCGTCTGAAACCCAACGACATCGGCAGTCGAGAACTACTGGCGGAAATTCTCCAACGTCTCGACCAATATTCCGATGCCGCGGGCGTTCTCATCGAAGTCGCACGACTGTATCGTGATGCCAGCGCCTTGGAAAAAGCGCTCGCCGCATTACAAACCGCCACCGAACTGCGCCCCAACGACGTCGAAGCACGTCAACAATTGGCAAGCCTCTATGATCGCCTCGGCATGACGGACAAATATGCCGAATCCCTCGAATTTCTCAGCGAACTGTACCTGCTCGCCAACAAACCGCAAGAGTCCGTCGAGGTGTTGGAAAAACTCGTCGCACTACGTCCCAACGATACGCGCACACGGGCCCATTACATCGAGCAATCTTCCAAGCTGACCAACCCCACGGATTTGCTGCCGCACTATTATCGACTGGCGGAAATCCATGTTGGGCATCGAGCGATTCGAGAAGCGATCAAGGTGTTGGAAAACGCTCTGATCGCCGCGCCAGAAGACCTTGAAACCCACCGGCGTTTGCTCCCACTGGTAAAGGACGTCGGCGAAAATGAACGCGCCCTGGTCATTGCGGGGAAAATCGCCCATCTGTACATCGAAAAAAACCAGCCGCGCGAGGCGCTCAACATCCTCAACGGCCTGAAAAACCTCGGCGAGGAACAACCGACTTTCCATCTGTCCATGGCCGATGTGTACATCGCGCAAAACGCCAATGGCATGGCATTGCGCGAACTTGAAAAAGCCGCGAATTTGTACGCACAATCCGGTCAACTGAACGAAAAAGCCGACGTTCTTAAACGGCACATTGCAATCGATCCGCAAAACGTCAACACCCACCAGGAACTGATCGCCTTGTTGCGAGAAATCGGACGCCACGAAAAAGCCCTCGAAATGCAAATGGGCCTGGCGGAAGTTTTCAACGAACGCGGATTACACGATCTTGCCGAAGCCGAATATCGCGCCATCATCGAAGTCAATCCCGACCACGAACAAGCATGGCTGGCCTTGTTTGCATGCCACCTGAACATCGGGGTCGAAAGCGACTTGTTCGACGATTACATTGCCTACGCTGAACATCATGCGTCAAAAGACGACCACGAGAAAGCCCTGCATTACGTCGGCAAAATCATCCATCTAGACCCAGCCAATATTCCCGCGCGTCAAAAATATATCGAACTGTACCTTGCCACAGGCGCGGAGGAAGAAGAGCTCTGCCAGGACTACCTGGTGCTCGCAGATCTTCTCATCGCCGCAAACCGTATCGATGAAGGCATCGCCCTCTACAGCAAAATCATGTCGATCGACCCCGACAATTTAGAGGCGCGCGATCGTTTGTCCGAAACCCAGGCCGACCGCAGTGCCGGGCGACCGATCACCAAACGGGAATTGAAAAATATCCCAACAGAACGACCACACGAAACGCACCGGCGATCCAAACCAATCGACGCCTTGCGCCGAGACGAGGAAAACGCCGAAACGCTTGCGGGTCCCCGTCCCCGCGCCTGGGACGATGAAACCGACGAAGGAACCCAGCAACGCAAGGAAGATACAACCGATAGTTTTGCCGCTCGAATGCTGGCCAGCGAAATGGACAGCATGGACGAGGAAGACGATGCGTCGGCTTTTGAAATGGTGGCGAAAAATTACCGCCAGATACTTTCCATCAATCCTCAAAACGCCAACGTTCGCATCAAACTGGCCGACGTGCTCGATCAACTGGGTAACCACGACGAATCCATCGAACAATTGATGCAAGCCACCGATATTCTCTTCCAAAAAGGCGACATGAACACCTGTATCCAAGTTTGCGAACGCATCTTGGAAACCAAACCCACCGACCAGAAAACACGCTTGCGATTGAGACAAGCCTACAACAAACGGGATGCATTCAAGGCACTGGAATCGGCCATTTTGTTTACCGACAAAATGTCGTCCGATACCGAAACAGGCGATACGAAACACCGGCCGCCCAGGGATAACTGACCATGGCCGAAACAAGTACCCGCGTACTCTTGGATCGTGCGATTTTGCGACTCGACGGACGTCCTTTTTTCACGTTCGGAGCGCGTTTGTTTCTGACCCCCTCTCATAAAATTGTTAAAGCCATCGAGGACATTGCCACGGCGGGATTTACCACGGTGATGACCCCTCCCGCCAGTCCGGGGAATTTGTCCACTCTCAATACAATCTTCAATGCCGCCGACAAATACGGCCTTCTCGTCATTGTCAGCACCGATCCACGCTATCCCGAACCGAGCGGTTACCTGGGGTCGTGCTTCAAACATCGCGGATGCCTGCATTCCTACTGTCTGCGAACGCTCGACGATTCCGAAGACGCCTTCATCTGGTTTTGCCGCGAGCGCGATCGTCTGCGCACCCAGGATCTCTTCCACCCCATCTGGACTCCGTATCGCCCCGGCTTTCCGTTTCGTCTCTGGCTCGATTCCGTCGATTTCCATTCAGTCCGTCACGGCATCGGTGGACCATTCCCTCGACAAGCGGAAGAAAACGGCGCCGATATCCTGAGCACTATTCCAAACGAATGCGCCAAAGCCCGCATCCCCGGGCGTCCTTTGTTTTGCCATTCGTTTCAGGTTGGCGTTCCCGACCGCGCGCGCCAGGTGGGCTTGTATTCCTTCGATCCCTATGTGCGCCAAGTCGAACCGATCGCTGAAAATTGGCATCCCTATCTGGCGACCCTGACCGAGTGGCCCCGCTGGGATTTCCTCCCTCCCGATCCCGATTTAATCCGCATTCGCGCGTTTGAACTACTTGCCGCTCGTTCACGCGGCATCATGGCGGATTTTTACGAGTTCTTAGGCGGTCCCTCGCCGATGACAGGACGCGATCGATTCTGTGAACTGGCATGTCTGGCTCAGGAAGTCAGCGTCTTCCAGGATTTCTTCTCGGAAGGACAATGGGTACGCGGCGATCTGGAAACAGGACACCCCGTCTGGCGTGCTCGCATGCTACACCACATCGACGATATCCTCATCATGCTATGGCGATCGGCTCAAGGAGACGAGTTCTGGATCGACCCCAGCAAAATCAGTCGCGTCGAGGTCACCATCGGCACAGAAACCCAAGCCGAAATGCAAGCGTGGCACATGGATTTCCCCGTGGTGAAACCCGTTCCCATTGCACGCGACGCAAAGGGCGCCATTCGCATTCAACTCGATTCGCTCGACCTGACCGGTAAAATCCTGCTCACGCGTTCGCAACAACGTCCCCAGGACATTGCCCGCACGTTGCAATACCGTCTTCCCAAGGCCACTGAGTATAAAGTTAAGGGACTAGAACACCGACTGGCAAAAGTCGAACTGGTCGAACAAGCATTGAACGTCAAACATGTTGGCATTCGCCAAATGCCACAAATCGAAGAATGCCGTAAACTGGTAACCGAAGCGCACGAACTCTTTGAAATCAACGAATACGTCGATGCGTGGCAATTCGCCGCTCACGCCACACAAATGATTCGAACGATCATCAACCGTCAAATGGTCAGCGCAATGACCGTGGCATTCAATATCGAAAAAGATTCCGTGTACGATCTTCTGCGCCGCAGCTATTACACGCTGCCGCAGTTCTACTACGAAATAAGTGCCCGCGACGCCGACATCATCCAGGAATACACCTGAACATCGGAACATCGCGGGCACACAATCAACCTGCAGTCAGGCTTTATTCCGCCTTGTTCATCGAACCGCTGGTAATACCTTCCACCATCAAGCGCAATTCTTCCGGGCTCGTGGCGAATTCCAACGCATCCTGATAATTCACAAACCCTTCGCGAATCAGACTATGCAACGACTGGTTGAAGCTCTGCATCCCCCAGTGGCGGCCTTCCTCGATCGCAGGCAACAGTTCGATCGTCCGTCCCTCGTTGACCAACTTCTTGATCAACGGGGTGGCAATCAACACCTCAACAGCGGGAATACGACCGCTGCCCCGTCTCATCGGAACGAGACGTTGACTGACGATACCTTGCAAACCAAGCCCCAGTTCCATGCGAATCTGGTCATGCAAATAAGCCGGGAAGAAGTTGATGATACGTTCAACGGTCTGCGAAGCGTTAATCGTGTGCAGCGTCGAAAGCACCATGTGGCCTGTTTCCGCCGCCGCCACGCACGTCTTCACGGTTTCCAGGTCGCGCATTTCACCAATCAGAATCACGTCCGGCGCCTGACGCAGAACGCGCTTGAGAGCATCGTCGAACGTTTTGGTGTCAAAGCCCACTTCGCGCTGACTGACAATCGCCTTCTTGTCATTGTGCAAGAACTCAATCGGGTCCTCGATCGTCACAATGTGACACCGGCGATTTTCGTTGATGTAGTTAATCATCGCGGCAAGCGTGGTCGATTTACCCGACCCGGTTGTTCCCGTCACCAGAATCAAACCGCGATGCGATTCCGCCAGCGATTTGACCGCGGGCGGCAGGTGAAGGTCATTGAAGTTGAAATTCGGCTTGGTGATATGACGGAACACCATCGCAATTGAACCACGTTGGCGGAACATATTCACACGGAAACGTCCGACGCCGCTGACACCGATGGCCAAGTCCAGTTCCGGTATCACTTCAAACGCGTCGATTTGCTCCTCGGTCATCATGCCATAGGCAAGATCTTGAACATCCTGGAGCGTCAGTTCACCGTAATCCATGGGACGAATTGTCCCATCGACGCGAACGTGCGGAGGAACGCCAGCCTTGATAAACAAGTCCGACGACCCTTTATCTACCATTTCCTGCAACAGATCGTCTAATCGAACAATTGCCATTCATCTCTCCTGGAGATTTTTTCGTCTGATGCAATCACTCAACAAAGCATGAGGAGAAACCTTGGTGTTTTCCATCACACGTCACCGACCCGAACGCTAGTCTTTATTGGTGCTCATATTCGCAAACGCCGCCAGGCTGATTTCCGCGCTACTCGCCTGATCGTCGCGCAAACGACCCATATTATCGCGACGCCAAAGGTAAATGTAGCCACGAATCTTGAAACCCTTGGAATCCACCAAAGGCGACTGATACGTGTTGGGCTTCACAAACCCCTGGTAATGCGAATTAACCAGCGCATCGTAACCGTAAAGCGTCTGCTTGGCATACAACTTCGGATAAATCGTCTCATGATAACGACGCGTCACCGTGGCAACAAAATCCGCCACCTGGATACCGCACGCATCACGCGGCGATTGAATCAACGGCGAGGCAACCAACGGACTCGTTTTGCTTTGAAAGCCAAACAAGTTTTCCGACTGAATTTCCGCGATCACATCGGCCTCGTCCTGGCGCCCTGGTGGAATTACCAGACACCCGACATCGTCCTGATCCTTCAAATACTGACAAATCGGTTTCATCAGGTAGCTGTACGCCAACGGTAACAACCAACGCGGATGCGCTGGCTTGTCGGTAGTCCGTTTATCGACAACCACGAGAAAAAACGTCGGTTCCAAACCCGCGACGATTTTCTCGAACCCCTTGCACAAGGCCTTCGTCCAACGTTTTTGTGCGTTTCGCGGGTGCAATAAATCATTCGAGTTCAGCGTACTGCCAATTGGATCGTAATTCTCTTTCTGAAACGAGCGCATCAGCCCGTTCATCCGCAGGTGCAAGGTCTTCCATTTTTCCTGCGGCAACGCCATTGCCGCCTGCACCCAGAAATTCCCCGCGGAATCGTGTACCGGCTTGCCGGATTGTTGAAGACAGATGAATTGCATAACCCCTCAATTTCTCTAAAGCGATCTTCCCCTCGATCAAATCGACCTGGAAGGTGTTTCCCGAACGTCCCTGCCTCTCTCCATGGACAAAAGAATTCCTCGACGGATGAATCACCCCATATGACTTCAACCGTCGCACCGCGACATTCTAATCCCCTACACGACGGGAAACATGATCTCGCCGTGCAATAATTACAAGCTTTAGAGGATTACCTTCTGTTTTGTCCAGCCTGATTTCATTCTTTTGGTATGAACCGTTTACCCATGAAATCCAGACCACAAAAATCTGCCAAAACCCCTGTAAAAACAAGCACTTTTTGCATCTTTAAGCTCCTCAACCTCCCCTTGGAGGCCCTGTCCCATTTCTGTACAGGCGGAAAATCTCTGTCTTTTCGCTTGCAGGCGTTTCCGCCGGGTCGCTAATACCCACAAACCTACCGGGGAAAATTTCCCCATGACCGCTTGAGTCACCAGTAGAAAACATCATCTTGAACCAGACGGAGGCTTGACGATCCATGTCATCCATTAAGGATAAAGTCAAGGAATGCATCGTGACGCAACTCGGCGTGAACGAAGAAGAAGTAACCGAAGAAGCGTCCTTTATCGACGACCTGGGTGCCGACTCCCTCGACATCGTCGAACTCGTTATGGCGTTTGAAGAAAAATTCGGCATCGAAATCCCCGACGACGACGCGGAAAAAATCCGCACCGTCAAAGACGCCATCGACTACATCTCCGAAAAGGGCGGCGCCTGAGAAAGCTACAAAACCCGGCCCGGTCACCCCGGGCCGTTCTTCTCTCCCCCAACCATCCCGGAAATAGACATCCATCATGGCAAATCATCGCGTAGTTGTTACTGGATTGGGCGCCATTACGCCCGTTGGCAACAACGTGCCGGATTATTGGAACGCTCTCCTTGAGGGCAAATCCGGCGCGGCTGCTATTACGAATTTTGACTGCACCCGGCACAAAACCAAGTTCGCCTGCGAGATCAAAGGGTTTGATCCGCTCGAACACTTCAGCCCCAAAGAAGCCCGCAAACTCGATCCCTTCGTGATCTACGCCATCGTGGCCGCTCGCGAAGCGCTCAAGGACTCGGGCCTCGACCTCAACGTCACCGACCCCAACCAGGTGGGCGTCGTTGTGGGTTCCGGCATTGGCGGCTTGTGCGTCATGGAAGAACAATACGACATCCTGGCCAACCAAGGCCCGGGTCGCGTATCGCCCTTCCTGATCCCCCGCCTGATCAGCAACATGGCCCCCGGGTATGTTTCGATCATGCTTGGGCTCAAGGGCCCCAACACCTGCCCCGTCACGGCTTGCGCCACTGGCACACACGCCATTGGCGACGCGTTCAAGATTATCCAACGCGGTCAAGCCATTGCCTGTGTGGCGGGCGGTACCGAAGCGGCCATCACGCCCCTGGGCGTGGCGGGCTTCGAAAACATGAGAGCGCTTTCGGGCCGCAACGATTCGCCGCAAACGGCCAGCCGTCCCTTCGACAAAGAACGCGACGGTTTTGTCATCGGCGAAGGCGCCGGCATCCTGATGCTCGAAGAATACGAGCACGCCAAAGCACGTGGCGCGAATATTTACTGCGAAGTCGTCGGCTACGGCATGACGGGCGACGCCCACCACATCACCGCTCCCTCTCCCGAGGGCGAAGGCGCCGCGCGCTCGATGCGCATGGCCCTGGAAGATGGTGGAATCGCATCGGAAAGCGTCGATCACATCAACGCCCACGGCACCAGCACCCCGATGAACGACAAAAACGAAACGGCAGCCATCAAGTCCGTCTTTGGCGATCACGCCAAAAACATCTCGGTCTGCTCGACCAAGTCGATGACGGGACACCTGCTAGGCGCAGCAGGCGGCGTCGAAGGCATCGCTATGGCGCTTGCCATTAAAAACGACATTGTTCCCCCGACAATCAACTATACCACGCCGGACCCCGAATGCGACCTGGACTACACGCCCAACGAACCGCGCAAACGCACGGTCAACGTGGCGCTGTCCAACTCGCTTGGTTTCGGCGGACACAACACGACGGTGGTTTTCAAAAAAGTCGCCAACTAAGTCTGGCTGGCGAGGGAATTAGTGTCATGGACGAAGACAGACGATCCGGGTTGGCCGAGTGGGTGCGCCGCTTTGGTCTCCCGGGTCCTCCCTCTTACGACCTGATCAATCAAGCGCTCACCCATCGATCCTGGCGCGTGGAAAACAACGTCGAGATCGATAACGAGCGCCTGGAATTTCTCGGTGATGCCGTCATCGGGCTCGCCGCCACCGATTACCTGTACGAAACCCATCCCGACGAATCCGAAGGCGCTCTGTCGAAAATGCGCGCCGCCATGGTCAGCCGAAAAATACTCGGCAAGCTGGCCATCGATCTCGGATTGGCGCCTCTCTTGCTCCTCGGTATCGGCGAAGAAGCCTCTGGTGGACGCCAGCGTGCTTCCACTCTGGGATCGGCGCTCGAAGCCGTCTGTGGCGCTCTTCATTTGCTCTTTTCATACGACATTTTAGGCGAACCGCTGCGCCGCAATCTCATCATTCCCGCCGAGAAAATGGCCCGAGGCCGCGTTCTCGTGGATTACAAATCCCAGCTTCAAGAGTGGACTCAGCAAAAATACCAGCAGATTCCGCGGTACAACCTGATCGACGAAAGCGGTCCCGACCACCAGAAAGAATTCGTCGTCGAAGTCTGGATTGCCAATAATCGCGTTGCGCGCGGCAGGGGGCCTCGGAAAAAAATGGCCGAAAATGAAGCGGCTCGCCTCGCGGTCAAACAACTTTTCGTGGACAACAAACTGTCCACCCCTGCAGGCAAAGAGGAGTAAATTACCCACCGATACGCTGGTTTAAAAACAAGGGTTGCCATTTTCCGCTAATTGCGCGATGATTTGTCTTGATGGCGTACCTCAAAATCCGCTGCTCTCGGTGAGTCCATATAATCATGAAGGAATTCGGCGTGAAAAAAGTACTGGTAACCGGCTCAGACGGAATGCTCGGCAGCGAAGTGGTCCGCAACTTACGCCGCCATCCCAATACCCTGATCATCGAAGGGACAATCGACACGCTCGATATCACCGACCTCGCATCGGTCAAGCGCGTGTTTGAAAAAGAACGCCCCACCCACGTAATTCACTGCGCGGCGTTCACCCAAGTCGATACGGCCGAAAAAGATCCTCTGACTGCGTTCATGGTAAACGCCGAAGGGACAAAAAACCTCGGCTTTTTCGCCTCCATTTTCGGTGCGGAAATCATCTATATTTCCACCGATTACGTTTTCAACGGCCGCAAAGGCGCCCCCTATGTGGAATCCGATCCAACCACACCGATCAACGTGTATGGCGAATCGAAACTGCGTGGGGAAAATTACCTGCGCACATTCAGCGACCGGCACAAAATCGTTCGCACCTCGTGGCTGAACGGCCTCGGCGGCATTTACAATCGCAACTTCATCGAAACGATGTTGCGAATCGCCGAAACACGCAATCAACTTTCCGTGGTCAACGATCAGACGGGCCGCCCGACGTTCACATTCGACCTCGCCCCTGCACTGGTCACCTTGCTCGACGTCCAATCCTATGGCACCTTCCACGTCACCGGCGAAGGCATGTGCACCTGGTATGATTTTGCCTGCAAAATCTTTGAACTGGCGGGAAAAAATGACGTTGTTGTTCGCCCTATTCCCAGCGATCAATTCCGCAGCCTTGCCGCGCGTCCCGTGTTTTCCGTCATGCAAAACACTCGCTTCAAACAACTCGGCTTGGATCTGTTGCCCAACTGGGAAGACAGCCTGAAAGAATATTTCCGCCGTCGCCGCCTGGCCGCCAGCTTCAGCCGTCCCGAAGAACGCGCCCCAAGCCGCGACGCGGAACGCGCGGTCTAAGATTTATTCTAAGCGCGCGAAATCCCGATTTCTTTGCCACAGAGAACACTGAGAATCCTTCTGTTTAGTTTAATCTTACCGACTCAAGAAGATTTCAAAATCTTTCTCCTCTGGGTTCTCTGTAGCTAAAATATATTTCTCGCCGCTGCTTTCACGTCCTATTTGCGCGAATGCTTGATTGTTTGGCGACGGTATCGTAAGAGGCAGCACATGTCTGCGCTGGAAATTCGCGACCTAACCAAAATCTACCCGCCTTGCTTCAAGGCGCTCGACCATTTGACCCTCGGCATCGGCCCGGGGGTCTTTGGCTTGTTAGGCCCCAACGGCGCAGGGAAATCGACGCTATTAAACATCCTCTCCGGGCTACTCGACTTCGAGGCAGGTTCTATCGCCCTCGATCAAATGGACCTTCGCCGCAATCCTTCTGCCTGGCGAAAAAAACTTGACGTTATGCCCCAAACTTTCGACTACATCCCCCACCTGACCGGATACGAGTACCTCCAACAACGCGCGTTCCTGACAGCATATCGTCCGCATGGGCTCAAAAAACGCATCCTATCGCTCCTCGAAACGGTTCACCTCGCCGATGCCGCCCATCGCACCGCCCAATCTTACTCGCGCGGGATGAAACAACGCCTCGCCATCGCCGGAGCTTTTTTGTGCGAACCCGATCTCGTTCTGCTCGACGAACCCACCAGCGGACTTGATCCCCAGGAACGAATTTTCTTTCGTAATCTGCTCGCCGAAATGTCCACCGACCGAATCGTCATTCTTTCAACCCATATCGTTGCCGACGTGGAACAATGCGCCAGTCGCATGGCCGTCATCCACGATGGACGAGCGCTCTATGATGGCACTCCAGTTACTCTTGTTCGTTCCGCCGACAACTGTGTTTGGGAAGCCGATGTTTCCGAAGACAAAATACCCGAATGGGAGGCTTCCCGCCGACTGGTTTCCATGAAAAATCACGGCACGCACATTCGGATTCGCGTCGTTTCGCCCGACTCCCCCGCCGAAAATGCAAAGGGCGTGACGCCAACTCTCGAAGATGCTTACATCAACTTGATCAACTCGGAAAAACCTGCAGAAACTGGACAACCCACATGACCGAACTTCCCGCCAGCGCGCCAACTCGCACCGGCACCGCTCTCCGGCGGTTCGGGCAACGGCTTGCCCTCTTTCAACAAGACGATTTCCGGCGCGATACCTGGCGAATGGGTTTGCGTGGTTTGCGCCAACTACTCGGCTTCAAACTCGCCATCGCGCTCGCCGTCGTTTTTTTGACAGGCGGATGGTTTTTTCTGCGGGAAATCACAGCGGGAATCGAAGCCTACACGTTTTTTCTCCACCTGTTCGCACTCGTGACGTTGCTCGCTGCCGCACCAATCTACGCCGCAGAACAACGCCAGGGCACCCTGGAACTCCTTTGGCTGGCACGCGGTTCACGCAAAGCGCTCATTCGTTACAAGACCAGTGTTCTTCTACTTGGTCTTTCTCTTCTCATCGTCCCATCCATCTTACTGGCAAGCTGGTTTCTCGGCGGTCAACTCCCCATCCTTTTAACCCTGATTTACCTGCTCAGCACTTCGTTTTTTATCATATCCGTTCTCGCGTGGACGAATACCATCCTGCCCCAAGTCTGGGCGGGCGGGCTTCTCGGTACCGCGCTCATCGTCGCACTTTACCTTCTGCTTGGCAACACGCCGAGCCACTTCAACATGTTCCTCAACCCGATTGCCGCCCCACAGGGCTCCATTGCCGGAGGAGGCGCTTTCCAGGTCCACGTCTCAAAAACCAGCAACCTGGTAATCAACCGACTCGTGACAATCGGATTGGCGATTTTTCTTCTTCGTTCCGCTCAGCAACGGCTCGCCAAAGCCTTTCAAGGCTAACCTGAATTATTTCAACGCTATAGAAAAAATGCTTCCCCCGAGGTGGAAATATCGACCTTTCGTTTCCGTTTATTTTTACATCCCAATCTCCCTTTATCACTTGAGGATTCACAGAACATCCGACACAAATATCTTACGATATAAATGATCAGGAAGCCCCCATGTCCACAGAGCCAGACGCTGAAGCCTTGGCCGTCGTAAACATTCTGTTTGATCAGGGTCAATTGACTGCGGATCAGAAACGGCGTTTGCTGCGCGCCCTCGAATCGGGCAAGCCCTTCGAGAACGCCATCGTAACGACTCCTCTTGTCGAACCCTTGATGGTGCTCCGCGCCCGTCAAGGGCTCGAAGTGGCCAAAGTCGAGGCAGGCGCTTCCCCCTTGACCGACACGCAGATCCTCAAAGGGGTTTCGCGCGATAACATCAACATGATCAATGTTATTGAATTCGATTTCGAGGTCGATGACAGTTGGCAGCTCCCCACCTCGGGAACCAAGCCCACACCGGGGAAATCCTACGGGAGTTCCGATATTGAATTTCCCAAAGATTTCGGCGCCTATGAACTTGCAACTCCAGCACCGGGAATGTTCGATCTCGCCAATGACGAAGGCATTAACCTGATCCGCGACCTGAATGAAATTCTCGACCGTGCCGTCTCGGCCCGACGCTCAGCACTGCGCTTCAGCACCACCTGGATCGAGGAATTCGATACCAGCGGCGCCTGCCAACACAAGGAAGCCGTCGATGAGGATCAAATCACCAAAATGATCGCCCGGCTGAAGATCATGGCACGCATCCAACCCTGGAAATCTCAGGACGCGCTGGGAAAGTTCCATCTCCATAGCAGCGGATTCAACCACACCGCTTATGTAACAACAAGCAGCGACGAGTCCGCTCCCCAGGTAACGCTCTATCTCAAGGGCGGTAAATGCTGATATACCAATATTCTGCTATCATGAACTAATCGTTTCTACCTGCGGTTCTTCTTCAAAACGACAAGCTTCAAGCGCTTCTTCCACACTGGTGTAGATGGGTATAATTTTGTCCAGGCGAGTGATCGCGCAGACGGTTTTCACCAAGCTGGACGAAATCACCAACGCAAATCGACACCGTTGAGGCAGTAATTTGGCCGTGAGTAAAATCATCCCAATGCACATGGAATCGATCGTTTCCACATTCGTCAGATCCAACAGAAAACAATCGGGGATTTTACGTGCGGCACGGAACAGATCCTCGCGGAAATCTCCAGCGTGGTGAATTGTCAGATGGGTGGATTTAATTTGGTGGATGAGTATTTGAGGTTTCATTATTATCCTCCCAACATATGCTACTTGCATTCATATCTGACATTTGTATCTACCAGTTTCGCGCCAAACTCTCTTCTTTCCTGCGACATATTCAAGCCCAGTCAAATCAATACTCTACAAAATCAGGTGGGAGATTTTGAATAAAAAAAATCCCAGCGAGTCTCTCGCCGGGATTCTTCTCAAGACTTTTTGTACCGAACGCTTACAATCTCATCACTGTGAAACGGTCTCGTTCGAGGACGAAGAATCCATCGAAGGCGACAGTTGCCAGTCGTAAACATACGGCGGCACGTATTCGGGTTCCTGTACCACGCGATTCCCTTTCGCCAGGACGGCTTCGCCTTCGCCTTCGGGCAGCACGGGGAGCTCGATTATTCCATTAGCCAAACCGCCTTCTTCCGGAATTAAATCAAACCCAAAACACTGAACCGAGGTCAATTGACCCAACCCGCGTTGCGACGGAACAATCTCGATCGAGGTGCCCGCCGTAGGACTCAACGCGCGGAACCGCACACGAGTAAAAGCGCCAGAAGGCAACGCCTGCGCTTCGCCCAAAGCCATCGAATAATTCACCCGACCACGAACATTGTCCGCTTCGTTTCGCTTGTGAAAGTCCCACGGATAATCGCGGCGAAACGGCCCATCGTGCGTATTGATCCCACGCTTGATCCAATTACCCTTGTCGTTATCCACGACTTCCAACACCTCGGGATCGAACGCGAGACGGAATTTCAAGGCATCGACTACTGCCCCGCCCGGATTATTCAACATCACGTCCACATCGAATTCCTGCCCGACAGCCGGTGCATAAGCGGGACCCGCCAACTGCATTCCCACCGGCGGCTGTTCTCCCACGCCATTCATGTATTCCGTGATCAGCTCTTCTTTTTTCCCCTGAAGCAACACGGGCTTGGTAAGATCCGACGGGCGGGGACGCATGATCATGATCGAGCCACCCAGCACACCGTCAAAAGGGTCTTCTTCCTGGCCCAGGATGTTGTTCCCATCCTGATAGACGGCCGTATGATAACCTAATTCTGTGTCGCCTGAAGCGAATTCAAAACCCAACCCGGTGTATTCGGTCGGCAGCAATGCTTCCCAGACAATTTTCAACACCGCGAGGTCTTTGTTATAGCGAGGCGATTCCAATTCCGCATCGTAAACCAGCATGCTTTCACGACCGAGGCGCTCAAACTTCGGCGTGCGTTTCACATACGGACGCACCTCGTCGTCGATCACCTTCAGCGGACGCAGGAATCGCTTGTCGTATTTCAACGCAATGCGCAGCCGGTCGAACCCGGTCGAAGCCTCGTTTTGCAACCGGACTTCGGAAACGAATCTCTGTCCTTTGTTCAAAACCGTATCCAGCGTCATTTCTTCTGTATCGGACGTATGAAACCCAATGTACAAAATCACCGTTCCGTAAGGAGCAGGCGTGGCTTCCGGTGCTGCCGTCTCTGTTGCTTCGGCGCCTCCCTCTTCCTGATATTCCTGACGGATTTCGTCTTCACTTTTTTGAACCATCTCGCGACGGCGGGCCTTGCGTTCCTCGATAATCTGCTTCACGCGCTCTTCATGTTGGCGCAAGCGCTCCTGGCGGCTCAGGTTTTCCTGCTGTGCGTAACCGCTCGCGGGCGCCAGCAACAGTCCACCCACAATCAGGGCTGCTAGAGATTTGGTCATTCGAGTCATCACGTTCGTCATCTCCGGATCTTTCATTCATTCGACCGGGATTGTGGCCGGGACGTTGGGGTGCTTGTAGCTTTTGACGGCTTTTTAGCTTTCTTTTCTTTCGGTTTATCCACTTTTACCGGACGCAGAGCCTTTTCCCGTCGCTCCGTCATCCGATAATAATCCGCGTAGTCGGTCGGCTGAAGGGGCAAAACCGCCTTTACCTGTGCCACCGGAGCTATTTTCACTGCGGCGCCGGAAGGGTCGAGTCGCTCCATATAGTAGAAGTACTCTTCGCCCAACCGAACATCAACGTCCTTGAAGACGGTGACGATTTCTCCCTCGCGATGGCCCGACAACGCAACCGGCTTTTCGTTTACCTGCTTGAATGGACCCGTGCGCGCACTGCCACGATAGATTGAAAATAACGATTCCTTGGCGTGTGTATCCTGCGAAGTCCATTCGTACTGCAAAAGCACCTTGGCTTGATTGGCGGGTACTTCAGAGCGGGTTTTGAAGATCGCGCACGACGCCTGAAAGAGCACGACCGCCATCAACAGGGCAGCCAAAACGCTTTGACGAACGCAGGCGATCATCCGACGCATTGGAATCCCCAAATCGTTACTCAATCAGGCGGTCTCTTCCTTCACGCTGAAAATCACGTCATTGATCCAATAAGCGATAATCGCCCACAGGCTCCAGCCCAACAAGAAGATCAACCCCTGCTCGAAAGGCTCCAGTTGCAACTCTTTATAGGCTTTCTGAAACGGTGGATGATAGAGCAGCAGCCCGAGAAACACTGCAATCGGCACCAGGCAAATTGTCAGCAGGGAGATCACTGCCAAAGTTTTGCGTAATTGGCTGGCTTTTCGAGGCCCGGCTCCCGCCGTTTTCGGCAGATTCTCGATGGCTTCTCGAATTTCCGACAACCGCGCCAGATACGGTTTCACCGTCATGCTGGTGGCTTCTTCCATCAAACGAACCGTACGAGCATCCGTCGGATCGTCCATTGCAACCACCAACTTGGAATCTTCGACTCGCAAGGGAATCACATTATGCTTTTCACAGAAAGAACGCGGTACCATCCCCACCACATCTGGTCGCGGAGCGGCGTTTTTCAAGCTGATGAGGTCGCACCCCATCTTCTTGTGTAAAATGCCGATTTTGGTGCCTTCGTTAATCGCACCCATTTCAATTAAAACACGCGACAGCGGTCGCTCGCCAGCCTCGTATTCCTTGAAGCCCTGAGCGAACTGGTCCTCATTGATTAATCCTTCCTTCAGAAGGATATCCCCGAGTTTCTTCGCACTCGCTGCCAACTCTGCCATCGGTAAACCTCGTCAGTTACTCGTTTGTCCGCATAAAGCGGCCACACCCCAAACGATGCCCAATCGCAACTTTCACATAAAGTTCGGTGCTCCCCCAAAAAGCACCTTATTCTTCGATTTGTGGAACGCCAAACTCTTCGCTTCCGTCGTCCAAATCGAATCCTCTGTTGTCCTCTTCTTCGCGCTGGCGACGTACCGCATCGATCTTTTCGAGCGAACGTTTGGCCGAAGCCATTTCCGCCGCAGCGGTTTCTTCCGTTTCACGCGGCGTCTGGCGGGCTACTTCCTCGAAGGTCGTCGCTCCCAGACAAACCTTCAGCCAACCATCGCTGCGCATCGTCTGCATTCCCTGGTGCACGGCAAGCGCGTGAACATCGTCCGTCGGCGCTTTCTGGAGGATCAACTCGCAAAGTTCCTCCGTGGCCTTCATCACCTCGAAAATTCCCAAACGACCTTTATACCCGGTAAAGTGGCAATCGTCACAGCCACGTCCTTTGAAGAAGGTGATATCTTCGACTTCTTCGCGCAAGACGGCAAACTCTTCCAACTCGTCGTCCGTTGGAATGTAGGGTTCCTTGCAAGATGGGCAGATGGTACGAATCAGACGTTGCCCCACCACGCAACGCAACGTCGAAGTGAGCAGGAACGGCTCGATGCCCATATCGACCAGACGCGTCACGGTGGCCGCAGCCGAGTTCGTATGCAGCGTCGAGGTCACCATGTGGCCCGTGAGCGCGGCCTGAATCGCGATAGAAGCCGTTTCCACGTCGCGAATTTCCCCGACCAGAATAACGTCGGGGTCCTGACGCAGAATACTACGCAAACACGCGGCAAACGTCAGCTTGACCTTCGCGTTAATGTTCACCTGAACAATGCCGGGCAACTCATATTCCACCGGATCTTCGGTGGTAATGAATTTCAAACCGGAATCGAAAATTTCACTGATCACCGAATAGAGCGTCGTCGTTTTTCCGCAACCTGTTGGCCCGGTCACCAACACGATACCGTTCGGTTTGCGCGCTTCGTCCAATAACGTGTCGAGTACTTCTTTCTGGAAACCCAACTGGCGAATACCGATCATCATCGTGCTCTTGTCGAGCACACGCATCACGATCGATTCACCGTGGACCGTTGGCACAGAGGCGACACGAAGGTCGATTTCCTTACCTGAAATCGAAAGCCGGATACGACCGTCCTGGGGCACGCGCGTTTCGGAAATATTCATGTTCGACATAACCTTCAGACGGCTGATCAAGCCGGGCTGAAGGCTTTTCGGCGGCGCGGGAATTTCACGCAGCACACCGTCCACACGATACCGGATGCGCAAAACGCCTTGAAACGGCTCGATGTGCAAGTCGGACGCGCGGTCCTGGATCGCCAACATCAGCAGCATGTTGACAAGCTTGATAACCGGGGGATCGTTCGCCAACGACTCCGGATCGATCTCGATACCGCGCTGAGTAGGATCGCTCACCTCATCCTTGCCGACTTCCTGATCCAGGGCCTCGATCATCGAGTCCATGGATTCCTCACCCAGACCGTAGAATCGATCGATCGCGTCGATAATATCCGATTCATTGATCACAACGGCTTCGATATCGTGCTCGGGAAGCAACAGACGCAAATCGTCGATGATCGTAATGTCGAGCGGGTCGCTGATCGCGATGGTCAGAATGGGGCGAGCGCCCTCGGGACGTTCTTCCAGGAGCGGAATTATTCGGCGATCACGACAAAGAGCCCCCGGAATGTATCCACGAACCGATTCCGCCTCTCGTGTATCCAGTTCAAAATCAGAAATATTCGCATAGGACAAACCGACCTTTTCGGTCAGTTGACGGACCATTTCCATCTCGGTCGGTAATTCAAGTTCCAACGCCTGATCGTCGCCAATAGCCGCCCCGCCCATTGGTTTATGTGAGGAAATCCAGGTCGCCAATTCATCTTCCGGAGCACCAGGCTTGCCTGATTTAGGCGGAACATGGGAACCGGGTTTCGTGGCATGCTCGCCATGAAGATTCGGACCGCCGGGTTGCGTAGGCCGATGGCCGCCGGGCTTGGTCGCATGCTCGCCTCGCGGAACCGTTCCGCCCGAATAACGCGGCCCTCTTGCCGCGCTGGTAGCCGCTTCCAAACGAATCAGCAGCTCCATATCCTTGCGGACATCCTTGGTTTTCGATTCTTCTTGGCGAGCCATAAATCCACCTCACTCATCGTTTTCAAGGCGCGTCTTCCCAATGTGCAGATTTAACATTACGCCTTGGGGATTCAAGGATGCAAATCGTAATTTCTGCTAAAGCCCCGATTTAGATTACTCTTTCGCCTCCAAGGCAATACGATCCAGTAATTTCGCGATCTCGCGTGCCTGAATCGCTCGCTCGAAACGATTTAGACGCCGTTTATTGGACTTTGGAGCCGTCCCATTCGCCACCTGGCCCAGGAAACGGTGCAACCGCCGCGCCATCGCGCCCGGCGATTCATCCATCCCAACACTTGCTCCACCGGTCATCGCCAGTAACTCCGCCGCCGCGCCTTCGGGCACATCGGCAAACACTGGACGACCAGAAGCCAAGTACTCGAAAATCTTCTGACTGACCATAATATCGCTTCCTGGCCCCCGTTCCAAGATCAACAAACAAGCGTCCGCGCGTTGCTGCTCGCGCAGGCATTCGTGAAACGGAATTGGTGGCAATACTTCGACCACCTCCTTCAGATTGAGCCGTTCGACCAGTCGATTTTCACGCGGAGAAAAAACACTCCGAAACCGCACCCGCAAGCGGTCTCGCCAAACGGGTCGCGCACGCAACAATCGACTGACCGCTGCCAAAAAGACGTCTGGACGTCTTCGCCCAAAAAACGAACCGGCGCATAAAATTGTCAAGCACCCCGGATTGAGCGGCTCACCGGTTTCTCCCATCGTCGAAGCCAACTCGAACTCTTCCGGATCGAATCCGTTGAATATTGTTATTACTGGATTTGAACAACTTTGGCGAAAGTGACTTAAATGCCGGGTAATCGGTGGCGAAACGGTCACAATTTGCTCGGCGTGGCGTGCAACATAACGTTCGAGCACGCGTTGACCGAATCGAATCAATAGATTTCCGGGGCGATAAAAAACCGGGTTCTGGGTCCAGCCGTCGCGGAAATCCGCCAACCACGGCACGCCGGTCAGCAACCGAATCCCCGCCGCTACAACATGAGCGCTCTGTGGGTAATTGCTGGAATAAATGACCCGCACCTGATGCCGCCGCACCAACCGCACACCTCGTGCAATCGCAAACGGAATCCAACCGCGGCGGTCGTCGGGCAAAAAAACATGACGGCGCAGGAAATCCATCACGCGCCGCTCGGTCCGTCCGGATTTATTGCCCAATGCAGCCGAGGGGGTCGCAGCTCCACCCAGATGTTGCTCGGGTCGCAAAATTTGCATCAACCGATAAGGGTCCATCGATCCAGCCCGTACCACAGGCGCGGCACGAACACGCTCGTCCAGTAGCGGTTCGGGATCGAAACCCGCCCCGCGAACCGGCTTGCAGGCCAAAACCACCGGATACCACCCGTTTTCCGGCAAATGCCGAACCAACGACAACACCCGGCGCACTCCCGTGGCCGCAGGAGGATAAAAATAACTGACCATCAACAGGTTGGGTCGAGGACTCATGAGAAACAATTGCCCTAACCCAAAAAGGGACGCAAGCGAGCCTTGCGTCTCTTTGCGTTTGTCGCGCAAATTGCCCCCGAGTATTTACCAGTCGTTTCCAAAGGCAGATCACTGTATGAATGTTTTGGTAACAGGCGGAGCAGGCTATATCGGAAGCGCCACGGTCGAGGCGCTTCTTGCGCGAGGCGACCGCGTGGTGGTGGTGGATAATCTGACCACTGGGCATCGAGAAGCGGTGTTTTCCGAAGCTGTTTTTGCCGAGTGCGGATTGCACGATACGTCAAAAATCGAACATTTGCTCCGCACTCACCAAATCGAAGCCGTCGTTCACTTTGCCGCCTATTCTCTGGTGGGCGAATCGGTTAAAAATCCCGGAAAATACATCGAAAATAACGTTGGCGGGTCGATCTCGTTGTTCACCGCCATGAAAAATGCCGGAGTAAACAAGCTGGCATTTTCCTCCACCGCCGCGGTCTATGGCGAACCGCTCGAAACGCCTCTGACCGAAGATCACCCCACCACTCCCATCAACCCGTACGGGATGACCAAGCGGTTCATCGAGCAAACGATCGATGCGTTTGGCACGGCACATGGTCTGCGCGGTGTTTGCCTGAGGTATTTCAACGCGGCGGGCGCCACCCAACAACGCGGCGAAGACCACACCCCCGAATCGCACCTGATTCCGCTCGTGCTGCAAGTGGCCCTCGGCCAGCGCGAATCTATCCACATTTTTGGAAACGATTACTCAACACCCGACGGCACATGCGTGCGCGATTACGTGCACGTCGAGGATCTGGCTTCGGCGCATTTGAACGCGTTGGATTACCTGGCTTCTGGTGGGGAATCGTTAAAATGCAACCTGGGTAATGGCGAAGGCCACAGCGTGCGCCAGGTCATCGATACATGCCGTGAGGTGACTGGGCATCCGATTCCCGCTATCGAATCGCCGCGCCGCGCTGGCGATCCCGCAATGTTGGTCGCTTCGAGCGCCCTTGCCCGTCGCGTGCTGAGATGGATACCGCAGAAGGGCGATCTGCGCGCTATTGTTGAAGACGCATGGAGGTGGCACCGGTCGCATCCCCAAGGATACGGAACTCCCGAGTGAAAACCTGAATCGTCCGTTACCAAACAGTCCACGGGGTTTCCCCTCAAATCGGTGACTTTTATCCTTGGCCTCGATCAAACGATGAGCCACTTTCAATAGGTGATGGTTTGGTGTGAAGAAGAGCTTGCGCCTTGTACCCCCCATCACGATAGAAAAGACGAGTTAAGAACGCATATCCTACTTCCGGCTGACGAAAGATAACCGCGTACTCATGTCGTCGTCTCTTGGAAACCACAACCGGCGCGTTTGGGAAACAGTCCTGCAACGAGGCTATTTGACGCTCGAACAATTGCAGGACATCACCGATGGCACTGCCCCCGAGTTTGTGGAAGAAAAACTCGAAGACGTTCTCTATGGTCATTATTTGATCGACGACGAAGTGTATTTTGAAATCGTCGATTCGATGCCCGACGATCCTTATCTGATCGATGAGCAAGCAGCTCTTGGCGAATTGCAGCAGACCGTCATGATGAACGACCAGATGGACACCATGGTCGATCCTCAGATGGGCCTCGAAACGGTGATGATGTCGCCGGAAGAAATCGAAAATGCCAATCCCCCCGACGCACACGCAGAGACCGAGTACCTGGACCCCTCTGAAGCAAACACGTTGCAGAACATTGCCGACAACGATTTAGAGGAAGACGAACCGAGTTCCACGGTGCCCGCGCTATACTTTCCCGGCCAGGAGGCTCCGAAAGAGTCCACTCCTCCGGCCACGACGTCGAAATCGCAGTCCTCGTCGATGTCGAGCAAGTCGCTGACTGCCTCGCAAATTTCCAAAGCGCGCCAGATGAGCGCCGAAGATCTGCAGAAAATTGAACGCGTCACGCGCGGCGAAAAAGAAGAACTGATCGGCGTCAATCTCGGCGGCTATCGCGTGGAAGGCAAAATCGGTGCTGGCGGCATGGGCGACGTTTATGAGGCAACCCAGATTTCACTCGATCGCAGAGTTGCCCTCAAAACATTACCAACGCATTTAGCCAACGACGAAAGTTTCATCGAACGTTTCTATAACGAAGCGCGCACGCTCGGCACATTCACCCACACCAACATCGTCCAGGTTTATGACGTGGGCGAAGCCGGTGGACTGCATTTCTTCACGATGGAGAAAGTCGCCGGGCACACCTTCAAAGATTTGATCAAGGACGAAGACACCGTCCCCCTCGAAGTGTGCACCAACCTGATGAAGCAGTGTATTCGAGGCCTGAGCCGCGCACATCAGGCAGGTGTCATCCATCGCGACATCAAGCCGGGTAATTTGCTGATCACCGACGAAGGCGACGTGAAAATCGTGGACTTCGGTTTAGCGGAAAAGGTTGCCGAAGACGGCGATTTCAAAAGCGAATCCGTCGTTGGCACCCCGTTGTATATCGCCCCGGAACAAGCCAGCGGCGACGCGGTAAATTTCCGCTCGGACATGTATTCGCTCGGGGCGACATTTTTTCATCTCGCCACGGGACAACCGCCTTTCCGTGGAAAAAGCGCGTACGAAACCGCGCGCATGCATATTTCCTCGCCCGTGCCGAATCCCAGCACCGTCAACCCGTCCCTGCCTGCGGGATTCTCAGAGATTATCCTGAAAATGATGGCCAAAGACGCGCGCGACCGCTTTGGCACCTACAAAGAATTGTTCGATGCTATCGAAGCCTTCGAGCTGAAGTCCGGCATCATCAAATCGCGTTCGGATTTTCTCGGCGATTCCCTGATGGC
>CAZOKZ010000048.1:0-34332 GCA_964580585.1 uncultured Candidatus Sumerlaeota bacterium | reverse complement strand
TATCCACGCGATACCAGTCCTCGTCCTCGAGCACCAGCCCCGTCACATCCTGATCGTTCGGCACCGCCGTCGCGGCCAGAGTGGCAAAAATATCGTCGTTGGGTTCGTAAGAATCATCGCCCGTATTATTGAGGACGATTTGTTTGGTGTCGCCGCCCGGACGCGTTTCGGAAGCGGGAACGAGTGAGGTTCCCGAATCGTCGGAGGCGCCCAGCAATCCAAGATCAGCATCGATCTCCGAGACGAGTTCGAGCATGACAGTGGTGGAATCGCCGCTGATTACAGGAATAGAGAGGTTGGCGACTTGCGTCGAAGAGGACGCGGGGATGGGGGTGAAAGGTGACTCACCGACCAGAACGCCGCGAAGTTCAACGACATTGCCCTGAATGGTTCCACTGGCGACGCCGGTTCGCACGAGATCATTATACTGATAGGAAAATCCGCTTCCCGTCAGAGACGACGTGCTGGTGGCCGAAGCCAGGTCCAGCTTGGTTGCATCACTAGCTGAAATGCGCACCGTGAAATTGACTGCTGAGACAGGGACGGGGGAATTCTCCAAAAATATCGGTACGTTGATATTCTGGCCATTGGAGCCGGCAATCGGCGTGGCGCCGAATGAGAAGTCCTGACTATAACCCGTCGCAGCCATCACGGCCAAGCCACACGACAGCAGCCAGTTGATGAATGCTTTCTTCTTCAAGGTTAATTCTCCAGTATTCTATGAGAGATTGAAAACTGGATCTCAACCCAATCGTCCCGCTCCATACAAGCATTGTGAGGTTCATGTAAGCCGCCACTCAGGAAAAATGAGGACGACAGGAGGGAATCCTCCCCTCTTCTATCCGGCCACTTTCATGTTTCACAAATCCTATGTATATCGGTCCTTCGGCTGAAATCGGCAGTTTTTTCGCCATTTTTGTCTGCCGTTTCCGTGTTCGCAGGCAACTAATAGAACGAATGAATCGCCTTTGTAAAAGGAAAAGTTATAAAAAACCCGGTTTGGTTGATTTTTGTAATAAAACTCCAGAATCGAGTTTATGCGAGGCATTTTTTTCAAAATAATCAAAACGGGGGGTAGGGGTGAATATTCCCCACTATTTATGGGGGTGTCGGAATATTTATGGCGCCTTGGAAAGCGTGTATTTGTAGAGAGAGGTAGGGTGTGGAACTACCGGTAGGGGTAGGAAATATCACCCTTGAATATAAAGCGATTGATAGATTTTGCTCCGGAAATTTTATAAAAAATCCGAAACGGGAAAAGCTGCCAAATCGCCTTCTTTTTTGCAATTTCGGTTGCATTTGCAAATGGCTGTTGCATCTACCGTTCCTGGTAAAAAACCTTGATTTTTTCACAAAAACATCCTTCGATTGTACCGGACCTGTGCTTGTGAGTGGTAACAGGGTCTTTATAAAAGAAAAACACGGGTGTTTGGACCGTGCGAATCGGTGGATAATTATTTATCCTTGCAAGTTGACGGGCTTTAGACGCTTGATCCTCCTGGCTTCCTCAAGTTTTCGCCATTCTTGAGTGCCGGGTAACCCCGCGAAGTCTGCTCCTGGGAATTTGGAGTATCGCATTTTCCGCCTGTTTCCTCCCGTTCGCATCTTACATAACTGCGGTCAGCGCAAGCTGCCGTACATTCTTGCACTCAAACGAACGTATGAGCGACGCCTTCATACATGATGGTTCGGAGGACCTTTAATGATTCATCAATCAAGAGAGTCACGATATCAACCCGGAGCCGCACCGTCCAGGGGCAGTACACGCCTTATGATTGGGGCGATGCTGGTCATGTTGCTGGCTCCCCTGTGCGCAGTGGCACAGGTCAGCAAGGCGAGTGTAGCCCCTTCGGGTGCGCTCGTTGCCAATCGCGACACGGAAGCGGATTTAGCCCGGTTGAGCGAGAGCGTGGACCGGTCAGTGTTGCAGAGCACCGCCGAGTCTGTCATCCCCCAGGCGGCACCGGTCGTGACGCCCAAGGGATCGGCCAACAATAACCCCAAGGTCTCCTGGCTTTGGCACATGCACCAGCCGATTTATTGGAACGATCAGCTGCGTGCAGGCGGTACGGATCGCTACGAGTATGCTTGGGAGTCGATCCAGCAAAAGGATGGAGGGTCATCTAGTCCCGAAAATAATTTGCGTGAAATCTTTGGCAAAGACGACCGCGTAGCGGCATATCAGTATCGCACGCGCGACGCTGTCGGCTCGATTGGCGGGCATGCCAATGGCGGGGTGGCAATCAGCTACTCCGGCGCATTAATGGAAAACGTCAACAGCCTGGGCCAGGCTGGTCAACTTGGATACGGCAGCGGATGGGCCGGTTCCATGAACGAGGCCCATGGTTGGACGACGACCGATGGCAAGACGAAGATGGACATCGTGAACTTCACGTACCATCACTCGTTGATCGGTCTGCATAATCCGGAAACGGTATATATGGAGCTGAAGCTCCAGCAGGAAAAAATGAAGGAAGTTTTTGGTGGAAGCTACAATTCCAACGGCTTGTTTCCGACGGAAATGTGTTTCTCCGAACGTCTGATTCCGACCCTGGTGGATCTGGGAATCGATTGGTCGATTGTTTCAGGCGAGCATATTGCACGCGCCTGTCCGGACTTCCCGGTTCAATTTGGATCGGGCGGCATCAATTGCCAGCCCCCCAACCTCGCCGATCAGATCAACCCGAATGGCGTTGATTTCATCCGCGTGTCGATTGACCGTGGTTGTTCGCCGACAAACGCGAACCCGCTTTCCTATCAACCGGCTTATGCCAAGTACGTTGATCCCGAAACAGGCGCCGTGGACCAGATTATCGTGGTTCCTGCCGACCAGTCTCAGGGATGGCGCGATGGATATGCGTGTATTAATGCAAACTTCATCGATGGTTTGAACGCCAAGAACAATCCCAGCCTGCCGTCGCTGACGTTGATGGCCCACGACGGCGACAACGCTTTCGGTGGCGGTTTCAGCTACTATGGCGAATGCGTCCCCGGTCTTGCAGGCGATGCTGTGAGTCGCGGTGGCGAAGTCACCACGATCGAGCAATACCTGGACGACTACGCAGCTAACATTTCCACGACGATTCACGTCGAAGACGGTGGTTGGGCCTATGCGGATGGCGATTTTGGTTCGCCTTCGTTTATCAACTGGAACTACCCGTTGCTGGACGTCAACGGCCAGCACGATCCGGCCAATGGCTGGCATGAAAAGGCTCGCGAAATGGCGTTGTTCACCGAAACGCTCAACCGCGTGCTGACGGCGCAGCAGGTCACCGGCAACGTGCCGAATTTCCAGAAGATCATGCACCCGGACGGCTCGACAACGGCTGTCGATCGTGGCTGGCACTACTTCCTGGGCTCACTGGACTCGGGTAACGTGTACTATGGCACGCCGTTGGACCTGGAAATCAAAGGAACCATTGGTTGTAATGAAGCGTTCGAACACGTCGATCCGATCGTTGCGGCAAATTTAAACAACGATCTGACGCCGCCGACCATTTGGTTGCCCCAGCGTTTCCCCTATAACCCGGGCAGTATCAACTTCGGCGTCGAACATCAATACACTCAGTATCAGGACGATGGCGATTTCCACATCTGGACGTTCATCGCTGACGTCAACAGCCTGTCGCGCGTTCAGTTGAAGTACCGCATCGACGTCGATGGCACCAACCCGATTGCCTCGCACCAGAACGAAACGTTCGCGGGCGGCGCGGAAGTCGGCGCCTGGCAGACGTTGACAATGAACGGTCGCCAATTCCCGAACGGCAACGTTTACAACAAGCCTGACCTCAACTACTTCGAGCTTCCGGCGCACATGCCGTATCACTACTCGGTGGAAGTCGTCGATTTGCGCGAAGTGCTGATCGACTACTACATCGAAGCAGAAGACTCAAAAGGCAACATCGCGAAATCTCCGATTCAGCACGTTTGGATTGGCGATGGCAACGGCGCGGCTGGCGATACCGTCACGACCGTTCCGGACCCGATGGTCAAAGGGTCGCAGGCAACGATTACATATGATCCAACGGGTCGCGTGTTATCAGGCGCCTCGGACGTGTTCATCCACATTGGATATAATGACTGGACGAACGTTGAATCGCCCGACCCCCAGATGACACCGGATGGAAACGGCAAATTCACCTATACGTTCACCGTCGATCCAAGCGCAACCGTTGTTGACTGCGTGTTCAATAACGGCTCGGGTACCTGGGACAACAACGGTGGCAACGACTGGCACCTGACGACCACCGACCCGGCTGGTCCGCCTGTTGCCGCTTTCACGTCCAACACCACGACGGGCTATGCGCCGTTGACGGTGAACTTCACCGATCAATCAACGAACTCGCCGTCAAGCTGGGCGTGGGATTTCGATAACGACGGCTCGACCGACAGCACGTCGCAGAATCCTTCTCACCAATTCAGCAGCGTCGGCATATACACCGTGAAGTTGACGGCGACGAACGGCGAAGGCAGCGACGATGAAATCAAAGTTGACTACATCACCGTTACCGAAGCCCCGACCGATCCGGAAATCAGCCTGAATAAAGCGAATATCAACGCAAATGGCGTTCTGGGGCAAGATGCTCCGGCAACCGATTTCACCGTTACCAACTCGGCTTTTGGCACGCTGAACTACAGCATCGCCATTCCGGGTCCAGGTGTGACCGAACAACAAATCAAAGACTTCATTCTGGGCAACACGTCGGACGGTACAGGTCTCGACCTGAACGGCGACAGCGTCGTCGATGCCGCGGACATCGTTTATCATCAACTGAATGGCGGTGGTGGCACGGTGCCGTGGCTGTCGATCAACCCGACCTCGGGCAGCTCGACTGGCGAAGCCGATACGATCGCTGTGGTGTTCGATTCGGACGCCTTGCCGGTTGATACCTATGAAGCCGACATCGTGGTGACCGGCAACGCGCCGAACTCGCCGCAATCCATTCACGTGACGCTGATTGTCAGCGACGCGATTCCGACTCAAACCACCGTCGTGCCGAATCCCCCCGTTCAGGGCCAGGGCGCTCGTGTGTGGTATAACCGTAACGGCGGCCCGCTCGCCAGCGCATCCACCATCATCCTTCACTGGGGCATCAATGGTGGCCTGGACGGTAACGACACATGGGAAGACGTGGTTGATGAAGCCATGACGCAGTCGGTCAACCCCGACATGTGGTATCGCGACATCACCATCGATCCGACGGCTACCACGCTGAACTTTGTGACGAACAATGGTGCAGGGACGTGGGATAATAACAACAACAACGACTGGAACTTTGAAGTTGTTCCAGACATTGGCGATCCGGCCGTGATTGGGCTGAACAAAGCAACGCTTTCGCCGTCCGCGACGGTTGGCAGCAACCCGCCCGCCGACACGTTCACCATCACCAACACCGGTGGCGGCACGTTGAACTACAGTGTTTCCTTCACCGACACGACGCCTGCTCCGGTAATGGAAAAAGGCGTCAGCGACAAGGGCACCGGCTCTTTCAAGACGATCACCATCGACGGTTTGAATACCAGCAGCGAATGGACCGCCGATAACCTGATTGCCACCGACCCGGCGTTCGATAACGCCAATGTGTCCGGCGGTAACTGGTCAACACACGAAACGCAAATGGACTACACGGCGCTTTTTGCCGCGTGGGACGCCAATAACCTGTACGTCGGTATTCAAATCTGCGACGTCATCGATGTTGAGGACCCGGCAAACGCTGGCTCTTCCGCTGGTACCAAGCCCGCTCAATTCGACCTGCCCCAGTTCATCGGTATCGATGTGAACGCGGGCGGTTACGGCGTTGACCTCGTCAACGGCGACATGTGGGTCAAGGGCCATGGTTTTGCCGGCTCGAACCTGCCTGACTACCAAGTGTATTTTGCTTCTAACTTCTTCCAGGGTCCGTTCGTTTGCCCGTACAACGCGGGTTGGGATCCGGACAACGACGCTTACGGCCCCACGGGTCAGATTTACATCGACCATGCCGGTCTCGATGGTGCTTCCGCTGTTCACTACGCGGGTGTGGCGCCGATCACCGGAGTAGCCCCAGGCAACAAAGATTACATCGCATTGGGCCATGACACGAACCGCGACTCGTTCTTTGAGGTCGCCATTCCGCTTGAACTGATCGGCAGCCCGAACCTTTCCACCAATGGCATCAGCCTGTTCGTCAGCCATGGCGCAGGCAACCTGTTCTCGGGCGTCGATTCGATCCCGAACGACCCCGCGACGACGGATACTCCTGGCGTTTCGGATTCCAACTCGCCGAACGAATGGGAAGACTACGACACGTACAATGCAGCCTTTGCCCAAGTCGGCAATGGCGGTCCTCAACCGACTCCGTGGCTGAGCGTTTCCCCGACCTCGGGCAGCTCAACCGGCGAAGCTGACACGATCAACGTTACTTATGACACCACGGGTCTTGCCCAGGGAACCTATACCGGCACGATCAACGTGACGGGCAACACGGCGAACTCGCCGCAAACCATCGACGTGACCATGACGCTTAATGGCGGCGGAACAGACCCGGTCATTTCGCTGAACAAGACGGTCATCAACAAATCGGTCGTTGAAGGCAATGATGCCTCTGCCGATTCGTTCACGGTGACGAACTCGGGCGCCGCAACGCTCAACTACACGATCGCCAAGACGGATACGGGCGACGGAACGGCTTGGTTCGACGTCAATCCGACCGCGGGCGACTCGACAGGCGAAGCCGACACGATCAACGTGACGTTCTCGACGGCTGGGCTTGCTGCGGACACCTACTCTGCCGATGTTACCGTTTCGGGTAACGGCACGAACTCGCCTCAGACGTTGACCATCAACCTGACGGTCAACTCGAACTCGGTCCCGACCGAAACCACCGTGGTCCCGAACCCGGCTATCGCTGGTCAAACGGCTCGCGTATGGTACAAAGAAACCGGCGGCCCAATCGCTGGCGCCGCTCAGTACAATCTGCACTGGGGTATCAATACCTGGACGGGCGTTACTGACTCCCCGATGACCGAATCGGCCACATCGGGCATGTGGTACGCTGATATTGCGGTTCCTGGTAATGCCACGGTGCTGGATTTCGTGACCAACGACGGAAATAATAACTGGGACAATAACGGTGGTGCCGATTGGCACTTCACGGTCGTGACGTCGCCGGATCCGGTGATCGCCGTTAGCACAACGAGCGTTTCGCAATCGACTTCAGTTGGTGTGAACCCGGGCAACAAGACCTTCTCGGTCAGCAACAGCGGCTCGAGCACCCTGAATTACTCGCTTGTCAAGACGGACACGGGTGACGGCACCTCCTGGTTCAACATCAGCCCCACGAGCGGAAGCTCGACGGGCGAAGCCGACACGATCACGATTACCTACAACGCAGCGGCTCTGTCGGCGGCAACGTATAACGCTGAAATCACCGTGAGTGGCAACTCGGCCAACTCTCCGGTGACGGTGGACGTTTCTCTCATCGTGGGTTCTGGCCCGGTTGTCGGTCCCATCACGATCGGTGCGGGCCCTGTTTTGGGTACGAACACCGAAGGCACGACTTACAACGAAGAACTTCGCGACTGGGATAAATCCGACGTTCGCGGCCTCGATCCCGACGACGCAATTTCGCTGGGCGACGGCTACGATATGTCGCGTGACATCGCGGCGCTTTACAGCCGTTTTGAAGGCGACAACCTGTACCTCCGCGTGGACGTGTTTGAACTGGGCATCTTCGCCGAAAACACCGCGCTCGACACCTATGTGCTGATCGACTGTGCCGCAGGCGGTACGACCTCGATGCCGAATGGTATTTCCGGCAACTCGACCCGCCAGTGGGACCTCGCCGTGGCGTCTTATGACGGCACCAATGGCGCAGCTATCAAGGCAGACGGTTCGACCATCGCGAATGCCTTCCTCGGTTCGTACTATCGCAGCGACCTCGACGGTTATGAATTCGGCGTCAAGAAGAGCGCGCTGATGACGGTTGGTTGGGACGGTTCTTCGGAAGTGTTCTTCAACGTGATTACCGTCAAAGACGGCCAGACTCAAATCGCCGACTCGATCAACCTGGGCGGCGGCATGGGCAGCAACGGTGTGACCGGCACAGCGAAGTTCGCTTCGATTGCTCACGGCAACCAGTCGCTCAACCGTGGCGACTCGATGCGTGAACGCATTTACATTAGCGGTGCCAACACCGGAACAGGCGCGCCGAGCGGTTTCCGCATGACGCTCGACACGCACACGATCTTCCAGATTCCGCTGAACATCCACATGAGCGGTACTTTGATCTCGGCCATTGGCTGGATCAAGGACGCTAACCCGGTTCACGATGGCCAGACGTTCCTGGGTATCGTGGGCAGCGTCATTGACGCCGATCAAAGCACCGATCCGGGTTCGTTGGTTGGCGGTGTTTTCTCCGAACACATCATGCCGTTCTTCAACGGTCCGATTAACCAGAACTCGATCGTCGAATTCGACGCTTTGACCACAGATATTTGGGGTATCGATGGCGACGACATGAAGGTCATGCACATCCCAGAGCGCGTTACCAACAGCGTGGCTTCGGGCAATGGCCTGGATCCGTTCGACGACATCGTGGCCTCGAAGTACGTGGCTTCGTACATCGACGAAGTGGGACACATCCGCGATTGGCTGTACCCGGGCGATAGCTGGACGGGTATCGGCGGAGTGTACGGCATTCCGCGCCAGCACAAGATCCACATGATCAACGGCGTGTATTGCTTCCAGATCAACGACCAGGAAGACCAATACAAGTTCTGGCCGCAAGATGGTGGCGCGAACATGAACTGGCGTCAAAACCTGCTCTACAAGGCAATGGACACCGATCAGGAACAACTGACGTTGATCTTCGACGACTGGGAAGCCATGGCCGGTTATTCGTTCGGTTCGGGCTATAACGACAACGCGCTGAACTACAACGCGACGATGCGCTGGGTGGCTAACCACCCGTGGATTGAAGTCGTGAACCTGAGCGACATCCTTGACCGCGCCACGAACTCGGGTAATCCGCAGTACAGCGCCAACTGGATCGTCAACCAAGGCGATATTGGCGATAAGGGCTTCAACACCTACGATTACCTTCACCATGCAACGGAAGATTCGTACGCGAACTGGTACTGGGGCAGCGGCCAGGAGCAATCCTTCCGCAACGCAATTCCCACCACGTCGGGTAACATTGGCTCGGGCACGCAAATGCCGAGCGGCAAGGTGTTCGGTGACATCGGTACCGGTGGCACGATCATCAAAGACACGTGGGATGCTATTTCCGCCGCGCCGCAGAACAACCTGCGCACGTTGGCTCAGAAGGCTTACCAGGCGATGATCTACGAAACGGCCTGGCATGACGAAGATAACACCGATTACACGCGCAACGCGGGTAATAACTATCACGGATGGCAAAACCCCGACGGCTCGTACGACAATGTGTCGGGTTGGGCGTTCACGCTGCAAAACCACATCCGCGACATTACGGTCACAACCAAGGCCGCTGATTGGGTTGATAGCCTGAAACAAGGTACGCGCCCCGCAGGCGTCTCGGTCAGCTCCATTGACCTCGACCAAGACGGCGAGAATGAATTTGTGATCTCGAACGAATTCATCTGGATGGCATTTGAAGCACGTGGCGGTCGTTGTGTTCAGGGCTACTACTACGATGCAGCAATCCAAGATGGCATTTCGTTCCTGGGAACCTCGCCGATCAACAATCCATCGAACCAGGGCGAAGAAGAAGGCACTTCGACTGCCAGCCGTTGCTCGGGCTTCAAGGACATGAACACCGGCGCGTTTGCCGACGCGATTTACGGCGTTTCGACAGGCGCAAGCAGCCTGACGTTCACCAGCGGCAGCATCTCGAAGACGATCTCGCTGACCAGCGGATCGAAGACGATCACGGCCAGCTATAACAACGGTCTTGGCGCCGATCTGTACACGCGTATGGGTATCAGTGTGAACAACCTGGATCTGCTGCCCAACGGCCAGAACTTCGTTTCGACCTATAACGCGACGACGTTCACACAAACCAACAACACACGCGGTAGCGTCACGATCACCGCAAATAATAACTCGGGTATCAATCAACTCGATACCGCCACCAAGTTCGTCATTCCGTTGACCGAGCAAATGGAAGTTCGCTGCGGAACGGGAAGCTCCTCCTTCACCATCACGGTTCCCTGATTTCGGGAATCGGGTTCCCCCACCCGAACGCCCACTTGGGCGGGGGAGCCTTCAAAGGGAGCGTGGGCAAACGAACAACATTTCGACACAAAAATCGCGGCCAGGAGAATGTCTCCTGGCCGCGAGTTTTTCACGTTTGGGATTTAGCGATTATACCGCGATCGACTTATAGTTTTTTCGAAGCAATAACGTCGTACAAATTCACAAACCCAAATCTGAATGTGGCGTAAATCCGGAGGAAAAATTTCGACGGATGTTGAACGTAATATTTCCCAAGACTGCGTCGGATATCGGTGCGGTCGTTCGAGACCATTTGGCTTCTGACGGTCAGAGGATTATACGGTTGGCGTTGTCGAATCATCCGCATGGGTTTTAATCCGTGTCGTTTCAAAAAGCGCCGGAAACCCATGGGCGAAAAATCCTGGAGATGATAAGGATTGGCGTCCATACTGGGGGTGACAGGGACGGAGCCCGTGAAAACTCCACCGCGCTTCAGATGACGAAGTACCGTGTCGGCAAAATCGTCGGGATCAGGCAAATGCTCTATCGTTTCAAGACTGACGATCAGGTCGAAAGGTTCGTCAAAGAGCGGTGCGAGATCTTTTCGTTTTGAAGGATTCTTCAACTCCCGATAATCGGCCTGCGCAAAAGTGATTCCCGGTTTTGCGTAGAGTTCTCGTGCTTCGGCGACCGCCTCTGGTGCGATATCGATTCCAACGACTTCCCGCGCGCCCGCTTTTTTGAGCATCGCGCTTCCATAACCACAACCGCAGGCAATATCCAGAACGCGCGCGTTGCGTGCCCAACGGCAGGCAAACCGATAACGTTTTTGGTGCAAACGAATCGACTCGCGTTGCAACTTGTCGGCGGATTTTGCATCTTGCAACGTAATGCGTTCGATTGTGGCGCTCATTTGCTCGCTCTTAAGGGAGTAATGGTGATGTTTTCGATGACGATTAAACCCGGTTCCCACATCATGACGGGATAGGTGTCTTCGTCGAAAATTTCCAACCGGTTCTGTTCATCCGTATAAATTCTGTTTGCGGCGATGGGGATTTCAATTTTCTGGATAGCCGTCTGCGACCACCATTCGTGATGACGAATGAGCTGTCCATTCCAAACAAAATCCACCTGGCGCCATTGGCTGTGTGGAGCGCTGGGACGATCTTCAAACTCGATATATAAATTCATTCCAGCAGAGTAGTTCTCTTTGGGCAAATCGATCAGCAAACTGGCGTTTTTGCGATGGAGGTATAATGATTCCTCTTTGGGCGTTAGACCACCCTCGATGAAACGCCACGCGTTTTCGGGTGTCATATCGAGTTGATTGGAATCCCAAAGGGGTTCGCGTGTTTCACCTCGAATTTCTCGTTCAATCCGACCATCGGTCCAATAGTATCGATATGGGCTGAAACGCCAGTTCATGGGCTCTTCCGGAATCAAATGCATTACCTTGCGCACGATGCCATAATAATCGCCATGAAAGTACGGATGACTGGCTGCCTTGTGGTAGATAATGGCGGCGGGCGCGAACAGTATAACCAGAATTCCCCATCCCCAGATTCGCCGAATTAACCATGCTGTCGGGCCTGCGGCCAGCAAAGCGCCGCTGAGAAGTAAATCGGCTGAGTGGCGCGAGCCCGCTTCCCATGTCCACAAATTCTTGAAGGTCAACAATCCCGCTGCGATGGCGAGAACGAAGACGGCTTGACCAAGCAGCCAAATTTTTGCAGCAGCCGTTGGACTGAGCAACTGTTTCCATTTTGTTCCGGGAACCATCGTCCCCATCCCGACGAATATCAGAATCGCCCACGGCGACCACATCAACAGTCCACGGTAGGGGGAAAGAAAACCGGCGAGGAAATTTGTCCACAGCAACCCGGGCGATAAACCAAACCCGACTTCGTCCACGGATTTTTCGTAATGCAAACCGAGAATCGAACCTTGGGCGTATTCGTTCAGTTTCATACCCAGGAACAGGCCAATCGCCAGTCCGACAATTGCTGGAATGGCGGCTTTGCGTAATCTGATAATCGACAACACTCCATAAATTCCGGCCCAGGCAACAAAAGTCGGGCGGGAAAACGCCGAAAAGCCGGCAAATATTCCACCGATGAAAAGCCAGAACATCTCACATTTGGAAATAGAGGGGACGGAGTCGTACGATGTGCCTCTGGTAAAGTAACGCGAAAGAATCAGCAAACTGATCGCCTGACAAAAAAGTCCACCGGTCTGAGACCAAAGCGCCTGGGCCATCAGCGAATACATCGACGAACCTGCCGCGACACAAATCGCAAGCGCCGCACCCACCAAATGGTCTTCGATTCGTCCCACGGAAATGAAAACAACCCACACGGCAAAGGCCATCATCCAACTGGCCGCAAGTTTGGCCTGCTGAGGGGCTTCATTGAGTTCTGTGGGCATGCCCATGCGTTGCATCAACCAGATGAATGGAGCACCGAGAACCGCCGATCCTGGAGCAGGAACGATCGCTACCAATCCCGAGGGTAATGTTTTCGCCCAATAACCGTAAGATTGTTCCATGGGGGAATACATTCCATTGAGACGTGGAGGATTGCCTTGTGCAATCCACCAGGACAAATCCGTGATCGCCCTCGTATCGCCTGCATGAAAATGATCGCGGTTCGAGGTGAACAGAAAGAAGGACAGAAGGAATAAAACAACGCCAATGGCTCGGGCATGATCGTCAAAAAATAAACGTATTCGTCCCAATCCCCCTTCGATGGCAGGTGAAGGAGAAGGATTCTCCAACTCGTTATTTGTATTTGGGGATGGGGGCGAAGAGTTCTGTTTCATTTTTCAATTCGAGATGGTGTCAGTTTCGAGTGATGTTGGAATGACGTGCGCCAGCAGTAAAACTAGGCAGGTTTATCCGATGCCTGGTACCCATAAGCGGGGGAGAGATGTTCACGCATGTGGTCGTTGAGGTAGTTGATATCTTCTTTGCTCAGATATTCACGATAACCGCCCACCTTGCCTTTGCGCGTTTTGAACGACTCCTTGTCCGAAGCATTTTTCGGCGCGAGTTTACCGGAATGAAACGCGTTTTCTTGCTCCATCTTCCGCATATTCTCGAAACGACAGAATTCAATCGCCGAGGCCAGCGTTTCGTCCGCCACATCGGGCAGTTCAAGGAAATCCATCAGACGGCGCAGTTCGTTCTGCGTATTCGCGCGCAAGTCTTCGTATTTCATCAGCAGGAAATCGCGGGGGATTTCGCGGTTTCTCTCCCAGATGTTGTAATATTCGATCAATGTTTCAAAACTGCCGATTTCTTCGTGAACGAATTTTTCCATTGGTCCGACGTAGGGTTTGACGCGGTTGCGAAAATTTTTCAACTCGCGGTGGCGTTTTTGTTTTTCCGTGTCTTCCACCGTAAGGCGTTTGGATTGTTCAAAGTAAAACGAAACGATAACATCGCGTGGATCGCGCACCAGGAAAATGACCTTTGAATGCCGATAGCGTTTTTTATTTTGTTTGAGTTCGCTGGCATTTTTCCAGTGAGGAAAATCGTCGTGATCGACCATGATTTTCGGCACGTTTGGGTTCAAGCGCGGCAGTTTGTGCAGTTTCAACAACTTGCGTTCAATGCGGCGGTGTTCCAGCTTGAAATGCTGCTGGAATACTTTGGCAATCATGATGCGCAGCCATGTGCGGCCACATTTGGGAAAAGAGAGAAGAAACGCGTCGGCGGTTTTTTCGTCGTAGTACTTGCGCAATTCTTCGCCGAGGTGCGAGCGCTTGAATTTCTGGAATGGATCCATTCCGTGTTCTCCAAAAGAAACAAGGTTGAAACGAAAGAGGGGGGTAGAAAGCGCGGGAAGTGTGCCCTCGAGTGGGCGAGTGGCTCAAAGCAAAAGATGCTAAAAAGAGCCAAGCCACCTCTTGCGAGGTGGCTCAGCCCTTGGAGGAGGGGAGGGAGGAAAATGGATTTGTGTTCCGAGACGACTCCTTTGTGAAGTCCCCAAAAGGGGCAAACGACTCTTTCCGAGTCTCAATGTGTTTGTCGTATGGCAACCCGCTTTGGTCAATGGAAAAAGCGGACAATGGGCAAAAAGATTCTCGCCGCGAAAATACGGAATCCCGCAAAAATCGCGGCGATTCATTATCCCATCTTGCCAGTGAGCAAATCGTTCAAGCGATCCAAACCTTTTTGGATCGTTTCGCGACTGGTTGCATAGCTCATCCGAACGCAACGATCTTCGCCGAACGCGGAACCGGGTACGACCGATACTTTGGCGACTTCCAGCGCGACTTCGGCGAACTCCATCGAGTTGGTAATTTTTTTACCGCCGAGAGTTTTTCCGTACACGCCGGAAATGTCGGGGAAGGCGTAGAATGCGCCGAGCGGAGCCGGATCGCAGGTGACGCCGGGCAACGCTTTCAAACCGTCCACGATCAAATTGCGACGTGCATCGAATTCGGCCACCCATTTATCCAGAAATCCCTGGTCGCCTGTCAGTGCCACGGCGGCAGCGCGTTGGATGAACGATGTCACGTTCGAGGTAGAGTGGCTTTGCAGGTTGCTCATGGCCTTAACCGCCGGGGCGGGGCCTGCCAGCCAGCCCAGACGCCAACCGGTCATCGAGTAAGCTTTTGACCAACCGTTGACGATAATTGTCTGGTCGCGCAATTCCGGGCAAAGGCTGACGATGCTGTGGAATTCGGCCGGTGCGTACACCAATTTCTGGTACAGATCGTCGCTGACGATTGTCACCTCAGGGTTGGCTTTGAACACTTCGGCCAATGCCAGCAATTCTTCCTTGCTGTACACGGCGCCGGTCGGGTTGCTCGGGCTGTTGAGCACCACGGCAACCGTGCTGGGCGTAATCGCGGCTTCAAGCTGTTCCGGCGTGATTTTGAACCCCTGTTCGGGGCCGCAGGTCACGATCACCGGCTCGCCCTCGGCGGCGCGAACCTGTTCGGGGTACGTGAGCCAGAAGGGCGAGGGGATAATCACCTCGTCGCCGGAATCCACAATCGCCTGGAAAACGTTGTAAAGCGAGTGCTTGCCGCCGACCGAGACGAGGATTTCAGAAGCCTCGTATTTCAGGCCGTAGTCCTTCTCAAGCGCCTGGCGCACCGCATCGATGATCTCGGGACCGCCCTTGGCGGGCGTGTATTTCGTTTTTCCCGCGCGTAAATCTTCGATCGCGATCTCTTTGATGAAATCCGGCGTATCGAAATCCGGCTCGCCAGCGCCGAAGGAAGCGATATCGATTCCTTGCGCTTTCAGGGCCTTGGCTTTGGCGGTCAACGCTAGGGTCAGCGAAGCGCTCAGACTGGAAACGCGTTGCGAAATTTTCATGGAACTTGGCCTCGATGAATAAAAAAATGACCATTTGTTTGGGCGGATGTCCGACCGGGGGAGACAGTGGACGCAGTGACGCTCGGGACGCAAGCCTGGAATTGAATGACTTTTTTCAGTTGAAACGGGAACCTATTCTCGCCTAAGCTACTCATGTAGTCCCGAGAGGCGAACAGGGTCGCTTCTCCTCATTTTGCGCTTAATTCCGAAATGGTCGCCAATTTGAGTTTCTTTCACGATATTGCCCCTCCGCCTGGAAAATTTTCTCTCTTTTTGTTCGCAACTTCAAAAAATGACTTGCTGGAAAGATGTCTTGGCACCATATTGTTGCCGAAAGATGGAGAGGAACGTATAAAGAAATGAGCCAGCAGCATAAAAAAGCATTCAGTCTCGTTGAGATCATGATCACCATCGTTCTGACGGCGATTATCTTTCTCGCCATCATTTCGGGGATCATTTACATCCTTCGGGGCAAGCAACTGGCCCGCGAACACTCGATGGCCCAACGCCAGGCGGCTGCCCTGGTGGAGCAGGCCTATCGCTCGGGGTTGAACAACCTGGCCCCTTACAGCGGTGTTCCCGTGCTGATTGACGATAACAAAACCCCCGACGATCCAGCGGACGATTTCATGGGAACGGCCTCCCTGAGAATGTTCAACGCGGACGACAATTCCGAAATTTTTACGGGTGTCGGCTATGACATGGTAATTGTTCAGGCAATGGTGGAGTGGACGCGAGGCGGGAAAACGTACAACGTCACCATGGTGGCGCACCGCGCTCCTTGATCGAGACTGGAACCAGGAAAGTTCACATGAATTCCCAGAAATTGACATCGAAGTTCCACAGGCGTCGCCGTCGGGCGATGACGTTCGTGGAAATGATCATTTCCACCTCTCTTTTCGGGTTCATTGGCATCGCCGTTTCATATCTGGTTCTGGCGGCGGCGCGAACAAGCTACGACTCAACCCAGCAAATGCGGGCCGAATCCAAGATCCGGTTGATACTGGACAACATTCGACGCGAAATACTGGTAGGGCAGTTTCTCAGGGTTTCAGTTCAAGACTCTGGTAATACGGTCGTCTTCTATGACCCGAACGAGGACGTCACATCGGACTTCCGCTATACGCCGGATACGAAAATTCTGGTCTATCGAGAAGACATCGATTCAGGAGGTGCAACGCGAACATTCAAGGAAGTCGATGATGTTGTCTTTGCGTTTGTCGATGCGAATCAAACGACTTTGTCGTTTACAGTAACAATCAACACGAGAGATTCGCGAGGCAACACGCTGCCGATTACCATCTCGGATCAGATTTTCTTCAGAAACAAGCCGCAAACGACCTAAAGGATAGGGGTAATTTTTTTAGACTCTGGGGAGAGTCTCTGGAAAAAAGCAGTGTTTCGATAGGCAAAAACGAAATTATGCCTACATCGAGGAGAGAATGAAGTACACAAAAGGTTTCGCCCGGAAGGGGATGAGGAACCGCAGAGCGTCCATTTTGATGTTCGCCACGATTATGCTGACCATCGCTGGGAGCTCTGTTCTGCTCGTAACGCAATCCGTAACGCAAAACATTCGCAACATTCGACGCGCCGAAGACCGTCTCCAGGCGTTCTACATCGCAGAATCGGGCATCCAACACGTCGTGGATTGGTACAATCGTCCAGGCACGGCACCGGATATTTCGTACTTTCAGCCCAATGCGGAAGACAAATGGATCGACGATTCAGGTAATTCGATCATTACGGACACACTCGACGTCGATACCGATTCGTTGCCGGTGTTGAACCTGATGGCGCCCTCGCGCTCTCGCGGTCGCGTGGTGGAACTCACCGTTTCGCCTCCGAGACCGCCGGTAAACGGCGAAGGCGGCGATCCGGTGGGTACGGTTGCCCGTGTTCGCAGCGTGGGCCGCACCGATTCGGGCGTCGAAGCCACCGTGGAAGTGGTTCTCTACACGAACCAGATTCCGCTGATCGGTTCTCCTGCCGGTCTCGTCAGCCGTCGAGGCGCTGCCAGTAACGGTAGCTTCGATGTCCATTGGGGCGAAATTTGGGCCCAGGACGATTTGACGATGGTCAACAACGCCAACAAGAAATTCTCGTCCGAAACCGATGACCCCTGGTTTTTCGCGCGGACAGTTGGACATTTGCGCGACCATCAAAACGTCGAGTACGCCGATGGTACCGTTCAAGGCGGTTATTCTTCCACTCCGATTCCCGAATTCGATGCCGACGGCAACCCAACGCCGAACTACTATATTCCATATCTGGAATCCGCGTTAAAGCCGGGTCAGACGGCTGCCCAGTGGCGCGATCACGAAAACCTGCTCCAGCACCAAACATTGGAATTCCCGGAATACGATTACGACGCGATGAAAATCCTGTTCCTGCAAAACGGATGGCCGATTTACCGCACGACGGCAGACGGCATGCTTATCACGGGAACGGATTCCAACGGAAACGACATCATCCAATCGTTCAGTGATGTCTTCAGCTACCTGACGGGAGACGATCCGGACGATCTGGACCCCAATGCGCCGTCCCATCTGTATTTCATCGATACGATCGACGGAAATCGACCCGCCGAGGATGGCTCGAATCTCTCCACGATTTCAATGGGCGGTGGCGGACCGTTTTTCCAGGGCTACTTCTTCATCGGGGCGAACGTGGACATGGACGGCGCCGGCATTTCGCCAACGTTCGATTGTCCCGAAATCCCCAACGGAATGACATTGTGCGATCCCGCGCACGATGACGACCTTTCCAATCAATTCGACTCCCGTCAAATCGACAAGTGCCGACTTCAGGGCATGTTCTACTCCTATGGATCGAGCGAGATGAATGGCACGGGCAGCGTTTACGGTTCGTACTATTCGGAACGCGGATTCCAAGGCGGTGGTACATGGGACATTTATTATGACCACCGCATCCACCCCGACAATCTACGCAATCGTGTCGGATCGAAATTAAGTGTTCGACTTTGGAACACTTATTGATAACAAATAGTTCCGGGTGAAGCCAAACATCTCACCTCTTCTTTCTTGACAAAAGAGGTGAGATGTTTTTATATAGCCTCCAGGAAAATGGGTAAGAGAAGGTACCCAAAACCCTATAAAGGGTCTTTTTCCGAGTCTCAGAAGGAAACGGAAAATCTAATCTGGAAACAGAATAACGTACAATCGACACCCAAAACCGGAGCCAGGCAACTGAGAGAGAGCCTCCCGACACCGGAAAGAGAAAGTGAGCAAGTCCCATGAGATGCCGCGTCAACGCACTAAGAAAACCCAGACAGGGTTCAATTTTGATGTTTACCTCCGTGATGCTGGTAATCGCCGGTTCCGGCGTTCTCATGGTGACGAGCGCGGTGACGGACACGATTCGTAACGTCCGGCGCACGGAAGATCGTTTGCAGGCGTTTTACATTGCCGAGTCAGGAATTCAGCACGTCGTCGATTGGTTTAATCGCCCGCAAATCGCTCCCGATAACGGAACGTTTTCGCCCAACAGCAATGGCGATTACATGGACGACAATGGAAACTCGGTCGTGATGAACGAATTAGTCGTCGGCGATGACGATTTGCCGATTTGCGATTTGATGGATCCGAATCAATCGCGTGGCCGCGTGGTGGAACTGACCATTTCGCCGCCGACCGGTGGCGACCCGACGGGCACGGTGGCGCGCGTGCGCAGCGTGGGCCGGACCGATTCCGGCGTCGAAGCGACCGTCGAGGTCGTGCTTTACACCAACCGCGTTCCGCTCATTGGCACGCCCACGGCTCTCGCCAGTGGCAAGAGCCTTGCCAGTAACGGCCAGTTCAATGTGCACTGGGGCGAAATGTGGGCGAAGGAAGACATTTGGTTGACCAACCCGATCCACAATAAGTTCCCGACCGTGGAAGACGATCAATGGTTTGCGGCCCGTACGGAAACCTTTCTGATGAATCATACGGGGTCGAAATATGCCGACATCGAGGGACAAAACGGGTTCTCGAATTCTCCCGTTCCTTTCGGCACCTATAACTATTACCAGCCGTTTCTGGAATCGGGTGCTCCTACCTATTTCAATGAATCGCTCGATAGCGACTCTTCATCTACTGTCCCTGGCCGCAGCTCGATGGCCAGCGCTTCTTCGGCCAGCGCCAACGGTGGACCGGGAACGATGAAGAAAAAGACACCAACGCCAACACCGACGCCAACGCCGACCCCGACGCCAACTCCAACACCCGATCCCGATCCGACCCCAACTCCTACGCCTACGCCCGGCGACGGTGGAACCGGTGGTGGCGACGCAACGACCGGTCACGAGAACCTTTATCAACACCAAAGCAATCTGGATTGGATGCTCTACGATTACGAAACGATGAAAATCCTGTTCCTGCAAAACGGCTGGCCGATTTTCCAGACAACTGAGGACGGGCTTTTGATCACTGGCTACGATGCAGGTGGTAGTCCGATTATCCAAACGTTCCAATCCTACTTCGATAGACTGACAAACTCGGACCCGGACGATAGCAACTACGACGATTCGCTTCCGCCGTTCTATTTCATCGATACGCTTGATGGATTGCCGCCCGCAGCCGATGGATCGAATATGGTCACGCTAAAGAAAGAATCAGGTGGATCGCCCTATTATGATGGTTTCTTCTTTGTCGCGGCGAATATGGACTTTGGTGGTGGCGGTAGCCCACCCGATTACACGTATGCGGAAAAACCCAATGGCAACACCGAGCAGATTGATGCGTTACGTTTCAAAGGCTTACTTTACTGCTACGGTTTCGTAAGCTCCACGGGTGGCGGCGGTAACAACTTGTACGGCTCGATGTTTGCGGAGCGTGGATACGACGGCGGTGGTTCGTGGGACATTTATTACGATCACCGATTGGACCCGACTAATTTGAGAAACCGTGTCGGTTCAAAGTTGAGCGTTCGGCTCTGGAACACCTACTAAGTAAGGTCTCGATTCCATTGAGGAACGTTCAAAAGGTGCCTTCGTTTTCGGCGAAGGCACCTTTTCTTGTTAAAGGAAAACCGCGCCGAATGATTCTCGGCGCGGTCGTTTTGTTTTAGGTGAAGCGGGGAGATAAACATATCCCGGCAGGTCGCTGGTTCCCATCAGGTAAGCATCCACGCCGCGTGCGGCTTTGCGGCCTTCGGCGATGGCCCACACGACGAGTGATTGTCCACGGCGAGCGTCGCCTGCGGCGAAAATTCCCGGAATGGACGACATGTAGTTTTCGTCCGCTTTCACGTTGCCGCGCGGATCGAACTCGATCTCGACGCCTTCGAAAATTTTCTTCTCGGGGCCGGTGAATCCGATTGCCAGCAGCACAAGGTCCGCCGGGATGTCGAATTCGCTCCCCGCAATTTCCGAAAATTTGCGGTTGGGGCCTTCGGTCCATTCCAGACGCACGGCGTTTAACTTGGTCACCTTGCCGTCTTTGCCCTCGAAGCTCTTCGTGTTGATGGCCCAATCGCGTTGGCCACCTTCCTGGTGTGCGGACGAGGTGCGGAAAATCATCGGCCATTGGGGCCAGGGGTTGAACCAGTCACGCGATTGCGGCGGACGAGGCATGAACTCGATTTGCAGCACCGACTTGGCCTTGTGGCGGATCGACGTGCCAAAGCAGTCCGCGCCCGTGTCGCCACCACCGATGATGACAACGTTTTTGCCTTCGGCGCTGATAAACTCTTTGCCGGATTGTTCCAAATCGTTGTGGTTTTTGCAGTTTTGCGCCGTCAAGAAATCCATGGCCAAGTGGATGCCATCCAGCTCGCGGCCTGGAATCGTCAGGTCGCGCGCTGCCGTGGCGCCTGTGGCGACCACGATCGCGTCGAAATCTGCCTGAAGCTGCTGGATGGTAACGTCTTTGCCGACGGCGACGCCGGTTTTGAACGTAATGCCTTCGGCTTCCAGAATTCCAACGCGGCGTTCAACGATGCGTTTGTCCAGTTTGAAATCGGGAATTCCAAGCGTCAGCAGTCCGCCAACGCGAATATCGCGCTCGAAGACGGTCACAAGGTGTCCGGCTTTGTTGAGTTGCGCTGCGGCAGCCAGACCCGCCGGGCCCGAGCCGATCACGGCGACTTTTTTGCCGGTGCGCGTGGCGGGCGGTTGCGGAACGACCCAGCCTTCTTCAAAGGCGCGATCGATGATGCTGACTTCCATCTGCTTGATCGCCACCGGGTCGTCATTGATGCCGAGAACACAGGCGCCTTCGCACGGCGCCGGGCAGATGCGGCCCGTGAATTCGGGGAAATTGTTCGTTTTGTGCAATTCCTCGATCGCGTCGCGCCAATGGTTTTTGTAAACCAGATCGTTCCAGTTCGGGATCAGGTTGCCGAGCGGGCATCCCTGGTTGCAGAACGGAATGCCGCAATCCATGCACCGGGCGGCTTGAACTTTTGTTTTTTCCTCGGGAAGGTACGTCATCACCTCCTGCCAATCGTTTACGCGTTCTTCGATTGGCCGATAAGGCGGTGTTTCCCGCGTATATTCCATAAATCCGGTGGGTTTGCCCATTCAATCAACTCCTCAGTATTCTGTGACCCGTTTTGAGTCGGGGGGGGAACGGAGGCTGCCGGGCGCGGCGACCTCCGAATGATCGTCGTTTTGCGAATTAGCTCGGATTGGCCGAAGGTTTTTCGATGCCTTCGCCCGCTTCAATCAAGTTCGCTGCTTTTTCGAGCGCTTTGCGCTGTTCCAACACGCGGCGATAATCCTGCGGCATGACCTTGATAAAGCTCTCTTTGGCTTCGTTCCAATTGTCCAGGATCGCTTTGGCCACGGGGCTGTCGGTATATTGGTGATGACGCTTGAGCAGCGTGTGAATGGTCTCGAAGTCTTCGTCGAGCGGCTTTTCGAGGTCCACCATTTCGGTGTTGCAGCGAATTGGGAACTCGTCTTTCGGATCGTAGATGTAGGCAATACCACCGCTCATTCCGGCGGCAAAGTTGCGACCCGTCGGACCGATTACCACAACGCGTCCACCCGTCATGTATTCACAACCGTGGTCGCCGACGCCTTCAACGACCGTGTTCACGCCCGAGTTACGCACGCAGAAACGTTCACCAACCACGCCGCGCAGGAAAACTTCGCCGCCGGTGGCGCCGTAGCAAATCACGTTGCCCGCGATGATATTTTTTTCCGCCTCGTAGTTCGGAATCGCCGCTGGATGGCGAACGATGATCTTGCCGCCGCTCAGGCCCTTGCCAAGGTAGTCGTTCGCGTCGCCAAGCAACTCGAACGTTACCCCTTTGGCCAGGAAAGCACCGAAGCTTTGGCCCGCTGTACCCTTGAAGGTGTACCAAATGGTGTCTTCGGGTAGTCCTTCGTATCCGTACTTCAACGCAATTTCGCCCGACATTGTTGTACCGACGGTGCGGTTGATGTTGCGAATGGCAAATTCTGCTTTTACCCGTTTGCCGGATTCGATGGCGTCTTTTGCGGTGCTGATCAGTGCTGTTTGGTCGAGCGATTTTTCCAGACCGTGATCCTGCTTCTGGATGCAGTAGCGCGCCACCGTGTCCGGAACATTCGGGCGATACAGGATTGTCGAGAAGTCGAGCGATTTGGCTTTCCAGTGATTGGTCGGCGGGTCGAATGCAAGGTAATCGGAACGACCGATCATCTCGTTGACCGTGCGGAAACCCATCTCGGCCATGTATTCGCGCAATTCTTCGGCGACGAAGAAGAAATAGTTCACCACGTACTCGGGCAAGCCTTTGAATTTCTCGCGCAGTACCGGGTCCTGAGTCGCGATGCCCACCGGGCAGGTGTTCAGGTGGCAGACACGCATCAGGATACAACCCATGGTAACGAGCGGAGCGGTCGAGAAACCGAATTCCTCGGCGCCGAGCAACGCGGCAATGGCCACGTCGCGGCCCGTCTTCATCTGGCCGTCGGCCTGGAGCACAACGCGGCCACGCAAATCGTTCATCACCAGAATCTGGTGTGTTTCCGAAATGCCCATTTCCCACGGAATGCCCGCATACTTGATCGATGTTTGGGGCGAGGCACCGGTGCCGCCGCCGTCGCCGCTGATCAGGATGTGGTCGGACTTGCCTTTGGCTACGCCTGCGGCAATTGTGCCGACACCGACGCAAGAAACCAGTTTGACCGAGACGCGGGCGCGCGGATTCACGTTCTTCAAGTCGTGAATCAACTGTGCAAGGTCTTCGATCGAGTAAATATCGTGGTGCGGCGGAGGCGAAATGAGGCCCACACCCGGGGTCGAGTGGCGAACGCTGGCGATGTACTCGGACACCTTGTGTCCGGGCAACTGGCCGCCTTCGCCGGGCTTGGCGCCTTGCGCCATCTTGATTTGCAACTCGTCGGCGTTGACCAGGTATTCGGTTGTCACGCCGAATCGGCCCGAGGCCACCTGTTTGATGGCACTGCGGCGCAGATCGCCGTTATCGTCCGGCTTGAATCGGCGCACGTCTTCGCCGCCTTCGCCCGTGTTGGACTTGCCGCCAATGCGGTTCATTGCCACGGCGAGGGTTTCGTGCGATTCGGTGCTGATAGAGCCCAGCGACATGGCGCCGGTGCAGAACCGTTTGACGATTTCCTGCGCGGGCTCGACTTCCTCGATCGAAATCGGGCCTTTCGGTCCGGTCTTCGACTTGCCCTTCGGGATGCGGAATTTTAATAACCCGCGCAATGTCGTGCGATGACGACTTTCGTCGTTAATCAGCTTGGCAAACTCTTTGTAGGTTTCGAAGTCCTTGATCTTCACGGACTGCTGGAGCTTCGCCACCGATTCGGGACTCCATTGGTGGTGTTCGCCGTCGGCGCGCCATTGATAGTTACCGCCCGTCTCCAGCGTTTCACCCCGGGTTTGGATCGGCGGGTAAGCGCGACGATGACGACGCGTCGATTCCTCGGCGACGACATCGAGGCCAACACCGGAAATACGCGATGCCGTGTTCGTGAAGAATTCGTCCACGAATTGCCTGTTCAAACCAATGGCTTCGAAAATCTGCGCGCCACGATAGCTTTGAATCGTCGAAATACCGATTTTAGAAGCCACTTTGAGCAGCCCCAAATCGACAGCCTTGATGTAGTTCTTGTAGGCTTTTTCGATGGTCAGCGTTTCGGGCAGGTAATTTTCGCGCTTCATGTCTTCGAGGGTTTCAAACGCCAGATACGGGTTCACCGCACCGGCGCCATAGCCAATCAGCAGGCTGAAGTGATGGCATTCGCGCGCTTCGCCGGATTCAACGACCAGGCCCGCTTTGGTACGCGTTCCCTGACGAATCAGGTGATGGTGCACGGCGGCGGTGGCGAGCAAGCTCGGGATCGGAGCGTTCTCCTGATCCACGCCACGGTCGGAGAGCACCAAAATGCAGGCGCCGTTCTCCACCGCTTCGGCTGCGCTGTTGCGCAACTCGTCGAGCGCGCGACGCAATCCTTCAACGCCGTCTTTGACCTTGAAGAGTATAGGCAAGGTAACCGCCTTCAACTCTTTGTAGCCATTGCGGCGAATTTGTTCGAGTTGCTCGTTGGTAATGATCGGCGATTCAAGCTTGATCAGGCGACAATTTCCGGGGTTTTCATCCAGGAGGTTGCCTTCGCGACCAATGTAGGTGACGAGCGATGTCACCAACTCTTCGCGGATGGCGTCGAGCGGCGGGTTCGTCACCTGGGCGAACAATTGTTTGAAGTAGTTGTAGAGAAGCTGCGGACGGTCGGACAGACACGCCAGAGGCGTATCCGTGCCCATCGAACCAATGGCTTCCTTGCCGTTGACGGCCATGGGGTGGATCAGCAGGCGCAATTCTTCGGTCGTATAACCAAACGCGTTCTGACGCACGAGAAGCGTATGGTGATCCGGGTGTTGGACGTGTTCGGGGTGTTGCTTCAAGTCATCGACATGGAGCAGGTTGTTGTCCAGCCACCGGCGCCAGGGACGCATGTTGATCATTTCCTGCTTGATTTCTTCGTCGCCGACGATTCGGCCCTGCTTGGTATCGACGAGGAAAATCTTGCCGGGTTGCAGGCGCCATTTGGCTTTAATGCGCTCATCGGGAATTGGCAGCACACCGACTTCGCTCGCCATGACGACCAAATCGTCGGTTGTTTCGACATAGCGCGCCGGGCGCAGGCCGTTACGGTCGAGCACGGCGCCGATCATCTCGCCGTTCGTGAAGGCCACGGCGGCGGGGCCGTCCCATGGCTCCATCAAACAGGCGTGGTATTCGTAGAAGGCTTTCAAATCCGGGTCCATCAACTGGTGGTTGTCCCAGGCTTCCGGGATCAGCATCAGCACCGAGTGGGGGAGCGAGCGGCCGTTGACGGTCAGGAATTGAAGGGCGTTGTCGAGCGTGGCCGAATCGCTGACCGTTTCGGAGAAAAGTGGGAACAATTTTTCGAGCTCTTCGCCGAACATCGTGGATTTCAAGGAGCCGTAGCGCGCGCGCATCCAGTTACGGTTGCCGCGCAGGGCGTTAATTTCGCCGTTGTGAGCCAGGTAGCGGTACGGGTGGGCCAAACGCCAGGCCGGGAACGTGTTCGTCGAAAAGCGCGAGTGCACGAGACCCAGATGGCTCTCAAAAGCCGGGTCCGACAGGTCGGGGAAATACGTGCTGAGCTGGCCGGTGGTCAACATGCCCTTGTAAATCAGGCGATTTGTGGACAAAGCGCAGATATAGAAAAACTCGCAACCGGGCATTTCCATTTCGGCGCTGGCATTTTCCACGCGCTGACGAACCAGATAAATGCGGCGCTCGAAGTCGCTTCGTTTGAAGAAGGACTGCTTCATGCCGACGAAAACCTGCTTGATGACGGGCTCGCAGGCTTTCGATCCGGGGCCAAGCACGCTGCTGTTCACGGGAACGTCGCGCCAGCCAAGGATTTCCATATCGTAATCGCGCACCATTTTTTCAAATAGCACGACGTGTTGTTGCTGAGCTTTGGGATCGGGGGGCAGGAAAATGGTGCCAGCGGCGTATTCGCCCCGTTTGGGTAACCGAATGCCGAGTTGCTCGCATTCACGTCGCAGGAATTTATCTGGCATGGAGACCAGAATACCCGCGCCGTCACCCGTGTTCGGATCGCATCCACAGGCGCCACGATGGTCCAGATTTTCTAAGACTTCGATGGCTTGATCGATGATCTGGTGGCTGGCTTTCCCTTTAATATGACAGACAAAGCCCACACCACACGCATCGTGCTCGAAGCTGGGATCGTAAAGCCCTTGGGCTTTAGGACTGACGGAGTGAGGGGTTTGATTCTTCATGCATCCACTTTTCATTCGGAAATTTGGCTTGGACCGGGGGAATACAAAGCCCATTTCAGGAGGCACAATCCACCCCATTTACCAGAGCGCATGGAAGTCTAGTTGCTGGCGAGGCCAAATCAATGATATTTTGAAGGAAGTCGGGCGAAAAATTATAAAATGGCTAATTCATTGCCATGGGATTCGATAGAAGTTGACGGTTTTACTAAAAAATACCAGGACCTTTTAATCGACGACCCCGTCTAAGCGGGATGGCAAGGCAAAGCAGAAAGCACATCAGCGCCGGAAAGCCAAAAAGCAACAGGAGTATCCAGGAACCGGTCTTGAGGAAGATGAATAGAGAGCTGAGTCCCCACGCCAAGGTCGCCAATCCGATCAGCAGACGCCGGACGGCGGCACTCAGGGTTTGATGGAATTCCTGCATGTCGCCTTGGTGGATGCGCACCCGTTGCTCTTCGCGTTCCAGACGCTCGACGATCCGTTGCAGGTAAAGCACCATGCGCATGGCCGTGTCGCCTGCGCCGGTCAGGCGGTCTTTCAGGCTTTTGTCCGGTTCGAGAGCGACTTCCTTGATCAGGTTTTTGATGATCGGGGTGGCTTCGCGCACGCCGCTGAAATATTCGTCGTATTTCATGCCGAGCCCTTCGATCAGGGCCGAGGCGCGAAACAGGTAAACGAGTTGCTGGGGCATGCGGAGGGGGAAGCGATGGAAGGTTTGAAGGATATCGTCGGCAATTTCCTGGATCAGTCGCGGGGTAAAGTCCTCGCGTAACTGGATTTGCAGCAGAGTTTCCGCTGCGTCGCGCACGAGCGATCGGTTGATTTCCGGGTCCACCATGTCCAGGCGGTAGAAGCTATCCACCACAGTATCCAGATCTCCCCGCACAACGGCAAGGCAGGCGCGCAGAAGTTCCAGGCGGAGGCTGTCGCTGAATTCCAATGCCATTCCATAATCAAGCAGGACAACGCGGCCCTGACGATCCACCAGCAAATTGCCCGGATGCGGGTCCGAGTGCACGAAACCGTGCACGATTGTCATGCGGACATAGGTTTCGATCAGCAGGTTGACGAGTTCGGCGGGTGGGAGGCCGTTGGCGCGCAAGGCGTCCGGATCATCGACCCGCACGCCTTCGACGAAATCGAAAACCGCCGTTCGGCTCGAGGTTAATTCAGTGTGGCAGAACGGAATGACGATCCGGGGATCTTTGGCGAAATTTTTTCTCAGCCGCGCGGCGTTGCGTTCTTCGTTGCGGAAGTTCATCTCTTCACGGATGACACGGGTATATTCCTGGTGAATTGCCCAGAAGCTGCGAATGAAGTGGCTATCGATGAAGAAATCGAAGAGGCGAATGATGAATCCAACGACGGAAAGATCGATTTCGACGAGTTCCGTGACGCGTGGACGCAGGATTTTCACCGCCACGGGAGTGCCTTTGTAAACGGCCTTGTGGACTTGCCCAAGACTGGCGGCGGCAATGGGTGTGCGGTCGAAGGAATCGAAGATTTCCTTCGCTGGCCGTCCCAGCGCTTCCTCAATAGTGCTCAGGGCTTCTTTCGAGGGAAATGGCGGTACGCGGTCCTGGAGGGTTTTCAGTTCATCGGTGTAGGTTTTAGGGAGAATGTCTTCTCGGGTGGCAAGGACTTGGGCTCCTTTGATGAAGGCAGGTCCCAGGTCCGCCAGTGTGCGAGTCAGTCGGTGGGCGCGATCGCGATGTTGCTGTTCGTTCAGCTTTCGCGGTTCGCCAAAAAACACGTACCCTTGCCAGTCGCGCAGGAAACTGACGATATACGGTAGCAGGGTGAGAAAAACCCGGACTGGCCGGATAATGTGCTGGAGCACGTTGGAACTCGCTTCCCCGAAAATTCAACCACTGGCAAAGGGATGCAAATGCCGTTCCCCTTTCCAAGTGGTTTGAATGTTAGGGAGCGGAAACCCGAGGGCCAAGGGAAACAGGATGCAGGGCTAGAGATTTTACCGGGAAATAGTCCGGTGAAATTCGGATCGTTTTCAGAAGAGGAGTCGCAGGATCACCGAAGCGAATATGGCGATTGCGCATGTATAGAAAAACGCCTCAATCACCGTGTGCTTCAATTTCCCCGATTCCGCCAACCAAATGCACAGGATTGCGACGATGGTGAGGATGAGCGATTTCATCGCGATTTAGCGCCTTCGCGTTTTTGCCTCTCAGGTCGTCGAAAGCACCACGACTTCGTCTCCTTCTCCGAGTTGCCATGATTTGTCACGTGGCGGGTTGAGTACAAGGCCGCCGGAATCTGCTTCGTGGTGGTGGGCGAGCCGGAAACCGAGAGCGATTTCTCCCCGCAGGCGGGCGATTGTCTGGAAAGTTTCAAAGGTTGCCGATTCGTTACCATCCAAATAGGTGTGTGCAGGGCGGATGAATATTTCTGCCCCACCCGAGCCAAACAATTCGTCGAACACCCGGTTCAGGTCGCTACGCAACGCGACCTGAACTAAAATATGGCTGAGAATATGCGGTGAAACGAGGACTTCGGCTTTGTCGCGTGGGATGAGCGCGCTGTTGTCCTCGTCCATCAATTCAAGCAAAATCGCGGGTCCGTGTTCCACCTCCGCGAGACGTTCGCGTGTCAGCAAATAACCCATCACCGTTCGCGCATCGGCATCTTCGTCGTCTTTGAAACGGTCGCTTGCCACAAAAACGATATTGTCGTACGTACCGACATCGAAATTCGCCAGCACACCCGGAACGGTGTAGTCGCCATCGTAATGGTTGAGCAACAAACGGCCGTTTTGGATGTGGTACATTTGGAGAATGCGTTGCCGTTCCGAGGTTGGCGTGATGGAAAGCACGTCCACGGTGAACGATTCGTTTGGATAGCTGTCGAGTTCTTCGAGTATCGCCGGAACCTTGTGATTCCAGCCTAGAATCAAGATGCGTCGTGTGGCGGGGGACGGAGTGACGATTGGGGCGATGCTTTCAGTTTTGATTGCGGGGGACGGAGATGGCGCTGCGGTGGGAACGCACATCTCATAATCTTGAGCCAGTAACACTAATTCGTCGTTTTCATGTAATTTGTAATCGGAAGCCGGGTTCATCAATAGCGTGCGATTTGTGCCCTCGCCGTGAACCACACCGAGGACGACAGCATGGGGAAATCTCGGGGCGAGCGATCCGATTTCCTGACCGGTCAGCTCCGGGTTGGTGCGAATATAAATTTCGTTTCCACCGTCTTGGGTCAGAATTTCACGGTACACGTAACTTAGGCCGCGATGTCGGATGTTCTGTGTGGCCAATCGTCCGACAACGGCGTCGGACGATACGAGTTCGATCGGTCCGTTATAGGCCGCGCGAGCGACGGGAATTTTGCGCGAGTCGAACATTTCTGCAACGATCAAAGGTTTGGTTCGTTGGTGAATGGTGGTTTGTGCTTTGGCGATGGAGAGAATCGTTTTTATTGTACGCGTATCGTTGGCCAGCGAAGCGCTGTGGACGACGTCGGACCCAGGAATCAAAATCGCCGCAGCGCGTTCGAAATCAACTCGGCGTAAATGGTCGAGGCGCAACGGTTTGCCCGAACGCATGACGATTTGCGATTCGCGCCAGTATCGCCCAAGGGTTTCCTGAAGCTCGACGCGCAACGCGGTGTTGAGTTCTTCGACGAGCAACGCAATGTTGAGTCGCCGTGCGCCGCGTCGGGCGAGAAACCGCCGCACGCGGCCTTGCGTCATCATCAATCCGAGTACGATTTCCGGCGTGCGATTCGTCCAGCCCAGAATCAGCACGTGGTGTTTCATCGAAATGGGTGTCAGGCCCTGTTCGAGTTTCAGGATCGTCTGGTGCAGCCATTGCGTCATGATGGCGATCAGCGCGCCCGTGAACAGCAACGAGCCGAGCACCGTGATGATTGTCGAAACGATTCGCAGCCAGGTGCCCTCGTCATCGCCGAGGTACCCCGTGTCGGTCATGCGCAGAAATGCCCACCAGACGGCTTGCCCCGAGGTGTCGAACGCGTCGTTCGTTCCCGCAAACGCCAGACAGCCACCGATCGCCGCCACGAGACCGATGAACGCGGCGATGACCAGCAGTCGGTAATGCACACCGCGCAGCATCAGCCGTTCGAGCAGAAACTGCGCGCGGTTGCGCACCGTGCGCGCGGCGCGGGTGCTCTGGCGAATGACACGGCGATGATGAGACGGCATGGGGGCGCTCGCTTGAGGAGAGATGAGCCATATGAGTGAGGCCAGGGAGATGAGTAAAGGTGAATTGCCGAGAAGTGCGGATCATTCTTCCTCTTGTAACGAGAAATTGATATTTGTAAAAACCTTATTCCTAAAGTTGAATTCAAGGGGGGCATCGACAAATGAAAACAACAAAATCGATCACCATAGACGGCGTAAGCCTCGATGAGTGGGGGGCATTGCCCAGCGAACAATGGAAAGAGTTGGTTTTTACAAAGAAACCAATCGTTTTCCAAATGGGCTCCTCCTCAATTTTGGGGCAATTTACATTGGAAGACGCACGCATGCAAATCGAACTCGGACACATCGATGGCGGGGGAGAAGGCGTGCTCCTTGTTATTTGGAATCTGGCCGAGGAGATAGCTCATGCTTGGGGTCTTTGCGAGGTTGAATGGATTCTTCATGCGGTGAACTGCGCAAAGCCGAATTTGAAACTACGACGTGTGCTAATCAGGAAGGGGTTTGAGGTAAAGTCCTACCAGGATAAGGGTGAAGTTTATTATTTTCTCAAGACCTATTCATAGACGATAAAAACCGCCCAGTTTCCCAGGCGGTTCCTCTACGTCTTTTTTTCAGCCAACTGTCATTCTCAATACCAGTCGATGGCTTTTTTGAAGATGCGAATCAGGCGCTGGAACAAATTCGTTTCCGAGAACGCGATTTCCTGTTCGTGTTGGAGGCCGTACTGCACGAGGCCCACGCCGGTCGAGTAAATCGGCGAGCTGGCGACGCTGCTCAGGCCACCGAGACCCGTCGGACGCCCGATTTTGCACGGACGGTTGAATACTTTCTCGGCTAAATCCGACGCGCCTGCCTGCAACGCGCCGCCGCCGGTTAGCACAATGCCGCCGAACGCTTTGTCGTAATGCGCGCACCGTTCGCATTGTTCGTGCACCATCAGCAGAATTTCCTGCAGGCGGCTTTCGATGATTTCCGCCAGGAATTTCCGGCTGATGTTCTGCGTTTCACCGGTCAACGCGATGGGAACTTCGATTTTTTCGTCCTCGCTAATCGTATGCGAGAGGCAACTGCCATGGCGTTTCTTCAAATTTTCCGCGTCAAAGCAACTGATCTTCAGCCCGCGACGAATGTCTTCGGTAATCGAGTCGCCGCCGTACGGCACGACGCCCGTGTAACGCACCGCGCCTTCGGCCCAAATGGCAATATCGCTGGTGCCGCCGCCGATGTCGATCACCACAACGCCGAGGTCTTTTTCTTCGGGTGTCAGCACGGCCATTGAGGACGCGAGCGGTTCGAGAAAAATCCCACCGACGCGATAATGAGCCTGGCGCACGGCGCGCACGATGTTCTGGGCGCTGGTCACGGCAGCAGTGACGGTGAGGACTTCAGCTTTCAGTTTGCGCGAGGCGAATCCTTCGGGGTTTGCCACCACGCCGTCGTCGATCAGGAAGCGTTGCGGCAACGCGTGGATGACTTCGCGTTCCATGGGAAGCTGCTCGGATGTCGCTTTGTCGATCGCGCGGCGAATGTCGGCGCGTGTGATGCCACGCTCGGGGTTTGCTACCTCGACGACACCTTCGCTCCCGGTGCATTGAATATGGCCGCCTGCGATGCCGACGAGCACGTCGCGAACGGAAACCTGGGCGATTTCCTCGGCTTTGCGAATTGCGGTGCGAATCGAGGTGATCGTTTCGTCCAAGTCCACCACGACGCCACGGCGCAGACCTTGGCTCGGGGTACTCGAAAGACCGCGAATCGTCGTTTTGCCCGACGGCTCGACTTCGCCGATGATGGCGCAAATTTTGGTCGTGCCAATGTCCAGGCCCGTGAACATGCGCGTGCGCGTCGAGCCGGACCAATTCGGCTTTTGCGTACTGTGCGAGTCGGGTGAAATGGTGTCGCGAACGGGAAAAGAGTGTTCGGTGGTTGGGGCGGGGGCAGAGGAACGAGAGGTTTCTTTCTGGGCGAGCATGATCGTTGTCCTGTGGGCAAATCGGCGGATGTCAGCGGGGTTTTCCTAATGGTAGCTACCGACTTCGCCGAGGCCCATGTACAAGATCAAGTACGGAATTGCGAAGAATGAAGATTTTTAACCACGAAGGCACGAAGACACAAAGAAAACACGAAGAAAAACAAAAGTAATAATCTCTAAGAGATTTTATCCCTTTGGGAAGTGATTATTTCGTGAAGTTAAAGAAGGGACGGAGCAAACTGCCTCTGTCCCTTTCAGAAATCTTTGTGTGTCTTCGTGATTTGATTTATCTTCTTGCCGCGACTTGTGCGTTCAACGCTTCAAGCGGTTTCCACGGAATGTGGGAATCGAGGCGCAGATCGGCGTAATCGACGCTTTCGATGCCGCCGATTTTTTCATCGAGCGCTTCGGCTTTGGGCAGGGTGGCTTCCGGGGGCAGTTCCCCGCAAACCAATCGCGTGCCGCCGCGCAAAATCAGTGTGATGCCTCTGCCGGGTTCCCAATGGATTTCGGAATACGAGGCCAGCGGGCTGCTCGGGACGCGTTTGAGTGTTTCGGCGTACAGGAACGCGTTATCGATGAACTCGGGCGCGAGTGTTTCGCCCAGTTGGTACGTCTGTTCTTCGGGCGCCGTAAAAATCGGCAACGTCGTATTCATCATATCGTTGGCGGTGGCCGAGGCGAAGAGCACGCCTTCCGCATCGGTGAGAAAAGCTCCCGTATTGGTGATGACCAGGGCTTCTTCGCGACGTTCGTAGAGGATGATCTGGATGCGATGGGGGAGGACTTTGTGTACTTCGGCATGATGGATCGCTGGGTGAGCGGTCAGGTGCTCGACAGCTTCGTGCGTGTCGTATTTCAACGCATGCAGCGACGTTTCGGGCAGCCGTCCGGCCAACATGCACGCTTCGTCGGGATTCAGCCGATCGTTCCCAATAACTTCCCATTCCTTAACAACGAAATATTCCGATGTGAACAGGTATTGCCAGAAAACAGTGGAAAGCAATCCGACCGTGCAAAACAAGGCGATCGGCATGGCGTTGCGCGGGACAGCGCTCCAATAATAATGAAGCCGTTGCCCCATGGAGCGGGGTACCGGTTGGCGCGGGGACGACCGGCGCGCCAGACGCTCGGTTACCCCGGCGGGTTCGCGGCGTTTAGCGCGCCAGTCCTGCCAGCGCGCTCGCCAATTGTCGCTCATCCCCATTCGCCAGTTACCTCAGAATGCAGCTTGTCAGCGGACCGCCGACAATGCGCGCTTCCACATCGAGCAAAATGCCGTGGCGTTCGTAAACAACGTCTTGAATCAGCGAAATCATCGCCAGGAAATCCTCGCCGGTGGCGCGTCCCTGATTCACGATGAAGTTCGCGTGTCCTTCGCTGACGAGAACGTCGTTCAGACGATAGCCTTTCAATCCCGCTTGGTCGATCAACATG
>CAZOKZ010000047.1:0-34923 GCA_964580585.1 uncultured Candidatus Sumerlaeota bacterium | reverse complement strand
CGATGCAGGAATTCTTCCTTCTGACGGCGACGTTGCTGGTGCTTACTTTGCGCGAGCGCATCGGCGAACCGCCGCGCGTGTGGGCACGCGTTGCGATTTTGTATGTGCTGAATTGCCTGCTGCTGCTTTACCTGCATAATTTCAGCGCCTTCTGGATCGTGGCGCACGCCGTGTTCCTGCTGCTCGACGGCGAGGCGCCCCGCTGGCGTCGATGGACGGTGGTGTACGCCACCGTCGCCATTGGATTTGCACCGTGGGTGCCCGTGGCATTGCGCCAGGCATCGAGCAATCGACTCGATTGGTTGTCCGCCGTTTCGGGAGGGAACATCGGCGCATCGTCGGCGATTTCCGCCCTGATGGATTTTGGCTTGGGCGAATCGCGGCTGCAAACCGATGCGGTTTCCAGCCTGGCGTTTTTGTTCGTGCTCGCACCGCTCGTTGTCGCGGGTGTGGTGGCTTGCTGGCGGCGACGCGAAGGACGATTGCTCGTCCTGTTGACGTTTTTGCCATTCGTCGAGTTGATCGCGCTCTCGCAAATCCGCCCGCTCTTCATGCCGCGATACTTGATTTGTTCATTGCCGCTGTATTTTGCGCTGATAGCAGCGGGAATCCTGAGCATCCGCCCGTGCTGGATTCGCTGGGCGGCGGCGGGAGGCGTAGTGGTCGCGTTGTCGATTGGCATATACAACGCCCGGGCGACGCGTCCGCACCAGGATTGGCTCGGCATTGCGCGCATGGTGCGCGAGAAAATTCCGCCCGGCGACGAAGCCCGCTATGCTGTGCTTGGGATTAACGACCGCACGCGTACGACGATGGCGTATTATTTCGACCGCGAAGACATAGGGCTCGCCGAAGTGCGCGTGGCGATTTTACCCGGCACGCCATTGGCCAAATTGCCCGGCGCTCCCGACCGCGTTGCGCTGGCGATGATCGGCGAGACATTCGATTCGCGGTCCGACATGCACCCGATGTTTGTCGGCTACCGCCACGATGGGTTAGTGACCGAATTCAAAGGCGTGAATCTGGATTTTTTCACGCGCGAAAACGCCGAGTAGCCGCCACGCAACAAAATCCCGTTGCCGAATTTCCTTCTCGGTACGATAATTACCACCAATAGCCCCCCGAATCGACGCGCCTTTCTTAACGCGCGCACGCTTTACCATTTGGGAGGGAGGGGACATCATGAAATCTTGGATGAATGGAACGAGCGCTTGGGCGCTCGCGATGGTGGTTTGGATATTTCTGGCAGCGAACGCCAGCGCGGCGGTCTATTACGTGGATGGGGAAAAAGGCAACGACGCCAACGACGGCCTGTCGTGGGCGAACGCGAAACAAACCATCCGCGCGGCCACGGATTTGGCCACGAAATACAGCGACCAGGTTTGGGTGCGCCAGGGATACTATCGTATCAACTGGGGCGAAGACGAGTACGGCATCCGGTTGACGGGGACGCTGCTCGGCGGGTTCAAGGGGAATGAACTTTACGCCGAGAACCGCGAAGAAGATCCGTCACTCACGATGATCGACGGCGGCATGCCGGACACGTCGGAAGGTCGCGGGTCGATTATTTTTGGAGGGAACCATATTTCCGGATTCACGATTACGGGGGGGAATTCGACGACGCTGGCGGGTGGGGTGAGTAATGTTAGTAGTATTGTTAAATGTATTATCACGCAAAATAAGGGAGTACTGGGTGGTGGCGTTCACAATGTTTGGAGTTCAATGGAAGATTGTATCATTACTAATAATGAAGCAGTGTTGGGCGGTGGAATCTACATGGATGGCGGACGATTAATCATCAATCGTACACGGATTATGGGAAATCATGCTCAATCTGGTGCTGGGATTTATGCGCTGGATGGGGGGCTATTTGGATTAGTTTCTTCGTTGGTTGTGCATAATTCAGCGATTGAAGGAGGAGGTGGGATTTACTTAAAGAATTGTTCGCCTGATATTATATACTGTACATTTGATTCCAACAGAGCAAACGTTGGCGATGGGATTTTTATGATTGGAAATAATGCAAAAATAAATGGAAACTCTTCCCCTAAGATTACTGGATGTGCATTTACAAATCACTCAAATAGCGCTTTGTACGGATGGGGGACAGTCAGTTATGAGCAAAGGTATTCGAATATACCAGCGAATATAACATATTCTCTCTTTAATAATAATGGAGTCGACTTGTATTCGAAATACTATGGTGCACGTACAGTCAGCGGATTTACCGGTATTTCCGACACTTATGGGAATAATTTTACTCACTCCCCAGGGTACAATCACGATTTGAATAATCAGTATGTGGGCGATTGGGATGAAGCTCATTTTGACCCAAATTCAAATCGGACGGAATTCGTCGATAACAGCGGAACGTTTCCATCATCCATCTTAGATGGAGTACTTTTAAATAAAGAGAATTCTATAATTCTGCCTGTTGTTGAAATAGCGGCCAATAGTATTTGGGTGGTTGGAAAGTATGAATTAAATAATGATACCATTGAATATTCGGTACTGGATTATACTGTTGATCCCAACTCAGGACTTTTTAAAAAGGGGCGCAGTAGTAGCAACTACGGCGCTTCGATTAACGGAATATATCCCAATGGGTTGAGGAGTATTGGTGCGTATGAATATGGAGTTGGAACGCTGAAATTCTCAGGTGCTAAAGCACTTTCAGTCAATAGTTTAGAGCTTCAAATTTCTGGAGGGCTATCCAATTCAAACTATTTAGCTTATATCAATTGGTTTAAACTGAGTGGAGATGGTATTGGAACGTTGAGAGCTTATGCAAATTCAACAAGCGGAAATTTTTATAATGGGAAAACGGTATTCTACTGGACTGGAGAAATGAAAGATGGGGGCGATATTACCATCGAAGTAAGCAAATTTGCATTCGATAATGATCGGCTGCCCTATGCTGAGCCTCGAAAAGTTACATTCGCAGGAATCGGAAGGGGAGTCCATCCAAATTATAATAGTTTGAAAATCCTGAATTCTCGCGAGATCCGCGTTGTTTTCAGCGAACAACTCAATTCCATCGAATCTCTCGATCCGCTTTCTTACACGATTTCCGGACCGGGGCGGGGGACGTTGGCCGAGCATCCCGATTCGGTCGAGAAGGTGGACGACGTGACGGTGCGGCTGGAGTGGGCGAGCGGCAGCATGGCGGGCGGCGAAGACGTGACAATTTCCGTCTCGCCCGAGCTGCGCGATCTGGCGGGCAATAAAATCGAAGGCACCCTGAGCCGCACACTCGCGAAAGCCGGGCTGCGGTCGGTGCCGCCGACGATGTTGTGCGTGACGGACGCGGGCCACGTCTGGGGGGCGCAGGCAATCAACGGCCACATGACGCCGTCGGAGTTCTGGACGACGATTCCGTTCACGGATAACGCGGCGGAAGGGCGCGGCGTGCTCGCCGCCGATTTGAACGCGGACCAGTACGACGACTTGATTGCCATCGATGCCGACGGCAAGGTCTGGGGGATGCTCAACAACCAGCACCACGATTTCGAGCAGGCGAATTTGTTGGTCGATGGCATGCTCTACGATCCGATGGCGGGATGGATTGTGGTGCCGATGGATGTGAACGGCGATCAGTGGACGGACCTGGTGCAACTGAGCGGTACGGGGAACACGTTGATTTCCTGGAACGAGCAGGGAACCGGTTTTTCGCAATTCGACCTGATGTTCGTGGGCCAGCCCATTTATCACGAGGGTCTTGGCGCGTGGATTGGTCGCGGCGATTTCGACGGCGATGGGCGCGATGATTTGTTGTCGGTCGAATCGCTTTCCGGTAAAATGAATGTTTATCGCGGGATGGAGGATCGGCTGCACACGGTGCCGATTCAGAGCGCGTTCGGATACAAGTTCGGCTTGAACACCAAGCGCCTGCCCATCGTGGGCGATTTCAATGGGGACGGTGTCGATGATATCGCCAACACGACGCAGTACGGCGATATTTGGGTGGCGAAGGGGAATGGTGGAGCATTCGGCGGCAACGCACGTTGGGGATGGCTGGGGTTTTTCTTCGATCCGAACGCGGGCAACGGGCGGTCGGTGTATGCGGCGGATATGAATCTGGACGGCAGGGACGACATGGTGCAGCTCACCGAATTTGGCGAGGCGTGGGTGGCGCTTTCAACGGGGTCGTCGTTTGCCGAGCCGGTGCGTTTCGGCCAGACAGGGTTCCGAAACACGCCACACGGGCCATGGCGGTCGTTTATCGGCAAATTCGAGTAATCGTTCCATTTGTCCAAAGCGTTCGGGATGCGCGCGGTGTCCTGAAAACGTGAATCGCTTGTGTTGAGGTGGGGTTGTTGCGGCGCGGTAAGTCGCAACGATCCCACTTCTGGGGGCGATTCCCATGCTCAACGGCAATTCCCGCGTGTTGACGCGATCGATTTTGAAAACGGGCGAAGTGGCGCTGGCCGGGTTGGGCACGGCAGAGGCGCGCGCGGCGCAGGCGATGCTGGATACCGAGGCGTCGGGCGGGCGATACCAGCGTTCGGTGTATGAACTGTTCGCCGAGATGGAGGAAAAGGACGGGCACCTGTATTCGGTGGTGCAAACGCGCGTGAATGGCATTTTGGGCCTGCCGCGCGAAACGGTGCAGACGGGGACGGAGAAGATCGACGCGTTTGTCGAGACGGCGTTGGCGATGGTCCCGCGTTTCGAGGGGTTGCTGCGGGCGCTGCTCGATGGCCTGGCGAAGGGCTTTGCGGTGGTCGAGTTGATCTGGCGCTACGATGATCGTGGGCGATTGATTGTCAGCGATTGGATTGCTCATCCGCAGGAATATTTTTACTTCGACGAACGCGGGCGGTTGTATTTGCTGGCGCCGCCATTTGCGCCGGAGGACGGAGACGTTGCGGGGGACGGTGGACGTCCATCGCTTGGTCGGCAGGTGCTGCCTGGAGCGTGCCCGGTGGCGCCGCCGCTTCGCAAGTTCATGTTGTTGGCGTTCGGGCGCGACGCGCGCAATCCGTTCGGGCGGGGTTTGTGCCAGCGGGCGTATTGGTATTATTGGTTCAAGAAAAACAACCTGAAATTCTGGGCGATTTACAACGAAAAGTTCGGCGCGCCGACGGCGGTGGCGAAGTATCGTCCGGGAACGAGCGAAGAGGACCGCGAGCGTCTTCTCGAGGTGCTCGAAGCCTTGCAGACGGACGCGGGCGTAGTGATTCCGGAATCGGTGTCGCTCGAACTGATCGATAGCACGAAGAACGGGGACGGAGGCACGTTCCGCGCCATGGCGGATTGGTGCAACGACGAGATGGCGAAGATCGTTCTCGGGGCGACGCTGACGTCGAGCGAGGGACGGAGAAGCGGGAGCCTGGCGTTGGGGAGTATTCATAACGCGGTGCGCCAGGATTACATCGAGGCGGATGCGAAGTTGCTCGAAAGCGTGCTGAACGAATCGCTCGTTCGGTGGCTGGTCGATTTGAACTTCGGAGAAGCTTCTCCGTCCCCGCGCGTGGTATTCGATGCAACACCGCCTGCGGATTTGGACCTTCAGGCGCGCATCGATCGAGAACTCGTGTCGCTTGGCGTGCCGATTCCTCTCACACATTTCTACAATCGCTACAACCGCCCGCAACCGAGGGACGGAGAACGTGCGCTGACGTATGACGACAGCAACTTGTATCAGTATCATCTGCGATACGGGGTGTTGACGATCAACGAGGTGCGTCAACGTCTGCACCTGGAGCCAGTAGCCTGGGGCGATGTGCCGTTTGGCGGTTTTTCAACGGGCGTTTCGTCGCCGAACGGAGCCGCGGTTCCAACGGTGGCTTCGGCCAGCACAGAGGAGTTGCCCGGAGGCGAAGCGCGAGAGGACCCGAGCGAGGCGCTCGGTGAATCGGACCCGCATGAACCGTGAACGACCGTTGGGCGAGTTTGATGTATTATGGCAGGCGAATTTTATTGGAGGTGGATTTCATGAAAGGGAACACGATTCCTGAGACGTTGGAAATCGAAGTGTTCAAAGCGGGAGACTACGGTCCGCGCGGACAATTTAATGAAGCGGATCTTGAAACGATGGCACGCGATTACGATCGGGAAGTGCACGAAGCACCGGTGACGCTGGATCACCAGCGAAGCGGTGCGGCCTTGGGATGGGTGAGTTCGTTGCGGCGTGTGGGCGATCGGTTGTTTGCGACGATTGAAAAAATCAGTCCTACGCTGGCTGAACTGCTGCAATCGGGCGCATACAAAAAGCGCAGCATCGACTTGTACCGATCACTGCGTGAAACGGGACGTCCGTATGTGAAGGCCGTGTCGTTTCTGGGTGCGGGGACGCCAGTGGTTAAGGGATTGGCTGACCCGGTTTTCAGTGAAGAAGGGGAGAAAACATGGCGTTTTTCCGAAGAGTTCGCTTCGGAAAACGAGGAGGGGACGGAGCAAACACTCGCGCCGCGTAAACCCGACCGTGCGGCGGCGGCAAGAGCACGCGAGCGCTTGATTGGTGCGAATCGCTGGGACCCGAAATGGGAGGACGGCGGGTTGATGGGCGCGTTTGCTGAACTGGGGGACGGAGAAGCGCTCGATGCATTGCTCGACGTGCTCATGCGGAAAGAATCGCCGGTGTCGTTCGGCGAATGCGCGACACATCGCCCGCCGATGTTCGACGGCGAAGCGGACGAATTCGTCGGGACTCCGTCCCCCGATTCCGTGCGTCGTCACCAGGACGCGCTTGCATTCATGGCCCAGCATCCCACGGCCAGTTATGCCGAGGCATTGCTGAGAACCGCCCGATAACGCCAAAAATGGCTTAGATCCGGGAAACCGTCGAAGGTTTTGTATCCTAAACTTTGGAGGGAAATCATGGCGAATTATGTTCTCGACCGCGCGTATCGCGTGGAAGAAACCAACGGGATCGAGCGTTACCGCGTGGTGACGTTTGGTGCTCGAACCGACGGATGCCAGTATCCGTCGGGGGAAAATGCGGGAGGCGTATTGGGAGTTTCGACACATGCCCAAACGCGTGAAGGCAAATCGCTTACCGTGCGTCGTCTGGGGATTGCGCTTTGCGAAACAGCAGGTGCGGTGAATGTGGGGGACCTGGTTTGCGTGGCCGACAACACAGGGAAGATTAAACCCGGTGGGTTCGCAAGTGTGGTGAGTGACACGGGCACAGCGAACAAGAAGATTCTTTGGACGATCAAGCAACCCGGTTTGGCGGGAAACGCATTTCAAGTTAAATTCAACAACCCGGGGCCAAGCCAAGCGCTTTCGGCGCAAATGTCCGGTTTGAGTATTCAAATCTATCTGGAAACAAATGGGTCGGCAGTTGTTCAAAGCACGGCTCAAGAAGTCATCGATCTGATAAATGCGGATCTGGTGATTTCACGATTCGTGACGGCTTCACTGCCATCGGGAAGCGACGGAACGGGTGTGGTGACTGCGCCTCAGACGTTGATCATGTCGGGTGGCGAGGAAAGCTCGAACATCATCGGCATTGCCCAGCAAGCGGCTTCGGGTGCGGGCGAAACAATCGACGTTCTTTTGACGCCGTAAGGCTCCTGACGTCTCCGTCCCCAGCATTAACCATTCGACTATTCTGTGAGGGAGGATTCCCATGCCAGACGTGACACAAGTTCATCACGACGTGGCTTTGACCAATGTGTCGGTCGCGTATAAAAACTCGGCGTTTATTGCGTCGGAAATTGCGCCGGAGGTTCTCGTGCGGCGCCAAAGTAACAAGTACTTCGTCTTCGATCCCGACCGCGAAAGCTTGCGTTCGACCGACGACCAGCGTTCGCCCGGTGCCGAAGCCAACGAAGTGAATTTCGATCTGTCGAGCGATTCATATTATTGCGACGATCACGCGCTTGAATCGGTAATTCCCGATGAAGAGCGTGAAAACGCCGACTCGCCGTTGCAGCCGGAAATCGAGCGAACGGAATTTCTGGCCGATAAGATATTGCTCAATCAGGAAATCAATCTGGCCACGTTGCTGCGCGACGATTCGCTGATGCCCGGCCACGATATCGCCAGTGCGGGCAATCGCTGGGACCAGGACACCATCGACCCGGTCGATGACATTGAAACCGCGCGTACTGCGATCACTGCCTCGACGCAAACGATTCCAAACGTCCTCGTTTTGCCGTTCGAGGTTTACCAGAAAGTTCGTAATAATCCGAAAATCACCGACCGCGTGGCTTATTCGCGCATGGGTGTGTTTGGCCCGACGGAACTCGCGCAACTTTTCGATGTTGAGCGCGTTCTCGTGCCGCGTGCGGTGCGCAATACTGCGGCGATGGGCCAGTCGCCGGTGCTCGAAAACATTTGGGGCAAGGACGCACTGCTTCTGCACGTCCCGCCGCGCGCGGGACTGAAAATCGTGACGCCTGCATTGACGTTTGTTTGGGGCCAGGCAACCGGCAGCCTGCGTGGCACGAGCGTGCAAACGTGGCGTGAAGAACGCCGCAAAGCATCGATGATTCGCGTGCAGAAATACTACGATCAGAAACTTGTCGCCCCGTCGGCGGGTTACTTGATCACGAACGCAATCAGCTAAGTGCTTCTCGTGGGCCGTGAGGACCGGGTGTGGGGACGGAGAACCGCCCGCACCCGGTAATACTCGAAAAGGGAAAAGGCGGTGAGCTCATGACACTCGAAGAATTGGAGTTGGTTTTGTCGCCCGATGTGCTTGTTGGGCTGGCAGACGACGATGGGGACGGAGTCGCGGATGCAGGCGTGGTCGCTGCGGCTGGCGAAGCCGCGAAGCAGCAAGTGCGCGATGTCGTGGCGGGGACGGTGACGTTGCCAGCAGGAGATTTGCCCCCGCTTTTACGCGATATTGTTCGCACATTGGCGATCGAGCGTTTGTACGAACGGCGGCGAGAAACGATGCCGGGTCCATGGAGCGACCGAGCCGAACGCGCGCGTCGTTTGCTGGCCGATGTCTCCTCGGGTTTCCGATCTATCGATGGAGCGATGCGATCGGGTGAAGCGATTCGTACGAATCGTGAAGTGGAGACTCGGCAGCATCACAACGACAACCTGGAACGCTACTAAACTGTATTTCGATGAGAGGTGAAATGATGATGCTGGCTACAATTGGTTCACTAAACGCCCGAGAAGATGCGTTGATCGCCCGCATCGAGGAATTATTGCCGGATTATCGTGTGCGGGGTTCGCTCGGCGCGGCTGAAGACGCGCGACGATTCGATATTTCATTGCATCACGAGGTACAGGTGGGGTTGGCGGCGTGTCAGGCATCGAAAGCGGGTGAAGGACAAGGCGGCGCGGAATTCAGTTGGACGATTCGCATCGTGGAAGGCGAGTTGCGTTCGCCTGACCGTCGTCGTCGCGGCAGTGTGGAGCCGGAAAACCCAACCGGTCTGTATCCCAGCGTCGAAGCAATACGCGAGGGTTTGAACGGGATGGTTCTGGCATCGGGGTCTTCACCGCTCCTCTCGAAATCGGGGCGATTGGTGCGTGCGGGGAATCCGTCGGCCGTGTGGGAGGAAACGTTTATCGAACACCGTCCCCCTCTGGGGGGGACGCCCCCGCTTTTGGCAACGGGGACGGAGTATTCGCAGGCATTGCCCAGTCCGTTGGAGGTGGGGACGGAGGTGCTTGCTCCATTGGACCAAAGCGCGATTGAGCTTGAAATAGGCGATTATCTGGTTGTTGAGGCTGTTGATGGCAGTGCTTGTGAATCGCTTGGTGCGATTGAAGCCATGGATGCCGGTGGCGTAACGATTGGTCGGCCGCCCTCAATCGACTTTGCTTCGGGGGCGAGTATTTATCGTTTGTCTGGCGCGTTTGCCTTTACCGTTTGTCCGACGGGGACGGAGGAATTTGTCGAACGAAACATGCGAGTCGATTTCGATCTCGAAGGCGGCGGCCATTCGGTATCGCTTGGCGCGGCGCGAACGGAAACGGACTGGGTTTTTGCGCCTGTTACGAGAATCGAGGCGCAGGCATTTCTCACACGGGCGCGTGAAGCGCATCGGTCCGGGGTTCTGTTGGCGGTCGATGGCAACGGAATGTTGTTTCGAGCGCAATATCGTAAGAAACCGCGATTCGTGGGACAGAATTTTGATTTGGGAGTCTTGAAACTGGCGTTTGATTTTTCTCCCATCGGTGAACTGTCAACATACGAGGGGGCTTGATCATGATTGCACCAGGAGTGAATGACGAACGCCTGGCTTTGGCTGCCGATCTGGCTCGCTGGCGTGCGACGATCGAATGGGGGACGGAGTCGCAGCAATTCGATCCGCCTGATTTCGTTGGGCAACCGCAGGTTGATCTGAATTCCGACGTCGAGTGGCAGGGGCGAATTCAAATGTCCTTGAATGGAAAGGCGCGTTTGCCGGTGGCTCGATACTCTGCAACCGCGTTGGTGTTTTTCGATGCAATGCGACGCATGGGGTGGCTGCGACCAACCGTGCGGCTTGAACTTCTCGTCGATGATCCACATTTGGAGTCGATTCCGCTGTTTGAAGGAATGCTCGTGGGGACGGAGACGGAAGGCAATCGGCTTGAACTCATTGCAGAAGTCCAATGGCCGTGGAATATCGCACAATCCCTGTGCCGAAACGCGGCGACGCTTGCGGAAGGAATCGCCGCTAATATCAAGGGACCCTTGTGGTTGCCTCAGATATTTGGTTTGGCTCGCGGTCACCGTCTCCCTGCGTTGTTTGAGATGTCGGCGACAAAAACCTCGATTGCTTTTGCGGCAACCGACGCGGAATTGCCACTGGCAACATTACCCGATTGGCCCGAAGCAGGACGGGTTCAACTGGACGATGAAATTATGACATACGGCGCACTCCTCAACGATCCACCGCGCCTTGGTTTGTTGACGCGTGCGACACCGTACGCGCATTCAAAAGGCACGCGTGCGCATTTGCTACCTGATGAAGCCATGCGCTGGATTGTGGCGGATCATGCAGCAACCGTGGAAGTGCTGCGGGCGGGTTCGCCCGATGGCGATTCAATTTCGGGGATGGTGGAGGAGTTCGATCTCGGTGGTCGTACGGCCACGACGATTCGGCTCGACAGACTACCGCTTCAAATCGAGTACGCAAATTTCACGATCGATACTTCCGCGCCCTTGGCGGCGAATCATTGGGAAATTTCCGTCGCCAGCACGTGTTTGTATCCGTATCGGGCGTTTTCCACGGGGGAATCGCCGCCAACGGGTGCGTATTTTTCCAAGGCGCGCAGGTTCCTGTACGCCGATTGGAAAACGCCCTTGGGGACGGAGCAACAACGGTTCGACAAAATTGAATCGCTGGCTCTTGGATTTGAGATCGAACCGCGCGACACGTGGGGGACAACCACACGTTTTCGCATCACGGTGATCTACGATCAAATTTCGGTGACGCGCTATATTGTGGCAGGAAATGTGTTGGTACCGGCCAGCAAATTCAGCGGCACCGCGCGTCTTCCCGATTTGATCCAGAAGGATCTCGCTGGCGCGGCTGCAGCAACGCGGCGTGTGTTGATCGAATTCGACGCCGTGCATGAAAGCTCGAAGATTGCCTGGAATAACACGGCAAACGTGCTTGCGGGGGGATTCGAGTCCTGGTCCACGCGCGAGGAAACGACTCCCACGCACCCCATGGCGCTACGCCTGTTGCTGCATCGGGACCAGATTGGCGAAGATCGTCCTTTGGCCCGTTTGGGACTGTTCGCCCGGGTTCGTGCGGATCGGGAGAACCTGGTGTTGACGTTGCGCGTGCATCTCGCGGGGCGGTTATTGCACGAACAACGCGCCGATGCGGGGACGGAGTGGAGTACACAAGGCGCATGGGTGGATGTCGCCAATGTCTTGCCCGAATATTTGTTAGATCCGGAAAATGTATTCGAGCTGACGATTGACGATGGAGGAGAACTCGACGTGGCGGCGCTTTGGCTCGAAACTGAATTGCTCGAACAAACCACCTTGGGCGATCATGCACTTTACGGGGTTCCCGAATTAATTGTCGAAGGCGTGGTCAAAACGACTCCGTTGGGGATTCCATTCACCTTGGATTTGGCAGAGATTGTGGAACTTGGCCTCGGTTGGCAGGTCTTCGATCCCGATGGACCTCGGCTGAAACTTGAGATGGAGCTGGAATCGCCCAACAGTTCATTCGCAATGGAAGTGCGCGGTGTTACTTTTCACGCAACAGTGTCGCCCGCATTGTCGGTCGAATCATCGGATCGCCTTTACGCCGATGTAGTGGGCCGATTCACAGAGGTGGATGGCGCCTCGAATCCTGCGGATGTGATCCAGGCATTGTTAGGCGATTCGGATTTCGCAGGAATCGAATCGGAACGATTGGATGGCGATTCGTTTGCGGCTGTACATGCGTTGCTGGACGCGCGGGGGCGGAGATTTCAAGGCGCCTTTCAATCGTCCATATCATTGGATACGGCAATTCGCGAAGCGGTGGCTGAGGCTGGCTGTGTTCTTGCCCCCGACGGCGACCGTTGGCGTTTGTCCGTGTTGGACGACGAATCGTCGCTTGGCGCCGCCACGTTGATCGGGGACGGAGATGTCCTGGAGTATCCGGGACCTTTGAAAACTTTTCCCGCAACATTGCGCGCATCCACTATCGAGATGCGTTCCACAAACGGCAGAGGGCTGCTGGCGCTGCCAAAACGTGTCGGCGGTGTGGGTACGGAGACGTGGGAAATGCGTTGGCTCGTGGCGGGTTTCGATTCGTTGGGAACGTTGTGTTTCAATCGATTCGGCGCGCCTCGGACAGAGATCGAAATTCCATTACATGCGGGCTGGATTGGATTGTTGCCGGGTTGGAATGTTTTATTAAACACGCCGTTGTGCGGTTTTTCCAGCCGCGAGGCTCAATGCGTGCGGTATCGACTTGTCGAAGGCCACATTGCGGTGAATCTACGTCTTGGTGCGGATGTCGAAACGCTCTGGGTAGGCGGTCCCGCGCGATTGCGGCGAACCTTGTTGCCTGCCGGACTGGCACTCGAGGTTTCAGGAACGATCATCGCGGCGTTCGATGAAGTCGGCGATTTGTTGTTGGCGAACGACGCGGTGGAATTCCTTTCAACGCTTGAGTCGAGCGCTAACGGGCCGAGGTGGGATGTGGAAAATTCAGCGGTACTTTTCCGCGTCGATTCCGGCACCGAGTCGTCGGTTTTCAGCATCGATGCAACGGGAATGCTCTCTGTCCCTGCCTACATTTCCGAGGAGGAAATCCTGGCCGGGTCGGTTCCGCCCGCTGGTTGGTTGATCGATGACGGAGTTCTGCTCCTCGGGACGCCGGAATTGGGAATTGTCGCAACGTTCGATGCCATGGACGGCGTATTAAGGCTGGCGGGACGACTCAGACCCGAATCGCTCTGACAAAGTGAACCATTCGACCAATAAATTCTGGGAGGAAAACGCGATGAAAAAGTTTCTTGCAAAGCGGTTATTGACGGCGGGGTTGCTGATGGTGAGGGCGATTGCTTCTCCGTCCCCCTTGGCGGCGATCGAAACTAAGAAGGTCGAATTACGCGAAGGATCGAATTACGACGGTGCGGTCTTGATTACGCGCACAAGCGGCGAGTTGGTTTTCAAGGATACGCCAAATTCCGACACCGTAACCTTGTCGGAATTACGCAATGCCGCCGGGGATCATGGCGCGTTGACGGGTCTGGCGGACGATGACCATCCTCAATATCTGAATGCCGCACGGCATGGCGCCTCACACAGCGCGGGGTTCAACGATGATTTGGCTATCACGCCGGATCACGCGGGAAATTTAACGTTAGGTGGGCATGTGGGCGATGCCGACATTCATTTGTCGCGCGATGGCAACGAAGCCATCGATGGCGCCTGGACGTTTAACGCTCCGGTGGTGTTCGATGGTGGCCAGATCACACTTTCCGACCCCGACACAAGCGCGTTGACAAAAATCGTATTCGAGCAATCGCCTGAAGTTTCGCTGACGTATGTTCCATCGCTTGAGATGCTCAATTTCACACGCCTGCTCTCGGCGTCTGAACTCAGCGTGGAAAGTGGTACGATGGGAACTCTGGCTCTCCAGGACACGTTGGATGGACGGGTGGATGGTGTGCGCACAGGAACGCTGACGGGATTTAGCTCTATTGAGGGGATTGATGCGGCCGATTTGCTGGGACGTGGAAGAAACGAAGACATTACGGGAGCGTGGGATTTTCTGGCTCCGGCTCAGGTTTCAACCTCCGATTCGGCGCTCGATGCGCAACGCCAGTCGATGACCGTCACGTATTCACCAACGATAGCGCCAACCGCCGCGACCTCGGACCGTCGCCGTTCGGGACTGCGTGTGACAGCGGATCTGGATGCGCCGTCGAGCGTGACGCTCGATGACACTCAACTCCATGGTGTTTTTGCGCATGCGAGTGTGGACAACACGACTACCAGTTCCGTTTCCGGTTCGGCGATTGGCGTGCTGGGTTCGGCTGATACCCAGGCGAACACCCTGGCGGCTGTCGGTGTGGCCGGAATTGGCGAAACTTCCGCTTCGGGATCGCGTCGTGTCGGTGTGCTGGGAGCGATGGACGACGCCGCGCTCGATGCACCGACGCAGCTTCCTGCGGGTAATCACGCAGGTGTTTTCCTGGGCGACGTGTTCGTGAGCCAGGTCCTTTCGGCGGAAGCGCTTGCCATTCGGGCGGTCAATGGCAGTGGGGCAGCAATCGACAAGGGCGATGTTCTGGCGTGGAATTCAAGCGGCGAAGTCGTTGTGGCGGTCAGTGGCGCGTCCTCCGCCGCTCCGTTCGCGGGCGTTGCACTCGATGACGCAGACGATGGGGTGGAGCTGCGCGTTGCCATCGTCGGGGTGGCGGATGTGAAATCCACCGCGACGATTACAGCGGGGAGCAGTGTGACTTGGAGCGGCTCGGGATTGGCGCAAGCCACGGGCTCGGACAAGGCGCGGCTGGGCGTTGCGCTCGAAGGCTATGCGGGCGGCAGCGAAACGTTCGTGCGCACGCAACTGGTACCCACATTAGTGCCATAATTGGTTGGGAAGAATTGGGGATTGACGGGCCGGGGAAGCAACAACGGTCCGTCAGTTCTCTTCATCCACTTCCGTACTCTGCGAACCTATATACTCGACCAACTGGGCATACATTTTCGGCATCTTGCGCATGATGCGCGTCATTTGCATAAACGCCTTCAAGTCCATGGCCGGAGTACCCCAGAGCTCGGAACCGGGAGCGACGAAGCTGCCCGCGACGCCGCCTTGCGCGCCGACTTTGACTCCGTCCCCGATGACCACATTATCGGCCACGCCGACCTGACCGCCAAGAATCACGCCGCGGCCAAGTTTTGCCGAACCCGCAATCCCGGTTTGCGCCACCAGGATGCAGTCCGATCCGATTTGAGCGTTGTGAGCAATGTGAACGAGGTTGTCGATTTTGGTGCGTGCCCCAATGCGTGTCTCATGAAAACTGGCGCGATCGATGGTGGCGTTCGCGCCGATTTCTACATCGTCTTCCACCACGACGGCGCCGATTTGAGGAATTTTGGTCAGATGTTGCGCGATGACTTCATACTTGAAACCATCGGAGCCAATGATCGCCCCGCTGTGAATGATGACACGGTTGCCGATGCGCGAGCCCTCGGCCAGTGTCACACGCGCGTGCAGCATACAATCGTTGCCGATGTGCACGCCTGCACCCAAAATCGCGTGGGCCTCGATGCGTGTACGATCGCCAATGACGGTGCCTTCTTCGATGATCGAGTAAGGGCCGACAAAAACTTCAGCGCCGAGCCTGGCGTCTTCCGAAACAATAGCCGTGGGATGAATGAAGGCCCGCGGTTTGGGGGACGGATGAAAGAATTCGATCAGTTTGAGAATCGCGATCCAAACGTTGGGGACGGAGACCGCACGCGGGTCGTTGAAATCCAACCCGGCGGGCACGAGAATCACCGCCGCTTTCGAGGCAAGAGCCTGCTTGCGCATCTTGGGACGAAAGAGAAACGACACGTCGCGCTCGCTGGCCGCATCGAGCGTCGTTATTCCGTGCAACTCGATATCGTTGGCGACATCGAGAGCGGAAACTTCTAATAAATCGCACAATCGGCGGACGGTGGTTGACGGCATGGCGATTCGCACCCAGGGTCAAGAATGGTGCGTGTTGCACCACAAGCGTCGGGCGACGTCAACAGCGTTTGGTCCTCAAACGCTGCAAGCGGAATCGCCGGGCGTACAGCGGGATTTGGAGCGTATGTTGGCAAAAGCAGGGGTTCGAGAACGGTTGGGCAGGGGAAATTTGGAAACACGTGCGAAAAAATTAACATGATGTTATTTGCTATTTTTTTTTCTCAAAAAGGTTGACACCACCAGATGGTTTTCCCCTAACTGGGGATGAATTTGGGTAATCCACACCCCAAATAAAGCAGTAGCGCCCATATCTATTTTTCAGGAGTGGATCTATGCTTAGAAAGTTGCGTAACACCAAAAAAGGGCAAGGAATGGTAGAATATGCTATCCTGCTCGCCGCCATCGCACTCGTCTGCATTGGCGTTGTTTCACTGTTGGGCACCAAAACAGCCGATTTGATTGGTGGTATGGCTGTTGTGATTCCTGGTGCTGACGCTGTTGAAAACGGCCCCGTCCAAACTGGCCAGCTGGTTGAATTGGCTGACTACACGGGTCCTGGCGATGTGATCACGGTTGATTGGGATCTTATCGATCTGGCCAGCGGCACCAACCGCTTCGCCATCAACATGTTCAACGCTACCTACATTGCGGCCATCGACTCGCTGCTCGTCGATCCGTGATGCATTGGTTTGACGGTTTGGCACAGCCTTCCGGCTGGGTCTGATCTTCAAATCGACAGTCTTCGCCCGGCATCTGATGCCGGGCGATTTCCGTTTTTATGCCGGTTGTGATATTTTCGCTAAGGGTGGAAGGCAGGATTTAAATTCCTCGTTGAAGAATGGCGAGTTTGATTTGACTTCTCCCATCCCTTGTGGTTCATCCGGTAGCAGTGACTTGGTTGATTGATTGCAAGAAAGCCCCAAGCGCCTTGATTTTCAAGGGCGAGTGGGCGAAACCGGACATGAACTCGCATTTCAGAGCTCGGGTGTCTCGATCACGAGAGGCCTTTTTTTTCGGACGATTTGTCTTGCGGTTTTCTGTTGTTCCGATTTCTTCTTGGGCTTAGAAGGATTGATTGAAGGATATAAAGTGTCATTGGTGCGGGCTGGATGATGGCAAGGTTAGGTTCATCCATGCTGTTTTTATGTTGTTATAGGGATTTTTGATGCCAATGTTGTTCAAAGCGAACAAGCGCAGAGCCAGCATTCTGGTGGAATTTGCGATCATCGCCATGGTCCTGTACTTGCTCTTTGCAGGCCTTCTGGCGTTCGGGCGCATGCTGTATTGCTCCCAGGTCGTAAATCAAGCTGTCGATACGGCTGCCCAAGAGTTGGCGCACACCCCGCTGCCCGCCTCGATTACCTTCGAGGAGGTTCGCGACAACACGGCCCCAACTACGGAATTTCGCGATCGTGTCTTCAGCGAAGATTATCTGGCGATCGATATCACGCCCTGGATTATCGCTCCGGGCGGCATGACGCTTTACGAATACGTCGATTCTCTGAACCCGCCGATGGTCAATCGGATGCTGGTTCAGGTGATGTATATCGAAGAAGTGCCCGGCGGCACGACGTTACTGCGCTACCCGGGTGCCATTATCACCAGCGCCACGGCCCCGAGCGGTTACACGGTGGTGGTGCCGACCATTCAAGCGCAAAGCACGGCTGGTCCGGCCGATATTCGTTGGGTGCGCGTGTTGGAAGAGGTTGATACGGAAGCGGAACCGGGCGACAACACCGGGAGCGCGCCCGATCCTTTTCCGGTCAATTCGCCCCAGGGCGGGCTCGCTGCTTTACGCTTGCATTATCCGTTTCAATCCGTGGGGATGAGCGGGTACATCAATGGAAACTACGTGATTGCCGATGACGGAGCGATCACGGAATTGAATGCTCCGGGTGGGGCATTGGTTTCGCCGACCTCAACGGTCGGACCGCATGCCGGGCCTTATGGCCTTGGGACGCACTTGGCTTGGGGTGAAACGGTTCGTCCGTTCAGAAAAGTAATTACTGCGCAGGCTATTTATCGTCGGGAAGTGTTCGAGTAACAAATCTATTTTTATCAGGATGAGATTATGAGATCAGTCGTCATTCTTGTCGTCGTCTTGATTGTTGGCATCCTCGGGACGTATTTGACGTTGGGTGCAATGGGCAAAGTCCAGTTTTTCTGGGAAAAAGACGCAGGGCAGCTTCAACCGGGGTACGTTCGTATCCCCATCAGCTCCCAGCCTATTCCATCTTACTCAAAGGTCAATCAGTTGCATCTGATTGATGGGCGTACGGGGGCACCAACGACCCGGGACGTGCCGGAGGCTAAGCTGGAAGGCACGAACATCATCCGCACATGGGATGAGATCGTTGGCCGCGTGCTCAACCGTGACAAGGCGCCCGGTTTCGCCTTTACGGAAGACGATTTCATGCCGGAAGGAACTTCGCCGGGTATTGCTGCGGGTGTTCCTCCGGGCATGCGCGCCGTGGTGCTTTCGACCGACGCAATCATCGGGGCGCACGAATTGCAGCAAAACGACCGCGTTGACCTTCTGGTTTACGTGGATAGCAAGACGGCTTCGATGGCCACACGCAATTTGCAGCACCTGCTTGGTGCCGATGCCCGAGTGATCGCGGACGACATCGATGTCGGCGCGCAGGTTGTTGTGAATAACGGTCTGGTTATTCGTCCGGTGACCGAGAGAGCTGAGACTTACAAGCATCAGGGTGGTCTCACCGGCGGCAACGTGAGCTATCGCCAGCGCACGATCGAAGAGATCACCATCGCTGTCGATCCTCAGGAAGCGGTGCAACTGATCGAAGCCCTCTCGCGCGGCGTTCGCCTGCTGGCGGTGGTTCGCTCGGGCCTGCCCGGTGCTGCCAATCAGGATCAAGACATCCGCGTCAATGGCCGAGGCCAGGCGTATATTCCTGGTCAGAGCAATGGTGGCGAGGATGAAAATGGCGATTCGATGACGCTTTACGCCGAAGAAATCGATGCGGATCCTGCGATTGTGATCGAAAGCATCGTTGGTAAGCGTCGTGAAGACGTGGTCTTTACCCAGACGGTTCGGTAAGAGGACGCGCGGCTGATGAAGCACGCCCCTCGAATGAATAGGCGGAGAATATCCCTTCGACGGTCGCGTCGAGGGGTCTCCCTTATTTTATTCGTCTTTTTCGTGTTCATCGGCTTTGCTGTCGGGGCTATCCTTGTGGATCTGGGAATGGCCCGGGTAACGCAGCGCGAAATGCAAACCGCCGCCAAGACGGGGGCTCTCGAAGGTCTTCGCCAGCGGGATGTTCTGCCCGCCGGAACGGATCGGCAAAACGCAAGAAACCTTGTGCGGGCGGTATTTGACGACAACTACAATTTCGCCGCCGACCCCTACGACTTTGGCGCTGGCCCGACGTTTAATCTGGCCGGTGGATTTGGCGGCGGGTTGGCTGCATCGCAAACGGTCTCTCACACGGGAAGCTACAAGCCGATACCGCAATTGAACGATGGCACGAGCGGTCCGCCGATTAATGAACCTCATGGCGATATGCTGACGGGCAATTATGATTTCTCCCAGCGCCATGACGAGGGCTATAACGGCGGCAATAAGTACGAACGCGACGATTTCCCTTCTGGTTTCGCGGGACCGGTTCACAACTCGTTCCTGATGCGTTTGCGCCGGACCAACGATATTTTTGGCCTGGATAATATTGCCGGTGTCAGTTCCGGAGGCCCTTCACTGCCTTACTTTTTCGGGCGAGGCGCCTGGCTGACCGATACCGGCCCAGGAACGTACAACCCTCGTACCGACGGAATCAGCCTGCACGCGACGGCAATCGCCGACGGCCAGGTGGTTCTGGGAGCAGGCCCCTTCAACACAGTGGTGAACGTTCCGCCTTCGGGAATTCTGGGCGTTCCTCACTATGGCTTGCATCGCGATTACTGGAATTTGCTCCCCGTAAATGTCTGGTCGGCGGCGCAAGTGCTCGCGACGGGCGAAATCGTCGGCGTGGGTGTGACCACCGGTGTCCGTGATGGGCACTTCACGCGCCGAACCGAGATTCTCGGGGCGATTGGCGCGGGAACGAATCCGATAGTGGTTTCATCGTCCGCTGGTTTTCCGGCGCCGCCGTTCAAAGTGCGCGCGGACGGCGAGGTGATGCTGGTGACAGGGGTGGCGGGGACGAGCTGGACAGTGACCCGTGGATATAACGGAACAACTGCCGCGGCTCATGCGGTGAATACGGCATTTCACCTGTTCGAGTCGGCTTCGATCGGCGAATCGATGTTAAGTGGTCTGCCGATTACGAATGGATTTGACGCCCCGCCCGCGCTCGAATATGTCCCTGTATTTGCAACGATTGGCGGAATTGGTGAGCGGTACATTGGGTTCGGACAGGCTCGCCTGCGTCCGATCCCCCCGTTGCCGCCGCCAGGTACATATCCCGTAGATGTGGAAATTATGCGTATCGATTCGACCATGGCGCCAGAAAACGCGATGGCCGTTTTGGCCGATCCAATGGATCCGGCTTTGACAACCGCCGAGGTGAACGCCATCTTTGCGGAACGTTTGACGATTGATGAGCCGCTATTGGCTCCTGCGCTGGTTCGGTCCTACGGACTGTGAGTGGTAGCCGGGCGGCATAAAATACGGAAAGTAGATACGAGATACCTGTGGAGATTACACCTAAGATTTTAATTGTCAGCTCCGATCCCACGCTTGCTCGCGAGGTGGATGCTGCTTTGAACGCGATCAGTGATATTCGTTCGGTGGCGTATGCAGCTTCGGATTATCGCAAGGGCGTTGATATGGCGCGCAGTCGTCGTCCCGACTTGGCTCTTGTCGAGGTAACCGCCGATTTGACCGCCCTGAAGACCTTGGTGGACGAGATGAACATCGCATCGCCAAATACATCGGTCGTGGCGGTGTTTCACCCGACGGTTTTCGGACGCGGCATCTCGGAGAGCGCCTTCATCATCGATGCGATTCGCGCCGGGGTGAAAGATTTCCTGCGTCGTCCGATTTCGACAGGCGATGTGGATCAGTTCCTGGATCGTCAGTTTCGCAAAAAACAGATTTCCAACGAAAACCTTGGGCACATTATTACGTTCTTCACGAACAAGGGCGGCGTGGGGAAATCGACTCTGTCGATGAGCACAGCCTGTATGTTGGCGAAGCGCTATCCGGGCAAGGTCTTGCTGGTGGACGCTTCGATCCAGATGGGTGTTTGTTCGGCGATGTTGGATTTGCGGCCCAAGACGACGATTACGGACGCCGTGCGCGAGCGCGACCGTCTGGACGCGACGTTGGTGCGCGAGTTGTCGGTGGCGCACTCTTCGGGGCTGCATTTGCTGGCTTCGCCGATGAATGCGCTCGAAGCCGCGATGATCGACGACGATGTGTTTGCCCGCGTGTTGAATCTGGCGCGGCGCACGTTCAAATATGTGGTGGTGGATACGTTCCCGATGATCGACCGCGTGATGATCGCGGGATTGGATTTGTGCTCGCGCGCGTATCTGGTGACGGAAAGCGTCGTGCCGACGCTCGAAGGCACTGCGCGCATGATGGAAGTGCTCGACGAGCTTGGTTTTCCGCGCTCGAAGGGACGGTTGGTGTTGAACCGTTACTCGAACTTTGTGGGAAATATTCGCGCTGACGAGGTCAGCCGACGGATGGGGTTGAAAATCGACCATATCGTTCCATACGAGAAAAAATTGTTGATCTCAGCGAACATTGGGTCTCCATTCGTTTTGCAGTCGGGAAACTCGAAGTTCAAGAAGGCGATAGAGAAGATCGTGGAGGAAGTTCTCGCGATCCCCAGTATTGACGCGTCAACCCCCGGTACGAATGGGCACCACCCATCGTTGCCGGACAAGCCCTCGGATAAAGTAGAGGTGAACTCGTGAGCCAGGATTTTCGCGACCAAGAAGATACCGAGAAAATCGTCCATTCCTCGGAAAGCGATACGCAACGTGCGCGGTTGGTGAACTCCAGTTTCTCGGCACCGACCGATCGGACGCGGCGTAAACCCGAATTGATGGGCGGCGGGTTTGGCAAAGATGGTTCGTCTGACAAGGCGGACAGCAGCCAGGCGGGCTACATCGATGTCAAAGGCAAGCTGCACGCACGACTGCTGAATGAGATGGACCAGAACAATTTGCTGGATGCGAGCGAGGATAAAGTTCGCGAATATGTCCAGAAATTCGTTCAGGGCGTGCTCTCCAAGGAAGATTTACCGCTCAATGAGCAAGAGCGCCGTCGTTTGGCCGACGACTTGACCCAGGAAACGTTGGGTGTCGGCCCGCTGGCGCCGTTGCTGCTCGACCCGGCGGTGACCGATATTCTGGTCAACGGCCCCAAGAGCATCTATATTGAACGTTTCGGTTGGTTGGAAAAGACCGACATTACGTTCCGCGACAACGACCACCTGATGCGCATTATCCAGCGCATTGCGGCGAGTGTTGGCCGCCGTGTGGACGAAGGCTCGCCGATGGTGGACGCCCGTTTGTCCGACGGCAGCCGTGTCAATGCGACGATTCCGCCGGTTTCGATCGATGGGCCGACGCTTTCGATTCGTCGTTTCGGTCGGTTGCGTCTTCGCATGGAAGATTTGCTGCGCCTCAACATGTTCTCCGAGCCGATGATTCAGCTCATCCAAGGAGCGGTGAAAGCGCGATGCAGTATTATGATTTCGGGCGGCGCCGGTGCGGGTAAATCGACGTTCCTGGGCGCTGTAGCCGAGGCGATTCCCACGGGCGAACGTATTGTGACGATCGAAGACGCCGCGGAATTGATGCTGGAACAGGAACATGTGGTGCGGTTGGAAACGCGCGCCTCGAACATCGAGGGGCGCGGCCGCATCAACACACGCGATTTGGTGATCAACAGTTTGCGTATGCGTCCCGACCGCATCATCGTCGGCGAGGTGCGTGGCGCGGAAGCGCTCGACATGCTCCAGGCCATGAATACCGGTCACGACGGCAGTATGACAACGATCCACGCGAACAGCCCGCGCGATGCGCTTTCGCGTTTGGAGACCATGGTGCTGATGGCGGGAACGGATTTGCCCTCGCGCGCCATTCGTGAGCAGATTGCTTCGGCGATTCAACTCATTGTACACGTTCGTCGTTACGAGGATGGTGTGCGCCGCGTGGAAAGCATTGCGGAAATCACCGGGTTGGAAGGTTTGACGCCGAAATTGCAGAATATCTTTGAGTTCGAGCGTTTGGGCTTCAAAGACAAGAAGGTGGAAGGTCGCTATCGTGCGACCAATATTGTGCCGCGCATTTACGATCGTCTGCGGATGAACGAAGAGGAAGTGCCGATTAGCATCTTCCGCTCTCCCGAGGAACGATAATGCTGCCTGTTCTTTTAGCTATATTGTTCGTGATGGCGTGCTGCTTCGCGGGGTATATCCTCTGGGTTTGGCGCGTGCGAACAGTTACATCCGACCGCTTGGGCGACCGCGTGGTGGTGACCGCTTTTGGCACCGAGAAACGCGTCCGTATTCGACCGGTGATCCAGCGTTACCAGTGGGTTCCGTGGGTAATTGGCATCCTGGTCGCCCTGGGTTTGGTCTGGATAGGGCTTCCGAATGTTTACGCGGTGGCGTTTGGTATTATTGTGGGGCTGCTGTGCGCTCAGTTCGAGGGTTATGTTGCCGAGCGCAAGCTCTATCAGATTGAAACGCAGTTGTCCGACGCACTGGACCTGATGATCGGCGCGTTGCATGCGGGCGCGACGATTTCGGGCGCCATGGAAAGCGCGGCGCGTGAAATTCGCCAGCCGTTGCGCAACCTGCTCGAGGATGTGTTGTCGCGCATTCAGTACGGCGACGATCCTCAAATGGTCTTGCGCAATTTATTCGACCGAATTCCGACGGAAAACTTCCGTCTGTTCACGACGACGCTTTCGGTTCACTGGGAAGTCGGCGGCAGTCTGGCGCCCGTGTTGGCTTCGGTGGGACGGACAATCCGCGACCGGTTGGAAGTCGAACGCCGGTTGCGCGCGTTGACGGCTCAGAGTCGTATTTCGACGTTTGCGATTTTGGTGATTACTTACCTGATTGCGTATTTCATGTACACGTATAACCCCCCGCAGTTTAAGACATTTATATTGACCACAACAGGGCAATACCTCGTTGCTATTGGTATGATCCTGCAAGCTGTCGGTATCTATGTTCAATCTCAAATGAGCAAGGTTAAGTTCTGATGAACTTTTTTGCCGTAGCCATCATATTCGCGATCTGGCTGATGATTGTGACGGCGCTCTATCTGGGCGGTCGGCAGGTAGCGATTATGCGTCGCAGCCGCGAGCGTCTGAGCATGCTGGCGGGCTATAGCGAAACGGAAGTTCTTGCCTATGGCGAGGAAGAAAGCAGCTGGCTGCGCCGTTGGTTGTACCTGGCGGGTTATCGTTCGGCGGATGCGCCGACTAATTTCCTGCTCGTTGCAATGGTGTTTTTTGCGGTCGCTGTCTTAACTGCCTGGGGCATGAATGTTTTTGGCATTATGGGCCAGGGCATTTACTTCTTCAATAAGCTTCCGGGTGGCATGGGCCAGATTTTCATGCCGATCGTCTATGTTTCTCCCTGGTTGGCGTTGATTGTAATTTCGATGATTCCGTGGCTGGTTGTTCGTTATGAACGCCGGATGCGGATTTTGATGATTGAGCAGGATTTGCCGGTGATGTTGGAACTTTTGGCGACATTGGGCGAGTCGGGGCTGAGCTTCGACGCGTCGCTCGAGCGTGTGTTGCGCTCCTACCGCCAATCGCGTCCCTTGCCGGTCGAGTTTCGCACGTTCCAGGCGGACGTGCTTTCCGGACGTTCGCGCGTGGAGTGTCTGCGCCGGATGTCTCGCCGTGTGGATATTCTGTCCTTTGCGACGTTTACTTCGGCTATTGTTCAGGCCGAGCAAATGGGTTCGAGTATCGCGGATGTGCTGCGGCGACTGGCGGACGAACTGCGTGTTCGTCGTCGCGAGCGCGCCATGGAGCATGCGATGTCAGCGCCAATCAAGCGCGTGGTGCCGATGGTTTTGTGCTTCTTGCCTGGGTTGTTTGTCTTCATCCTGGGGCCGTTGTTTTACCAGATTTTCTCCCAGTTGGATATGGTGCTGGGCAACGGCGGAGTGTATTAATGGCAGGTGGTTTGCAGCTTTTCACGGAATCCGGGGACCGGGTGGTGGAGGAGCTGATTGTTGCCGATGGGTATTTTTCCCGCTTGCGGGGGTTGGCGTTTCGCAAGTCGCTTGAACCGGGAAAGGCCCTATTGTTGGTGCCATCGGGCTCGGTGCACACGCATTGGATGAGATTTGCGATTGATATCGTGATGCTGGACAAGCAGGGAGTGGTGTTGGAAGTAAAAAGGAATGTGGGTCCATGGAAATTTATAGTTGCCCCAAAGCAGACGCATGCTGTTTTAGAATGTGTAGCAAACACAGCGGGCGTTAAAAATGGGGACCGGGTGCGTGTACAGGCCGTGGATACCAATGCGGCCGTACCAGCGAAGTCTTTGAGCTTCTTATGCTCGTCATAGAAAGTATTGCAGGTCGTTGGGGTAAGTTTGAAGGTTATACATCCTGAAAATGAAGGTTGGCTCCCGTGTCGGAATCGCTCATTATGATTACATCGTCCAAACTTCAAAAGATTTGCGCTTCGGTTTTACCCGCAGTGGTGCTCTTAGGCACGACTGCGTTTGCCGAGGCGCCTGTTGCGTCTAGCAAAGGTGGATCGACATTCACCCTGACGGCGCCCAAACCCAGCCAGGAAGCGACGCGTGGCGGACAAGGTAGTCACCTGTTCGGTCCGACGGGCAACCGGTTGCATCAGTTGCGGTCAGCGCGCACGTTTGGCTCCACACCGCAACCTACCGATACCACACTCGAACGATACGAGCGTGTGGTGGATCGCACGGTAGAGGCGGACAATGTGTTCGACCTGGTGGTGGGTCGTCCGCGTTTGCTGGTGTTCAACAAGATCCCCATTCGGGTGCAGATCCCGAATGAGGAAATCGCCTATCACACCGTGATCTCGAAGTACGAGCTTTCGGTCACGGGTGTCGCGCCGGGCAGTACGACCCTGAATGTGTGGTTCCCGTCGGATGACGATCCGGACCAGCACGAGGTGTTGAGCTATCTGGTGCGCGTGATCCCGGACCCGGAAACACGCCGCCGTACGGAAGAAATGTACAGCGCGCTCGAAACGGAAATCAACGCGGCCTTCCCGGAAAGTCGCATCGAGCTTGCGCTCGTCGGCGATAAGTTAGCGGTTCGCGGCCAGGCCAAAGATGTGATTGAAGCAGCGCAAATCATCAGCGTGGTTCAGTCGCAGGCGCCGCAAGGCAAAGAGATTATTCCGACCGAGTCGTTGCCGCCGGTGAACTTGATGAATCCGACCGCTTCGGATTTGCCGGCGATTCGCAACTACTTGCTGGGCGGCCATCCGAACATCATCAATATGATCAAAGTGCCGGGCGAAGCCCAGATTATGCTGAAGGTGACGATCGCGGAAGTAAACCGCGCGGCGGCACGCAGCATCGGCTTTAACTTCTCGGCTGTTGACGATTACAAAGGTAAGTTTACCGGTGCCAACCTGACGGGTAGGTTGCTGAAAGGTGGGGCGAACATCCCCTTCTCCTACACGGGCAACCATCAGTTCCAGGCAGCTCTGAAAGCGCTTCGTGGCTTGAATATGGCGCGTTCGCTGGCCGAGCCGACATTGGTGACGCTGAACGGTAAAGAAGCTTCCTTCAAGACAGGCGGCTCGTTCCCGGTGCCGAAGCTTTCGGGCGGTTCGTCCGGTAACGCGACGGTTTCGGGCGTTGAATTCGAGGACTTTGGCGTTCAGTTGAAGTTTACGCCATTTACCACCGATCGCGATAAAGTGCGTTTGGTAATCGAGGCTGAGGTGAGCACGCGCGATGAAGGCGGCGGTTCGAGCATCAGCGGTTCGTCGATTCCAGGCCTGGAAGAACGCAATTTCAACACGACAGTTGAGTTGCGAGAAGGACAAACGCTGGCGATCGCAGGTATTCTTCAGTCCAGCTACACTTCGGGTAACGAAAAACTGCCGTTGCTGGGCGATCTGCCCTTCATTGGCAACCTGTTTGGGACGAGTTCCACCACGAATAACGAGCAAGAGTTGGTCGTGTTGGTGACGCCCGAGTTGGTTTATCCGATGGAACAGAACGAAATTCCGGCGTTGCCGGGTTCGGACGTGTTTGAACCGGACGATTTCGAGTTCTTCTTCCTCAATCGTTTGGAAAGCCGTGCGCCGCTCGATTACCGCAGCGCGGTCCAGAACGACTTTGACCGGATGCGTCATCGTCGCTTGCAGCAGGTGTTTATCAACGGCCCGATGGGTTATGCAAACGACCAGGAAGTCCGTTTGGACTGATTGACTGAAACCGATATTCCAGTGAGAAGATACGACATCTGACTTTACGCCAAAGCCAAGGAATACAGATGAAAACTAATCGCTCCTCCCACTTTTTTTCAGGCATGGTGTTACTGGCTATGGGGGCCGGAATGCTGGGAGCCGGATGCCAGCACATGGGCAATTACGAATTGCCCGCTCGTTCGATCCCCCAACCGGTTGGAACCCAGACCAATGTGATTATGCAGGTCCAGGCGACAAAGGCCGAACGGGAAGATTTCTACGTTTACTTGTATGAATGGGTTCCTGGTGCCGTGACGTTGAACGCCACTGGCCAGCGGCATGTCAGTTCGCTGGTTTCGCGCATTGGCTCGGAGCCGTTCCCCATTGTGATCGAGACATCGGAAGATGCAGGCCTGGACAGCCAGCGCCAAGAGGCTTTGGCGGAATATCTGGCGGTGCAGGGTATCGGCGATGCAAATGACATCGTGGTGGTACAGAGGATTACGCCCTCGACGATGACACCGGGCGAAGGAGCGGATATCGCTCATAGTCTTGGAATGGATCGATAACGTTTCGCGAGATCTCGCCTCGGTGAAAGAGGCCCTGGTTTACTAATCTGGAAGCGAACAGTTCCCATGGTGATCAAAGGTGATAGAATGAAAGCGTTCAGCCGTTTAGCCCTTTTTCTGATTGTTTTTGCCGCAGCCGGTTGTGCCAACCAGGCGGCGTTTGAAGGAAAAAACCCTTATGTTTCGGGCAACCAAGGCGATTTGTCGCCGGTGGAGGCGGCCCGTTTGAGCATCGCAACAGCACAGGAACTGGTGAAAGTCGGTTTGGATTCGGAAGCCGTTGTGCAGTATGAGCGCGCTCGTGAAGCCGACCCGACGCAGACCTGGATTTCGCGCGAATTGGCGGTGTTGTACGAACGCATTGGTCGCACTTCGCGTGCTCGCGACGAGTACCTGGCCGCGTTGCGTGAATTTCCACGCGATGCGAAGTTGATGAACGACTACGGGTATTTCAATTACTCGCAGGGGAATTTTGCGGAAGCCGAAGCGTGGCTGACAAAAGCCAAGGACACGGATCCGTTCCTGGATAAGGCCTGGATCAACCTTGGCCTGACTCAAGCCGAGCAGGGTCATTATAAGGAAGCGCTGAAATCCTTTGAGCAAGTCCTGCCGGAAGCCAATGCGCACTCGAATCTGGGTGTGGTGTTGACGACTCAGGGCAAGTATGCCGAAGCCCGTTCGGCGTTGAAGGAAGCCCTGCGTTTGGATCCAGACTTGGTGGAAGCGAAAGAAACGCTGCATTGGTTGGATGAACACGAAGAAGGCAGCGGTTCCTGATCACGGTTTTTTCCAGATGAAGGCCATTTTTTGGGACGGTGCGGCTAAAAGCGGCACCGTCTTTTTTTTGCTGGATGATTCCAGGGTAGCCTGAATGCATTTTCCCCTTTTCTCTGTTCCAGCGCAGGGGCATGGTGGTGCGCCAAAGATATGCGGCGGTTATTTTCTCCACGGCAGGTGGTCATGATGACGGATTCGAGTTCAACGGAATCAACCCGGCGGCGCACAGCGGATTTGAAGCGCCACACGAAGGAAACTCAGATCCGCGTTCGGTTGGATTTGGACGGGGACGGCGAGTTTCGGGGTGAAACGGGCGTGGGGTTCTTTGATCACATGCTGGTGTTGCTGGCGCGGCATGGAGCGTTGACTCTTGAAGTCGAAGCCAAGGGAGATCTGGAAGTTGAATGCCACCACACGGTGGAAGACGTCGGGATTTTGTTTGGCAAAGCGCTCGCGCAGGCGGCAGGCGACAAGGTGGGCATTAATCGCTACGGCCACGCAGTGGTTCCGATGGAGGAAGCGCTCTGCGAGTGCACGTTGGATTTTTGCGGTCGTCCTTATTTGTTTTTCGATGCGACGTTTGACCGTCCCATGATCGAAAATTATGCGACGGAAATTACCGAGGATTTCTTCCGTGCCGTGTCGAATACGGCTGGGTTGACGCTGCATCTGGAATGCCGTCGAGGCCGAAATGCGCACCATATCGTCGAGGGACTGTTCAAGGCTTTTGCGCGGGCGTTGCGCAGTGCGTTGGAGCAAGACACGCGCATGGGCGGCATCCCGAGCACCAAAGGTGTTTTGGAATAATCAACCATCGAGGGGGGCGCCGTATGCCGGGTCGTGACACAGCGCCGTTCCCCGGACGCTCTTCCTTTCTTTTTATTATTTCGGGTTATCCTCCGCGCGCCAATGGCGGGATGGAACGGCATTGCCAACGGATGGCCGAGGCGCTTGGCCGCCGGGGACATCGGGTGACGATCCTGACGCAAACATCGCGGGGGTTTCCTGCGCGTCGGCGTGAAGCGAAAGGCGTCGAGGTTTGTCGTGTTCTCCGTCCCCTGGCATTCGGGCCATTTTGGGGTTTGAGTTACATGGTTCAGGTTGCGCGATGGATGTGGCGGCTTTGTGCACGGTGGGACGCGGCGTTATGTTATAAACTCTACCTTCATTCGGTGGTTGCAGGGTGGGTCGCGCGGCAATTGAGGCGACCATGGGGGAATCGTTTGGCGAACACAGGCGAGTGGAGTGATCTGCGAACGCTTGGGGAGCATCGATTCGGTGGTTGGATGGTTCGACAGGGATTGCAGGCCGATGTGCAGTTTGCGCTGTCGTGCGAGGGTGACCGAGAGCTGATTGATGCGGGTGTGCCGGCTCAGCGTGTTTACCGCTACATTAATTTTGTCGATACGAAAAGATTTCATGCTGTGCAAAAGGCGCGCGAACGAGTCGTTTTATTTGTGGGGCGTTTTGTGCGGCAGAAAAATTTGCCTTTGCTGCTTCGGGCGTTTGAACGAGTCGCGGAAAAGCATTCGGACGTGCGGCTGCGATTGGTGGGGGACGGAGAACTGCGCAATGCGTTGGAAACGCGCTCACGCCGCAGTCGGTTTGCGGATCGCATCGAAATCCTGGGATGGTCGAACGATCCAGCGGGCGAGTACCAACGAGCATCTGTTGTGGTTTTACCTTCGCACGCAGAGGGGATGTCGAACGTGATGCTCGAAGCCATGGCGTGCGGGACGCCAGTAGTCGCGAGCGATGTCAGTGGCGTGCGCGATGTCCTCGATTCGTCGAAGTCGATGCCGACGGCGATGAGGGAAGGCGCATTTTATGAAGGACAAGGTGGGTTCGTTTTTAATTCTGGGGACGGAGTCGCATTGACCCGTGCATTAGATCGTTTGATGGGGGACGGAGAAACGTGGGGTCGGTTGAGTCGATTGGCGTCTCGGCAAATCGCGAGTCGTTACGACGAAACGAATGCGGTGGAAAGTTTTTTGAATGCTTGGGACGATGCGCGAAGCCGGAGGAACCGATGAAAATCGGAATGCTGGCAAATGCGGCGAATCGTCACACGCATCGATGGTGTACGTGGCTTGCGAATCGCGGGCATGACGTTGTATTATTCAGCGATGACGCGCCTCGTGATGATATGAACTACGGATCGGTTCGGTGCGTTGGCCCGAATTGGGGATTGATCCAAAAAGTTGTGACGTTCAAATTGAACGGTGGAACGTACGCCAATAATCGGGATAAATGGAAAGCCTATCAACGAACGATTGAGAGTGAACGGCCCGATGTCTTGCATGCGCAGGACGCGTTGCGCTATGGACCGATGCTTCCGCATTTTCCAAAATTCCCGCGTGTGTTGACGCCTTGGGGACGCGATGTGGATGGAATGGGGACGGAGACGGATCCGTGGCGCGATCGCCTTGTTTTGCAGTCGTTTTATGCGGCGGATGTGATTTCGACGAACGCGCCGGGGCAGGAGAAACAGTGGGCGGAACGTACGGGGACGGAGCAGGAAAAGTTTCAGTTGTTTGCATGGGGCGTGGATTGTTCGCTATTCAAGCGTGCGTTTGCTGATGAAGTGTATCGCATGCGCGCGCGTTTTGCCATTGGTGAAAAGAAGCGAATGTTGTTAAGCCCTCGTATTGCATCCGATTTTTATGGAACGGATATGTTGCTCGAAGCATGGGGACGGTGGTTGGCAATCCTGGGGGATTCGGACAGGGGAAAAGACATGGTTCTGGCGGTGATGCGCGGGGGAGGGACGGAGGAATATTGGAATCGATTGAAGGGGAAATATGGCGATCTAAAGAGTGTTCGATGGATTGGGGATTATATGACGCCATTGGAGATGACAACGCTTTACAGTTCCTCGGACGGTGTTGCGATGTTGCCTGAAACCGATTTGCTCGCGATGTCGTTACTGGAATCGATGAGCTGTGGTTGCATTCCAGTAGTGGCGGACTTGCCTTGTTACAAAGCGGCGTTGAAAGATTTTGAGCATCAGGGACGGAGCGATCAACACGGTACGGGGATGGTGTTGTCGGAACGTTCGGTCGATGGTTTGGTAGAGGGTTTTGAGCGTTGGAGAATGTTGAGCGATGAAGCGCGGCACGATGCGATTTCGTTAAATCAATATGTTGTGAAAATGCGATTTGAGTGGAATCGATGCGCGATGGAAATGGAAGAAGTGTATCGACGGGCTCAGAAAATATTTGCAATTCGATCGGTGGGGGCGTGCCGATGAAGGCGAAAAATAAGGCGATTCGAGGGACGGTGGCTTTGGTATTAGGGAATTTAGCGCTTGGCGGTGCAGAGCGCCAGGCGTTGGAATTGGCTCGCAGACTGCCTTCGTACGGTTGGCGCGCGATTATTATTATTTCGGAAGACCGGGGTGAGTTGCGCAAAGATGCGCGAGCGGTTGGCGTGCCGGTTTATGCGCTGGGGACGGAGCATTGGAGACGGAAATGGAGCCCTTTGTTTTGGACGAATTTGTTGGGAGCAATCATGCGTTTGGCAACTACCCTGCGGCGTGAACGTTGCCTGATTGTGCAGTCCTATTTTTTCTGGCAGGACATACTTTGCGTTCCCGCGTCATGGTTGGCGCCTTGTGTGAAGCGTCTGATTTCGTTACGCCGTAATGCCGGAGTGATTATGGATCACCGTCCCCATTACAGAGTTCTGCAGGCGTTGGCGAATATTTTTGCCGATTCGATTGTGTGTAATTCAAGAAGTGTTCGGCGCGATACGCTTCGGCGAGAACGTTTCGTCCGCGGAAAATTAGGTGTGATTCCAAATGGCGTTCGCGAGATAACGAAGGTTGAGGATGCTCGCGAATTATTGGTCGATCAATATCCTGTTTTGTGTGATGTAAAACCCTTGATTGGGATGGTGGCGACATTAAAACCGCAAAAACGTCATGATGTATTTTTGAAAGCATTGCATCAAGCACGAAAAAAATGCCCACAAATGAAGGCTATCTTGGTAGGAAATGATTTAGGTATGCGTGCGCGTTTGGAATCGATGGTGCGTGAACTGATGTTAGAAAATGCGGTGGTATTTACAGGCGGGTTAAAAGACCCCGGAGTCGTATTTTCAGGAATCGATGTGTTCGCCTTGACGAGCGATTACGAAGGAATGCCCAACGCGTTGTTGGAAGCGATGGCTGCTGGTTTGCCCGTTGTGGCAACGCGCGTTACGGGGACGGAGGAAGTAGTTGCGGATAGAAAAACGGGAATGCTGTGCGAGGCAGGCGATGATGTTGGAATTGCAAATGCAATGGTTGAACTGGCGCGAGATCGATCTGTGGCAAAAAAAATGGGCGAGGCTGCACGCCGATTTGTGCTTAACAAATATGGAATGAATAAGATGGTGTCGCGTTATGCACGTTTGTATCATTCGCTTTTGAGTAATTCATCGTGATGAACGATGTCGCCAACGACGTGCGACAGAATAAAGGTTGGAAAGCAGCACGATGGGCGCTCCCTCGGCATGTATATCAATTTCAGTTTCTTGTTCAAATGATCTTAGATTGATGGTGATAGGTAAAGTGGGTGGAATTACGTTGTAATTGTCCTGTTCGGGGGACGGAGACCATTTATAATATAATAAACCGGAAGATTTTTGCAGATTATTTGTAAACCAAGCGTCGTTTTCATGGTCAGAGACCAAGGATGGGCGGATGCCCGTTCGAGTGTCGATCGCAGAGACCAAGGCGTCTTCATCCACAGATAAAAAGAGAACGCCCGGTTGGGTCCAAAGATGGTACTGGCGGTTTGGTTCTCCAGGGAAATGATAGTGACGATACTCCGTCCCCGAAGGATGCGACGATGCGTTGGGGACAGCTCCGTGGCGAATGGCAGAATCATCGATCAAGCGTTGAGCGAGGCGTTCGTCCTTAACGGCAATCATTATTACGGCGTTAGAGGGCGAAAATCTATTATCCAAAAAAACAATGGCGGCTTCGTCGCCAATCAGTGGAAGAATTGTTGAATTGATTGAAGCTCCCAAAGTTTGTTCGATAGAATGTTCTGCCTGAATCATTGAGTTTTCACGGCCATTGAATTCATATTGAATTAAATAATCTCGCCATGCGTTCCAAAGTTGGTTGGGGGAAAAAATGGGAACATCGATGGCAAGTGTTGCGTTGGCGGGAATGGCGTCGAGAAATGAAAGTTTTTGTGGAGGTGCAAGGAGGCGATGCGATTCGGTTCGAGGTTCGAGATGTTGAAGTCGGGCGTGACATTCCGTTGACTCAGGTTGAGTTTTGATACTTCCAACAAGGGTCTCCCATTGTTCGAATCCTGCCAGCGAGGCGACAGAAGTGTATTCGATGTTTTGTGTTGGAAGCGACTCGCGGAGCGCCTGGAGATCGAAAGCAAATGAAATATCGTCGGTCGTGTGATGTTGTTCGAGGGTGTTTTTGAAAAGGTTGGTTTTTAATTGAGGGCTGGGTTGTGGGAGTGTGTTGATATTGCGTTCGAGGAGTCGGCTGACGAGAAGAATATTTTCTTGTTGGTCGTTGCAAATGGCAAGCATGTCGGCCGTTTCGTCGCAGGTAAGAAAGATGGGTTGGGGACCGCCAGGTACCCAGTAGCGCACGCCGGTGCTGGATTCCGGTTCCATTTGACCGAGATTCAGCCCAGATCGATAAACATTGCTGGGATGCCACCCGGTTTTATATCCAATGATCCATGACATATCGATGATGGAATCGCGGGGGTTGGCGATATTTAACAAGGCGGTGCCCCGTTGGTTGCGCGTGTCGAAGAGAAGCACCATGGGGCCGCGAACGCGCGAGGCAAGTTCCATGGTGCGCAGGGCTTTCATGGCTTGTGTGCGAAAGTTTCCCGTGCGAAGAACGGTGAGCGCCATTCCCAGGTATTCTGGGCGATGAGTGGCGACGACGAGAGTGCTGGTATCGCTGGTGAGCTCGGCGTAGCGTTCGAGGGTGTTTGTTTCGTCGGCATAGCCGTTGGCGATCATGCCAGCAGTGAGCAGGGTGGCAGTGAGGTTTCTGAAAAAGTTGGAAGGCCGACGAATCTTCATACTTAAGAGAATTGCGGGCTCGCGCGTGGGCGCAAGTCCGTTGTTGTTGGGATGGAACGCGCGCGAGCCCGAGGCCGCGCCCTCTTCTGTCACGCGGCTTGCGGAGCAACCCGCGCGCCAG
>CAZOKZ010000046.1:0-35490 GCA_964580585.1 uncultured Candidatus Sumerlaeota bacterium | reverse complement strand
GGGCAATGACGATGCACTTCACCAAGCAAGGCGACATGTGGTGGATTTCCATGCATGACGCGGAAGGGAAGGAGTTGGGCGTGGGGACGATGGTTGAGGAGTTGGAAATCCAGCACTGAGAATCACATCAATTTGTGTCTAACAAAAACGTTGCGCTCTATCTACTCATACATGTCAAATACATTTGAATACAATTCGACTTTGCAAAGGTGTATCTATTGGACTCACCATTCCACAAAATACTTCAGTCATATCTTCATAATTTAGCTTCTCTCCATGAGGCTCTTGAGCCAGTAATGGTTATGGCTAATAGTGTAAATAAGTTAACCGCCGAGGCGTACAATAAAGCATTAGATCAATATGGAGAAAAAGAATCTGAAAACAATGGGACAGAGAATTATACTGTTCCATACAGGTATGTGCGACGTGTTGATCAAAAACGACGGAGAACTGAAAGAGCAGGCACAGCTCTACAATTATTGCCTCGAACTTTTTTGGTATCATTTATAAGTGAGTATGACGCCTTTTTGGGAAAAATGATTAGTCAACTATTTTTGATTCATCCGGAGAAAATAAATGAATCAGATAGAAGTATGACCTATAAAGAATTGATGGGTTATGATTCTATGGAATCAGTTCGTGCCTGTATCATTGAAAATGAAGTGGGGTCGGTCTTGAGAAAAAGTCATGCAGAGCAATTTGATTGGATGGAGAGGAAGTTTGATATTAAGCTCAGGAATGGATTGGAGCGATGGCCCACTTTTATTGAATTAACTGAAAGGCGAAATCTATTTGTCCATTGTGATGGGAAAATTTCGACGCAATATTTGAAAGTTTGTGATAAACATGGGGTGGATATTGTAGATCTGGTATGTGGCGAAGAACTAGTTGTATCGAGAGATTATCTTGTCAATTCATACAAATGTTTGTATGAATTTGGAGTGAAATTAATTCAGGTAATGTGGAGGAAGCATCAACCTGAAGATCTGAGAAACGCCGAAAAGAGTTTGATGCGAGTTACGTTTGATTTACTTGTGGAAGAGCAAGATGATTTGGCTGTTAGATTATTAAAATTTTCTTTGGCTCCTTGCATGAAATATAGTCAAGAGAAAATAAGAAGAATGCTTGTTATGAATCTTGCCCAAGCATATAAGTTTTCAAAAAATGAGAATGAATGTCGGAATTTGTTAGAAAATGATGATTGGTCAGCATGTGGGGATGATTTTTTAGTATGCCATGCAGTATTGCGCGATGAATTTGATAATGCTGTGCAGATAATGAAACGAATTGGCGCAAATGGAATTCTGAAAGATGATGAATATTTAGAATGGCCAATATTTAGAAAGTTTCGTGAGTCGGAGGAGTTTAAAAAATGCTTTGAGGAGATATTTGAGAGAGAACCCGTTGCGAGCGAAGAACGTAAAAAAGATCAACCCTGACAAATACTAGTAGATCACTTCACATCCCTGATATCCAAAAACCCTTCGTCCACCAGCACTCGTAGCGACGTTTCTCGGTCACGCAGTGTGACGAATTCGCCGGTGCCTTCCGGGTCGGGGATGAATACTTCGGGAGCCCAACTGGTGCCTTTGCGTCCCGTGCCGCCGCAGGCAGGGCAGCCGTTGGCTTCGAAAAACAAATCCGGGTCCATGCCTTCGACAAAGCTCGGCAAGCGACGCGGTTTTTTTTCCATCGGTTGTTGGCATTGCGGGCAAAGACGCGGCACGCGCGAAACATGCACGTGCGCAATCAACCCCATGGTGCGTTTCATGGCGTCGATGCCCGACGCGCGCAGTGCGGCTTGCGCCATGGCAGAGTTCAACGCTGTGTGGCAGGCGACGATGGATCGTCCGCGCATCGCTGCTGTGAAGAGTTCCTGCATGACCTCGGCGTTCGGGATCGAGGACACGCCGACGAGGTCGGTTTCTTCGGCGGTGGCGAGTCGCAGGGTTTCGAGCATGCCGGCTTCGTCGGCGCATTCGACTTGGTGCACGCCGGGAATTTCGCGTTCAGAGGTCCAGTTGATCGACGTGACCGAGCGGCCTTCGCTGACTTGATCGAAAAGGATCGAGGAAAAAATCTGGCCGGTCAGGCGCGAGTGCGCCGAGGTGACGTAAAATATCCCGCCGCCGCTGCCGCCTAGACGTTTATCAAAATCGCGCAGGTTGGTGTTTTCAACACCGAGCACGCGCAACGGTTTCTGGATCAGCGGGATGTTGTCCTGGAAGCGAAGCACGCACCGATCGCCGCGTAACGTGGGGGTAAAACACGCCACAATCGGGATGTCGGCGCGTTTGCCGCTGAGCGAAAAATGGCATTCGACGGGTTCGCGGCTGCGAGGCGAAATTCCGGAGAGGCGTTTGATTTGTGCAATCAATGATTCGTGATATTTCACCGGGTAGGGGATTGAATCCACCCACAGTCCATCTTTGCGAATGCGCGTACGGTTGCGGCGCGCAGAGGGAGGGGCGAATTCCAATTCTTCCGCGTGGTTTTCCAGCGCGTGGTCGATCATTTCGCGCAAAATTTTATTGATCGAGGTGCCGCCGGTCGATTCGTCGCGGGGAAGCTGATCTTCCTCGGCCCAACTTTCCACATCCGAATGGGTGATGGGGCGAATTTCATCGCTTGCTCGGCCGCCGGATTTATGGAATCGCTCGGACCGCTCGGCTTCCGATTGCGATTCCGCCATGTCCTGCTCGAGACGCGTGGCCATCTGGGAGAGCGGGATAATGCGCGTTTTCCGCGTGGCGATGGCGTCGTCGCTGGGCAGGCGATTGGGTTTCGACGGATCGTCGTTTTCCTCGAAATGCGAAATCGGATGGTGGTCCATCAACGTTTCGCGATCGTGGAATTCCTCTGGTTTGGCCCGGGGCGATGGCGCAGGCGGTGGTTCCAGTTGGGTTTCCGCTTGCGAGGGCGAGCTCTCGTCCGTGGGCGACTCGGTCGTCGCGTCCATCAGGATCGTTTTGTCTTCGAGACAAACCGTCTGGTCGTCGCGGCTTGGCGGGGTGGGGTAGTACTTTGCGATGGCTGCATTCAGCGCCGTTTCCGTGACCAGCACCGATTGCACGGGCCGCGCGGCGAGAACTTTCAGTTCATCGATCAGGTAAATGTTCGAGGCGTCGGCAACCGCCACCACCAACGTTTCTCCCACCATGCCGATTGGCAGCGCGCGTGTGCGATAAACCACATCCGTGCTCAAAGTCTCGAAAATCGCTGGATCGGGTTCAAATTCATTCAGATCGAGGAACTCCAAACCATTAATGCGCGCCAAATGGTGCATGGTGATTTTCTCGTCCGCAAAGCCCAGCTTGGTCACCACGGTGCTGACCGATTGACGGTCGCGCGCGGCTTGCTCCTCGATCAGAGGCACCTGGTCGCTCGAAACCACATCGTGGCGCAACAGCCGCGAGAGCAGCTTTTTGTCCAAGGAATTCAATGCCAAGGCGTACAACTCCCCGCTGTCAATGTCGTTGGTCCTACCGAGCATACGGGAGACAGCGACAAACTTGAACGAAAACAGCCGAGGCCTCAAGGGTAATAATGGATCGGAAAATCATCCATCGTTGCCGAATGGCCTTTGTCATTTGCCTTGCCCTGTTGCCGTTCGGTTTCTAGTTAGACCGCTCTAAACTTGAAACTGGAATGCATTGTTTTCCCTCAAGTTTTGAAGTTGGGAATGGTTCTCAACTTCTCCTGTCCCCACATTCTCATCCTTTGGAAGGCGTACGACTATGCGCATATCTTTTCGATCTCGGGTGCTATTGGCGCTCGGGGCATTTTCCCTCTTGTCTGTGATGGCGATGGGAGCCGAAAACATCAATGAAGGGGTCGATTCGGGTTCGACAGCCTGGATGCTGACTTCGACAGCATTGGTTTTGCTGATGGTGCCTGGGCTTGCCATGTTTTACGGTGGGTTGGTTCGGACAAAAAATGTTCTCGGCACCATGATGCACTCCTTTGTCGCCATCGCGTTGATCGGCGTGCTCTGGATGGTCGTGGGGTACGCGCTTTGTTTTGGAAACGGTATCCTGGGCGGCTTCATTGGTTGGAATTCGGACTACTTTTTCCTGCGCGGTATTGATAATAGCATCACCGACGGTGTGCCCGAGTACGTTCTGGCCATGTTCCAGGGGAAATTCGCCATCATCACCCCGGCGTTGATCAGCGGCGCCATTGCCGAGCGCGTTTATTTCCGCGGCTACTGCCTGTTCATCGCGCTTTGGTTTCTGATCGTTTATTGTCCGCTTTGTCACTGGGTCTGGTCGCCGGACGGCTGGCTTTACAACCTTGGAGCGGCGGGCGTAATCGATCTGGCGGGTGGGTTGGTTATCCACGTTTCCGCCGGGACCAGCGCCCTGGTGGCGGCGTTGTATCTTGGCAAACGACGCGGCTATCCGGTCACCGCCATGCACCCCAACAACCTGGTGATGACCATGATGGGCGCCGGGTTGCTTTGGGTGGGTTGGTTTGGTTTCAACGCTGGTTCGACAGTGCACAGTAACCTGACCACGGCGCGCGCACTGACCATGACGCAGATTTCCGCCGCCAGCGGCGCTCTGATGTGGCTCGTGATCGAAGCCATCGAATTCCGCAAGGTCACTTCCCTTGGATTTGCCTCCGGCGTTCTGGCTGGTCTGGTTGCCATCACTCCAGCGGCGGGTGTCGTTATGCCTTGGGGGGCCCTTGTGCTCGGCGCCGTGTCGTCGGTGCTTTGCTTCTTCGCCCTGAAACTCAAAGTCAAAGCGGGTTACGACGACAGCCTCGACTGTTTTGGTATTCACGGTGTAGGCAGCGGCATGGGTGTGTTGCTTTTGGCCTTCTTCATTCGTCCTTCCTGGATGGCGGACGCCGCCGCGGCCGCCGGGGAGAGCGGTTGGTCGGCGATAAACCAATTCACGGTCCAGTTGACCGGCATGGGAGCGACTATTGCTCTCTCTTCGGTTGCCACACTGGCGATTTGTTTCGTGGTGGAGAAAACCATCGGCTTCCGCCTGGACGAAGAGCGCGAATACAACGGTCTCGACCAGTCGCTGCATGGCGAGCACGGTTATGGCCTGACCGAAGTCGTTTGATTTCGGAATACGGTTCTTTAAATTATTCGTCGCCTGTGACTCAAATGTCTAATCGGTCTTTCCAGGACAGATAGGACGAATGAGGCACAGGCGACATTTAACTTAAGGAAAAGATTTTTGTCGGACGATTTCGATTCCCGAAATCCGACCGTCTTACGCCTGCACCATATGCACCACGCGTTGCGGGAACGGAATTTCGATATCGTTGGCGTCAAAGGCTTCCTTGATGCCCTTCTGCATGGCGAAATACACCGTCCAGTAATCCGCGTTCTTGACCCAGGGGCGGACGACCAAATTCACCGACGAATCGGCCATCGCGACAACCTCGATCACCGGAGCCGGATCTTTCAGAACCAATGCATGGCCGTCGAGCAGGCCCTTGATGACTTCTTTGGCCTTGTCGATGTCCGAACCGTAGCCGATGCCCACCGTCATATCGACGCGGCGGGTTTCCATGGCCGAATAATTGATAATCGATGCGCCCCAGACGGCTTTGTTCGGGATCGTGATCTTGCAATTGTCGCCCGTCGTCATCACCGTTGCCATCAGATTCAGTTCACGGACAACGCCTTTGTGCCCCGCCATCTCGACGAAATGCCCAACCGTGAAGGGACGATTGGCCAGGATCATCAACCCGGCGGCGAAGTTGCTCAAGCTGTCCTGGAACGCAAAACCGAAAATAAAGCCTGCCACGCCAAGTCCGGCGATCATCGGACCCACCTGGACGCCAAGTTGTTCGAGCGCCACGAGCAGCACGATCACCCAAAGCGCTTTGCTGACGATGTTGACCAGCAATTGCTGAAGAATCGGGTCGAATTTATCGCCCTTCTTCAAGGCGCCTTGAACCATTCCTCCCACCATCCCGATGATGACTTTACCCACCAGTAAAATAAGCAGAGCTACAAGCAATTTCACGGCAAAAGCCGGTCCTTGTTCAACCAACCACAACATTGCCGAATCCACGACATTCATTGTTTCACCATTTTCACCCATCGTATCAGATTCCTTTCACGATAAAGAGGAGCCGAAGCGACTCCGTTGTCCATCATGCCACAGCTAAAAACAACTCAAGCGGGGGGCTGTTGAAGTCCTCCGCTCCGAATGGTGAATAATTTCACGAATTCCCGGGCACAAGGGGAAGTTGCAGGGAAAGAGAGTTCAACCGGACCAAAATGGTCAACGGTCTATGGGCGGGTTCTTCCGTGGGACTCAGAGAAAAGGAAGCCGAACTCTTCGCACGATGGTGAAAAGGAAAATAACCGATAGCCCATTGCTCGCAGTGTATTCACAGCGTCCTTTGTTTTTCTCAGACCCACATTGGGGAACCGATGGTGGAACTCGACCAACAATTGCCGTGGGCGAATCGACGAACCTGTCAAGGCGTCGATTACTGCATATTCGGCGCCTTCAATGTCCATTTTTAGTAAATCGATATGCTTGTGTCCAAGCTCTTGAATGATTGTTTCGAGGCATTTAACGGGTACTTCGATGGCATTACCCGCAGTTTCTGGACGATCCAGTATCGTGTAGGATACGTGGTCGGGATTCTCGGGTGGGTTGAACGAAATCGTACCATCGAAATTTGAAATACCGAATGGGTGCAGAACAAACTGAGGGGGAAAATTCTGCCGCTCGACCCACGCAATCGACTTGGGCGTTGGGTCGAATGCATGAATGGACAATCCGAACCGTTCGATCAATCCAATATCGAAAGTGGCGTCTTCGCCCACACCGAACGAATATACCACCGAGTCGGCATTCAGCATCTCGACAATTACATCCCACCCACCGTATTCGGAACCGAATCGTTCGTGGGAGATCACCGTATCCAGCTTGGGGCGATACTCTTTACCGAGAGCCGTATTGATGATCGAACGAACGGTTTGGTGTAGATTGGGCATGGATTCTCGCGATTGGGGAAAATGATTAAAACGCAGGCTCGTCCTGCAATTCGTAGAAGAAATTTCGTCGCCTCGGCGTGAACCCCGCCTCGGTGACAAGTCCGCGCAGGAACTGCTCGGTCATGCGGAAATTCGCCCCCGCCGCGCGCACCACGTTTTCCTCGATCATGATCGAACCCATGTCGTCGCAGCCATAGAACAGGCTGATCTGTCCGATGCGCCCGCCTTGCGTCACCCACGACGATTGAACGTGCTGGATGTTGTCGAGGAACAGCCGCGCGATGGCCGTCGTGCGCAAGTAATCCCACGAGCCGACTTCCTGGATGCCGCGCTCGGTGCCGAGCTTCGTGTTCTCGGGCTGGAACGTCCAGTCGATAAACGCCGTGAAGCCGCCCGTTTCGTCCTGCAATTCGCGGTAACGGCGGAACGTTTCAATGCGCTCGGCCAGCGTTTCCACGTGCCCGAACATCATCGTCGCCGTGCTGCGCCCGCCCATCTGGTGCCATGTGCGGTGGACAGCGATCCAATCGTCGCTCAGCACCTTGCCGCGCGTGATTTCGCGCCGCACGCGGTCGTTCAGGATTTCCGCGCCGCCACCAGGAATCGAATCGAGCCCCGCTTCGCGTAACGCGCTCAGGACCTCTTCGTAGCTCATCTTGTTGATCTTCGAAAACGCGTGAATCTCCGGGGCGCTGAACGCGTGCAGGTGAATGCCGAACTCCTTCTTAATAAAGGAGAGCATTTCCGTGTAAAAATCCAGCTTCAAACGCGGGTGCATGCCGCCCTGGAGGAGAATCTGGTTCCCGCCCAGATCCTTCGTCTCCTGGATTTTTTCCGCCAACTCCTCGTGCGTCAGCACGTAGGCTTCCGGATCGTCGAACTTGCGGTAAAAGGCGCAGAAGGTACAGTCCGCCAGGCATGCGTTCGTGTAGTTGATATTCCGGTCGATAATATAGGAAACCGTGCGGCCGGGATTCAATTTCTGGCGCATTTTCGTGGCCGCTACCGATAGCTCGGGCAACTGCGCGTTCTCGAAAAGAAACAGCGCCTCCGCGTCGCCGAGGCGTTCGCCTCCCTCGACCACCGCGTCGAGAATTTCCCGGACCTTCGTTTCGGGTGTTGTCGATTGCACAGCCACGGGGGTCATCCGCCGTTTTCCTTCCAATGGGAAAAATTTACCGGGAGCAGCCCACAAACTACTCCGTATGTTGCTTCAAGCATATTCAGGGCCGATGAAAACGCAACGAGCAGTTTGATCAAAGAACACTACCTTGGGGTATCCATGATCCTACTAAAAGCAAACCGGGGCAGTCGTTTTTCGACCGCCCCGGCGCATTGCTCTGTGAGGGAATTAGGTTCAGCCAAACAAACTTACGGAACTTCGTTCAGTCGCCACTGCTGATTCTGAGCGCCAACGTAGCTCCACTGATGGACGTTGCCGCCGTTGGAAGTCGAAGCATTCTGAACATCGAGTGCCTTGCCGCTGTGACGCGCTTCAATCGATACGTATCCATTGCCCAGATCGGTGATTTCGAACTGCTGGTTTTGAGCACCGCCATACGTCCATTGCTGGATGTTTGCACCGTTGGAGGTCGAAACGCCTGCCACATCGAGGGACTTGCCGCTCGAACGGCTGATAATGCTGTAGTATCCATTGCCGAGGTCGGTGATTTCCCACTGCTGATTCTGAGCGCCGACGTAATCCCACTGCTGGATGTTTCCACCATTGGACATCGAGTTTGCCGACACATCGAGAGCTTTGCCGCTGTGGCGTGCTTCGATCCAGTAATAAGCCGAACCGCCGCCGCCTCCACCGCCTCCGCCACCACCGGTGACGGTCACGTGCCAATCGGCGCCGCTGTTGTTATCCCAGGACGAACCGTTGTTGAATACGAAGTCAAGCGTCGTGGCATTGCTGGGCAGCGTGATCGTTGCCGTCCAGTCGTTATAGCCATTATTCGACATGGAGGTCGTTTGAACGCCTGACCAGCCATTGGTGCCCCAGTACAGGTTGACGTTGGAGGAACTTGCCAGCGAACGACCGCTCGGATAGGTCACCGTCACCGTCGAGCCCGCTGTCGGAGTTGCCGGATCGACGATCACCGTGGTGCCGCCAATGCCGCCTCCACCACCGCCACCGCCGGTGACAGTGGTATGCCAATCGGCGCCGCCGTTGTTATCCCAGGACGAACCGTTATTGAAGACAAAGTCGAGGACCGTGGCGCTGCTCGGCACGGTAACCGTAACGGACCATTCGTTCGAGCCGGTCTCGGTCATCGCTGTCGTTTGAACACCAGTCCATCCGTTGGTGCCCCAGTACAGGTTGACATTCGAGGAACTCGCCAGCGAACGACCGCTTGGATAGGTGATCGTCACCGATTGGCCCGCAGTCGGCGTTGCCGGATCGACCGATACCGTGGTGCCGCCGCCGCCACCGCCGCCTCCGCCACCGCTTCCGGATGTCCAGACGGCATAATTGCTACCCGAGGCGGCCAGCGTCCAGTCGCCGGTAGGGCTCCAACTGCCGCCGCCAATTTTGATCGCTGTATTGCTGTTCACGATCGCCGCGTATTTGCTGCTGTCGGCCACTTGGATATCGACCGTGCTGCTGTCCGTAATGCCCTGGCCTTCGCGGATGCCAATCAGGGTGTTGAGTTCCGAACGGAATTCGTTCCAGTCGTGCCAGAAAATACACGGAATACCCGGGTGGGTCAGAATGTAGGCGTAGCCCTGCATCGAGTTGCCGGAAGGAAACGGTGCCGTGTACTCCCCGCCGCGGGCTTCTTCCGTGTCGTGATTTTCGATGAAGGTCACCGCTTTTTGCGGCCACCAGCCGATCAAACCGCCGGGGTTGCCGTCGCCGTCTCGCAAACGCCAATACTCACCGTAAGATGTAGCGCGATAAAGAATGTCGCGTGTCGGAAAATCGAACGCGCGGGATGCGCCTTGCGTGCCGTTGATCCAGTTGATCACGCTCTGGCGGTTGTAATCGAAATATTCGCCTATCGAAATATAGGGACCAGTGGCGTCATTGTATTCCTTTACGTATCCCGCGCCGAATCCCTTGACCATGTCGTACCGCCAGCCATCGAAACCGATCGTCGAAGACTCCAGCCACGTCAGCCAGGATTTGATCTCGTCGCGCACCGGGCTCCAGGTGTGATCCAGGTCGCGCGCCGCGCCATAGCTTTCGCCCGTATCCGCCGCGCCAGTCTCGCAGCAATACTCGTCGCCCGCCGCAATGGCGCGATTGTTATCCGGGAAAGACGGATTCGTAAAATCCGCCCAGTTCGTTGTGCCGACGCGGTGATTGATCACGATGTCGGCGACGCAGAAAACGCCATTGCCGTGCAGGGCATCGATGGCACCTTTCAGACTGCCTTGGTTGCCGTATTTCGACGACATGTTGTACCATTCGTTGGGTAGATAGCCTGCGTTGTCCGCCGTGCGTGAGGGAGGCGGAAACCAGACTATGTCGATTCCCGAGTTGGCGATGTCGTTTGCCGAACCACTCAGCGTGTTGTACCATGAACCGCCTTGGTAGGCGTTCCAGTGGAACCCTTGCAGCATCACTTCGTCGCCCGTCTCGGCATGTGAGGGAACTGCCGTTGCGAGCGGCAGGCCGAGGACGGCGAGTGCAAGAAATTGGGTCAATCTTTTCATGCGGGACTCCTGTTTCTGTGCGGAATTGCTTTTCAATCCCCGCTCGCTCAACCATTCGCATTTGAAAAGCAAGCGTCACTTGTAACGCTTCGGGGCTAGAATGCGCATTGAATTTGAAAATTCAAGCAAAAAATTCGTTTATTTGAGAAATAACGATATTTGTAAGAAAATACACGTTTTTCGGCCTACGTTTGGAAATATTTGGATAAATGAGACTTCGATTCCTGATATTTCTACCTTTATGGGTAGCGGCGCATTGCCAATTCGACCTGAAATTAGCCACTACCCGGGAGGGTGGTTCTTTATTTTGCGGAAAAATAGTCGAGATGTCTTTGCGTATCGGAAGACTCGACGATCGCGGGGGAGTTCGTGCGTTGGGTGGGAATGGACGGAATCCTTCTCAAAATTCAATTTTCCTTTGCAGTCTGAAGGAACTCAAATTATCCTTTGCAGTGTGATAACTGTTGCATCGTTCCGCGTGAATGACTAACCGATACTACTAATACACACATGGTGCTCCTTGATGAACCAACGCCAAAAGCGGACGGAAGAAGTGACCGGTCAACTTCCGAATCCTCGTTACATCAAAGAGGATACAGAATCGACTCAGATGGCGGGCGTGACGTCCCCCATCGTGAGCAACTATGGCTCGCAAATGTATCGCCCGGTGCTTATTTGCCTTTCGGGCGAACTGCGTGGGCGTCGTAAATCGCTCTCCGCGCCGGAGATCTCTATCGGGCGCAGTAGCAAAGCCGACTGGCAGATCGACGATTCGGCTTCTTCGCGCGTGCACGCCAAAATCGTGTATGAAAATTTCGATAGTCCGAACGAAATGCCCAAGTGCTATGTCGAGGATCTCGATTCGCGCAACGGCACCGAACTGAACGGGCGTGAAGTACGCGGGCGGATGGAATTGAAAGAACGCGACCGCCTGCTGGTGGGTTCAACGGTCATCGGTTTTTTCATCCGCGACGATGCGGAAATGCGCCACGACGATTCGCTGTACTTGTCCGCCACGCGCGATATGTTGACCGGACTCGATAACCGACGTCAGTTACGCGAGCACTTGCGCCACCACATGGCGCGAGCCGAACGTTACCGCCACCATCTGTGCTTTTTCCTGATGGACTTGGATTTTTTCAAAAAAATCAACGACCAGCACGGTCACGACGTGGGCGACGAAGCCCTCTGCCATGTGGCCTCGCTGCTCAAACACGGTTGCCGCGACAGCGATCTCGTCGCGCGCTGGGGAGGCGAAGAATTCGCGCTTTGTCTGCCCGATACACCTCCACACCATGCGTTACGATTGGCCGAGCGATTACGTTCGACCATCGAACATAACCCGCTTGAAGCGGAAGGGTTGACCATTTCCATGACCATCAGCGTTGGCGGAACGGTCTTCATGCCGGGCGACGATCCCGAGCGCTTGTTTCAGCGCGCCGACCAGATGTTGTATCACGCAAAAAATCAGGGCCGAAACCGCGTCGAATTTCCCGAGGGCACTGAAGCGGAAAACACAACCGGCGCCTGACGAAAATCAAAATGAGTTGATGATACGACCCCCGCCTTTCAGACCGAAGGGCGGGTTTTTTCTAGGGTAATATTAACCCCATGATGGCGGTAATGATAAACAATACCTTCGCCATTTTTGCCGCCATATGGCTTTTATCCGAGGCCTTGGTTTCCATTTGTTTGATATAGGAATGCGTGAAAAAAGCGCCAATCGCTCCTGGCCAGATAGTATGCCAGAACACTGTGACAATCATCGCGACGATAGCAAATCCCAGCAGTGCCGTTCCCGCGTCCGGTGTTTCCGTCGTGGCTTGTGTTTTGTTGAACTCGCCGCGCATGGCGCGTTCGGCCCGGCGTTTCATATCGGAGTCCGCGTTTGTGTTGTAAGGCGTGCGCGGTTGAACGGGAGTCCGGTGCGATGGGGGCGCCGTGCGTTGATATTCCTCGGTTGAAGCCAGCGGAGAAGGTTGACCGACGGATGCCTGATGATATTGCGGCGGGGGGGGAGCTCCCACTTTGAGAGAACCACTGGGATTGCTTAATTCCAGGCTCATCAGCTCGCTCAAAATGCTGGAATCGCCCGGTGCCCACTCCTGGATTTTTTTAAGCACTGTCATCAGCTTGGGGCGGTCATCCCGACGGCGATACACATCGGCGGCCAACTTACCGATTGTCACTGCCATTCCGACTGATCCGAGCGAAACGGCCAGCGAGCCGATATCGAGCAGCAGGTCGGAGTTTTCCTTTGCCAGTTCGGTGGCGTTTTGCAGCGCCCGATGTGCGCGCTCCTGGGACCCGGCTTGCATTGCCTGGCGATACGTTTCCATGTACGCATGGACCGCTTCCTCGTACCGTCCCTGGTTTTGCAGCACTTCGGCTTTCAGCTCATTCAGCCGTGCGCTTGTTGGAAAGCGTTGCAACGCTTCACCGACCTGGTTCAGGGCATCGTGCCCTTTGCCCTTGCCGATGAGTTCGTAAATTCCCTTCTCCCATAGTTCCCACTTGTCACTGGCTGCCCCGGAAGCCGCAGCCGCAGAGGTCGCCGCAGCGGCGGTTGCTGCCACAGCGGGTTTGGATGGGCGATAGGGTGGGGTATATGGTTTGGGTGACGGAGGCGCTGGTTTTTGCGGCTGGAATTTTACTTCCGATGTGGGAGCAGGATACGACTGCGATGGTTTGGGGAATTCCGTTCGGGCGGCAGGCGTGAAGGGTCGGGAATTCCCCGGAGCCGCCGGTTGCGGCATCGCAGTATCTGACTGGATGCCGATTTGATCGCGTTGAATTTTTACCGACGGATCGATGATGATAATGCGGCCTCGTTCGATCCGGATATTACGATCCTTGCCCAGCAATTGATCCATCGAATCGCGTTGAATGCGAATCGGGGGTAACTCATCGCGCATAATTCCCGCGAATTGACTTCCGTGGAACGAACCAATGGGCCCAAGGGCTTCGTAGGAAACCAACGGCTCGACGCGGCCCAGAGGTTTATTCTCCAAGCCGGCCAACGCTGTCACGCCCTTGATGGACAGCGGATCATTGAGCCATAAAAATGGGTCCGGAGGCGCCGACGTCAGCGTTTTCGCGTCCAGTTCGTCGATGATCAAGGCAAGACTTTCGGGAATACGGTAGAACATTTTCCCTATTTGCGGGGTCCACGTTTTGCCGGGACGCGTTATGATTTCCAATGCCTTGTCGAAACTCTCGCGCGCGCGAGACGTATCGTGCATCGCCAGTTCAGTCATGCCTTTCAGAAACCACACCTCTGCCAGTTCGGGATAATCCTCCGACGCGTTGTAAAGTTCCATGCGGGCCAGTGCGAATACGCGCCCACGATAGAGTTTTTCCCACTCGGTGAGGTAGGTTGTCAGCGAATGCGCCTTCGATTCCGTTTTCATGCCAAAGACCTCGCGTGGTCGGGAGCATTGATGACAAAGTGATGCAAATCTAAATCTTAATACGAGCAGACTGCCTGACTATTCATCGGGCAGTGGGAAATTTCACCCCGGGTGAATTCGATTCTCCGGTTGCCCGACGATCTGTTATTCAAACGAAAAATATTTACGAGGATTTTGCAGGGAGCACAAGCAGCATTCGTCGAATTTGCCGCTTTCCGAGCAACCTGCGCCTTTCCGGGTTCGATTGCGTCTTGCCTCCCTCTGGTTTTATCGGCAAGAAATCAGACCCACAGGCGCCGGTGAAATCGGCACGAAATTTTCTCCGGGCCTCTCGAAATTGTTGCAAGAAGTTCAAATCCCCCCGTTGAACGGAAAACGACATGCGCGAACTGAAGAAGCTCTTTGAAAACAATCGCCAGTGGTCCGAATCCAAAATCAAAACCGATCCCGAGTACTTTCTCTCCAAAGCCAAGGGGCAGGACCCCGATTATCTGTGGATTGGCTGCTCGGACAGTCGTGTGATGGCGAACGAAATCGTTGGATTGCAAACGGGTGAACTCTTCGTCCATCGCAATATCGCCAACCTGGTCGTTCACACCGATTTCAACTGCTTGTCGGTGATCCAGTACGCCGTCGATCATCTGAAAATCAAACACATCATCGTCTGTGGGCATTACGGATGCGGCGGTGTGCGCGCCGCGATGGATAAACCCCAGGTCGGGCTGGCCGATAACTGGCTTCGGAACATTCGCGACGTGTATTCGCTACACCAGCGCGAGTTGGATCAAATCGGGGATTTCGAAAAGCGTTATCGCCGACTGGTCGAGCTGAATATTGTCCATCAAGTCAACAACGTTTGCCATACCACCATCGTCCAGAACGCATGGGCGCGCGGGGAAAAAATCTGCGTGCACGGTTGGGTTTATGGGCTCGAAAACGGATTGCTGAAAGACCTGGATTGCTGCATTTCAGGCCCCGATCAATTGAAAGATATCTACACGCTCCACACAGACTAAGAGACGTTTGGCGGTTTTGGTGAAGCAGGCAATGGCGCCCGTGACGATTGAATCTTTCGGGAGCGTTTGGCGATTTTCTTCGTTGCTTCCCCTTGTCTGTTTGCCTTCAATAGCCTTGCATGATGCATCATCACCCTGAACGGACAACCATCGCCATGGACGTTTCCCCGACAACGATACTTTGCATCGAGGAGAATCCCGTAAACGCCGGTCTGATTCGCGGCTGGCTGAACCAGGCCAAGGAATTCCCCCACGAAATCATCTGGTGCGCCACGTTCCAGGAAGGGGTCGATAAACTGACCCAGAACGATTTCGACCTGATCCTGATGGATTTGGTGCTCCCGGATTCGCGTGCCGACGAAACGTTCAAGCATCTGAAGCTGATGGCGGCGCAAACCCCCGTCATTATTATCAGCGCCGAAGACAAAATGGAAGCCGCCATTCAGGCCATTCGCCACGGAGCCCAGGATTTTTTGCTCAAGGGCCACATCAATTCGGTTATCTTGATGCGCTCGATTCTGTTTTCGATCGAACGCCACCACGCGCAACGGATTTTGCAAAATCAAGTTTTTCGCGACGGCCCGTCCGGCCTCGAAAGCCGCTCGTTTTTCCTGCACGTTTCGCAAAAAGAACTCGAAATCTCGCGTCGTAATCGCACCAAACACCACCTGATCGTTTATCGACTCGAAGAGATGAAAGACCTCTTCAGCCTGCTGGGCGACAATGTGCGCGCCACATTGCCGCGCGGCATCGGCAAAGTGCTCAACCAGAGCTTCCGCGTCAGCGACATGATTACGCGTTTATCGGAAAACAGCTACGCAATTTTGGCCATCAATAGCGGCGACGTGGGCAGTGACGTGGTTATCCGCCAACGGCTCGAAGATAAATTGGGCGACCTGAAGCAAATCGGTCATTACGGCATGTCGCAATTCGACCCCGACAACCCAAAAAATATCATGGAAATGATGGCAGAAGCCGAAGCGGAATTGTTCCTGATGCAAGACCTCCCGCGCAGCCACGATTCGTACACCGACAAATTGCACGTCCTGAAATGGCTCCTGATGGAAGCCGAGCAGCCGTAAGGGACGGAGAAAAAGATTCACCGCAAAGCCGCGAAGGCGCAAAGGGACGCGAAGTTCCAAACCAGAACCGTTTTCCAAACCAGAACCGTTTATATTATTCTACGATATACTCCCGGAGTTTTCTCTTGCCAGGAATGCAAGCCCGTGTTTGTATGTAAAGTGTACTTTACATCGAGACGTAGAGTAAACACGCTGTACAGGGAGGAAGGGAAATGAATCTTCAGCAAAAAGAAGCCGTATCCACAGCGGTATCTTTCGTCATTTTTGGTGTATTGGCGTTCATCCTCTATCGGGTATCAGGTTCATTCGAAACAATCTGGTTGGTATCATCGGTTTTTTTGGGAAACGCCGTTCTAATGGCGTGGTGGCATCGAAAGGAATCGAAATCGGGACGTGTGCTTAACGATGAGCGCGACAAAGAAATCCGCAATCGAGCAATGCTGCTTGCGTATTCCGTCGCTATATTAGCATTGGGCACTGTGGGGGGATGCCTGTTTTTAAAGTTTGGCGTTTCGGGGCAAATTCCCGTAATTTTTCTGCCAGCAGCTTGTCTGGGATTTGGATTGGTGGTCACATTGGTTTATTTATTGATCACGATTACCAGCTACTACGCGGAGAAAGTCTCTGAATTTAAGGATCAAAAATCGAGTACGTGAATTTCGCGTGGCAGCGGAGCAGATGACTCAACAGGATCTTGCAGATCGTGTTGGTGTAACACGTCAAACAATCATTGCATTGGAGAAGGAAAACTACAACCCGACACTTCTGCTGGCGTTGCAAATCGCTGAGGCCTTGGGCAAATCGGTGGATGAGGTCTTTGAATTGGAGCGGATGCGGTAAACTTGATTGATAATCTTATGCGCCAATCGGGAGATTGGCGATCCCAGGGAATAGAGTTTTCTTTTCCGATGCTTTGCGCCTTTACGTTAGAGCAATTTCCAATAAGGTGTAATCGATTGGTGTTCCGTTTTTTGAATCCCGAAGGGATTCCATATCCGACAGCCCAGGGCAGAGCGCGAAGCGCGCCGCCCTGGGTAAGCAGGCAGTTGAATCCGCACGCTGAAAGTGTGCGATAAGCAGTTTGCTCTTTATTGTGGAACCCATTCAGGGTTCGAACCAATTGCTTCCGTATCCCAGGGCGACGCACTTCGCCCGCGCACGCATTGACGTGCGACGGGCAAGCACTCTGCTTTGGGCTGTCGAATTTCCAAGCCTTTCAGGCTTGTTTGATATCCAAAATGCTCCGGCAAGCTATCGAATCACCAGATTCTTTGAAGATTGCATTTCAAATTCCGGCGATACAAAATTGGAAAATGCTCTAAATATTCTTAGCCTTCAGAGACCGTTTCTCAAATTGGCCCGTCGTCTTCTTCCCAAGGTTTGCGCCCCGGCGCGGCGCCATCGACTTCTGCTAAAATTTCCGCGATGCGTTCTTGCAAACCCAACAGCGATAAATTCCCCGCCTCCAACTGCAGGTCCACTTGCAGGCGCGACAATTCCACCTGTTGGCGCAATACCTTGCTTGGGTGCAGACCATATTCTTCCAACCACCGCATCACGGCTTCCGGCCCGACACGATAATAACCCGCCACGTGGTTGGCGTTCGGGAATTTATAATCGCCATCTGGATTGAAACCCAGGTAGTAGAACCCGAACAACTCTTCGCGCGAAGGAACGGTGGTCTGGCGGTTTTTCTGCATCGAGAGCGCTCCGGGATACGGTGAAGTGGTAAGGACGTTTCCAAAGGTGAAAGATCAAGGCGCGCGAGGCGAGAACGACCAAAGCGTAGCAGCGCTACGTTGCGAGAGTTCGAGTCCGATGCGCAACACCGAGATTGCGCCTTTGGAAACGTCCTTAGGTGGTCATGCTTTTCAGTGCTTCCAGGTCTTTGATGACAATCTGTTTGCGGAGCGTATCCACCAGCCCTTGTGCTCGGAATCGCCGCATGACGTGCGTCACCATTTCGCGGCTGCTCCCGATCAGGAGGCTCAAATCCCGGTGGGTGAGCGGCAACGCCAGCAATCGCCCGTTGGGTTCGTGCGGTTCGCCAACTTGTTTGTCCAAATCAACAAGCGTGATGGCCAATCGTTCCTCGACGGGCCGCATCAACAGCTCGGCCATGCGGATTTGCAGACGGTGAATGCGGTCGAAATTGGCCTTGGTGACCTGGAATGCAAGGTCCGGGTATTTTTTGACGAGCCCGTCGAATTTGCTGCGCGTAATCCGGCACAAACAGGCCGAGGTCATCGTTCGACAATGCTCGCCGTAATCCTGTGCCATTTCGTCGAACGCGCCGAAAATATCGCCCGGGCTCAGGATCAACACCGTGGCTTCGCGTCCGGCGCTGTCCACATAAGCCAGCTTCACATGACCGCGTTTGACGATCCAAAGCGCTGGTTCGTTGACCAACGGAGCCGGAACAATTTCGTTCTCGCCGAGTGAAACGATTTGTGACGCATGAAAAATAGCCCCGATTTCATCCGGTGTCAGGCGAGTGAACAGTGGGCATTGTTTTAAATGCCAGAGGTTTAAATTTTCAAGTTCGACGGCTCGTTGCGGCATGGCCCAGCTCGCCTCCTGGGGCAAGGATGTAAGCTCCATCGCAATCTTGGAACCATATTTCGCTATGGAACGCAATCGAATCTCCGTGGTCGTTCGGAAATCCAACTTTTCATCGTGATGCCCCGGATTTGGGCCCCGTCCCGATGAACTTCCTTCACGCTTTTGGAGTAATGCATTTCTCCCGTGATTTTCATCTGGGCATTGCGGTTGCTGCCTAGTACCCCAGACCCCTTTTTTACCCCGCAACCGGGTCATTACGACACACGTTTTGGATTTATTTCGGCGGTGAGTGCAGTTCCTTAACCCAATTTTGTCTCAGGAATCGACGGTGACTATGTCCGTACGCGATTATTATGAAGTCCTTGGCATTGGCCGCGAGGCCACTGCTGAGGAAGTCAAGAAAGCCTACCGTAAGGTTGCCATGAAGGAGCACCCGGATCGGAATCCCGATGATCCCGAAGGGGCCGCTGAGCGTTTCAAAGAAGCCGCCGAGGCGTACGAAGTCTTGAGCGATGCGGAGAAACGCGCGCGTTACGACAAATACGGACACGAAGGACTGAAATCGGCATTTGGCGGTGGCGGATTCCAGTGGAGCGATTTCCACCATGCCAACGAAATGCAGGACATTTTCGGCGATATCTTTAGCGCGTTTTTTGGCGGCGGAGGAGGCGGCGGACGACGTGGCGTTGCACGCGGACGCGACATTCGCATTCGTTACGGCATCACACTGGAAGAAGCCTTTGCCGGCAAGGAAGCCAAGGTAGCTTTCGAGCGTCGCGAAACATGTGAAACGTGCAAAGGCAGTGGCGCTGCCGAGGGCACCAGTCGCCGACCTTGTTTGCAGTGCGGTGGCACGGGCACGATGCGCCTGTCGCGGGGTTTTTTCGCGGTGCAAACCACATGCGACCGATGCGGCGGGGCAGGATCGATTATTGAAAAGCCCTGCGCCGGTTGCCATGGTCAAGGACTCGTCGGCAAAAAAGTCGAGGTGAAATTCGACATCCCGCCCGGCGTCGATAATGGCATGTCGATGCGATTGCGCGGCGAAGGCGAGCCGTACGCAGGCCAGAACGGCGCGACGGGCGAACGCGGTGATCTGTACGTCAATTTCGAGGTCAAAGAACACGAAGTTTTCGCGCGCGAAGGGTCCGACATTTACATCGAAACGCCGATCAGTTTTTCCCAGGCAGCTCTCGGCGCAACGATCTCCGTCCCCACATTGCATGGCGACCAGGAATTGCCCGTCCCGCACGGAACGCAGTCGCACAAAGTTTTCCGCCTGAAAGGCAAAGGCATGCCCACCGGCAACGGTGGATTCGGCGATCAATACGTGCGCATCGTTGTGATCACCCCGAAAAAACTCAACGATCGCCAGAAAGAACTGCTGCGCGAATTGGCCAAAGAATCCAAAGAAGATTTCAAAGAGTACAGAAAAAAGTCCTTCTTCGAAAAAGTGAAAGACACAATCGAAGACGTGGTCGGGTAAAAGTTTAGGGATGAGGGATGAAATTTAAGAAAAAGCAAGAGGACGAAAAGATATTACTTTCAATCCTTGTCTAACGAAATCATTCCTTGTTCTATCCTGGTTGCCTCATCCTTTATCCTTCATCATTCATCCTTTAAATTCGGAGATTTTCCTCATGCCCACATTTGATGTCGTCAACAAACTGGAAATGCAAAGCATCGACAACGCGATCAATACGGCGAACCGTACGATTTCGACGCGGTACGATTTCCGCGGCGTCGAGGTGCTCGTCGAGCTGAACAAAAAGGATAAAACGATCAAAGTCGAAGTGCCCGACGACATGAAACTCAAGGCGGTGCGCGACATTGTGAACAGCGCGCTGATGGATCAGAAAGTTTCAACGAAAGTCATTAAATGGGGCGACAAGGAAGCCGCGACGCTTGGAACGATTCGCCTGAAATGTCAGTTGGTCGAAGGCATCGACAAAGACATCGCCAAGGATATCGTTAAGCGTATCAAAGACAGCGGGTTGAAAGTGAAGGCTTCGATCCAGGGCGATCAAGTGCGCGTCGAAGGCAAGAAAATCGACGACTTGCAATCGGTGATTGCGATGCTGCGCGAAGCGGATTTGCCCGCACCGCTCCAGTTCGTGAACATGAAGAGTTAAGAGAAGTTTTTAGTTCACAGTTTTTAGTTTTTAATTCTTAGTATTGCCTGATGGGTTGGATTGCCGGGTTCAAAAAGCCTGAAAGGCTTGAATATCCGATAGCCTGGGGCAGAGCGCGAAGCGCGGCGCCCTGGGGAAGCGAACATGGGATAACCGAACCCCAACGGGGTTCAACAGGGCCGAAGAAATGATCGACTGGTCGCGTCATCAAAAACTCATCGCGGATTGGACACGGCCACTCGAACCGGGGGACGGAGTTCATCAGGATGAAGTTTTCCAGGCGGAAGAACGTCTGAACTGTGTGTTACCGCTGGCATTGCGCGAGTGGTATCTGATGACGGGCAAGCGAGAAGATTTGAACCAACTTCAGGATCGTCTTCAACTGCCACACCAGCTTTGGATCGAAAATGACTATCTTTTCTTCTATATCGAGAACCAGCATGTATACGAGTGGGTTATCGACATGATGGATTTCGATTTGGAAGACCCGCCTGTTTATGTGCGACATGTGGATACGAAACCCTGGACCAAAGAATGCGACAAACTCTCGGATTTTTTAATAAATATGACAGCGATGCAAATCGTGTTGGGTTCGGATACCTATGCAAATGGTTTTATCACTGCCGAGCAAGGTGCCCACATCGCAGAGAAATTTGAACGATTGCCCGTGCCGGAATGCTCAGATCACCATTTGGGTGCCACCTATTATTTGAATCGTGAATATCTGATCATGCGATTGCGAGATGGCCGACATGAAAGATTTTATGTGACTGCAGCCACTAAATCGCCTGAATTGACTAAACAGTTTGCCCTGGAATATGGAATCGACGTGACCGATCACAACTACTAACAAAATTAGTGAACTAATAACTATGAACTGAGAACTAAAAACTCTCAACTCCCCCGACCACACCATCACCAAAGGACACACGCACTCCCATGATCGATCGTTACTCCCTTTCCCCGATGAAGGACCTCTGGAACGAAGAGGCCAAATTCCAAAGTTGGCTCGATGTGGAAATCGCCGTTTGCGAATACTGGCACGAGGTCGGGCGCATTTCCGCCGAAGACCTGGAGCAGATCAAAACCAAAGCGAAAATCAACGTCGCGCGCATCGAGGAAATCGAAGCCGTCGTCCGTCACGACGTGATCGCGTTCACCACGCAACTGGCCGAAGAAATCGGCCCCTCGTCGCGTCTCGTCCACATGGGTCTGACCAGCAGCGACGTGGTCGATACGGCGCTGGCTCTGCGGCTCAAACGCGCCAGTGACATTATCCGCAAGGACCTCGAATCGATTTATCGCGTGTTGACCGAATTGGCGACCAAGCATGCGTTCACGGTGATGATGGGCCGCACGCACGGCATGCACGCCGAGCCGACGACGTTCGGTTTGAAGGCACTTGTCTGGCGCGAGGAATTCGGTCGTCACCTGAAACGCTTTGAAGCCGCCCGCGAGCAAATTGCCTACGGCAAAATCAGCGGCGCGGTTGGTACGGCGGCGCACACGGGGCTGGAGCTCGAAGAAAAAGTCTGCCAAATGCTGGATCTGAAACCCGCGCCGGTATCGACCCAGGTGCTCCAGCGCGACCGCCATGCGGAATTCATGACATCGTTGGCATTGATCGCGGCCTCGATCGAGAAAATCTCCACCGAAATCCGCCACTTGCAACGCCCGGAAATTCGCGAACTCGAAGAGCCGTTCGCCAAGGGACAAAAGGGCAGTTCGGCCATGCCGCACAAACGCAATCCGGTGCAATGCGAACAACTTACCGGTCTCGCGCGCGTTGTGCGCGGCAACGCCGTGCCCGCACTCGAAAATGTGGCGCTGTGGAGCGAACGCGATATTTCGCACTCGAGCGTCGAGCGTGTGATCGTGGCCGATTCGTGCATTTTGACGAACTACATGTTGACCAAAATGACGCGCATTCTCGACGGATTAACCGTGAACGAAAAACGCATGAAGGAAAACTTGAACGTGACGCGCGGGCTGATTTTCTCTCAGAAAATGCTGCTGTACCTGGTCGATCAGGGCCTGACGCGCGAAGACTCCTACGCCGCCGTTCAAGGCGCGGCCATGCGCACGTGGAACGGCGAGCGCCTGTTCATCGACGAACTGCTCGACGACGAAGCGATTTCCTCGCGCCTGACGCGCGAAGACCTGGAGAAGGCCTTCGACGTGCAACCGTACCTGACCCAGGTGCGCGAAATCTTCAAACGCTGCCACATCGCGTTGGGGTAACCGTCGGAATTTTCATTCTTTATCATTCTGCCCCTTGTGCGGACAAAACGCATAAGGGGCAGTTTTTTGTATATCACTCAGTTGCTTGTAGAATAGAAAGCGATTGGTTTGTCTGTTTTGCGCTGTCCGAGTTTCCCACCTGATTGCCACCAAACTTCAAACCGCTTTCCGAGAGCCAGGTATAGTTCGTTCATTTGCGAACACACCTGGGAGCGCACAACGAGTGTGCCATCGGGAGAAATCCGGTTTGCGACCGCGGCGATTGCTTCGTCGATCTTGGACTCGTTGGTATAATAGTGCAGCACGTTCGATGCGACGATCACATCGAACGGCCCAGGGGCCACGGTGGGATCGAGAAAATCTGCCACCTGATACTCGATCGTTCCACCCGGGCGGCGTTGCTCGGGGCGCAAGTAACGATGAGCATGTTTTTCGAAATCTGTGTACTGACGGAGGTAATCTATTGCGACCGATGAAATATCAATGGCGGTGACATGAAACCCGGCTTCCTTCAATGCCAAGGCCCCTAACTCGATTCCGGCGCCAATGACCAACGTGGTGCGATAGTTGTGCGAAACGAGAAACTCCATCGAATCCGGCAAGAGACTATCGTAATCGACAAGGCGCGAAGGTTCATCTGAAATTTTCGTTCGAAAACCGCGTGTCCACCACTTATTCCATCCCTCGGAGTCTTGTGGGTTTTCGGGAGGAAGGTACCCGATAGCGCGTTGGATTCGTTCTGCCTGGGCCTCGTATTCCGCCTCTTTGACTGGGTTTTTCCTGCATCGCCGCGAAAGTCCCCAGTATGCTTCCCAACACTCCGGATCGCATTTAATCGCGGTGTGAAAGTACGATTCTTTTTTCAGCCAATACCCGAGTTTGACGAAACATTCTGCTTGTTCTTTTACGTTGAGCGATTGGATTCCCTGCATAATTTCATTGATGATTTTCTGCTTGGTCCAACTCAGTAGGACTTGCATTTGGCAAAAAGTAATCAACGGTGCATAGAGCGTTGGGTCCGCCAGAAACGCCTGTCGGTAATAGTCCATTGCTCGGAAATCACCGAAAATTATGTTGTTGGAATAAATATCTGCCTGCTCCAGCCTGACCACAGCCATGTCTTCGGGATAACTGAGGAGATGGTTCTCCAGTGCTTTGAGCGACCGGCGGGGATGGCGAGGGTCGACGAGAGCTTGGATGCGTTGGCGGGAAAGTTGTCTGTCCATAGGAAATGCCTCGAAGCAACAATTCCACCATTTTCGATTCAAGGCTCTACGGAGCAAGTTGAGAGATTCGACGCCAATCATCGAAACTCGACTCTTGAATCCCAGTTTGAATCCTTTTGCCTTGCCGGGCGGCCCCATTTCAAGGCAATTTGCTTCACAAGTTTCGTTCGAAGTTGGGCGCGCGATGTCATCAGCCCACTCGTGTTTCCATTGTGGGGAATGGCTTTTGACATCTCGGTCTGGCACTCAAAAATTCGGAAAAAGCGATACCGCCTTCCGCCGCCGCATCGGGCCGCGCACGTCACCCGAGCGTCTGTCGGAGTTGCTCTCCAAGACGATGTTGTTCCAGGGCATCGAGGCGGAACATATCGCCAAGGTCACCGATTCCTCCGAACTCGTTGCCACCTATCGCGGCCAGACGATCATGGAGGAAGGCGAGGCGGCCAACGATCTGTTTCTGATCGTTCATGGTCGCGTCAGCATCCACGTCGAAACGATTTCGCCCTACATGGAAATCTGCCTGACCAAGCTTGGGCCCGGTGAAATCATCGGTGAAATGGCGCTCTTTCCCAACAACCACCGGTTTTCCACCGTCATTTCGGAGGAAGCCTGCGAGCTGATCCAAATGCAGGGGAACATGATCCGTCAAATCGCCGAAGAATTCCCGCTGCAAGGCATGATTCTGATGCGCAACGTGGCGGAAATCCTAGGCCATCGCCTGAATCACTCCAACCAACGCATGGTCAACATGATCCGGCGCCGGTATTACTGATTTCATTCGACATTAGACGGGATGACGGGATTTACGGGATGGGACGATCACGCTTGTCCCTTCTTTTTTTACCCTTGACTGGTGTTATTTTTACACTAACATGCTCTTCTAAATCACGGAAACCAAGTTTCTGAGAAGGGGAAAGTCATGAGTGAGGTTCTGAAATTTTATCGATTGACCGAGCCGTTTGGAGAGTTTTCGAACTTTTCGCCGCATGGATTTGAAGAAAACGGTCAGAAATGGCCGACGGTTGAGCACTATTTCCAGGCGATGAAGTTTCCCGCCGATCCGGAATACCAGGAACGTATTCGCACAACACCCTCACCGATGGTGATCAAGCGCTTGGGTCAGACGCGAAAGGTCAGGCTGCGCGAAGACTGGGAAGCGGTGAAGGAAGAGGTGATGTTGTATGCGTTACGGCGGAAATTTGAGCATCCGGTGTTGCGAGAATTGCTCCTGAGTACGGGCGATGCGCATATCATCGAAGACTCGCCATGGGACGCGTACTGGGGTTGTGGCAAGGATGGTACGGGCAAGAATCGCTTGGGGGTACTGTTGATGGAACTGCGGGAGGAATACCGTTTAGCAGAGTAATTTTCAGACGGGATGAACGTGATTTGCAGGATAAAAAATCCTGTTCATCCCGTCCATCCTGTCAAAAATCTCATCCAAATTCAAATTTTCTTCGTCTCCCTCTCGGATTGACACAATCGCCCCGGAATCGGCTATGGTGAAGCGAACGATTTCGATGGATGGTTCGATATTTCCCTCCGGGGGAGAAAGCAGGCTGCTTTGACGCAACAGACCGAAAACTTTGTCGTTCTCAGTCAGTCCGAGTTGATGGAATTTTGCGGCAATAACGACGAGAAAATCCGTGCGCTGCAATCCCATCTCGACGCCAAGCTCGTCGTTCGCGGCAACAAACTGAAAATCATCGGCGAGCGCGAAGTGGTCGAGCGCACATCGCTCGTCATCATGGAAATCCTCCAGACCATGCGCCAGAACGGTCGCATGACCGACCAGCAATTCCGGTCGGCGATGCGGTTTGCAGCCGAGCGCGCCCGCGCCGGCAAAGCCCCGAGCGGCGACGCTTCGGTACCGGCGGGCGATGACGCGGGGGAAGACGCACCGGCAGACGTGGTGCCTCAGAAAGAGGACCGGCTTGTCGAACTGTTTCAGGATCGCATTCCGGTGCCGCTCAAACACCGCAAGCTCTCGCCCTTGACGACTTCGCAACGGCGTTACATTCAAATTATTCGCGATAACACGATCTCCTTTGGCATTGGTCCCGCGGGCACGGGGAAAACGTATCTGGCCATGGCGATGGCGGTCAGCGCCCTGACCGAAGGAGACGTCAATCGTATCATCCTGTGTCGTCCGGCGGTCGAAGCGGGCGAACGCCTTGGGTTTTTGCCCGGCGATCTGGCTCAAAAATTCGATCCTTATGTCCGACCGTTGTGGGATGCCCTTTACGAAATGATGGAAGCGGAGAAAATCCGCGGGGCCATCGAATCGGGCATTATAGAAATTGCACCGCTGGCTTACATGCGTGGGCGCACGCTGAACAACGCGTTCGTAATTCTGGACGAAGGCCAGAACACCACCGTCGAGCAGATGAAAATGTTCCTCACGCGTCTGGGCTTTGAATCGAAAGCCGTCATCACAGGCGACGTGACGCAAGTGGATCTGCCGCGCGGTCAATTATCTGGCTTGATTCATGCGCAACGCATTTTGTCGAAGATTGACGGCGTTGGATTTGTCAATTTTTCAAATAAAGATGTTGTGCGTCATCCCCTGCTTACCAAAATCATTCAGGCGTACGAGCAGGAAAAACGCGCTCAACGCGAACGCCACGAAGGCCAGGGGCAATCAGACTCGTCTTCCGGTGGCGGTCCGGTGAACGCGGCGTAATTCGCCACACGGCGCGTTCGGAACAGGAGTCTGGCGGTGAAAATCATCCCGTTAGCCCGCAAAGCCCGGGATTTAGTCCGGGGCCGCGAACTTCAGGAAAAGCGAACCCATCGCTTTTCCCGGTGGGTGACGCTCGCCGTGGTGTTCGTGCTCATGGTGCTGATCACCTCGCCATCGTTGTGGGACAAACCGTTGGTTACCGCCGAAGGCGCCGCCATCGACGAGCCCATCGTGGCGCTCGCCTCATTTCAGTACCTGCCCAAAGAAGCCATTCAGGAATGGAATCGTAAACGAAACCTCGAATATCCTCGCGTGTTTGTGTACAACTCCGCCGTGAAAGAAAACGGCATCGATCGTATCCAGGCCATCATCGATAAAGCCTACGCGTTGAACGATGGACCGTCCAAAGACGCGGCGATTTGGCGCGATGAACTTGCCGCAATCGATCCCCAACTCGAAAACTGGTCCTTGCCCGAAGTCGCCCAACTGGTTCGTCTGTGTAACGACGAACGTTTTCGCAAAGGAATGATTCAGGTCCTCGAAGAATTATACGGCGAGGATTACATTGCGCTGACAATTGATCGAAATCGCTACGAGTTGCATCAAAATCATGCGGTGGTGCGATCGAACCAGCATCAACCCGAGCCGGATGCGCGGTTTTTGGATTTTCCCGATGAGACGACCAGTTCTCTCGCGACCCTGATCGACCGTCGGCTGGAGTTGCCAATTATCGACGATTGGCGATACAGCCTGGTTGATGTCCAGGGCGAGATCAAAGGGGTGAATGTTTTAGAAACGCCTGGAGCCAAGGTCGCTCAGCGGCTTCTCAAGTTAGGCGTGTCGCCTAATTTCGCCTACGATGAAGGCGCTTCGGCTGCCGAGCGCGAAAATTTCCCCGAACCCAAGCCCCAGCAATTTGCCAAGGGCGACGTACTCGTGCCGCTGATCATGGCTTCGGGCGAAGAAACCGCCGCGTCCATGCGATGGCCGCATACGCTGACGCCCAAGGAATCCGAACTTCTTGCCGCTTACGATCATGTGCTCCAGGGTGTGAACTTGATGAAGTTCCTGGCTCAGGTGCTCTTTGTCATGATCGCGTTCCTGATCGTTTCGTTCTTTGTCATCAAGTTCAGCCGTGAGTTGGAATTCAACACCAACACCGTGTTGTTACTTGGGCTTCCGGTGTTGCTCGCGCTGGGCCTTGGGAGGTTGTTCCTGATTCTGGCGGGGGATACTGTTGGTTATACCGGCTATGCGTTTCCGGCGGGTGTGATCGGCATTCTTGGTGTGTTGCTGCTCGACGTGCGTCTGGCGATTTTGATGGTGACGTGGGGGTGTTTGCTCTTCGGGCTGGAGGCAAACCTCGAATACGAGTACGTGATCGTGGGTCTTTTCGGCGGTTATACGGCCGTCGCCGCGTTGTACACGTTCCGCGAACGCCGCGAGGTGCTCTATGCCGGGTTGTTGATCGGATTTGTCAACGCGGCCACGATTTTGATCCTGCATTTCATCAGCGATTCGACGCGCGAGGTCTGGAGCGCCGCTGCTATCGGAGCGCTTTCCGGCATCATGTGTTCGCTGATTTCGTTCGCCGTGCTGCCTGTGTTCGAGGTCGCGTTCCACATTACCACCGACATGCGATTGCTCGAACTTTGCGGGCTCCAACACCCGCTGCTCAAGCGCATGGAGGAAGTCGCGCCGGGTACGTTGCAACACACGATGAACGTCACCAAGCTCGCCGAATCCGCTGCCAGCGCCATTGGGATCAATTACCTGCTGGTACGCGCAGGGTGTTATTTCCACGACATCGGCAAGATGTCGAAGCCCGAGTATTTCACTGAAAATCAAATGACGCCCGAAGACAAGCGACGCCACAACGAGCTGAAACCGCAGATGTCCACGCTGATCATTCGCAATCATGTGAAGGAAGGTTTGGAACTCGCCAAGGAATACAACCTGCCAAAGGTCGTTGTGGATTTCATTCCCGAACACCACGGCACGTCGTTGATTCAGTATTTCTACCACAAGGCGCTCACCGCTCAGGAACACGGCGAAGCCAAAGAACCTGTGCGCGAAGAAGACTACCGATATCCCGGGCCAAGACCTCAGTCGATTGAAGCGGCCGTCGTGATGTTGGCCGATACGGTCGAGGCGACGGCAACCGCGAAGCTGAGCGGGCGTACTGTGCGCGAAGACGACATCCAGATGCTCGTTCGTAACGCGATCTTTGAAAAGTTTAACGACGGGCAGTTCGACGATTGTAACCTGACCATGCGCGATTTGAACACGATCCGCGAATCGTTTGTTAAAACGCTACGTAGTCGGTTCCATTCGCGCATCGATTACCCATCGGCGAAGAAAGAAATGAGCAAGAAGGAAAAACGCGAAGCGCGCGAGAAACAAGCTACGACAACGGACGAAGAAACCGGCACGCCAAATCCCGACCGCGATATCGCTGCGGCAAGCTGATTTCCAATTTTTCACGGAATACACGGAAAATAAACCGGGAACGGAGCCAATCGACTCCGTCCCCGGTTCTATTTCAACGCGATCACAGTTTACACCTTAGCTGGGAGCACTTCTTCAATCGCAGCGCGCCATGCTGCCGGGTCGCGGACGATGAAACCGATCTCGTCGGTTGCTCCGTCCCCCGTATCGTATTCCACGCACAACAATGGTCGGAAAATCGATTTTCCGAGAAAACTCTTCGGCATATTAATACCGCGAATGGCGTCCAACGGCACGGGGTATTCGCGAGCGGGCGCGGCGCGGTAAAACCACAATTCGTCCTCGGTTAGCACCAATACACCATTGCCGCGAATTTGCCCAAGTCCGCCTGATCGTACGCCAAGATAATTGACGTGCAGATCCATGCGGCGGAGCGGTTTCCCGCCGTAACGCGCGCGGACTACTTTCGCGCATTTTTGCCTCACGGAACGGAAAATGATTCCCAGCAGGAAACTCAGAAAGACAAGAAACACCAGAACGGTAAGAATGATCGTCAATGTCTCGGTCATTGGATTGCCTCACTTTCGGCGCAACAAAGGCACCGCAGCTTTTCAATCCTTACGATATAACATGCGCGATATTCTCAGATGGTAGTCGATTTTTGTACGGAAAAGAAGTTATTTTCCGTCTCTTGAATTTGAACTTCAATGTCGTACGGAACGTTTCGATTTGGAAACTTGCTTTCGATATGCCGCACCACTTCGTGCCAGGCATGCCGCGCCACGTTTTCGACACTTGGGCCTTTGCCATCGATCACGATAACGCCTTCGGGATCGAACACTGCCGGGTTGGTGAAGAGAGCATCGCTACGTGTGACGATCATTTTGTGGTCGAACTTGCGTAAAATATGCTTTAAATCGCCGAAATCCAGCGACATGTCCAGTTCATCGCACGGGAATTCCTCGGTTGTCACGGTAATCGTTCCGCGCCACGTATGTCCGTGCACGAACTGACATTCTCCGGGATAACCAAGCTGGCGATGGCCGGTGTGAAATTTGGCATGAACGATAATTTTTTCCATCGTCGATCCTTATGGGGGCGGTATGGTTCGAGTCCTGGCGTTTCTAACGATGCTTGCTCGAATGTGAATTGCTCGGGTTGACCACCGTTGGAATTCGTGCCCGAATCTGGTCAACTTATTTGGCAAAAAAAAGATGATGCCAAACCAATGCCATATTTGAATATGTTCATCTGGTTATCGTACAATTTAACATAATGAGCACGGGCTGCGTGCTAAAAGGATCAACCGCATGACTTCTTCCGACCGCCCCGAAGGCCAGGAACCCGAATCCGGTCAACCGTTCGAGAGCGAAGAGACGCACCAAGACGAACCTGAAGCGCCGGAATCGGGTGGTTTGCCCGATATGCCGCCGCCAGAGTCGGCTCTGCCACCCGTTCCGGGGCCACCTCCGTTGCCTCCTCCTCCGGCTGCGCCTGCGCCAATGACTTCAAATATTCCTGTGCCACCGCCTGTGCCTCCTCCCGGCGTTGGGGTGCCCTCAACGCCGCCCCCTCCAGGCAGCTTTCCGCCGCCTCCACCGCCACCCAGCGCATCGGCGGTTCCCAGCCCTCCGCCGCCGCCCAATGCGGTACCCAGTCCGCCTCCGCCTCCTCTTCCTGGTGCAGGAAGGGCCGCTGCGCCACCGCCTCCGCCTCTTCCGCCAACCGGAGCCTCCAGCCCCGGCACTCCGCTGTCGCCGCCCACTCCTCCATTGCCTCAACCCGGCGATAAACGGCTCAGCGGACCGGAATCCCCCGTCGTTTCGCATCAGGATATGTTGAAACAATCGTCGTTCAAACCGTTGAAGCCTCAATTGGCAACCGTGATCGCGGTTCTGACGCTCGCGGGTGGTGTCGTTTCTTTTCTGATGGGCGGGTTGGTGGCTTTGTCATCGGGATGTTGCTGGCTGACGTGGGTTTTACAAATTGGCGTCGGAATCTGGGCCATCATTCACGGCATTCAAATGCTTCAATCCGATAACGTGGCACCTTCGATGCCGATCGCGATTCTTTTCTGCGTTTGTATTTTAGGCTGCGATCCCCTGACGCTGATTGCCGGTATTCTTATCCTTGTATTCATGCAAAATCCGGAAGTGAAGGAATTCTATGCAATCGGATAGCGACAGAGGGCATGGCCCATCCGATGCGGGGATGGAGGAAACTCTCTCCCCGCCGTCTTCGGACTCGGTTCCTGAAATCGCCGAGATCGATTACAGCGCGCCCAAGCCCCTCTGTCCGCAGTGTATGAATATAAACGAAACCTCGGATCATTTTTGTCGGAAATGCGGCGCGCCGATCAGTTCCTATGCCACCATCGATCCCATCGGACGAATTTGGGCCGAGGGGTATTTCTACCGCCAAGCCGTTTGGCATCCGCGTTCTGCTATTGTGGTCATTGGGATTTGGATGATCTTTCTGCCGACGATCTTGTTTTCGTTGATGTTAGTGCTATCTTCGGCAGAGTTCGCGGATAGAGCTTATGGGATAATTGCCAAACTACTCGAGTTGGCTTTAGTCGGATTGCAATTCACGATCCTTTGGATGATCACCCGGAATTATTGGCGCTATCGGGCTTCGCTACACGATACACCTGAAACCAAAGATTCGCCGAAGTGATCCTTTCTCTTCATTAATCAGCCAAGAAGCCGTTGGGACGTAAAAAAAACAGCGGCTTCATTTTATTTTGTTTTATAAGTCGTTTGTTCAGAGGACGAAATTCACGACTTCAGGGGCTTAAAATATAAAAGGTTTTAAACCCTTCCAGGGTTTGTCCCGCCCGTTGATTTCCCATTTTCGAGTAAAAAATCGCCCCAAAATACGCATCTGAAAGCGAAGTTTCTCCTCTCGTTCGCAGGTGAAGGCGACGGAAGGCGTTCTTGGTTATAAGTCAAGTAATATGAATGCGATGAGGCGCTGTTGGGGGGCTCTTTTTACCCCGCCCTCCATTTGATCTCTTGCGATTTTCTTCTCCTTTAAACACAGGGAGGTGCACGGTGCCTCTATCGACAAGATGTCAAGGAATTTAAGAACACAATTTCGGATAAAAATGGTCTTGATTATCCGCTAAGTCTGTTTCTACACTCCCGCCGCGTTGAGGACAAACCGGTTTACGCGCGGAGCAGTGCAGCGGATCGGCCAGAAACGTAGGGGAGAACTCCCCAAATAACTTGCTTGGATTCAGACAAATACCATGACTACCACAGAAAGCAAGCCAAACAAAAGTACACAGGAACAATGGGTTGATGATGGAAAGGGCGTAGGCGCCCACCTGGATTTGACCAAAGACTTTCCTGTGCCCTCGCTCGATGAGTGGCGGGCGGTTGTTGAAAAAGACCTCAAGGGCCAGGATTTCGAACGCCGATTAATCTGGAAAACGTTGGAAGGCATCGACGTCAAGCCGCTCTACACGCGTCACGATCTCGAAGGGCTTTCGCATCTAGGCACGATACCGGGCCAGGCGCCATTCGTGCGCGGCACCAACGCCCTTTCGGGTATTTCTCCCACATGGCAAATTCGCCAGGACTGCTTGTCCGCGGCGCCGGAAGACGTTAATGCCGCTGTGCGCGACGGTTTGGCCCGTGGCCAGACTGCCGTGGCCATCCGGCTCGACGACGCCGCGCGTCGAGGCTTCGATGGCGATTCGCCCGAGGCGCGCGATTTAGCGGGTCGCTTTGGTTGCACGCTCAGTTCCATCAACGGTCTGCGCATTGCGCTCGCCGACATCGATTTGGAAAAATTCCCCGTTACGATTCGCACGGGAACGTCGGCGTTGCCAGTTTTGGCGATGCTGGTTGCGCTCGCGGACGAACGTGAAGTGCCGCGCGAAAAACTCAGTGGCTCCGTCGAATGCGACCCCATGCGCGATCTGGTAAAATCGGGCTCGCTGCGTGGATCGTTCGACCTTGTTTATCGTGAAATGGCCGACATGGTGAAGTTCTGTCGTGCCAATTGCCCGGGCCTGCGTCCGGTCACCGTGAACAGTCACCCGTATCATAATGCGGGCGGCACATTGGTTCAAGAACTCGCCTATACGCTTTCAACAGGCATCGAATATTTGCGCGCCATGACGGCTCAGGGCATTACACCCGACGACGCAGCGATTTCGATGATTTTCAGCTTCTCGGTTTCCACTAACCTTTTCATGGAAATCGCCAAGCTCCGCGCCGCTCGTTTGCTGTGGGCCAAGATCGTCAAGTCCTTCGGCGCTACCAATCCCGACAGCATGAAAATGTTCTTGCACGCACGCACCAGTTCCTGGACCAAGACGGTGCACGATCCTTACAACAACATGATTCGCACCACCATCGAAGGCTTCGCCGCCGCCGTGGGTGGATGCGATTCGATGTATATTGCGCCGTTTGACGAATGTGTGGGTCGTGCCGACGTATTCAGTTCGCGCATTGCCCGCAACCAGCAGCTTCTTCTTCAAGAAGAAGCTCATCTGGCCAAGATCGTCGATGCCGGTGGCGGAAGCTACTACATCGAAAGCCTGACCGACTCGTTGGCCCGCGCGGCATGGAGCACCATCCAGGGCGTTGAGGCCGAAGGCGGCATGGCGAAGGCGTTGGCCGAAGGTTTGCCTCAAGGCGATGTGCTCGAAGCCGCAGCGAAGAAAGAACAACTGATCGCACAGCGTCGTTTGCCGGTTGTGGGCGTCAGCAATTACCCCAACGTGAAAGAAAAACTGCTCGAACGTCAACGTCTCGACCGCGAGGACTTCCTTGCCCGTCGCGCCCGTCGCGTTTCGCGTCTTCGTTCCGTTCGCAATAATGCCGAAGTTCGCCAGTCGCTCTCGATGCTGACTGCTTGCGTGTACGACGGTGGCAACATGATGGAGCTTGCGGTGAAGGCTGCATCCAAAGGCGCGACGATCGGTGAAATTCTCCGCGCCGCCTGCAAAGGCGACGAAGGCGTTGCGCCGTCCGTGAAACGTCTCGGTGTGCAGCGTATTTCAATGCCGTACGAACAGCTTCGTATTCGGGCGAAAGCCTACGAGGCCGAGGTCGGTCACTTGCCACGTGTGGCACTGGTCACGACCGGACCGCTGGGCATGCGCCGCGCTCGCGCTGATTTCAGCCAGGGCTTCTTTGGGGCTGCTGGATTTGAATCCGTTGAAGTCGGACCGTTCGACGACATGGAAAAAGCCGTCGCCGCCGCTCGCGAGCACGATCCGCTTCTGCTGGTTATTTGCAGCGACGATGAAACGTATGCAACAGCGGCGCCTGCGTTGGTAGAAAAGGCGAAAGCCGTCGATGCGAACCTGGCTGTTGTCGTGGCGGGTTATCCGGCCGACAGCGTCGAGGCACTGAAAGCCGCAGGCGTCGATGAGTTCATCCATGTGAAGGCCAACGTGGTGACGACGCTCAAAGGCCTCATGGATCGCCTGAACATCGGCGTGTAACGGAACCTTCTGACCCAATACCTCGAACCGAACCGATTCGGAGGACCCGGAAAATGGCGGTGGATTTCACCCAAATACCTTACGGCGTGGAAGAGTTTGGAACAGCCACGCTGGATGATTGGCAAGGCAGTATCGGCCACGAAGTACACGATTGGCAAACGCCGGAAAACATTCCGGTGAAGCCTCTCTATACCGAGGCCGACCTGGAATCGATGGAACACCTCGATTACGTTTCTGGCGTCGCGCCTTTCCTGCGCGGGCCTTACAGCACCATGTATGCGATGCGTCCCTGGACGGTACGTCAATACGCCGGTTTCTCGACGGCGGAAGAATCGAACGCGTTCTACAAACGCAACCTCGCAGCGGGCCAGCGTGGCCTTTCGGTCGCCTTCGACCTCGCGACGCACCGTGGCTACGACAGCGATCACCCACGTGTCGCGGGCGATGTTGGTAAAGCCGGCGTGGCGATCGATTCGATTCTCGACATGAAGCTCCTGTTCGACGGCATTCCGCTCGATAAGATTTCCGTCTCGATGACCATGAACGGCGCGGTGATTCCGATCCTCGCGATGTATATCGTCACCGCC
>CAZOKZ010000045.1:0-35518 GCA_964580585.1 uncultured Candidatus Sumerlaeota bacterium | reverse complement strand
TGTTGGTAAAGGAGCGGTTCGCGAAACGGGCCACTGGGCGAAAACATGTCCAGACATGCCACGCGGCCTTCTTCTTGGAATAGCGGTTGTCCGCCGAAATGCTTGGCAATGATTGGCGAAAAATCTCCCGGCAAAAACCCTTCCTCGGTGGGTGAGGGGAGCTGCTTCGATTCGTCCTGTAAAGCACGCAACGTTGCGGCAGCCATGCGCATGTATTTTTCCGAGCGCGCCAGTTTTTGCTCCATCTTGCGGGCGCCGAAATCGATCTTGTGGAATACGGAAAAAAGCAACATGCCCGCTGCCACGATAATTCCTGTCGTGCCGATCGCAGCTTGCATCATTTGCCGGCGATTCCACTCGGGGACATCCGTTTTACGGATTGCCGCTCGCCTCTTTGGCGTCCGAGGTGGAGGAGTCGGGTTGTTTGGGTGCAATTTGACTGAGTTCCTCGTGCAGGTTAACCATGACGGCGATAAACGCGTCCAGTTCGCCTGGTTGTTCATCGATGATCTTGGCAGCGATGGTGAAATACTCGCGCGCTTCTTCGGCATCGCCAGAGCGGGCAACAGCAATTCCCGCGCCGATAAAGGGTTCTGGCCGGTCACGATAACGATTACCCAAGCGGCGATATTCGTCCGCCAATTCTAAATACTGGGTGGAATCTAATCTCGTCGCCAACTGCCAGTTCAGCTCGGCTAGTGGTAAAGAAAGCGGTTCGTTTCCAACTCCGTTGCCGATCTGTTCGGCCAGAGCTTCGCGTTCTGCCTGCAACTCACCATGTTCGGCCAGCAACGACTCGATCAATTGACGTTTTGCCAACAACGATCGCCGCTCGTTTTCCGACCAGTTGATTTGCCTGGGCAGGGGAATCATCGCTCCCAATCGTTGGCCGAGAGCATTCTCGCGCGAGCGCAGCAACGCAAGTCGTTCGGCAAGTTTCGGGAGTGTATCCGAAGAAAATTGCGCTTCCAGGTTTTGGAGTTTCTCCTCTGTGGCGGCGATTTTCTGATTGAGTGAGGCTACTTTGGTGTCCTGTTTATTTTGAGACGACCTGCCCCATCCAAATACGAATATAATGTCGATGACGATGGCGATGACAAAGACAACGGAGAGAATTTTCAGCACGCGTAACTGGCGCAGATGTGCCGTGTTCCGATTGTGAGAATCCTGAATTTCCTTGTGTAAATTCGTGCGCTCCTCACTGGGGTGCATGGACTCGGTCATCAGATTGGCAAGCACCAGGTCGTTGTTACGAATCGCCGCGCGAGCAAATTTGTGCATGACGAGGTCCTGAACGTTTCTCGCCGTGTTGTTTTGCGGCCAGAGAGCCAACGCTTGCATCAGCAGGTTATTGCACTCGGTCAATTCCTTGTAATTTTCTCCCGCATCCTCGATGCGTTTTTCCACCTGTTTCACCAAGGCGATCGACTCGCGGCGTTTGCCTGAACCGCTCAAATAATCTTCGACCAACAAGATGATGTCTTTGACTGTCTGGAAGCGTTTTTCTTTTTCGGGTGCCATTGCTGCCATGGCGATTTCGGCTAAATCTTTTGGAATTTCGCGATCCGGCGCGGCTTCTTCGGGCGGTTTGACGGTGCCGCGCATGGCGAGCAGGAACGAATCCATGGCCTCGCGACCGGCATGAGGGGCTTTGCCTGTCAAAATGAAGTATAAAATTCCCCCCAGCAGATAGGTGTCCGTCCAGGGGCCGATTTCTTCGGACGTATTCTTCGTCTGTTCGGGTGCCATAAAAGCAGGCGTCCCGGTGGGGTTAAACGCATTTTCGGGTGTTGGGGCCAAGTCGCCTGCGATCGTGTGGAACTTGCCGGAAATCTTGGTCGAATCGAAGAGCACTGCGATGCCCCAGTCCATCAGCAACACTTCGCCAAATTCTCCGACCATGACCTGCGAGGGTTTCAAATCCCGGTGCACAATACCGCATGAATGCGCGAACGCGACTGCTTGAGCCACATCGATGAAAATTGGCAGGTGACGCGCCAGAAAATCCGGTACCGGCAACTCCTTGTCGGCGGTCATCATTTCGTCCCAGCCTTTACCACGGACCATTTTCATGGCTAGCAACGGGCGCCCATGTTCGTCCACTCCAAGGTCGTGAACGGGCACAATGTTTGGATGTTCGAGCAATGCGGTCGTCAACGCTTCCCGGCGGAAATCGTCCTCCATTTGCTCGATGTTTTCCGGCTTATTTTGCTGAAGCTTGATCAGGTCCTCGCGCATGCGCTTGACCGCCACCACGCGCCCCAACGCCGTCTGCACGGCTTGCCAGACTTCGCCAAACCCGCCTTCGCCCACCACGCAGCGCAACGCATACGCGGTGTCGGGTGGAATGTCGGCGTCGAGTTTCAACTCGGCGGTCGCCGACAAATCACGCTCGATTTTCCATTTGGGGAGGAGGATTTTTGTCTGGGAAAGCCCAGTTGGGCGAACAGCCGTAGCGGGGATGCTGGTTTTTCCCACACGGGTTTCGGGCGGGCGATAGCTGATATGCGGGTCGCCGGTCATGTCGTCCGGGATAAACCGGCCCAGCATTTCCGAGAGATCTTTTTCGTTCAGAGCCATCCGCGTGCGACCTTCCGAGGTGAGAACGATACAACAAGTTTCCCGACCATCGCAAACTTCTCGCAAGGACGCCAGCGTTTTTCGTTTGTTTTACTTCACCGGTTTGCCCGTCATCGCGGCAGCGAATCTCGGATTGTGAAGCACAGAATCGACGAGCGTGCCGAGCACGGGCTGGTTTTCTAAAAATTGCGTAAACAGACTGTGGTGAGCGTAAAACAATTCGACGTTGCGTATCGCCTGCTCGTAAGCCTCCAGGTCGGAAGGCGTCTCGGCAGCGTTCGCGCGCGACCCAACCGCGTACCAATTGGTCAGCGCAAAGTTCATCAGTTGAAACCGATGACCGGAAACCAGTGTTTCCGCAAGCAACAGATCTTTGCGAAACAATGCGTGTTGAAAATACCGTGTCAGGAGCGCGTCGGCTTCCGTTCCCGGCTTGGGAGCAATCCAATCGGTACGGAAGCGGTTGTAAGAAAACCGCTTATCGAGTGGATCGAGGCGTACCTTTCCCATTTTCATCGCGTGGCTCGCGTAGTGCTTTGCAATCGCAAGCAATGCGCGTGCGCGATTGGTACGCTGGCCGAGCGCCTGGCGAAACGTTGTCGCCAATCCGAGAAACGCACGTTGAAGCGCAGGAGCATCGCCTCGTTTCATCGCCATCAGGATCAACCGTCCCCACTTGTCGCGGCGGAACAAATCGACTGCGCCGCGTGCAATGTCGCAGTCGTTGGCAGAGGCCGCCGATTGCTGTTCCTCGACGCTCAGGGACGCAGTTGTTGCGTCTGGATGACGGGCCGCTTGGAACGCACGCACGATGACGTCCATCAGGATCGATTGGCAAAGCAGTCGTTGTCCGATTGCCAGATTCGGCAACGCCAGTATTTCGTCCAATGCCTGTTCAATCTCCAGGTATGCCTCGAAATCGATAGAAATTCGACCGGTCAGGGCGGGACGAGTTTCCGTCGCTCGTACATGAAGCGATTCGCGGTACGATTCGGCGAGCGGTGCGGCTTGATCGGCGACCGGTGTGCCGTGATTTTTCAACACCGCAGTGCAGGCGAACGATACGCCGACATATTCGCCGTTCGACGTATCCACGTATCGGAACGGAAAATCGCGACACGCCTGGGGTTTGGCTTCTGGCCCCTTGGCGGCGTGCAGGGCGCAAAGGTTTTCTCCGTTCAGAAACACGCATGCGCCATCGGTGGCTTTGCACAGCACGCGTTTGCTGGAATCGAAGGCACTAGCCTCGAATGCGCCACGCTCGGGTTTTCGCTGCAGGTATTCGGCTGCGCCCAGAGCAATCATGGCGCGTTCGGATTCCGCATCCACCGGGATTTCCCAGAAAATGTGACACGAATCCCCACATTGCAGGCAGTCGTAGTTTTGCCCTTCGGGCAAATGAAGGTTTTCTGGCGCGTCGCGACGCATGGGACAGCGTGTCCTTTCGCCAACTATTTTGCAGACCTTTCAAACGCGGTTGCAAGAGGGCGTTTACAGGGTGCTGGAAAACCCGTAAGGCAATAATCCGATATTTCAATCACCGAATAGACGGCTTGACTTCCCGGCGCATTCCGCAACCCTTGGGGGCACAGACGTCACTGGCGCGTGCCGGTGGGGATTTTTTCCAGGGATTGAGAAAACGCATGGGTGAATTTCGGCGCATTGAACTCGATAACGGAGCGCGGCTGCTGCTCGATAAACGGGCGGACAGCTCTTCGGTGGCGATTAATTTTTCCGTCAGCAAAGGCAGCCGCCACGAACCCGCCAGCCATGGCGGAATGACACATTTCATCGAGCACATGCTGTTCAAAGGCACGCCGAATCGCGATCTGAACCAAATCGCGCGCGAAATCAACCTTCAGGGTGGTGGCATGAATGCCTCGACGAGCAACGACATGGTGCGTCTTTACACGCGTGTCATTGCCGAAGACATGCCCGACGCCATCGATTTGCTCGCCGATATGTTGCTCGCCAGTTCGTTTCCCGCCAAAGAACTCGAGCGCGAACGTGGCGTGATTCTCGAGGAAATCGCCGAATATAACGACTCGCCCGAAGACCTTTGTTTCGATAATTTTCTCCAGAAACTGTGGATGCCGCATCCGTTGGGACGTCCGATTTTAGGAACGCCGGAATCCGTATCGCGTTTCACGCACGAAGACCTGAACACGTATTGGCAGGAACTTCTTCACCCCTCGAACATCATCGTCTCGATGGCCGGAGCGTTGGAACTCGATGAAACCGAGGCGCTCTTGCGTCGTTATTTCGATCGTCCTGCACTGCCATCGAACCCTCAGCCCGTGGAAGCGCCTGCCGTCGGTCAACCTGGGCGCGTGGTGGTCAATCGCGACCTCGAGCAGGTGCAATTCTGCCTTGGTTGCGAAGCCATCAAACGAACCGATCCGCGCCGGTTTGCCTTTGTGCTACTCGACCTGATCTTGGGCGGCGGAATGGGATCGCGCTTGTTCAACGAAGTACGTGAAAAGCGTGGTCTTGCATACACCATCGCATCGAATGGTCATCTGACGCCCACCGAAGGGTATCAGATGATTTATGGCGCGACGACGGAATCCAATATCGACGAAGTGCTCGATCTTTGCCGTGAACAAATCGCGTTGATTGCCACCGAAGCTCCCACCGAAGAAGAACTGGAAACCGCCAAACGCCAGGCAATCCGCAGCTTCCTGCTCAGTCTGGAAAGCAACATGTTCCATTCGGCGCGCAATTGCGAACGCGAACTGTGCGACGAATATTGGCTGACCGACGAGGAAATCGTTTCGCGCGTGCGGGCCGTCACAGGCGAAGAACTGCGCGCACTGGCCGAAGGCATGTATGCCGAACGTGAATTCACGCTCTCGCTCGTCGGACCGCTGGAGGAAGATGCCAGCGACGAGACGAAACACGAGGTTTCGTAGCTACTTAACTACGGGAAACAAGGAATTCAAAGAGAAGGGGGGACGGAGTATAGGTGCTCCGTCCCCCCCCTTGATTTTCTTTGCGAAGCTTTGTGGCTTCGCGCCTTTGCGGTGAAAAAAATCAGCGGCTTCGTCCCAGAATCCGCAAAATTCGCAGGAACAAATTGATGATGTCGATGTAAAGCGACGCGGCGCTATCGACAGCGTTGTCGATCGTTTTGGGAATCGCGTTCGCCCGCGCCCAATCGTAACCGATATAACCGCAAAAGATCACGGCGACCACCCAGTCCAAAATGCCATGGTGCATGCCGAAGATAAAAAATTCAATCACCTCGACAATGATGACGATAATGAGCGAAATCGTCAACGCCCACCCGATTTTCAGAAAAAACCGCGGAATCATGCTGCTGGTGATCATCATGAAAACGGTGACAATTCCCGTGATGCGAATCGCGTCCGCCACAATATACGGGTTATATCGGGCTACGACGAGGTTGATGATAAACCCGAACGGAATCACGACGAGGTTGTACCCGATGAAGCTGATGACCGGCGAATCGGATTTTTGGAACATGAAAATACCAGCAAAACACGAGACGATGTAGCCGATGAAAAATGCCAACGGCGGAACGCTGGCGATGGCTTCGTAGGGGATCAACTTTACCATCAAGTAATTAACAAAAAACCCCCAACACAGCACCGCTCCGATGACCAGATTATAGACACTCGCACTGACGCGTTCGCCCGTGCATTCGGATTCGGTTCGTACAAAAACACTGTCTTCCATTCGCCTGAATCCTTCTCCTGAAATCTTCTAATCAACTTGGATGCGCGTTTGTCCACGAGAGGATTGACCAATGGCAAGCGGTAAGATGAAATTGAAAGTTCATCGGGCGCATCTTGAATTTGCAACCAAGACGAAGAAAAAAAAAAGCAAACCACGAAGGCACCCGCCTGCGCCAAGGCTATGGCGGACAAGCTGGAAGGCACAAAGAAAACACGAAGAACCTTTCGTGTGGCGTAGGATTTTCTCGCTCTTCGAGGACGAACGGTCGAAAAAACCTTCATTGAACGAGACGATCCTGCTTTTATCGAGTGGCTTTAGATGAAATAAATTGTTATGCTTTTTTCTTTGTGCCCCTTTGTGTCTTCGTGCCTTCGTGGTGAATCTTCTAATCGTTGGCAACAAAGATGAGATTCGCCCAAGTTCATCCCGTTCATCCTGTCTAACTCTTCAGCACCAAATCCCGCGCCAGTCCCAATATCCGGTCGCGTTCGGCTTCGTACTCCGCTTCTCCGTCAAAGTACCCCGCCGCGTTAAAGTGTCCGCCGCCACCGAGCATTTGCGCCAGCGCCGCACAATCGACGTTGCCTTTGCCGCGAAAGCCCGCGCGGATGCCTTTGCCTTTCAATTCACGGAACAAGATACCGATTTCGACCCCGCGAATTGCGCGGATATCCGTCGAAAGCCCTTCGGGTTCGTGCTGAATGCCGCCGACTTCCTCGAAGTCCGCCCAGCGCAGTTCCGACCAGCTCATTCGCCCGTCGCAGTCGTATTGCAAGCGCGACATACAGCGCGCGGTGAGGAAAATTTCTTCGCGCGTTTTCGACTCGAAAAGACTGATGCTCACATCGGCGGGCGCGGCGCCTTTTTCCACCAGTTGCGCGGCGATTTCAAACGTATGCGCGTTGGTGCTCGAGTAACGGAAACAACCTGTGTCCGCCGCAACGGACACGTACAGTGCCGTTGCGATGTCTGGCGTGATCTCGACCTCAAGCGCGTTGAGGACGTGGAAAATCTGTTCGCCAACGGCGCACGCGCGCGTGTCGATATAGTTCACCTCGCCGAACGCATCGTTTGTCGCGTGGTGATCGATATTCACGACAAGACCCTGCGGCTTGAAATCCGGCGACACGCGCCCCACGCCGCCGCAATCGACGAACACGGTCACTTCCGGCGTCCAATCGGGCAGCGCCGTTTGCACGCAATCGACGTTGGGAATAAAGCTGAGGTATTCGCTGACTCCCGAGGCGTTGTACGCGGCCACGGTTTTGCCCATGCGTGCCAAGCCTGTGTAAAGTCCCGCCGTCGAGCCCAGGCAATCGCCGTCAGGACGCAAGTGGCTGACGATCAGAATGCGGTCGCGGGCAGAGAGAAGGCGGGCGATGTCCTCGGCGGTTGCTCTCTTGGGGGACGGAGAAGCGGGGGAGTCGGACGAAGGGGTGTTGGTCACGGAAAGGCCTTTCGGATTAGTATATTTAGCTATGCGGGAAAATCATTCATGCACATACGCCCAGTTTTCGATGGGTTCCACCCAGCCTCCATATATTCGTGGGGGATAGTTTTCGTTGGGCATGTAGAGAAGAAAATTTAGATCCCCGTGCATTAATGGAGTTCTTAGCGAAATAGTCCATGTGTTTTCTTCGAGCTCATTTTTATCGAGTAGCCAGTATTGATATTCTGAGTATGCAGGCAACCCCGTCGATGGAATTTTTGACAAATAATCGGGAATCAGTTGCTCCAATTCTTGTGGGGCAACGCCTTGGTCCGATTCGTATTGTCGGATAGCAGCAATTAAGGGCTCGGCGTTATGCATTACTCTGAGTTGTCCAGCACGACGAAGCGATCCATACGCATAAAGAACTAATATTCCCAACGCCGCGTGTTGGAGTGAAACCAACAGAATGCGAAAGGCGAGTGGATGAATTCGTTCGAACATGGCAGCGATTAGAGAAACTGGAATGGTAACCAGACTGACAAGAAGGAAAGGAATTGCTGCCAACAGAGTCAAAGTGATGAGTAACATACCCCCATAGCCGATCGGTGACACGACGTACAATTCCACCAGAAGCAGTCCACCATTCAGAATCAGTGAACCTATCAAGACGATTCCAATCCTTGGCCCAAACCATGAGATAATCGAATTGAAAATTCTCTTTAGCCAGACCTTCATTTCACCCACTCTTTTCGTGTACCTGCGTTTCAAGTACCAATCCCTATCCAGTCCCATCCGCCAGCGCAACGGTTAGAAATCAATCGCCCGCTTCGAATATCCAAATACTTTGTCTTCTCTGCCCACACTGTGGGCTTGACCGTCTTGATCGGGTGGCGAAAAATGCACGTTGGTTCAAGAAGTAAACCGACCGGGCGGGTTTTGACTGCATGCGTTGTCCTCATTGCCAGACGGAAAACCGCGACGACCGCGAGAAGTGCTATCACTGCGGCAAGGACATGTCCATGCTGCGGTTGATCGTCAATCGCGCCAAAAATCACTATAACAAGGCGTTGGAACACGCCGAGCGCGGGCGCACGAACGAAGCGGTTGCCGAGCTGAACAGTGCGTTGCAACTGGACGATTCGCTGATCGAGGCGCACCTGCTGCTGGGGACGCTGTACGCCCGCCTGGAACAGCCCGAGGAAGCCCGCAAACAATGGCTGCTGGTGCTGGAGCATCGCGCCGAAGGCAAACGCGCGTTTCAGTACATCAGCGAGTTAGGCGAGTTGAAGCGTTCGCTTCCCCTGGCGCGTCGATTGCGCGCTATTATCGCCGCGTCTGTGGGCGTGGCATCGATTTCGGTGATTGCTTTGGGAGTCGCCGTTTGGCCGTCGCATGAAGCCGAAACCGTCGAATCCGCGTGGTCGGAATTTGCACTGCGCCAGCTTTCCAACAGCACGCGTTTGATTGACGAGTTGGCGCGTCCCATCGATGACCCGGAGTTGGAGTCCAGCGCGCAGTTTCTCGAAGAAACCATCACGACGTTGCTCGAAGAACGATTCGGCGAAGTGAACCGCCAGATTCTGCACCGTGAATATGGCAAGGCGATTGAAAGTCTCGAAGACATTCGCTCCTGGCATCCGCCCGGTGTGTACGATCACCTCTATTGGGAAAAACGTCGTCTGATTCGCACAATGGCCGACGACGATTTGCTGCAATCCGTTCCGGATGAATTTACTCCCCAGGGTATCGCTCGCCTTGAATCCCATATTGCGGAATACAATCGCCTGTTCGATGATTCGCAACTGATAGAAGAAGCGCGTGGCGCCTATCGCGAGAAAGGCGAACGGCAACTCGACGTGTTGCTTGCCGATCTCGATACGATGATCATGGACGAAAACAAAATGCACGAAGCCGCATTGCTTTTTGAACGCGCCACGGCGATTGCAGGATTGTTGGATCGGAAAGAAGTGATCAGCAGCCGTTGGAAAATCTGGAACGAAACGTTGCAGTCGCGTTTGCTCGACGAAGCAGAGGAATCGCTTCATCGCGAAGATTTAGTGCGCTCGGCGGAATACCTCGGACGGTTTCAACCTCAGCAAGCACCGCCAACGTTGTTGACGCGGTACGAAGACTTGCGACGTCAAGTGGCCGAGTACAACAACCAGCAAGCATACGCAGCGGTGACACAACTGCTCGACGAACAACGGTACGAAGAAGCCTTCGATCGCGAACACGGAATCGATTATTCGCTTCTCGATGAAGAAGAAGGCGCGCGTTTGCAAAGTGAACTGGCGTATGCGCGCAAACGATACGCACTCGACGAGTATTACGATTTGATGGCGCACGCCGAAAGTTTTGAAGATGCAACGGTGACTGCGCCACAGGCGGAAGAAACGCTGACGAAAATGCCGCGCATTCGTGCTTATCTGCCCGAGATAGTTTTACAATCGGCGGAAGACGACTTGCTGTTTTTCGAAGCCGTCTCGCTGGGAAAAACCCGTCGTCCCGACGCAGCAACCCAACGAATCGAGGACCTGCGCGAACAGTTTCCCACCAGTCCTTACCTGCTTGCGTGGGAACGCTTATCGAAGGCCGATGCATGGTCGAGCGGGTCGTTTCGGTAGGCAACAGTCCCCAAAATTCATTAAATATATCGAATGTTGTGGATAAATGAGCTTTTTATTCACATCATGTGTTATTTGTACTTGACTCCTTTCTAAGCGACTTCAAAACATGCTCTATCCACGGGGTTCATGCAATTTCCATGGGCCTATCAGGATTCCCGATCATCATCGTGAACCTGATTGGATATTCCCGTACTGATGAGGTGATGCGCTCATGGCAAAAAAGAAAGCCGCCACGAAAGCTGCTGCGAAGAAGTCCCCTGCGAAGAAGGCGGCACCCGCCGCCAAGAAACCTGCCGCCAAGAGCGCCGCTGTGAAGAAGGCGGCGGGCAAGGCTGCAAAACCGGCTGCAGCGAAAAAAGCTGCTGCTCCTAAAAAGGCTGCACCAAAGAAAGCCGCTGCCAAAAAAGTAACCGCTCGGAAAGCCGCCGCTCCTAAGAAAGCTGCTGCGAAAAAAGCCGCTCCTAAAAAAGCTGCCGCTCCGAAAAAAGCCGCCGCCAAGAAGGCAACTGTAAAGAAAGCCGCCCCGAAGAAAGCCGCCGCCAAGAAGGCAACTGTGAAAAAAGCCGCCCCAAAGAAGGCTGCTGCTCCGAAGAAGGCCGCCGCAAGAAAACCGCGGACTAAAGCCCCATCGAAATCCTGATTGATTTGCTCCTTCCGTCCGCTGACCAAAACGGTCCAGCCTGGTCGGATTGGAACAGCTTCAAGAGGCAAGGCGTCGCTTCCTTACCGGGCGGCGCCTTGAGCTTTTTTATCCACAGTTTTCTTCGCTCGTCGAAGGTTTGACGAATAATCGGTGAAATTTTGAGCGGGTGGAGAAGGTCGCAGGCTGAATCTGGTGTAATATGGACGATATTGGGCCAGACGATGTATCGTTTTGATTAGATTATTATGAGTCAGGGGCCGCAGTTCGCAAATGTTTGTCGCAACCGTGCAACGTTTGGCCAGAGAAACGAGACTTTGTTGCGCGTGAATTATTGAATGCGTTACTGAATGGGTTCGGGGGATTGCATAAATGGGAACCGATTAAGAAAAGGTTATTTTTTTAGCCTAAAAAGGGTAAGACCCCGGAATGCTGGCGAATTCCGGAGTCTTTTAAGCGCCCTTTGCTCAGTGGTACTACCTTTCCCTTCGCCTGTTTCTTAGCGGAATTTGTGCCACTTTGTCTTCGCCCGCCGCTTTGCCTGCTCCGATAAAATGGGGTTTCCTTTGCGTTTGCGCCAAGAGTTCATTATACCTTCAATGGTATTCTGAAAACTTTGTTCGTGCAAGCTGAGGTCTCCCGATGGCAAATCCCGGCGAACAGGCGTTGAAAGACCGCTTTCACTGCCCCAAATGTCGTAACAAAGAGTGCGTGGTGCACCCGGTTCATTTACCGGAATCGATGCTCCCCATTCCGACCGGGCGCTACTTGGTAACGACATGCACTTTATGCGGTTACACGGAATTTTTCGATCAGGCAATCTTTGAATCCCTGCTGAAGCCGGAAACGAATCGGAAGAATTCTGCGGAAGAAGCGCCCATCGAAGGTTGATCGGGTGCGGTTCCCGCTTGAGTCCCCTGCACGGTCTGGCTCAAAGTCGCCGCAATCTGACCGACGACGAGTGAACACATGAAACGGATTAAGACGACTTTGGCGGTGTTGGCGCTGGCGACCATTTCAGGAGGTTGCTCCAATACGCGCGTGCATCCGATCACCGACCAGGAATTTCAACCTGCGCGCAATGTCGAGCAGGTGAAAATGTATCTGGGTGTCGTCGATCGTCCCCATGTGCAGTTGGCTTTTGTGAATTCGTTTCCCGATTCCGACAAAACGGTGGCGATCAAACGCGACCAGTTGCGCGATTTGCAAAAGCGCGCCGCCGATCTCGGAGCCGACGCGGTGATGGATGTTCGGTTGCTGACGGAAAAACACCGTGGCATGACGGTGGACCCAACGGTGCCATTCCGCGCCTGGAAGCAGGGGGATTTCGACCTGTATTTCCTGCGTGGTGTAGCCATTCGTTTTGTCGATGAATCCGACCCCGAGTGGGAAGAGCAGCAGGCCGGTTTGCCCGCGACGGATACGGAACAAATGGCCGAAAGCATTCTGCCCGAGCAATCATTGGAAGAAATTCCCGAGCAGCATACCAATGAAGAACCCGCACGAGACGTTAAGCCGCGTACGGGTTATTGATGATCGGTGTTCGCAGGGGATGTCTCAGTCGCTGAGTTCGTTATCCAACTCCAGAACATAATTGCCCACACGCTCGATGAGCTGAACTTCGCGTTCGGTGAAGGTGCGTAGTGCCTTGCGCATATCAAGGTAAATCAATCCGGCTTTTTCACCCTTCCGGCGCAAGGGTACCGCGATGTAGCTTTGGACTTTCAACTGCATCAGGCTTTCGCTCGCATCGACGCCTTTGATTTTCTGTCCATAAACGTTGGAGACGATTTCCCCTGTCTTGAAGGCATCGTTTGCCACCGTCAGCGGCACGGGATGTTGCTTTTCGTACGTTGTCCATTCCTTGTTGTTACCCACCCAGGCTTCGATTACCCAGCGCTTGGTTTCTCGATTTGGGATCATCAGGAAACCGTTCTCGATATTGATTTCTTTCTTCAGACAAGCGAGCGCCACCGAGAACAATTGAGTTTTGCTACGGTCCTTCTGTTTGGCCAGTTCGCCCAGGATGTTCGCCAGTTTTTCTGCAACCCAAAGCATGTCATCGGGCGTGGGGCCATGTTGGACTTGTTCCGTTTTCTTGGCAACGAAGCGATCCGGATTGAATTCCATGTTCTCATAAATTTCCGACGGGGTACCGCCGGGTGAAATGCCCGGATTCAGATCGACGACTTCGGTCGCAGGGGCCAGATGCAGGTCGGGAATGACAACCACTTCTTCTTTTTGATTTTTTCCCGACCGTTCGATGGCGCCACGCAAGGCTACCTCGTGCCGCGACATGCGCATCACGGTGGCGTCCCACGCATCGTCGGCTATTCGAGTCGCTTTATCTTTGAAAAGGATATCCGTATTACCGACTTTGAGGCGGTCGCCGTCGCGCAGTTCGGATTCCTGAACGCTCATTCCGTTGACCAGCGTGCCGTTGCTGCTGCCCAGGTCGCGAACGCGCCAGCAGGTTTCTTCCCACAAAATGACGGCATGCTTGCCGGAAACGCGATCGTCTTTCAAAACGAGTTCGTTCTGGCGAGCGCGACCGATGGTCAACTTGAGCATTTTTTTCAGTTCAACGTTATAGGCCCACATCCCCGGGCCATCAATCAGGAGACAAGTGCTCATTTTCTCAACATCCCCATTGGAATAGGGACAGAATACGCTCCCCTTGGGGGGAGTCAAGCTAGTGGTGGCGAGGTGGTAGAAAAAAGAAACGGGGCAGACATGAATTTGTCTGCCCCGAGAGGATTCTGAGAACTAAGCGCGGTTTGGCGAATCAGCCGCCGCCGCCGCCACCGAACAGACGCTCGAGAATCGATTCGTCGGCATACGTTGAGCGAATCGAGGTGCTCGCGGCAGGTGTGCGGAACGAGAAGTTACGGTCGCGATATTGAAGGTCCGAAAGGGCCATGTCGCCATCGACCAATTCTTGCGCTTCGTCTTCCGTGTTCAGCAGGAAACCGGTCATCGAGGTTTTGTACTTTGCGCCTTCAAACTCGTTGGACTGTTTCAGGCTGAAGCGACCGGTTTTGCCCTTCACTTCATCGTAATATTTCAGTTTCAGCTTGGAATCGCCACCGGGGACGACTGCAACCGCCTTGGTGCCCTTACCGGTGTTGAACGGCGTGGTCAGTTGGGCGTCGCCCTGCCACTTCTGCAGGCTGGGGTCCACAGTGATCGACGGGGCGGAGATGCGGAACCAGGCGGCGTTGTCGATCAAGCCGGTGATAACAACAGCGCTTTCGCCTTTGCCAAAGCCTTTGACAGAGGTCTTCATCGAACCGACGAACGTCAACGGATCGTCATCGTAATCGAAACGAACGTCTTCGTTGGTTGCTTTGAGGCTGATTTTTCCATGACGGGAATTACCCTTCAAAGCCACTTGGTGCTTCAAGCTGCGCACGACTTCGCCGTGATAGGGCTGATAGAGAGCCTTGTCGCCGCCATCGGCAACATACAGTTTTTCAACTTTTTCGCGGAAACGCATACGTCCGCTTGCGGGCAATTCAACGCTGGCTGTCTTGTCGCCTTTTGTGTCGCCGTAACCGGAGACAGCGACATCAACGATACCGAAGATGTTGCCGTTGGTGTCGGCTTCGACCAGGGCGTCAACGGTGGAGACCGTGCCGCTGTCGAGATCGACGGTGGACAGGTTGCCCGGGTCGCTGCCGTCTTCACGAATGCTCGAGACGACCTTTTCATGCAGAGGATCGCCAGCGCGGCCAGCTTCGGAAAGAGCGAAAATATCGGTAAAGCCGGCAGATCCGCCAAGGATCGTGTCGTTTTCGGCGGGGTCGAACGGTTGGGCGTTCGCGGAAGTCGCTCCGATCATCAAGCCACAAGCCAAGGCGAAGCATGCGATCGTGCCGATTCCCTTTCCTGCCAATTTCATGTTACGAGTCATTGATTTCCTCCTGCGATCGAGTCGCTCTGGCGACGTCAGTTTATCTCTGATGGTTCTACTCACGGTCAAAGCAATACAGTTTTATCCAGCCTAGTTACTAAAACAATCACATCTGATAGGGGAAGCAAGCCCTAATTCCGGTACCCGCGCAATGGTTTTTTCGTTTCTTTCCAGAAATGTCCGTCAGTTCTCGGATCGAAGGCTTTATCGGCCTTAATTCTTGTTATCGGCCAATTTGCGATCCAGACGTGCGATCAGATTCTCTAAAATCCGGCGTACGTCGTAGTCAGATTCCGATTCCAGGCGTGTCTGAAAGAAATCCCTCGTTCCTTCCTTGTCGTCACTCCAATACAAAGCCATGTAGGCTCGCTTGCGTTGGCTGGCGTTAAACTGGTCGGGAGTGCTGTTGGAAAGATAGTTGATAATCCGACTTTCCGCCTGTTCGCGCTCCTCCTTGCTTACATCATCAACACTCATGCCAATCGTCATGGTCATCGAGGCCGCATGTATTCCGACGTCCGGATTGCCTGGATGAGCCTTCTGCGCATCTCGCGTCCAATCCAAAGCATACTTGGGATCGAGGATTTCTGCAAGGTCCATTCTTGCCAGCCATTCCTCCGGACCGATGGCGGAATCCGTGGGTTGATCCAGTAGGGCCATCAATTCGCGATCGATCGGCTCGTCATCGCCTGTGCTGGAATCGAACAACCCTTCAGGGAGCACGCGACGAAGCATAAATGCCCTGGTTTCAGTGTCCTTTTCAACCGGGAGCAGGTGGGCGACCTCGTCGCGGAGCTGCTCTTCACGAACCAGATAATCGATCAAATCCTCGCGCTGCAGGGTACCGATGGCCTTGTAAAGTTCCTCATAGGAACCAAAGACAAGCAGCAGCCTATTGACCGTTTCCGTCTCCAATAAGTCCTCGTCGGCAAGGTCCAGCTTCTGACTTAATTCATAATCGGGGTTGATTTGAACGGTCTCGTCGTACCCCCGAACCAAGCCGGGCGAAGGGATCGACTTTGTGGTGCCTGGATGCGACGTGTTGCCGTTCTGAAACGTTTCTGTGCGATTTACTGCACGCGGTTGCACCAGGAACGTCGGATCCTCCACAACGACATCCCCGGGTTTTACGGTCAGGAAAATGGTCAGGACAACACTGACGCTTAACACCACCACCGCAATGATGGCCAGATTCAGATTCTTATTCATCGCACTCGCATTCTTCGAGATAGAACGTGCCGATTTCGTTTTTTCATTCTAATACCCGCATCTAAACGGGTTTGCAGCCGTACATGTCAAGACCAGCCGAAGGGTTGAAAACCGAATCGAGCACCCTGGAATGCCAAAGGCACCCTTTACGCCCCAGCAAACCCGATACCATCCGGATTTCGACGTGGGTTGGGATTGCGCTTTCGTCATTTTATCGGTCCGATGCATCGCATGAATCGTGGCGAACGAACATGGCTGGTTCCGAAGGCGATCTGCCTGCTGCTGGTAGGCGGGGTTGCTGCGTTGGCGGAGCCCCCGGTTGACTATTACTCGAACGTTGACCCGACAACGCCCGTCACCTTGCGTGCGTCATTGAATGCCGCCATTCGCGATCACGCCGTGATTCCCTACGCCGTCGGAGGTGATAATTGGCTGCAAATGGAGGACGCCGACGAGGACCCCACCGACCCATCGAGCGTTCTGGATTTCTATAAAAACGAGATTTATTCCAAAGTCGGTGGCGGCAGTGGCCCTTACAACCGCGAGCATCTTTGGCCGAAATCTTTCGGATTTCCGCTCGAATCGGGAATAGGGGTTAAACCATTCGCCGATCTGCACCACCTGCGATTGGTTAACGGAAGCTACAATTCCGCGCGCAACAATCGGGTGTTCGATGTTTGCAATGATTTGTGCGCCCGTTATCCCACGACGGCTAATCACGGGGTTGGTGGTGAATCGGGTACTTTTCCGAGCGATTCGAATTGGGGCACGGGCGTGGGTGTTTCGGGTGCATGGAGGGTTTGGAACCATCGCCAGGGCGACGCGGCGCGCGCGTTGTTTTACATGGATGTGCGTTACGAAGGCGCACCCGGTGAACCGGACCTGGTTTTGACGGACGAATTGTCGCTCGTTGCCGCCAGCGCCACGGGCAGCAACGAACCCATAGCGTACATGGGTATCCTGAGCGTGTTGCTCGATTGGCATGACGCCGATCCGCCCGACACGTCCGAGCAACGTCGCAATGACCGCGTTTTTCTTTACCAGCAAAACCGCAACCCGTTCATCGATCATCCCGAATGGGTCGATTGCGTGTTTTTAGGCGAATGTGTTGCGCCTCCGACCGGGTTGGCCGCCGTGCCGGGCAACGGGCAAATTGCACTCGATTGGGCGGACAACGCCGAAGTCAATCTGGCGGGGTACAACGTCTATCGGGCGGAAGCGGGAGGGGCGTTTGTTTCGTTGAATGGTGTGTTGTCGGCAAGCAGCGCTTACCTCGATTCCTCGGCGGCGAATGGGATGGTTTATGCATACCGGGTGACGGCGGTGACGGACGACGGGTTGGAATCGCTCGCCAGCGGCGAGGTCCTGGCGCGAGCCGCGACTGCCAGCCAGTTGGCTTCGACGATTTCCGCCGGGCCGATGACCGAATTGCCAACGGTTTCACCCCTCCGCACGACGCCGTTTGACGCGGAATGGAACGTTGACTTTGTCATCCAGGATGACGGCGCTTCCCCAGACGTGGATACGGAGGCGTTGCGGTTTCCGAACCTCGTGCTGACGCCCGGTCCCGGCAATGAATTTGCCGACTGGACGGGTGTATTGGCGGGCGCGATGATCGAAAGCGAGGGAGCGACATTCCCGGGGAACGTTTCGTCGCAATCGATTGCGTTTGATGGATTGAATACCGACACGGGTGGTTTTGGTTTTATCGCCGATAATGCCGCCCGAACCTATCGCGTCAAAGTATGGCTGCGCGAGGACCTTGCCGAACCGGTCAACGTCGATGGACGGCATCTGGTTTTCGAGCTGAACGGACTCGGAGTAAGGACTTTGCCGTATTCGACCTCGGGGGTTGGGTCCAGCGAACGAATGGATTCGGGAGCAGCGAATAATCGTCTCGATGTTGAAGCAACCCGGTTGCGCTTTGTCGAGACGCCGACTCTTGCAACGTTGAACACCGATTTCTCTGCGACGCTCGAAGCCGTCGATTGCTTTGGCAACCGCGATCGAGACGCTACGCCGACCGTCGAACTGTCGCTCGATTGTGTCTCGGCGAACCTGACAGCAGCAGGTGGTTTGGCGCAGTTATTAGTTCAGGGAATCCACACATGGGGTGACTTGCAACTCGACGCGGCACTGGAAACGGGGCGTCTCGTGGCGGTAGATCAATCGGGGACGCTCGACGAGGCGACAAGCGACTCGTTTTCGATTCTCGCCCATCCGCTCAGTATCGATGTGAGTGGCTACACGCTCGAACAGATCAACAGTTCGCAAGCTGCGACGTTACCCACGGGGACGGAGGTCGCGGTGGGTGGGTGTCTTGTTCTTGGTCGTCAAGCGACGCGCGAAGATTTCGCCGCATTCTGGGGGGATTTTCCGCAGGAAGCAACGTATGCCAATGGATTTGCGCTCGTCGGTGGCAGTGGTTTTCCCGTGATCAATGGCGGCGAGCAATATCGGCTGTTCGATGCTTCTAACAATCAAGTGGAACCCAATTCGGATTTTCTGCCGCCAGACCCATTGGGGACGGAGCAATTCGCTACTCGAATTTCCACGACAAACGATCTGTTCACCACGGCGACGATCCCGAACGTTTATGCGACGCCAGGATTGTTCGCAGGCCTGACGGCGGGGGACGGAGCCGTGCGGTGGACGGAATTTTCCGACACGGAAGGCACCGGAAACTTTATCTACGAATTTGCCGAATTGTATTACGACGCCTTGCCTGCGTCAGCGGGAGTTTTTGCATTCGCCTCGCCGCGCTTCGAGGGAGCGGAGACCGATGGCGCCGTCGAGGCGCATATCCAACGCCTCGGGGGAGCAAACGGTACGGCCAGCGTTCGCGTACGGACGATGACGGCAACGGCGGGGACGGAGGACTTCGATCCCGTGGACGTGATGTTCATTTTCGAACACGGCGAACGGACAAAAACGATTTCTGTTTCCTTGGCGGACGATGCCGAAATCGAAACGGACGAAGTCATCGCGCTCGTGCTTGAAAATCCTTCGGCGGGCGCGTCGTTGGGTTGTTGGTCCACAGCAGAATTAACGATTCTGGGCGAAGATCAAACGCAGACGATTGGCGAGGGCAATGCCCCGCCTCGATACTTTACTCGGGGAACGTGCGCGACGGTTGATTTTAACGAAGGGACACAGACCGACGTTCGTGTGCGGCTTGAACGTTCGCTCGACAACGTTTCCGGGATTGGCTCCGGGGCGCGAACGAACGTGGCCTCTGCTCTTTGGCATGTGGAATCAACGCGTGCGGGGACGGAGACGATTCTCGTGGCGTTCGATTATTTCGATGAGGAAATACAAGGGATTTTCGAGCACAACCTGCGGCTCTTCACGGCTCCGTCCCCCGATGGGTCCTGGTTGCCGGTTCCCGTGCAGCGATTGGATCCGGAACACAATCGCATCGAAGGCGAAGTCAGCGTGTTGGGATATTTTATACTGGCGGACAAAGACGCTCTGGAGGCGTCGTTGGACGGATGGGGCGATTATTGATGAGAGCACTCACGATGGATTATGTGAAGTTCACTCTTCCTCGTCGTCCTCGAAATCATCCTCGTACTCTTCAAACTCGTCTTCGTAATCCTCATCTTCGTCGTACTGAATGGCTTCAAATCCGTAATCAGCGCCTTCTTTTTCCCACGGTGTTTCGCGGCCAATACCGAGCGAACCGAATTTCCCCGCTCCGATCACACGGGTGAAGTTCCATTGCTCCTCGTCGCTGTATTCCAGGTCGTCGAGGTACATGCGCACCGACGGCAGTTTGACGTCGTCGTTGATCATGCAGATTTCGCAAAGCAAATCGCGGTGGTTGTTACAATCGAACCCGGGGATGGTCACCATTTCGCCGTCCAGCGGCATGTCCAGAACATTGCGTTGGGACGAATCGATCATACCGCTGAGAAGTTCCTCGATTGAAGGCGCTTCCTCGTCGTCGTCTTCTTCATCCGACAGCCCCAGTTGCTTGGTCAAGTCTGCCAGCATTTCATGCACGCCTTCGATCGAGGGCTCCTGCATGATTAAGTCGTCGGTGTGGTGCGTGATGCCTTCGGGATTGTCGAAACCGCGCAAGGATTTCTTGAGCATTTCGTTGAATTGCGCTTCGGGAGGCAGCATGTCGTCGATTTCGCACAAATCGATGGTCACGTATTCAAAACCACTGTTTTCGACCGTGTTGACGATCATCTCCACGTATTCGTCGAAGGGACCTTCACCGGAAAACGTCGTGTTCAGGTAGGGGAGCGCGGCCTTGATTTGAGCGATGGCTTTCGCGACCGGCGCCACGGGAGCAAACGTCGTGATTTCGTCGCCGTCTTCGTCGATCAGGGTCTCTTCGCGCAGATCGTCTTCGCGAAACAGCGCCATCCACAGCAACGGAACGGCTTCCACGTCGTTCGCCAGAATTTGTGTCGCCGGATCGAATCCCGGTTCGGCGTCCGTGGGATTGGCGGTGTTCAAATTGGTTCCGATCAGATATGAACGACTGGACATGGCAGACCTTTTTTTTCTCGAACGACAAGGCATTCGATGGAATTCACGAATAGTAGTGCTAATGACGTCTCTTGGAGTGGCCCAAAGGCGCGGGCGCTGCAAGGCAATTTCCCCCCTGGATGAACGCAAATAGGCGTGTCACCCGTAGGTTCCCGAGATTTTACTTTCCCACGAAGTCGTCAAGACACAAAAAAACACGAAGCGGTGATTCAGTATGCGATGACGCGATTCCTTATTGAAAGGAAGTAAAATGGGTGAAAACAATGGAAATGATGATAAGAGTATTTTAGCTATTGTCGGAGGTTTGGTTTTAGGACTTGGTGCCGGGTTATTTTTCTTTCCGATGGCAGTTTTCGGGAAAACGTCGGTGTTCGCTTTCTCAGGTTGTATCCTTGGAGGATTAGGACTTGGTTTATTGATTACCGCGATCCTCTCTGCAAACAAGAAAACCCGTTAGTCTTCGATAGGTGGAGATCGTTTCACCCACGGAGACGCGATGAAGGAATGTTTTTCTCCGCCCGAAACCCGTTACAAAATATATCGGCTCATATCCTGGCTCTTCAGGATTTCCGCCAGTGCCTGGCGCACGAAACCGTCATTCACAACAATGCGTCCGACGCCCATATCGGGTGCTTCAAAACTTACGTCTTCGAGAATTTTTTCCAGAATCGTATGCAATCGCCGCGCGCCGATGTTTTCGGTCGAGGTGTTGACCTGTGCCGCCGAGCGTGCGATTTCCGCGATACCGCTTTCTTCCCAGACGACTTCGACGCCTTCGGTTTTCAACAGTTCGGAATACTGCTTGGTCAACGCATTGTCTGGCTCGGTCAGGATGCGTTGGAAATCTTCGGCGGTCAGCGATTCGAGCTCCGTCCGAAGCGGAAACCGTCCTTGGAGCTCGGGAATCAGATCGCTTGGTTTGCTGACGTGAAACGCGCCCGCCGCGATGAACAGAATGTGGTCGGTTGAAATCATGCCGTGTTTGGTAAAGATCGTCGAGCCTTCTACAATAGGTAGAATATCGCGTTGCACGCCTTCGCGGGAAACGTCGGGGCCACGCATGCCTTCGCCGCGTCCTGCGATTTTGTCGAACTCGTCGATGAAAATGATACCTTGCTGTTGCGTACGATCGACCGCTTCCATGCGAATTTTTTCCATATCGACGAAACCTTCGATTTCCTCGTCGAACAGGATTCGACGCGCCTCGGCCACGCTCAGCTTTGCGCCTTTGCGTTTCTTCGGCATCAGGTTATCGAACATGCTTTGCAGTTGGTCCATGCCTTGATCCATCCCGCCGCCTCCACCGCCGGGGCCCATCGGGAACGACATCATGTTGAAGGGCGACTTGGGTTTTTCGGTGACGGTGACATCGACTTCGCGGTCGTTGAACTTTCCGGCCACAAGGCCAGGTTTCATCGACTCGCGCCGACGCCACCATTTGTACGACGGGTGCGAGTCTTCGTTTTCCGATGCCGAAAGATGCGGTAATTCGTACTGGATTTCCGGCTTGCCATCGACGAAACGCGTGCGTTTGTGCACGTCTGCCGGAACGGGATCGAGCAAATCCAGAATCCGATTCAGCACGATTTCTTCGACGGCTTCTTTGACACGTTCGATTTTTTCGTCGCGCACCATCTTGATCGCCATTTCGACCAGATCGCGCACCATGGACTCCACGTCGCGCCCGACGTAACCGACCTCGGTGTACTTAGTCGCTTCAACTTTGATAAACGGCGCGCCTGCCAGTTTCGCCAGCCGCCGGGCGATTTCCGTCTTTCCGACGCCCGTCGGCCCCATCATCAGGATGTTCTTCGGCGAAACTTCGTCGCGCAGGTGCTCGGGCAACTGGCGGCGGCGCGCGCGGTTTCGCAGGGCAATCGCCACGACTTTCTTTGCGCGGTTCTGGCCGATGATAAATTTATCAAGTTCCGCCACAATTTGGCGGGGCGTAAGTTCGCTGGCGAGGAATCCTGACACAATTGTGCTCCCTACGGGTGAGTTGCCTCCCCGTTAGGCAAGCCAGATGCCAAGGGGTCAAGAGCGGAAAAGAATCATTCCGCAGCGGTTTGTTTGTCTAATACCGTTTTAATCACACGGCGCGGGACGGGGTCGCGCCCGAGAAGCTCGCACGCCTGTTCATAGGTCATGCGCCCTTGGGCAAGCAGCAGCGCGGTTGGCACAATGCGGCGACCGCTGGCGGCGACTTGAATGATCGATTTTGGGGAGGCTTCGGATTCTTCGGCGGTTAATGTATCTTTGCGGTACACGGCGCGGTGCAGCGCTTGTTCAGCGATGACTTTGTCCACTCCGGCGAGAAGCTGAATGGTGCGAACGGCGCGTGAATAGAGTTTCGTGTTGGAAATCTTCAAATCGATCATGCGGTTCTGGTAAACTTTGCCGACCATAATGTGCGCGCCGGTGGAAAGTGTGTTGAGCGCGATCTTGAGCGAAAGCTCTGCGAGATTCAAAAAGCCCGGCACGAATCCAAGTGTCGGAATCACGATCACATGAGCGAAGTCCAGGTCCTCGGGCAGGTCGCCTTTCGCAGGGGGAACGGCCGTGACCAAAAGAACGCCACGGGTGGCTTTGGTTTTTTTCGCTGCTTCCAGCAATGCGCGCGTGTTGGGTCCCAGTTCGCCAATTGCGATACCCATGACGAGATCGCCTTTGGCAAGGTCGGGCAGTTTTGCGTTCTCGAACGTCTCATGATCGATCTGATACTCGACGCCGTGGCGCGAGTAATCGCTGTGTTCGTCGAGGAGATCGCCCCACCCGCCGCGCAGATATCCGCGAATATCCTCGAAGCTCGAACCGAACGTCGGCGGGCATTCCGAGGCGTCGATCAACCCGATAATCCCGGCAGTATCGCGTCCCAGATAGGAAATCTTACCGCCGCATCGCAAGGTTGCGCCGCCCAGACGAATCATATCGGCCAGCACCGTCAGATGCTCGTACGTTGCACCAACCACTTCGCGGTACCGGCGCATCAATTGGGAGATTCGGCGAGCAACCGAAGCGTCGTCTTTTGGATCGATGGGTTTCGATGAGGAATCCGAAGGAATGGCTCCGGCTATTTCCAAAGCGGTAAAGAAAATCGTTTCGAGCAAAATTTTGGTCGCCGTGCCGCCCTTCAAACGCGTCGAACCCATGATCGCTTCGGGACCATAAATCGGGTTCAGTAAAATGAAGCGTTCGGATTCCTCGAGCGATCGCAAAACGTCGGCAACGGAACGATCCCATCCTTCAATGACGGTGTCGCGCGCCGATTCGATCGAGTTGAACGCCATCAACACACTGGTGGCGGCGGGGTTGCCGTCGAGTTTTTCGAGCTGACCCGCCACGTAGGGTGCCGACATGCCGCAACTGATGCCCACGTACAGAACGGAGGTCGCGTCCGTCGCAATAGCGGCTTCGATGTCGTCGGCGCCCAACTGCGGGTTATCCTCGGCGCCTTCCTCGGCCTTGACCAACGCCAGAACGCCGCCTGCAACGAGCGGTTTGAACACCTCGGGTTGGTGGGCGTTGCGCAACATCCGATTGAACTGGCGTGCCACGACGGCAGCCAACCGTCCGCTGGTTCCCGCGCCTGCGATCAAAATCGCGCCCGACTTGCCTGCCTTGATGGCCTCGGCAGCCACGCGCGATATCCGCACACACGTTTGAACGGTTTCCTCGTCGATCAAGGAAGGATGCGTTTTGAAACCGGCGAATAATTGAGCGTCCGCCTGACGTAAAAGACGCACCATTCCGAGGGGTTCGGAAATATCCAGGTCGAGCGTCAGATCGTTCGACTGTTCGGTGATGGGCGTTTTGTCACCAGCCATAGTGTTTTGCTTTCGAAGTTTTCGCGAAACCGCAGGGGCGAATTTGAAAACGACAAAGACGCACAACGGCGGTGGAAGTCAATCCCGGTCGCTGTGATTTTCCGCGTATCTATGAAACGATTTAGCCAAAAACATGAAGATTTGGCGTCAGGGACTCAATGAATTTTCCCCCATTCGGTCCAACGACCAACGCGGTTGGCTCTCCTCAAAAGCCAGGTAATCGACATTCACCCGCGTCTGAATGCGCCCACCCAAATCCAGCCGTATGCGTGTGATCGGCTCGTCGGTTAACCATGCAATGGACTCGCCCAATTCGATTGGGATGTCGTGCCACTCTCCGTCGGCAGGGATGATAAACCGGACAACACGGTCTTCGCCTAATTCGGGACGGTTTGCCGTTCCCCAATACAAATATCCGTTTTCACGCAACGAATACCAATTTTTCATCCGCACCCGGAGAACCAACCGAGTGTAAACGGGGGGGGTGATCGGATAGGTTTCTAAATCGAACTCCATCGGGGTGTAGGTGGAAAGCGTTTCGCGATCGCCGTCTGGAAGTTGCCGGGTGTTATTGCGCGTGAAAACGTAACCGATACCCAAGGCAGCCTCGTCGGCTTGATTACCACGCATCAGTGGAATGGGCGGTGCCGTTTCTTCGGGTTGCCAACCGGCATCTCGGCGTTTTTCTGTCAACCACTCGTTGAAATTCGGAACAGGTTGAGTGAGACGGTAGAGCGTGCCTTCCGATCCTTCCCAGATGGGTTCGAGAGACTCGGATTGAGCGCATCGAATGCGGAATTCCTCTGGAGCCCATCGAGAGACCATCGCGCGGTCGATTCCCCAAAGGCCCATGACGAGCAGCGATTCTTTTGACGGAAAATGCGCGTCGAGGTATTCCAATTCCTGGAGACGATTCGGCGGGGGATAACTGCTGAATCCATTTGCCACCGGAACATGGTTCCACCCAAGGCCAACCATGAACCGATTGGTGTTGGTAGGGAATTCAACGAATGCTTTCGGGGATTCCAGGTTGGCAAGGTATTCGGCAAACGGGGTACGCGTTGCATCGATCTGATAGATGCGTGTCAGTGGAAGGAACTCGACCATTGTCAGGACCAGAACGCCGACGGCCAAAGCCATGCTCGCACGACGAAAGCCTTTCGCTTCCAACCGTGCGCGCCATTCCGTCAGCGCCAATGCGCCCAGCAATGCCAGGCACCACGTGACAACGAAAGCAAACCGCGCCGGGGCACGAAAAAAACGGAACGATGGAAATTCCGCGTAAATATACGCAAACGGTAATCGGGTCAGGCGCGATAAATCTGGTGTCAGAAACGGACCAAGCGACAATACCAACGCTCCGAAACCCGTCAGGATCAACGCCGCGAGAAAAACCGCGTTCGTCGAGCGCCAGGATGCGCCTTCCCGCCAACGCCGAAAGACCAATACCGCGCCAGCAAGGAGAAGCCCCACGACAGCCAGACCCAGATACTGCGTGTTTTCGTTTCGTATCGCCGAATCGTGCAACTTGATGTAAGCCCACCCCGTTGGTGTCAGTATTCGTTCGGGTTCGGCGGGCGGCAGCAGATAACCTTTCCAGTTCGCCGCATGGCGTTGCACTTGTTCGAGCGGAAGTTGCGGCTGTGTTTTTCCAAACGCGCTGTAGTGCATGACCAATGGCGCGAAAAGCGCCAACGTCAATGCCACCCATGCGATCATCTGGGGGGCCTGGCGTTTGAACGCGGACCAGAACGACGTGCGAGATCCGCCCGCTGCCCACCAGGCGCCTGCGGGAAGCATGAGCAAGCCCCAAGCTCCAAAGAGCACCGTGACGTAAAAGCCGCTCATGACTTGCATCAGGAACGCACCGCCAAATAACGTGCCCCACCACCGACTGGCGTTGGGTCGAAACGCGCGTTCCACCGCCAGCAGCGAGACGATGAAGCCTGTCTGGAAATACAAGTGTCCGTGGCCTGCCGCGTGCCAGGCGCGGTCGGGGCAGAAGGCTACGAAAAATCCCGCCCAAATTGACGACAGGTTGTCCACGCCGCGATGGCGCAGATAGGCCCATGTCATGAGGCCCATCGAAAACCAGGAAACGTAAATCCACGCGTTTAATGCTGTCGGATAACCAAAAAGCGCGGTGAGCGGCGCCGTCAGGATGGCCTGGGTGACCATCGGCTCCGAAAGACAGAGCAGGTCGTCATAAGGAGCGAACATCCTCAGATCCCAGAACGACACATCTCCATGGAACAACGCGCGGTACACGTGTTCCATGATCACGGCCATCCGTACGGAATCGCGTGTTTGCAGCATGGAGCCAAAGGTGGTGGGAAGGAGCGCAAACCAGAGGTAAGCAACCGTTACGACGGCAAAAAACGCCGCAGCGCGAAGCCAATCGCCACGCTGGCGCAAGGGGTCCGGCATCGAGGCGTCGATTGACTTTGAAGTGGTCGATTCCATGACCGTAAGTCAGACGGTCTCGGTCTTACGCGTCAAGTCCAGTGCGAGAGATCGCGTCCCGTGTATTCGGCGAGTTGACGATTGGGTTCCGCGTAGTATTCCCGCAGGTATTCCCGGTCTTCCGGTTTCATTTCTGGTCTCACCTCCTGGGTGAAAAACTGAGAACGCACGGCTCCGCGAATTTTACGGGAACTTTCCTTGATCCAGCCGACTCCTGTTGATTCCAAGGCATTCTTAATGGGGCGAACTGATCGATGCACCAGCGCGTACAAGCCAATATTACGCGGAACGGCGGTGACATTGTGGCGCTTGGTATCTTGGGGGACGAAGTCAGAGGCCACGTCGAGGAAGTCGAAAATTTGCTTTAATGTTTCGTCGCGTTTTTTCGATAGGTCTTCGTAAAAGATTGGCAGGACCTGCGAGCGGTCGAACAATTCCTCGAAGTAAACCAAGTGATCGTAATAGCGCCCTTCTCCAAGGATTTGCTGAGGTTTCAGATGCGTGCGGATTACTTCGCTGAAGGTGATCTCAGGTTTCCAAACACCTCGCATCAGATAATATTGGTACTCGGAAAAAGCGCGGTCGATGGGATTTCGCATGATATACAAGAACAGTGCATTGGGAACATGTTGGGCGATTCGCTGCAACGCGGTTGGGCATTTCATCGTCCAGACAGTTCCGTCGCCGATACGTTTCTCCGACCCCGTGCAATGAGCGAAATACGTTTGTTCGTACCACTCAATGCCACTTTTGTACTTCAGGTTAAAAAACTGCGGCTCTTTTTCGCTGCTAAAAACGATATCGGGGTGTTGATTCAAATAGTTATAAAGTGAAGTTGTACCGGCTTTGGGCGCCCCGGCCAAAAAGAAGTTTGGCAGTGTCATGGTTGTTCGGAGTTACCCTCTTTGAATAGATGGGAGGATTCGGGCTGTTTGTTTTATTGGAAGAACCCTTTTGGACCTCGGGGGCAATTTTGTGCGTAATGTATGATAGTAAGGATTCGGTCTCGGTCGCATGAGTACCATACTGAACATGGTAATCACGACGACGGTTTGGAAGAAAGATGTCGCCATGACGCTTGCCACGGTTTCAATGTCCGAGGCATAGAACATGAAGGCGAAACCAATCAAGTTGCGAAAGGACAGGAAGGGGACGTTCATTGTCCATTGTGTGGCGGCGCCCAATCCCCATCCCAGGACCAATGCAAGACCAATGACTCCCGCAAAACCGAAGTTTGCATAACTTTCCGGCAGCAACCCCCACGCAATGAATGTCTTCGATGTTTCTTCCAGTGTTTGAATGCGGAAGTGCACGTTCAGAATCGCCTGGCCTTCGTGCGCTGTTGGTTTGTCCGGCCAAATAATACGCGGAACGAGCAGGATCGGGACGATTTTGTAGGTTTGACCATTCAAATACGGCACGTCATCGGGCGTCATTGTCATGGAGGTCAGCATGATCTGCATCATGCTGGCGCGGTCCACGAGCGAAGTGGGTTGTTCTCCCCCCTCGTTTTCGCCTGAGAGACTTTGCCAGGAATAACTCGACCAAATGCGGAAGAATTCCGGATACTGGCGCAACATGACACGTTGGTGAACGCCCCCCTCCCACATTACCTCTCGCATCTGGAATTTACCGGCGTGCATGAAACTCAGCAACAAGATGAACATCACCATTGTGATGACTGGAATGCGGTTGCGTCCGAGTGCGAATCCAATGGCAGCCGGAACGAGCAGTGTCAACGTGCCGACCAGGAGCAAGCTGCTGGCGAGAACGCAAAAGTTGAGAATGAAAAAGGGGACGAAAATCATCCGCAGGGTGCTGGGCATTTGCCCCACACCCCATCGAATACAAATAATAAAGGTCGAAACAGTGGCCAACCCGCTGATTACTGTGCGGATGATGCTGTTGGCGCCCGAGGGAAGCGACCGATAGAGTGGGTCAAGGTCGCCTTGCGATGTTGCCAGCGCCAGCAGCGTGGTCGTGCAGAACAGTCCCGTCATCAGGTAGTCAATGCCGTGTTGTCGCTGCGTGGGCATCGGCATCGAAAAGCAGCGTTTGGGGGGAGTGGTGCGTTTTTTCACCAGGTGAAACCAGACAATTGTCCCCAGAATCAAAAAAATCGTCACCGTCAACGCTGCGATCTGGCGGCTTTCGGGGGAATATTCCATGGTTCGCTGGTGGTCGGTCAGCAGCGGGAATGCGTAGAACGGCACGTGCATGGCGGCGAAAATCGGAAAGATGGGCAACCCCAGCGCCCGACGCGAACACCACAAATACGTTGGGATAAATCCTGCGACCGTGATCATTCCGGCGCCCAGAATATTGCCGAAGTCCAGCGTACGGGCGATAAAGGCGCCCCCCACCAGGAAAACCGCGATAGCCAGACGGAAAGCTGCCAGATAACGGCGAGCCTGTTCGGCGTTATATTCGCCGAAGTTGAGAAATGTCTCCGATGTTTGAACGGCGGCGCGGGCCATGGATGCTCCCGAAATACGATCGTTCCCTTGCAAGGGCCCGACCTTTGGAGTCCAACGGCAACCGGTTGTCAACGGGCGAAACGTTGGACGGCTTTCAAGGTGGGAGGTGACAGGGGAATCGGTGGAGCGATTTTCGCGTTGCTGTATTGCCGCAGGGTGGGGTTACTCTACCGGCCCTGGCTGCGAAATCGGGCAGCAAACCTTGGAAAGACGATCAGTCGATGGACGTTCAAAAAAAAGCAATCGTGCTGCTCAGTGGTGGCCTGGACTCGACGACCTGTGTGGCCGTGGCAAAGAGCCAGGGATTCACCATTTACGGTCTGACGATCAATTACGGCCAGCGCCACGAGTGTGAAATTCGCGCTGCCGCTCGCGTCGCCGAGCAATTCGGCATACTCGAACACCGCACCATCCAGATCGACTTGCGTCAATTCGGCGGGTCGGCTTTGACCAGCGAAATCGCCGTCCCGAAACACAACAGCGCGGATGAATTACGCGCGGGCATTCCGGTGACATACGTTCCCGCACGGAACACGATTTTTTTGTCGTACGCCCTCGCGTGGGCCGAAGTCCTTGACATCACGGACATTTTCATCGGCGTCAACGCACTCGATTACAGCGGTTACCCCGATTGTCGCCCCGAGTTCATCGAGGCCTACGAAAAAATGGCGAACCTGGCAACCAAAGCGGGCATCGGTGGGCTTGATCCTATGCGGATTCATGCCCCGCTGATTCACCAAACCAAAGCCGATATCATTCGTACCGGATTGGAACTCGGTGTCGATTATGCCCTGACCACTTCCTGTTACGATCCCGCACCGGACGGCGCGGCATGCGGCCATTGCGACGCGTGCCTGTTACGGTTGCGCGGATTTTCCGAAGTCGGCACCCGCGACCCGGCGCTCTATCAGCAGGAAACATGAGCTACGCCGTCAAAACCATCTATACCACCCTACAAGGCGAGGGCGCGCACACCGGTCGCCCGGCAGTATTTTTACGTTTTACCGGGTGTAACCTGTGGACAGGCCGCGAGCAAGATCGCACGCGTGCGATTTGCCAGTTTTGCGATACGGATTTCCTTGGTACCGACGGGGAAAACGGGCGCTACTATGGATGTGCAAAGGAACTGGCCGCTGTCGTGCGCGAATTGTGGGAAGCAAGCAACGCCGCCACCGATGACAATGCACCGTACGTTGTTTGTACGGGGGGCGAACCGTTGCTTCAATTGAACGCACGGTTGATCGACGCGCTGCACGACGCTGAGTTCGAGGTCGCCGTCGAAACCAACGGTACGCGCCGGGCTCCCGAAGGCATTGACTGGGTGTGCGTCAGCCCGAAAGCAGGGACGGAGTTGATCTTAACCAGCGGGCATGAACTCAAGTTGGTATTTCCCCAGTCCGATGCACCCCCCGAAGCTTACGAATCCCTCGATTTCGACCACTTTTTCCTGCAACCCATGGATGGACCGGACGTTGAGGAAAACACACGTCTCGCCGAAGAATTTATCCGTGTCCATCCGCGTTGGCGACTCAGCCGCCAAATGCACAAGGTCTGGGGAATGCGGTAGGGGCCTTACTGCACCCGGAAGTACATCTTGGGTTCGTCCTTCAGCCAGAAAATCAGCAGCGGAATCACGAACGGGATACAGCACCAGTTCAGCACCAGGTTCGCAACCAATACCACCATTCCATAATACCAACCCCATGGTTTGCGTGGCGCGAAAATGCCCACCAGATGCAGGATACTCAAGGGGACAAACATGACGATGTAGAACACACCGAGGACCCGGACTTCCGCCATCTCCGGAGTGTTCAGTTGTGGGTCCAGGCTGGGCGCCACTAGCATTAGGATCATCATCGCCGTTGCCATCAGATACATCAACGTCATGCATCCGCAAAAAATCCGATACCACATAACGACTTGAGGCAGAGGAGCATCGTATTGAGAAGGAGGATACCCGTTTGGATCGAAACCCTGGGGCGGGGGCGGGTAGGAAGGGGGCGGTTGCTGATAGGGATCGTACATATTGAACTCCTCCTGTCACTATTCCAACTCAAAGCTGTCTTCACCGGTAATCGTACGCAGGTCTATTCGACGTTCCGCCGGTGTCAGATGAATCGCCAATCGCTTGAGCTGTGCGTTCGGGCCAAGCCATCCTGGCTCATTTGAAAAATCGAACGCAACGTTTTGTACACCACTAGTCTCGTCGATTTTTACGATTCCAGTTTTTACGCGCAGACCGCTGATGGGCAATTGTTGTGTAGCCCAGTATGTACGTGGCGGTGCGGCATCGAGGTCTAATGTTCCTGGGGCGAACGTTAATACAATCCGTGAACCAAGTCGTTCGGTAGGTAAACCCTTGGAATTCAGTATCAATTGAACGGTTTCCGGTGCGTCGTCGTTCAAAGTGAACTCCCATTTATCGGCCGTTTGCACAGCCGACTCGGGCCAAATGGCGATCGAAACGTCGGATTGCGACATATTCTGAGGCGTCAGCCAGACGGGTTTGCCTGCTTTCATTCGCCGATCGATCCATTGCCGATCGAATTCTTCCAACGTGCGTGTCCATTCCTCTGTCGGCGGACAATCCCACAGGCCCGTTTGCCAACGCGCCATCAATGAATCGAATGCTTCCGGGGCGTTGGCTTTCAGATGCCAACGTACCAGCGCCTCGCGCGCCGTCATGTACGTCCAATTGGTAAATTCGCCCGATTCCAGGTGCTGGATCGTATTCGCCGCATTGAGAGAAATACCCTCGTGGGGGAGCGGTTTGTAGAACCGGGTCACGTTGTCGTGCACTTCGCGCCCCCGGGCCGGTTGCAACGCGTACACGCACGCCAACACCACGGCTAACGCGGCAACGACGAGGCCTTCGATTCGCGGACGCGCGGACGGCGGGCAAGGAGCAGGTGGTCGGCTCATCGAATCCCCTTTCCTTCCTGGGGAATGCGCCAAACGCGTTCGGGTGGCGCGGCTACGGGCCCCCATGGGTGTTCGATGCACCATGGCTGGTCGGTGAAGAGTGGTTTGTAGCCGTCTTCGATCGGGAAAAACACTTCGGCACCGAAACTCATGCGAACGTAATCGATCCACCCTCGCTCGCCGGGATTCGCATCCAGCAGATGCCTGTATTCCGAATCGCGACGTGCAATAATGTGCGTGGCATGTTGGGAATTCAGGTATCGCAACGCTTCTTCTGACGAATCTGAAAACGAATCAGGTTCGCCCAGCGGCCACGTGCGATTTTCCAGGCCATCGCTGATCAGCGTTGGCGCATGGATGTATTTGCAGGGATAGGCGAGCAGCTTGTTGTGCTTGGTAACGATGTGTTCACGAGCATAATCGCGCGCCGTGTATTCGCCGGGAAACCGTTCGAGAACCAAGGGCACGGTATCGCCTGTGACGAATGGATATGCCACCAGCCATGGCGCGCGCGGGTGGTACGTGACGGCTGGAATCGTGCGGAAAGCGTTCCAACCGCATGCCACGACAAGCAAGCCGATCAGTACCGTGCGCTCGGGAATGCGTGCCGTTGTCAGAACGCGCCCAAACGCCAAGGCGGCGAATGTGGCCAGTTGTAATGTAAAGCGTGGATACCACAAATCCGGTGCGACCAGCGCATTCAAAATGGCAAGCACTGCGATCCATCGCCAACGTGTGTCTTCGAGTTTCCAACACACAACGAGCAGCAATGCCAGCGATGGCAAGCCGAGCACCAGCCATTGGGGACCGAGTCCCGAAAGCAGATTGGAGAGCGAGGTCACACCACTGGATTCCAACGCGCCTTGAATGTAGGCGGCGCCTTCGCCGATGCCGTGTTGATGTTCCAGGATGGTGGTATTGACCTGCGTCCCCATTGGACCGGGGAAAATTTCCCGGCCCGCGACGGTGACGCCGATCGGATAGATCGGATTTCCGTAATCGATCCACGCGCCCACGATCCATGGCGATACCATCACGATTCCCGCCGCCATGGCAGAGGAAAACATCGCGCTTGCAAAGGATAAGCGCTGCCTGCGGTCGCTTGCCGCTCGCCACGCGAGTACCAACGCCACGATGCCAAACGCCGCAGCCGCCGGGAGAAGCGAGGATTTCGCGGCAACCAAGTGTCCGAACGCCAATGCAGCCGCGGCGATCCAGGATGCAGCACGCAGACGTGCGTGTAGCCCGACTAACGCCCACACGACCAGGGCCGTGCAGGCGGCGGCCTGGATATCGGCGTAAAGTTCAGTGGATTGCAGCATTACCTCCGGCATCGAGGCGATAAAAAGCGATGCGAGGGCGCTTGCCCAACCCGGCCAGTCAAATCGCCGACCCAACGCCCAGATTACCGTGATCCAGAGCAGCAAAAAAACCGCCTGGATTAATCCCGCGCCGCGAAAATTTCCGCGTGCCTGGACCAATTGAAGGGCCCAGAACATTTTCAGATTCGGGAACGTCTGGCCACGTGCTTGAAGATGAGCCTGTCCCGTGGCATCGGGCAAACCCAGCTTGAACATGGGATTGTCTCCCGTTTCGTCCACGCGGAATTGCTCGACGGTTTGCAACAGATGGTAGAATTTGGCATCCCACGTTCTCGGGGGCAGAAACCATCCGGGCAGAGCCGCGGTCAGCACCCACAGGAGAACCACCCCCCACATCAGGCGAGATGCCCAAGACGACGAGCGAATGCTTTGAATCCATTCAGCAAGTAACGGTGCGTCGCCAAAGACCCCGGCTTTTGACTGACCGTAAGAAACCAGGATTCCGATTCCCGCGAGGGTGGCTTGGAAAGAAGCCACAACCATCAGGGGGCATCGTCCCGTGGCGAGTCCCAGTGCAAGGGGCACCACTAAAAATAGGGCGATGGCGCTTGCCAGCCACAGCACCACGCGGTCGGCGAGGTCCTCGTCGCGAAAGAGCCATCCGGAAACAATTCGCCCCAATAGCAGCGAACTAATAATTGCTGTCAGAAAACCCGTCACGCGCCGAAACCTCGGGAAAAGGCAATATTGAATTGTCCGGCGGAGTGCATACCGAGGCGAGACGAATTTTTTACTAGCGCGCCGGAAACGGAAAAAGAAAAAAATAGGGCGAAATGAATTCTAAGGCATTGACGATAAAAATAACGATGGCTCCACAAGTAACATGGTTGTTGCCGGTTCGGAACGGCTTGCCGTTTTTGGAGGAAACGCTCGCGTCGATTGAGGCGCAGACGTTTCGCGATTTCGAGGTTCTGGCGTGGGATAATGCGTCGGACGATGGATCTGTCGAGCAGTTGAATGAATGGATTCCCGCGCGGTTGCCCGGTCGCGTGGTTATCGATCAGCCATTCGATACATTGGGCGGGTGTCTGCGGGCGATGGTCGATGCCAGCGAATCGCCTTTACTTGCCCGGATCGATGCAGACGATGTTAACGAACCGCAACGTCTCGAACGCCAGGTGGCGTTGATGAACGCCAATCCCAAAGTGGATGGGTTGGCCAGTTGGGCGACGCAGATCAATGCCCAGGGCGCATTTTGGCACGCGATGAATTACACGCCGACAACACCGTGGGCGATGCATTGGAGTTTGTTTCTCGCGTGCTCGATTATCCATCCAACAATGATCATCCGGCGCGATGCACTACTTGCGGCGGGTAATTACAGCGATATGAGTCAGAGTCAGGATTATGATTTGTGGTTGCGATTGGTAGCGGCGGGGCAAGTTACAGCGCTGGGTGAACAATTGCTGAAGTATCGTCGCCATGGAAACAACATCAGTCTGAAATATCGAGGGAATTGGGAAGAAAACAACCGGACGTTGGCGAAAAAATACGCAACGCAGTTATTTCCGGGGACGGAGGTCGAAGACCTGATGCGGGTGCGAGATTATTTTTCCCACGAAAGTCCCATTGAGGGGAAAAATCCACCCTCGAGGGTATTGGTGCTTTCGATGATTGAACAATTATGCCAAATGCGTGGATGGGATGTTGATGAAGTCGTTCGCCAGGCACCATTTCCTGGCATTTTAGCGAAATGCTCACCTCGATCTCCGAAAGTTTTTCTTCGGATGAATGCCCAGCGATGGCTGCGACCTTCTCCGTCCCCCATCAAAAAACCAGAAGGTCGCTAAACCCGAGTCGTTTACTTTCGCTGGCACAAACCCAGCCGTTCACGAGCCAAAGCCGCG
>CAZOKZ010000044.1:0-36490 GCA_964580585.1 uncultured Candidatus Sumerlaeota bacterium | reverse complement strand
AGAGGGTGCAGGTGGACAATTGACACTGTTCGACTTATAACCGGACACTACTGATTTCGATACACTAAATTAGGAAGTCGAAAATACGTCAAGTATCTTGAGGATGGTTCTTATTCCAATCCCGTTTCACATTTTTGGAGATCGAAAGAATCCCGTTTGAAGGAACTCAAAAAAATCCAGGAGAAAAAACGCTTGGATCGAAAACAAAAAACGACTTCCCAGACCTGACGGCCTGAGCTAATATTTACATCAGCCCTTCTGCCTGGTGACCATCTCTTCACAATTGATGAAGGCAATTTGGTGAGACAAAAAAAGAGTTAACGTCTCGGAAAAAATGCGGGGGATATCTCTATTTCAGGTAATCCAGTGACACGGGCAGGATGCCCGTGCTCCCTTGAGCGAACTTCGGAAAAATGGAAATCAACTACAATCTTGATTCTTCCTGTGTTCCTTAGTCACCTTTGCGCCTTTGAAGTAAATCTGTAAATCTTTGGACTAGAGAAGTGATACGCCCCTTTACTCTTTCCACCCGCGCTCCCCTCTTGACGTCCACCCTCGGTTGTCGTTTCAATACGGGGGTCTGTTACTTGCAGATCACCCGATACTCCCCGCCCCGGAAAACGGCGATTGCCCAACACGATGACCAAACCTGAACAGCCAAACGACGTTCCATTAGAAAAGTCCATCGAACGCCTGGAATCCATCGTGGAAAAACTCGAGCAGGGCAAGGTTTCGCTGGAAAAGTCCATCGACCTGTACGAAGAGGGTAAAAGCTTGGGCGCTCAGTGTTTAGCGCGTCTAAGCGCGTTGGAAAAACGGGTGCAACTGGTCCAGGAACGGGCCGATGGCGAGTTGGTTCTCGAGGATTTCGAGGGCTCGCCCGAGGACGAGGACTGAGCAAGGCGCACTTTTTGCCTCGCCGCTTGAACACTACCCCCCTGGCGGAAATTGATCATCCCGCGCAAAAGGCCTGAACACGATGTCGCACTCCCACGCGGAGCCCTTTTCCCCGATTCTTCCCGCCTCGACGGCTTCGGAATTGGAATGCCCATTCAATCCCGACGGTGCCGAACGGATTCTTGAAATTCTTCGCTCCCCTGCCGATATCAAGCGGTTGGATGTAGCTCAACTGACGCAATTGGCGGGCGAGGTGCGTCACCGCATTATCGAGGTGATCGCCAAAAAGGGCGGGCACTTCGGCGCGCCGCTCGGGGCCGTGGATATTACGCTGGCGCTGCTGAATCAATTCGATCTGCCCCGCGACAAGGTCGTCTGGGACGTCGGGCACCAGGCATACGCGTGGAAAATCCTGACGGGACGGAACGATCGTTTTGAAACCGTGCGTCAATACAAGGGACTGTCGGGATTTCTGAAGCGCTCGGAAAGCGATTGTGACTGTTTCGGCGCGGGGCATGCTTCGACGTCGATTTCCGCCGCGCTCGGGATGGCGTTGGCCCGCGACCATAAAGGCGATGACCACCGCGTGGCTGCCGTGATTGGCGACGGTGCGATGACCGGCGGCATGGCGTACGAAGCGCTGAACAACGCGGGGCTGCGCAAAACACGCATGCTGGTCGTGCTCAACGATAATGAGTTGTCGATCAGCGAAAACGTCTGGGTCGTGCACAAGATGTTCCGCAAAGCGGTCACGCACCCGGTTTACACCCGCGCACGCCGCGATATTGTCGGCTGGATCAAAAAACACAGCCCCGAAGGTTTCCTGAAATACGCGCATCAAGCCGAAGAAGCGATCAAGGGTCTGATCGTGCCGGGGATGTTCTTCGAGGAACTGGGCTTTCGCTACATCGGCCCCATCGATGGCCACAACATGCAGTCGCTGGTCGAGACGCTGGAGAAAATCAAGGACTTGCCGGGGCCGATTGTGCTGCATGCGATCACGCAAAAAGGCAAAGGTTACAAATTTGCGGAAAACGACCCGATCAAGTACCACGCGGCGTCGGATCTGAAAATTGAAACGGGCGTGATGGCCAAGAAAGACGGTCCGCCCGCACTGACCAAGGTGTTCGGTTCGACGCTGGTCGATATCGCGAAAGACAACGAGAAAATCGTGGGAATCACCGCCGCCATGGACAGCGGCACGGGCCTCGATTTATTCGGCAAAGCATACCCCGAGCGTTTTTACGACGTGGGCATCGCGGAGGAATGCGCCGTGACGATGGCTGCCGGCATGGCAACCGAAGGCCTGAAGCCTGTGTGCGCGATTTATTCGACGTTCCTGCAACGTGCCTTCGACCAGGTGATCCACGACGTTGCACTGCAACACCTGCCGGTGTTTTTTGTGCTGGATCGCGGCGGGTTGGTCGGCGCCGACGGCCCGACTCACCATGGCGTGTTCGATTTGTCGTATCTGCGCATGATCCCCGAGATGGTATTGATGTCGCCAAAGGACGAAATCGAACTGGCCGACATGGTGGTGACCGGCATTGAATACAACGACGGTCCCATCGCCGTGCGTTATCCACGCGGAACGGCCAAGGGCCTGCCCGTAACGCGCAAGCCGCAAGCCTTGCCCATTGGTAAAGGCGAAACGGTGCGCAAAGGCGAACGCATTGCTTTGATCGGCATCGGCAAGATGGTCGGCTTCTTTGAAAAAGCCGCCGAGTTACTGGAAGAAAAACTTGGGCATTCGGTAACGGTCATCAACGCGCGATTTGTCAAACCACTTGACGAAGAACTGATTCTTGAAACCGCGCGCACACACGAATTTCTGTTCACCGCCGAGGATAACACTATCCAAGGTGGTTTTGGCTCGGCCGTGAACGAATTGCTTGCACAACGCCACGTCAATCGTCATGCTGAGACATTCGGTATCCCGGATCGATTCGTCGATCATGGTTCACCGAGCGAGTTGTTCGAGGAGCTCGAGCTGACTTCACCGCAATTGGTCGAGCGCATTCTGAAGCGGGTTGGAACTATTGGAGGGGCGAGCGATTCAGGAAATGGCGACGCCGAATAACACCACTTATCGCGGCAGTATCCTCGTTGTTGATGACGAGGAAAACATGGGCAAAATCCTCTCCAAGGTGCTTAACCTGGAGGGGTATCACGTCACGACATTCAACGATCCGCGCGAAGCACTTGGTTTTCTCGAAACAAACACCATCGACGTGGTGCTCTCTGACATTCGCATGCCCACGATGAACGGGCACGAGGTCTTGCGTCGTCTGAAAGAAATGGGGCAACCGTGCGAAGTCATCATGATGACCGCGTTCGGCACCATCGAAGGCGCCATCGAGTGCGTGAAACTCGGTGCGTTCGATTATATCACCAAGCCATTCAAAACCGACGAAATGCTGATGACGATTTCGAAGGCGTTCGAGCACAAACGCCTGAAGGACGTGAATTCGGCGCTCAGCGAAGCGTACAATAACCCACCCACACCGACGGGCGAGCGTGAAATACGCATCCTGCTCGGTAATGCGCCTGCGCTGGTCACCGTGCGCGAACTGCTCGAACGCGTGGCAGCGTCGAACAGCCCGGTGTTGATTACGGGCGAATCGGGTACGGGCAAGGAACTCGCCGCGCGCACCGTGCATCAGTTCAGCAACCGCGCCAAAGGCCGCTTTGTGGCGATCAACTGCGCGTCGATTCCCGAATCGCTGATTGAAAGCGAACTTTTCGGTCACGAACGCGGCGCGTTCACCGGTGCGCACCAGATGAAAATCGGCCTGATCGAACTGGCCGACGGCGGAACGTTGTTTCTCGACGAAATCGGCGAATTGCCGATGCCGCTCCAGGCAAAATTGCTGCGCGTGTTGCAGGAACACGAGCTGACGCGCGTTGGCGGCGTGACCAACATCCCGGTGAACATCCGCGTGGTGTCGGCCACGAACCGCGACTTGCAAGAGTGCATTCGCGACCGCACGTTCCGCGAGGATTTGTTCTATCGCCTGAATGTGATCGCCATCGAGATGCCGCCATTGCGCGAACGCAAGGAAGACATCCCAATGTTGGCGAACCATTTTCTGACGCAGAAAGCCCGCAAACACCAGCGATCGGCGATGCGATTTTCCGACAGTGTGATGGAGACACTGAAAGCCTATCCCTGGCGCGGCAACGTGCGCGAGTTGGAAAACACCATCGAACGTCTCGTGGTGCTCTCGGAAACCGACGTGATTACGAGCGATTTGCTGCCCGACGGCGCGGGCACGCGCCACCCGTCGAGCAGTAGCGCCGACGGCATCACGAAGCTGGCGCTTTCGGCGCAAGCGATGGTCGAGGAAGTGCCGGATTTCAAGTCCGCGCGGGAATCGTTCGAACGCGAATATCTCGAAGCGCTGCTGCGCGCGCACAACGGCAGCGTCACCGACGCCGCAAAACACGCAGGCATGAGTAGGCGCAATCTCTACGACAAGATCGAAAAACTCGGCATTCCGCTGGATGATATTAAGGGCGAACGGTGAGGGGAAACTTCAAATATATTCTTATCCAAAGAAATATTTGATGATTCGCAAAAAAGAAAACTTCTCATTTTCGCAATATCCCGCTTGTTGAAGCATCTCCATTACTTCAGGATATTGACGAGCCGTTTTGAATAAACTATCATTCTGCTCTTGTGTTAATTCATTTGGTGCAGGAAGCGCACGAATCATTAACATAGTTAACGGCTCGTGTCCCTTTGAAACAGCGCGTTCAAAATGTGTGGCGGCGCCTTCTGCTGTTCCAGCCCCTTGTAATCCTCTATCGAGTGGAGAATAACCTGCATTCAAAATAGTCTCCACCAATTCCAAGTCTGGAATTTCCTGGTCGCCATTACCACGAATTGCTGCTTCCAAAAGATCGGCATACATTCCACAGTTAAAAAAATCTGGTCGAATCCTTCCATCCGTCGCAGGATCAAACCCTAATGAAACAACAAATTCAAAGATTTTTGCAGAACCTGTCACGGCTGCATTGAAAAGTAGATTTTCTTTCGGCCAGAGAATACGTGGTGTGACGCCTTGTTCGATTAAGTACTCCATCATTTCAAGATGTTTCCACCGAGTGGCAACACCCAGAAGTGAACACGGGTATGAATAGTATCGACAAACTTCTTCTGACTGCTCGCCTGAAAATTTCAAATCACCTTCAGAAATCAAATACTTAAAAAGTGGAAGCAATCCATCAACAGCACACAGATACAATGAATAATCAATATGACAAGTTCCACCTGCCTTTAAGATGCAGTAAAAAACATCGGCATTTCCAGAACGAACCGCAAAATAGATAGCTGCTTCTTCGATCCCATCTTGCTCCTGCCACTCATCCGCAGGCATTGATTCGTTCGGGTCAGTTCCATTAGCGAGTAACGTCTTTACAGTTTCCAAGTCACCAGCAAGAGCAGCTTGGCAGAGTTTGCTTTTGGATTCGACAGTCATTGGATTACTTCCTATTTACGCGCATTATTATTTGATTGTTAAATCAAAGTGATAGCCCCAATGCAGTGTCAACATGCCAACAAGCCAAATGCGATTTTAAAATATTTGATATCTTAATAAACCTCGCGGCGAACCGTTTTCCGATTCGCCGCAAGGGTTTTGATTCATTGGTTGTTGGTGGTGCTCATCGCGCGTGCATTACCACGCTTGCGGGCCACGGCGGCGACCGGCGTTGGGGCGCGGAAAGCCTTTCGAGCCTTTTGCGCCGAGGCGTCGCGTGCCCGGTGCGTGCGGTTTGACGGGCACGGTGGGGTCGTATCCCGCGCGCGCAAGGCGTTCGCCTTCGAAACCTTCGACGACAACGGAATCGATCGATTTACCGATCAATTTTTCGATGTCGCGCAGTTGTGCATCTTCGAGCGAACTCACGAGCGAAACAGCGGTGCCTTCTTTGCCCGCACGACCCGTGCGACCAATGCGATGCACGTAATCTTCCGGCACGTTGGGCATGTCGTAGTTCACCACATGAGGCAAGTGATCGATGTCGATTCCGCGCGAGGCCACGTCGGTGGCAACAAGCACACGCACATGCCCTGCTTTGAAATCGTTGAGCGCTTTCATGCGTGCGCTTTGAGTTTTGTCGCCGTGAATGGCGGTGGCTTTGATGCCGTTTTTATCGAGTTGCACGGCAAGGCGGTTCGCACCGTTTTTGGTGCGCGTGAAAACGAGCACTTGGCGCCAGTCGTCTTTAGCAATCAGGTGCGCGAGCAGTTCGCGTTTACGACTTTGTGAAACAGGGTGCACGATTTGGGCGACACGTTCGGCGGCGGTGTTGCGCGCGGCGACTTCGATTTCGCACGGGTTATTGAGCACGCCTTCGGCCAACCGGCGGACTTCGCGCGAGTAGGTCGCGGAAAACAGCATGTTCTGGCGTTTGGCTGGAAGCAGGCTCATGATGCGGCGAATGTCGTGGATGAATCCCATGTCGAGCATGCGGTCGCCTTCGTCGAGCACGAGCATTTCCACGCCGGATAAATCAACGGTGCGTTGGTTGGCGTGGTCGAGCAGGCGGCCCGGGGTGGCGACGATGATGTCGGCTCCGCGAGCGAGGCGGTCAACCTGGGGATTGAACCCGACGCCGCCGTAAACGACGACGGTTTTCAGACGCAGGTGTTTGCCGTAGGTGCGGAAACTTTCACTGACCTGGACGGCCAGTTCACGCGTGGGCGTCAAAACAAGCGCACGGGCCTTGGCATTCCGGGTGGTTTTTTGCTGGCTGAGATTGTGGAGAATGGGGAGTGCAAAAGCGGCGGTTTTACCCGTTCCTGTTTGGGCACCCGCAAGGATATCGCGCCCGTCGAGGACTTCAGGAATAGCCTGAGCCTGAACGGGCGTGGGGTTTTTGTAGCCACCGGCGGCAAGCGCGCGGAGCAGTTCAGCCCGGAGGCCGAGTTTTTCAAATGTCATAAAGAAAACATCCTAAGTTGAATATCAGCCCGCCCGAAAAATCCGGGCCGGTCCAGGCAGAAGGGGAAATAAAGTGTGCTTGGATGAAGGCTGAAATCAGCTAGGAAACAGCGAACAATAAAGCAGGTGCCGACCGGTGGGCACCAATATGATGCGTAAGGGGGCACCGGATTGGTGTGCCCTGTCAAGGGACATTCGTCATCGGCAACCACAGGCGGCAGAAGGTTCCGAATTTCTCCTCGGTTTTTCTTGACGTTGTTGGCGGGCGCCTGATTCGACTGGGTAAAAGCACAGGTGCCGGGCTTTTTCCTTTCTCGATCCTTCCGATCATGTTCCTTTTGCTGGCGCCGGATTCCCGTTCCCGAGGTTGCTGTCTGATGAACCGTCGCTCCCCTATCAAACAATTCCTTCCCGCCATCGCGTTGATCCTGACCATCGGGATCGTTGTCGCGATTTACGGGTTTAACCGCCAAAGTTCGCCCGCCAAAGATTCCCCGACCAACGAGCAACAAATCGCGCTGGCGTTGAAGCTGATGCAAAAGGGCGAGCCGGAAAAAGCCGTGCTGGCCATCGATGAAATGCGCGGTCCCGAAGCCAAAAAAGACCTGAGTGAGCGGGCACAACTCATCCGACTGCAGGCGCTCGATCAGGCCGGAATGTTTGAAGACCTGAGCACGTCTGCCGAGTCGTTCGTGAATGAATTTTCTGAATCGGAAGCACTGACGGAAGTCGAGTTACTGCGCCTGTCTTCGGAAATTGCCACGGCAGGTCTCAGTAAACCGGGTCTGCTGAAAAGCGTGGACGATTTCATTCGCGATCATCCGGATAACCCGGGCGTCGCCAAGTTGCAGGTGGCGCGGGCACGTCACGAAATCGCCCTCGGCGATCATTCGGCGGCACGGCGGCGTTTGAATCAAGTACTGGCAGATGCAGCAAATACGGACGAAGCGACCTTGTCGCAGGTTTATGCGGAATTGGGCGATTTGAACCTGAAGGCCTTGTTGAATGGCGATGCAGGAACAGATACGCTCTACACCGTCAAAAAAGGCGATAGCATCTGGCTGATTGCTCAACGGCACGATGTCACGTCGGAATTGTTGATGAAGGCGAACAACATCAGCGACCCATCGCGATTGCGCGTGGGACAAACGCTACGCGTGCCCTCGGTGGATTTCGCCCTGACGTGCCAAGTAGATCGCAACGAGATGATTTTGACCAATCACGGCGAATTCTTCAAACGGTATGTCGTACGCACGGGTCGCGAAGCGGGCGCAACACCGGAAGGCACGTTTAAAGTGCTGAACAAAAAAACCGATCCGACATGGCGACCGGGCGATGGGCGGGTTTATTTACCCGGCGATCCGAACAATGAACTGGGCTCGCGCTGGATGGCGTTCGAAGGCGATATCCTCGGCATTCACGGAACCATTCATCCGGAAACGGTTGGCAATTATGCCAGCAACGGCTGTATTGGTTTGACGCGCGAAGATGTCGAAGAATTGTTCGACCTCGTGATGGTCGGTACCACGCTGACAATCAAAGGGACGCAGGATTTGACACAGCACAAGATTATCCCGGCACCCGAAGTCCCCGCTCCGATGAGCAAAACCCAAATCGCCCAGTTACGAAACTAAGACTTCCCTTCTCTCCTCTGTCGAAGAGCGCCACGCCCCCGGTGTATTAGCCGGGGGCGTGGTGTTTTTATCGATTGGAGAACTGCCGAATTAATTTTGTTTCCCTTCAATCGCACACAACAGCACAGCCGCTGCTATAGCAAGACGACGATCGAGCAATCCCTGGGTGTCCATGCTGAAATCGAGCGTTACTTTCATGACAAAGGGATTGAAGTTCTGTTTGAAGAGGCAAACTTGCTGGCCGTGCATTTCACCGTGATAGGTTTGTGGAATCAAGTTCGAGAGAAATCGCCTGATCAACGCCATCGCCATGCTATCCTCTTTGATCGTGCCAACGACATTGTCGTTGATATCGAGAATCGACCATTCGTCACGCAGGATTGATTTTAATCCCTGGCGTTTGAGGGCGCCGACTCGTTCACCCGTTGAAGCGTCGGTCACATCGTATTCCGATGAAATATCCAACACGCGCCGCGCACCGATCGACAGCAACTCGGTTTGCATATCTTCGCCGGTGTATAGACGAATGTCTTCCTTCAACTTGAAAGCCTTCAAGTTGGAATAGAAAGCGACGTTGCCATTGGGATCGTAGATATGGAATGCCGCGCCAAATAATTTGAAAATCTTTCGACGCACCAGATAGGTTTGGTATTGGAATGCTTGAGAAGTACCAGCCGATTGCATGGAATATCCTTTTTTCTTCTGAAGAAACGGAAACCAACTCGCTTAGTCAAAAGTAGGGATTCGTTTTCGAATGTAGGAGGACAGATCAAATTCCAATGCACCAAGGAGCAATGGAATTATTCAGGGATCGAGGCAATGGGAGAGTACTGAAAGCCGTCATTCTCCGCGCTTCTGCGGACCGGTGTGAGATATTTATCCACTAAGACACCAAATCGACGACGTTTTCCACGATGAGGTCGATTTGCTCATCGGTAAAACCCGGGCCGAGAGGCAGAGAGACGAGGCGTTTTTCCACGCGTGCAAGCACGGGCAGATCGGGCGGGGTTGCCCACATTCCCGTGGTGTGGGTAAACCGGTGAAGGGGTTTGTAGTGGATGCTGGTTTGAATACCACGATCACCCATTTCAAACATGAAGCGGTCGCGGGCTACCTTGGCAGGTAACAACATGGGCAGCAGATGTTGGCTGCTGGTGGAATGATCGAAAGTCGAGAAGGGGAAACTGACTACCGAACATTGGGCAGAAATGCGATCGCGAACGATCTTGGCGATTTCGCGGCGGCGTTGATTGTTGGCCGAGAGCTTTTTAAGCTGCTCGCGACCGATGGCGGCGCGAATTTCGTCCATCCGGAAATTATGCCCGGCAACGACGACATCGTATTCCTGATACCGACCGGTAAAATGATCGTAGGAACCGCGTGTCATGCCATGATTGCGCATCAGACGAATGCGCTCGGCAATGGCGCGGTCGTTTGTGACGATCATGCCGCCTTCGCCGGTGGTCATGTTCTTGTTGCCGAAGAAAGAAAACACCCCGGTGGCGCCAAAGGTGCCGATGTGGCGTCCTTCATAGGTACTGAGCACCCCGTGGCAGGCGTCCTCGACCACGGCAATGCGCTTTCGCCCCGCGATTTCCATGATGCGATCCATGTTCGGCGCATATCCGCCGTAAGGCATGGTGACAATCAGGCTGGTTTCGGACGTGATTTTCCGTTCCAGGTCATCGGGCGACATCGTGAGGTCTTCTTCGCTTTCGATGTCGATCAGCAGGGGACGTTCGCCGCGTCGGATGGCAACGTTCATCGAGGCAACAAAGGTCAAGGCGCACATGGCAACCTGATCGCCGCTGCAAACGCCAACGGCGTCGTAGGAAAGCGCCAACGCATCGGTGGCATTAGCCGTGGCGATTGCGTATCGAGCGCCCAATTTTTGGGCGAATTCCTGCTCGAAAGCCTCGACTTCCGGACCCATCGTAATCCAGCCGCTCTGAAGGACACGCAAGGCAGCAGCCTGCTCTTCTTCGCCGATTGTCAGCGTTGTCAGGGGTACTTTCCATTCCATTGCGTGCGATTCCTTCAACGTTAGCCTGGCAGAACATGAGGTGGCTGACGTTATTGAGCACGCATTGATTTTCGGGCGTCAAGTCTAGCCACCCGGGAAAAATTCGATTTCAACAATTTGGTCAGATGGCGGCGCGCAAAGGATTCGATCACTGGGTCGATTTTTCCAGGGAGGGCAAAACCGCATCATATCCGGGATGGCGTTCGACCAGGCGCGCGCGAGTTTCCAAGGCTTCGTCGATACGACCGGCAGCGGTCAGTTCTTTGATTGCCAGAATCTGGAGGTTCAAGACTTCGGGACGAATGTCGGCCATGGCCTTGGCAATGGAAGAGCGGAAGGTTGGCTCGTCGGTGAGGGGTCCTTGGCGAGTAGCGAGGTCGATTTCGAGCATCAGGGGCGTGGCGGGAAAACGGGCGAGGATATCGTCCATATCCGGGGTCAGATCCGCCACCCGACCCAGCTTGGCTTTGAGAGCAAGACGTTGGATACGCAAGGCGGGCACATCGGGCCAAATGTCGATCGCGCGGTCGAGCGAGTACATCGCGTCGGTGTCGTTCTGGTAACGCGCCATCAAGGCAAGCGCAGGCGGATAAGCGGGATTTTCGCGCAAGGCAAGTTCGGCTTCGGCTTTCATATATTCCCGCACCGCAGTAGGAGAATACATCACCGTTTTCCCGTGTACCAATGCGGTGGGTGGTTCCCCCGCAGTAGTGACCTGATATTTTCCGCCTTGGGGTAACGCTTCGAGCGTATCGATCAGTCCCGTGGCTCCGATGTCCTGCATGGTAATCGAGGCGCCAGATTTCAGCATCCCCGTTGCAGTGGCAAAGTCCATGGCTTCGGCAAGCTCGCCAAGCAATTCCTGTGTTTTACGCGCATCTCGAATGCGTTGGTTGTCTGTCTTTCCGATCACAAACAGTCGGGTTTCGATTTCTCGTTTAATCAGTTCCGGTGTTTGTTCATGCGCGGAAAATTCTTTCCATTTTTGACGGATTTCAACCGATCCATTGATAACTTTGCGTCGATAGCGTTCGGCGGCATGCAGCTGAGCCAACGCACCGTAAACGATATCGTATTTGCCGCCAAGCGAGCACAAAAATCGCCCCGTTTCAGGCGAATAAACGTACTTGGCGTCATCAGGTGGACTGACGGCTTTGTCGAGAAATCGCGTGGCCTTCAACGTTTCCGGTGTTGGAAGACTGTCGGGTAAACGTTCGCGATATTCACGGGCAGCTTTTGTCAAGGTGATCAATTCACGACGCACGCGAGCGGGTTCGTCGCCTTCGGAGGCAGGCGGTTCGTCCACGTAAAGCCCGGCGTAACCGTAAATCTGCTCGTAACGTAAAATCCACTCGGTATCCACCCGATCGGGTTGGATGGCCAGTTGCGCGGAAGCCGTTTGAACCAAAGTAACAATGAGCAGCACGGCGATACAGTAAAGGGACGGAGAAGTCTTCCGCCCCCAGGATAAACCAAATTGAGTGTGCCACAACGTCAAATCAACAAACCTCAATCTTCAGGCTTAACAGGATACATTCGCCGCAGAGGGCACAGAGAAAATCGACCCTTGCAGGCTTTTCCTCCAACCGCTCACTTACAAATTACCACCCTATCAACTGAGAATTATAAAACTCACTGTGTTCTCTGTGAACTCGGTGGCAAATGATCAACCTCAAACATCCAGTAGCAACCGCGCGGGATCTTCGATCGCTTCTTTGATGCGTACCAGGAACGTCACCGCTTCTTTACCATCGATGATGCGGTGGTCGTAACTCAACGCCAGATACATCATCGGGCGAATAACCACTTGGCCGTTACGTGCGACCGGACGTTCTTCGATGCGGTGCATGCCAAGGATCGCGCTTTGAGGCGGGTTGAGAATCGGCGTCGAAAGCATCGACCCGAACACGCCACCATTGCTGATGGTAAACGTACCGCCCTGCATGTCCTTGATATCGAGTTTTCCGTCGCGACCTTTGATGGCGTAATCCATGATCGTTTTTTCGATTTCGGCAAACGACAACCGGTCCGCGTCGCGCACGACAGGCACAACAAGGCCGCGTTCTGTCGAAACCGCCACACCAATATGATACCGGTGATGGTAAACGATGTCGGACCCATCGATCATGGCGTTGACGCGGGGGAATTCTTTAAGCGCCTTGGCCGCCGCACGGGTGAAAAACGACATAAAACCCAATCCGACGCCGTGGGTTTCCTTGAATTTATCTTTGTATTGTTTGCGCAATTCCATCACGGCGCTCATATCCACGTCGTTGAACGTGGTGAGCATTGCGGCGGTGTGTTGCGCTTCGACGAGACGTTCGGCAATGCGACGGCGCAGAGTCGTCATGCGTTCGCGCGTGACGTCAGGTCCATCGGGGACGGAGACTTTCGGTGCTACGGGTTTGGGAGCCGGAGCGGGTTTCGCAGCAGGCGGTTTGGGGGCAGGCGCTGCTTTTGCAGACGAAGCTTGAGTCGCCTGAATTCGGCTTTCGACGTCTTCGCGTGTAATGCGTCCTCCAGCACCGGTGCCCTGGATCTGAGCGAGGTCGATTTTGTTTTCGTGGGCAATTTTGCGCGCAACGCTGGTCGCCAAAATACGCGGTCCCTCGCCATCGTCATCATCCTGAGCCGGTTCGGCAGGCAACGTGGGTTCGGGAGGCGGCGTTTTTTCTTTCTTGGCGGGCTCAGGCGCGGAGGTGTCAGCGGACGATGCAGATTCGGCGGGAGCCTCGGCATCCGTATTGATCGTCGCTACCACCGATCCGATTTCAATCTCGTCGCCTTCCTGTGCTTTTTGTTTCACGACACCGGATTCAGGCGCGGGAACCTCGGTGCTGGCCTTGTCCGTTTCCAACTCGAACAAGGTGGCGCCTTTTTCCACATATTGCCCGTCGGCAACAGACCAGACGGCGAGAATGCCTTCGTTGATGGATTCCCCCACCGAAGGAACTGTGACTTCAACGATCATGATCGACTCCCTAAATCCAGGACTTCAAACGTACGCGGCCCGTAAGCAGGAATTTCTGCTCACGGGCCAAAACACTTGGAGCGTTAGGCGGGCGGTGTCAATCAAGGGCGCGCGTGCAACCGAATTTAGAGCGCACTAAAGTTGTATTTATTCCGCAACTACAGCCATTATGACCTTTTCGCTGTCCGAATTGGCCGTTTCCAAAGGCGATTCTACGTTGCGAACAATGGTAAAAACGCTTCGTCCCACCTGTACTTCACCCGCTGCGGCGTTTTTCACGCGTGGCACGGGCGACTTGGATTCGCCTTGGAATTCAACTTTCCCGCCAACACAAACTTCGTTCAAGTAATCGATCAACCATTCGCGCGGCGTGGTATCGAACGGTAGTTCCGGAAAGTCGATACGTTGTTCGCCGGTTTCAAAAAACAGCACTTTGTCGGTTTTGTCCCAGATCGTCCGTAACATTTTCGTCGCGGCGTCCAGGTCGTATTGCCGAACCCAGTGATGCCAGACGGAAAAACAAAGCGTAAGGTCGGAGTTAGGCAGGCAACGAACGTTTTGAGGCGTGATCAAAATGTTGATCGGAACGAGAGTGCCTTTGCTATGAATCTTACGGCGTGCATATTGAGCCAAACGCAGCCATTTGGCGTGCACCTCGACGGCGTAAACGAACATGTTGCGTTCGACAAACGAGAGCGAAAAATATCCCGCGTTGCATCCAATATCCATCACAACGGCGGGTTTAATTTTTCGGTCTTTCAGGAATTTCTCGATCATCTGAAGGCGTTCTTTGACGCCTTCGGCTCGGCGGGCAGTCTGAATTCCCACCCACGGCAAGGGATGATAATCGGTCTTGGGAGAGTCGATTAAATATTTCGTCGTATCGAGCCGGAAGAGAATTTTTTCCACGGCTCGTATAATTTTTTTACGTGATAACACCCTGTTTGCTCCTCTAATTGTATCTTTAGGGGCCCGTAGGGTGTTGACTGCATGTGGTGTACCAAATCCGAAAAAAAATTATTTCGCCATCGCCGATTCGACGGGGACGTCGCGCTTGCTGTTGATGTCGAGCGCTTCGCAGACGAGCGTTTCCTGCTCGATCAAGTGCAAACGCAAGGAACCAACCGCCGGGCTGGCATGACGCGAGCGACCAACGTACTTGAATTCGATTCCAAGTTCTTCCTTGAGCATCGGCGCGATGAATGTCCAACCACCTTTGTTCTGGGTTTCTTCCTGACACCAAATAAATTCGGTCGCGTTGGAGTAGCGTTCCAAAATGGCGGATAGTCTTTCCGTGTACAGGGGATAGAATTGCTCCAGGCGAACGAGTGCCACGTCCTGAATGTTTTCCGCTTCGCGTTTTTCAAGCAGGTCGTAATGGACTTTACCCGCGCTTAAAACAACACGCCGGACTTTTTTGGCATCGATGGTTTTGTCGTCGAGCACTTCATGGAATGAGCCTTGGGTGAATTCTGAAAACGCCGAGACCGCGCGCGGGTGGCGCAAAAGGCTCTTGGGCGACATGACGATGAGCGGCTTGCGGAAATTACGGCGCATTTGGCGACGCAGCAGGTGGAAGAACTGTGCGGGGGTCGTAACGTTACAGACCTGGAGATTATCTTCGGCGCACAGTTGCAGAAAGCGCTCGACCCAACCACTCGAGTGTTCCGGCCCTTGGCCTTCGTATCCGTGCGGCAGCAGCATGACCAGTCCGCTGACACGTTGCCATTTCGATTCGCTGGTTGAGATGAACTGATCGATGATGGTTTGTGCGCCATTGGCAAAATCGCCAAATTGAGCTTCCCACATGATCATCATGTCAGGATTCTGAAGCGAGTATCCGTAATCGAAACCGAGTACGCCCGCTTCGCTGAGTGGGCTGTCATACACACAGAAACGAGCCTGGTTGTCGCCAAGATGATTCAGCGGGATGTGCATTTCGGCTGTGTTCACATCCCAGATCACCGCGTGACGGTGACTGAATGTGCCGCGACGGCTGTCCTGGCCGGAAAGGCGCACCGGTGTGCCTTCGGCAAGGAGCGATCCGATGGCAAGCGCCTCGGCAGCAGCCCAATCGAGGTTTTTCTTCTGTTCCAGAACGGATTCCGCGCGTTTCTTCATCAAACGAATAATTTTCGAGTTCGGCTCGAAACCTTCGGGGAACGCCGTCCAGCAATTCGCAATGTTGAACAGCGTTTCTTTGTTCACACCCGTTTCGACGATCGCGTGGGAGTAGCTCTGTTGCATCGAAGCCCATTCGGCCTGGAAGGATTTTGTCGAAGGCGTGATGATCTGCTTGCGAGCGCGGCTTTGCGCATCGGAGAGCACCTTGTCTTGCTCGGCAGCCATTTCATCGAGCACTTCCTGCGTGGCCACACCGTCGTCGATCAGCTTCTTTGTGTAGATATCCAACACGAGGGGATGATTGCGAATCATCTCGTAAAGTTTAGGCTGCGTGAAACTCGGTTCGTCACCCTCGTTGTGGCCCAGGCGACGATAACAATACATATCGATAACGACGTCTTTTTTGAATTTCTGGCGGAATTCGACGGCGATTTCTGCCACGCGCAACACGGCTTCGGGATCGTCGCCGTTCACGTGGAAAATCGGCGCCTGAATCATCTTTGCCACGTCGGTCGAATAATCGCCCGAGCGTGAATCGTGCGGCAACGTCGTAAAACCAATCTGGTTATTGACGATAATATGGATCGTGCCGCCCGTGCGGTAGCCCTGGAGTTGCGAAAGGTTCAATGTCTCGGCCACGATACCTTGGCCCGAGAATGCCGCGTCGCCGTGAATCAGCAAACCCATCACGCGCGAGCGTTCGTGGTCGCCAATGACACGTTGTTTGGCGCGCACACGACCCAGCACAACAGGATCGACGGCTTCGAGGTGGCTTGGGTTCGCCGTAAGCGTCAGGTGTACCTGGTGCCCAAGGAATGTTGTCCAATCGGTGGAGGCGCCTTTGTGGTACTTCACGTCTCCGTCCCCCATGATCATACCAGGGGCGTAGTTGTCCTCGAATTCGGAGAAAATTTCCTCGTAGGACTTTTGCAGAATATTGGCCAGCACATTCAGACGCCCGCGATGCGCCATCCCCATGACGATTTCGCAGATGCCTTCCTGGGGCGCTTTCTCGATAATCGTATCGAGGAGCGGGATCAACGTTTCCGCGCCTTCGAGCGAGAACCGTTTCTGACCGATGTAGTTGGTTTGCAGGAATTTTTCAAACGCCGTGGAGCGACGCAACAACCGCGCGATGCGCAGTTTCTGGCCGTTGGGAATCGTGGCTTTGTTCTTTGTCGTTTCCATGCGGTATTGCAGCCAACGACGCTCGGGCGTGTTCTGGATGTCCATGTACTCGACACCAATGGAACCGCAGTACGTTTCGCGCAACACCGCGATGATTTCGCGCAACGTCAAGCCATCGGCGCCCCACGGCAAGTGGTCGGCGTGGAACATCATGTCGAGCACGTCATCGGTCAAACCGAACGAATCGAGTTCCAACATGGGATGCGATGTGCGATTACGACCCAGCGGATCGATCTTCGCCATCAAGTGGCCCACATCGCGATAGTGATAAATCAACGAATCGACACGGGATTGCAGGTTTTCGAGCTTCTTCTGCGCCTCGACCCATTCGGCGCCGAATTCCTCGATGTCGGAGTGGATGGGCGTTCGCGCCGTTCCCAGTTCGAACCCCTGGAAAAACGCGCGCCATTTTTCGTCCACCGAATTTGAGTCCGCGAGGTATTCCTGGTACAACGACTCGATGTAGTCGGAATTCCAACCGTTCACCGAGGACTGCTCACCGTTACAATCTGCCAGTGCCATTTTCATTCTCTCTCTGAAAACCTGAAAAAAAGGGGATTGAGACGATTCCCAATCCCCTTTGGCGAATCAGCTTTGCGCCAATTGGCGCAGGACGAATTGAAGAATACCACCGTGCGAGTAATAATCAACCTCATTTGGGGTATCGATACGAAGTAACGCCTTGAACGATGTGGTCGATCCATCGTCGCTCGTCGCGGTTATATCCACCGTGATCGACGGTTTGAGTTTTCCTTCGAGACCGGAAATCGTGAAGGTTTCCTCGCCCGTCAGACCCAGCGATTCCACCGTCTGGCCGCCGACGAACTGCAACGGCAACACACCCATGCCGATCAGGTTGCTGCGGTGGATACGCTCGAAGCTTTCGGCAATGACCGCGCGAATGCCCAGCAGGCATGTGCCCTTGGCCGCCCAGTCGCGCGACGAACCCGAGCCGTATTCCTTGCCCGCCAGCACCACGAGCGGTGTTTTTTCCGACGCGTACTGCATCGCCACGTCGTAGATGCTTCCCTGCGTGCGATCGGGGAAGTGCAACGACACGCCGCCTTCCGAACCGGGGACCAGTTTGTTGCGCAGGCGAATATTCGCGAAGGTGCCGCGCATCATGACTTCGTGATTACCACGACGCGAACCGTACGAGTTGAAGTCGCGCTGCTCGACACCGTGGTCGGTCAGGTACTTCGCCGCCGGACTCGTTTTGGAAATCGAACCGGCAGGCGAAATATGGTCTGTCGTGACCGAATCGCCCAGCACCGCGATACAACGCGCGCCTGCGATGTCCTTCACCGGGTCCGGTGTCATCGTCATGCCGTCGAAGAACGTCGGCTGGCGTACGTATGTCGAATCGGGATTCCAGGAGAAAATTTTGCCTTCGCCCACGGGCAACTTTTGCCATTGCTCGTCGCCCTTGAAGACGTCGGCGTACTGGCCGCTGAACATTTCAGACTTCACGGATTCGAGAATCGTCGCTTTGACTTCCTCGTTTGTCGGCCAGATGTCGCGCAAGAAAACCGGGTTGCCGTCCGCGTCGTTGCCGAGCGGATCGTTTTGAATATCGATGTCCATCGTGCCCGCCAACGCATACGCCACCACGAGCGGCGGCGAGGCGAGGTAGTTCGCCTTCACGTCGGGGCTGATGCGGCCCTCAAAGTTGCGGTTGCCGGAAAGCACCGACGTCGCCACGAGGCCATTTTCGTTGATTGCCTTGGAAATTTCCGTGGGCAGCGGACCGCTGTTGCCAATGCATGTCGTGCAGCCATACCCCACGAGGTTGAAGCCCAACGCGTCTAAATCTTCTGTCAAGTTCGCCGCGTCGAGATAATCGGTCACGACCTTCGACCCCGGTGCGAGGCTCGTCTTGACCCACGCTTTACGCTGAAGGCCCTTCGCGCGCGCTTTGCGCGCCAGCAATCCCGCCGCCACCATCACCGACGGATTCGACGTGTTCGTACAGCTTGTGATCGCCGCGATCACCACGTTGCCGTGGCCGATTTCAAACGACGAACCGTTGCTGCCCACGGAAACACGAGCGGCTTGCTTGGCGGTGTCCGGCACCATGGCGTCGAGCGTTTTGTGCCATTCGGTTTTCGCCGTGGAAAGCGCGATTTTATCCTGCGGACGTTTCGGACCGGCAATGCTCGGCACGATGGTGGACATATCGAGCGACAGCGTGTCGCTGAAACGCGGCGTCGGCGAATTCGCGTCGCGGAACATGCCCTGGGCTTTGCAGTAGGACTCAACCAACTCGACCTGCTCTTCGGTGCGACCCGTAAAGCGCAGGTATTCGAGCGTTTTCGCGTCCACCGGGAAGAACCCGATCGTCGCGCCGTATTCGGGCCCCATGTTCGAGATCGTCGCGCGGTCGGCCACGGGCAGATGATCCAGGCCCGATCCGTAGAATTCGACGAACTTGCCAACGACGCCTTTCTTGCGCAGCATATTCACAACGGTCAGCACCAGGTCCGTCGCTGTCGCGCCCGCGGGCAACTGGCCGGTGAGCTCGAACCCGACGACTTCGGGGATCAGCATCGAAATCGGCTGGCCCAGCATCGAGGCTTCTGCTTCGATGCCGCCCACGCCCCAGCCCACCACGCCGAGGCAGTTAACCATCGTCGTGTGCGAGTCTGTCCCGACCAACGTATCCGGGAACGCAACCGAACGACCGGCAATGGTCTTCTTGAACACCGTCCCCGCCAGGTATTCGATGTTTACTTGGTGACAAATGCCCGTGCCGGGCGGCACGACGCGGAAATTATCGAACGCCTTCTGGCCCCAGCGCAAAAACTCGTAACGCTCGACGTTGCGTTCGTACTCGCGATCGACATTTTCCAGAAACGCGGACGCGGACGCGAACGCATCGACCTGGACCGAGTGATCGATCACGAGGTCCACTTGCTGGGTCGGGTTGATTTTCGTCGGATCGCCGCCGAGTTCCTTCAGCTTGTCGCGCATCGCGGCCAGATCGACCACGCACGGCACGCCGGTGAAGTCCTGGAGCAGCACGCGCGACACCGTGAACGCGATTTCGCGGTCCGGTTTGGCCTGCGGGTCCCAATTGACCAACGCGGCGATGTCGTCCTTCGACACCTTGACGTTGTCTTCGGTGCGCAGCAGGTCTTCGAGCAGGACTTTCAGCGAAAAAGGAAGGGTGGAAACAGGGCCGACACCGGCTTTTTCCAGCGCGGGCAGCGAATAATACGTAACGTCTTCGTTTTGAAGCTTGAGGGTGGATTCAACGTGGAAACTGTCAAGACTCATGGGTTCGGAAATTCCTCTCCTTGCAGGCGTTGAAGCGCCCGGCGGATTTGCTGGCGGGTTCCCTACGACAGCCCGCCCCCCGAACACAAGAGGAAGAGAAGGGGGATTTTGTTTGGAACGGTGGAAAAGTTTTATTCAGGATTCAGGTTATGTGACCTGAGATAAGTTGAAGGCTGAGAAGAAAGATCCTTCCGGATTGTTGATTTAGCTGATCGCAATTTAAACCAAATTCACTTGCATCAATCCAGGCGAATATAAAGCCACCGGCTGGACTCGGCGTGATTTGCCCAAGACCGATGGAAGATTTGCGCATTCACACCAAAGTGGAGTCTTAAAACGTGGGATCCTCATAAAACTTTCCAGAGTTTTCTTTAGCTTTGGCGGCACAGAGCAACATGACAAAGAAAAATACGACCCCAACGCCCGCAGTAACTTTTCCGATTATCGAAAACTGATGCTCCCCTTTGTCTGTGACAATCATCATGCCTGAGAATGTTGAGTCGGCTCTGGTTACAGCCCCTCTGGTTCCCAAGGGGATAGACTCCCAATTCTTTGTAGTGCCAACAATTTCAAGTATCGGATAGAATGCAGGATCGTCTGGGTCGATTTGTTCCTTTACGAGACCGCCCCCCATCCAGGCCTTGCGAACCAAAGCTTTAATTTCCTCATCCTGAGTCATATACAAAAAATTTGCATACTGTCTATTAGCACCTGTACGAATAAATACAGGCACAAAAATATCTGAGACTCTCCCATATGGGCTGGCGCTATTTTCCTCCGTAATGTAAACGAGGTTCGGTAAATCAAGTTGGCAGTTTGGTATCTTCACCCACTGCCTCGCCTCCAGATAGTGTACTTCGTCGGAAGAAATTGTTTCTGGTTCCAATGATAACGAATATCCAAATAGTGCAAATCCAGCGATTAGAGCCAAAATCCCTGCCATTCCAAAAACAATAGCCAGTGACTTATACACAATCACACCCCCAGATAAGATCAGTTTCCCACCTATATTGAATATAGATGATCATCTATTTCTTTAGCATTTCCTGGGGTGTCGAGTGTTTTTACCCTAAATACGATTTGCGCCGCTCTAGCTTTTCACTCCCCCGCCGCGAGTTGATTATTGAGGATGTTGCGTAGTTCCGCTTTGATTTCATCGACGCTCGGGTTGTATTTCTCAAACACGGGTTTGTATTGCTCGTTGACGATCACCACGTAAGGCACGCGGGCGATGCCTCGTTTTTGCAAAATGTCGCGTACTTCATGCGCTGGGGTTTCGACAAAGATGATTTTCTCTCCCATGTTGGTGATCGCGGTGTCGGCGTTGAGAAGCTTCATCAAATTCACGCTGAGCGGCGACGCTTCCATGGTAATCACCCACAGCATCGGCTTTTGGGTCAAACGCGCTTTGGCAAATGCGGCGTTTCGGTCGTCTTCCCATTTCACCAGTCCGCTCCATCGATATTCCGTTAGCGGACGCGTGGCGTTTGGGTCGAAACGCGGCGTGTATTTCGGATACCACTGGCCGTCTTTGCGGTTGATCGTCACCAAGGTAGCGCCTTCTTCGGTGAGTTCCCGCACGCCGGGATCGGAATACCACTCGCGGTAGTTGGCGACGATTTTGTATTCGAGGGTTCCCTCGTGCAGTGGCCCGATATACGTTTCCCAGATGTTCGGCACTTGGGTCAGCTTCATCGCATGATCCGGGGCGCTCACCGACCAGCTACCAATACCCGCCCAACCATCCCAGGAACCGACGACGTGGGCGATTTTCGCCCGACGGCTGAAAAATCGAACGCGCAAGTAGGGGTCGCCCGTTTCGTTGTGATCGAACACCACGGGCAACATTTCTTTTGTGGGGACGTACGATGGCCAAGGCTCTTCTCTCAGTTTAAACGAGAACTTCGATCCCATCAGACCACCCTGTCCCTCTGCGCGATCGAAATCATCGCTCTCCAGTGCCAGGTTTTCGGGACCGGGAAACCAGATATGTCCATCGATGGCGTATTTGAAGATATAATCGCCGTTCGTCAACGGCAGGAACATTTCAAAAACGCCATGGTTGTCGGGTCCGAACATCTTGCAACCTGGATTGCTCATCGTCGAGCCGTCGGAACCGCCCCAGCCATTAAACGTCCCGGCAATATAAACCTGTTTCGCACCGGGCGCCTGAATGAGGAAACGCACACCGTTCGGAAGGTATTGAAGGGGAAGTGGGTGTGGCGCGAACCGGCTGGCGTGCTGGGTAAGGAGTTTTACCTCGCGCAATTTTTCTTCGTGCGCTTGTTGCAGCAACAGTTCGATGGGGTCTTCGGGCAGAGTTTCTTCGGGTTCGAGCTCGGCGATTTGCGCCCGGATGAATTTCGGGCGTTCTTCGAGTGCGGGTTTCTCTGCGGGTGGTTGAACGACGCTGGCGACTTCAAATTCAGATTCGGGCTCGGATTCGCGGTTTGAATACCAAATGCTGGCCCCGATTATCCCAAGGGCAAGCAGGCAAACCACCAGGTTGCGCGTGAGAGAATTCGATTGGGTTTCGATGCCCTCGGCTATAGGCGCAGGGCGCACGTCGATGGTTTTTTTGCAGTCCAACCAGGTATATTCGTTCAACGCGGTGGCCAATTGCCCGGCGTCGGCAAACCGGTTGGCGGGATCGTCCTCAGTTGCCTGCCAAACGATGTCGATCAGTTCGGAGGGTAAGCCCTGTTGCGTCAATTGCTGAAGACGTTCTTCGTCCCGGGATGTCTCGACGCCACGTAAAAGCAAAAGACAGAGCAGTTCGCCCAAATACCAGACGTCGGTGCGTTTATCGGGGTTCAAAGACGGGTCGGACTGTTCGGGAGCTAGACGGGGCAGGTCGTCCGATTCCACTTCGCCACCCGGAAGTGGTCCGAGCAATGGATCGCAGAGAACCATTTGGTTCGATTCGTCGAACAGAATGTTTCCACTGACCAAATGCCCATGGATGAAGCCTGTCCGGTGCAATCGCACGACGGTATGGCAAGCTACCAGGGCCACATGGATGGCGGCGTCCGGTTGATGGGGGTCGAACTCCACCTGGCGCGCGTATTCATCAAAAGGGATGCCTTCGATCCAGGGCCGAAGCGCAAAAGGACGTCCTTCGTGCACTCCCCGTTCGGAATACGCGACGAGACCGGATTCGAGCGCGCGTCGTGCGTTCTTCCACTGGTTGGATCGGGCAACGAATTCCGTGGCCGCTGAATCGGGAAACCGTTTCAGGACTTGTTTGCAACTTCCATCGTAAACCAGCAGCGATTCGCGCTGATTGAAGTGTGAAAGTTTTTTTAATACGGCGAGCGGTCGATCGTGTATGACGATTTTCTGATCGTTATCCATCTCAGGTTCCCCCTGATTTTATGGGGAGCTTCAATGAAACGATGAAAACACGGAATAAGTCTTTTCGTCAATCCAACTTTATTCTTTTCGTCGATAAAGATAATCGTGGTAACTCATTTTCTCGATCATCTCGTAACGATCGGATAGCAAAGCGTCGATTTCGTCGAAAAACCGCGCTTCGACCAGAATATATTTGGGGGCGTATTTTGCAAGGTTGAGGCCTTGGAGGACTTGAAGTTCGAACCCTTCGACGTCGAGGGAGAAAAAATCGATTTCGGGCAACGGATCGATTTCGTCCAAAACGGATTCCAACGTGCGGGCGGGAACTTCGACCGAATAGCTATTCCCCAGGTTTTGGATTTCAACACCTCGGGAGACGTGCGATTCTTGCGCTTCGGTGGATTTCATCGATCCTTCGACGACGGACATCAGATGCGCGAAGTGCATGGTGACGGTGGTTTCGGAAAAATCGGGCGATACCAACGCACAGTTACGAACTTGAGAACGGCGGCGTTCTTTACGGCATTTTTCGTATAGTTCTGGAATGCCTTCGATCAACAATCCACGCCAGCCGAGTTTTTTCTCCAGATAATATGTGTTACTTTGACTGTATCCGTCGTTTCCGCCTGCTTCGATAAAAAAACCGTTTCGATAATTCAAGTATTTGGAAAGTTTGCGATCAAGATCATTAAGCGAGGGGCGCGGGTTTTTGAAATACTTGTTCTTTATACCCCAAACCAGGCTCCCGATTTTTGATATCATTGGTCGTTCCTTCTGAAAATTGCCGGCATCGCGTTTCCGCGTTGTTTAAAGTCCTTCGGGCGCCTGATCGCGGGGGTGTTTTACCACAAAGTGCAAGCGAATTTCGTGGGTTCCTTTGGGTTCGAGCGTAAACTTCCACAGGTGAATTCCTTTGCGGTCGCGCCAATCGCGGATCGTGGGTTCAGGTTTCATTGTGACGTCTTTGATCTGGATTTTATCGGTTTTGGAAACCGGGGCATTGTCCATCACGCGCACGGAAACGAGTTTGTCTTTTGTATTTTCGATGGACGTGCGGTATTCGATTTCACGTACCACATTGCTGCGATCCATCATGCCGCCAAGGAACGTTTCGGTGTCTTTCTCGGCGATTTTCTCGCGCAGGATTTTCACGCCGCGCTCGACGCCAAGGTTCAAAAGCAATTCCTCCCCCGCCTTGTGTTCACCCAATTCCGTTCCACCTACCAGTCGCCCTCCGAAATGTACGTTCAGTCTGCCTGGCAAGAGCGCGGCGTCGGGTGTGATCTGGCAAACGAGATAGGCGAGCGGGTCGCGGCTCGGCACGGCATAGATAAAAAATTCGCCTTTGGGCTGTTTGGAAAACACGGGCAGCAGGTTTTCTCCCCCGCCGCTGTCGAGCGATACAGCCGACGGCAACTCGTACTCGAAGGCGAGAGGTAATTCGCGGGCTTCGGCTTGTTGAAAATCGGCCGGGCCCAATTCTTCTAAATCTAGTGAAACCTCTGTATATATATTTTCCTCGCCCTCCAAACTCAATGCGGACTTGGAGCGTTTTTTCACCGATGCAGGCTTTGGAAGGCCCCGCATCATTTCCGCGCCTGCCGCCGCGGCGGCAAATTGGGGACGCGGAAACGCCAATTGCCAGGGCTCGGCGGTGGGCAATTCCACGCCGGTCATTGGGGCGGCGTTGGAGACGGTGAGTTTGACGTCGCGCCAGTTTTCGCCCGTGTTCTGGGCAATGCGCGCAAAGAGCGTCATCGCCACACCGTCCATTTCGAGAGGAACATCGACTTTGTAAACCGGCACCCAATGGGCAAATTGCGCCATGTAGCAAACTTCCAGGCGCAGGTCCTGTTCTTCGGATGCATCGAATAAAACCTCGATGGCATCAGATCTGGCTGAAGCAGCCCTTTTGTGCGGCGACAACTTACTTTTTACGACGGCAAGTTCCTTGTCGAGTTCCTGTAACTGGATGGTGAAATCGCGATCTTTGTCGAACACGCGCTGGTAGCCCTGATCGATAAACTCCAGCATGGATTGCATGGACTCGGGGGTGGGAAACTTCGTTCGCGCTTTTTTGGGCAACTCCGTCTGGCCGAACGCGATCAAAGAATCCAAAAATTGAATCTGTTTGTTTTGAATTTCACGTTGTTTGAGCAATGCGTCGCGCTGGCGTTCGAGTTTTTCTTTTTCTTGTTCCAATGCGCGCAGACTTTCCTGTGGGGAAGTTTTGACCGGAACATTCTTATATTGAACCGACAGAATTTCCCCACGTCCGAATACCCGCGCCTGCACGGATTCCGGATCGAGCGCCAGTGCTTTGACTTCGATCCAGAATCGATTGCGCCCGGCGTTGGCTTTCGCTCGCACGTTGCGCATGATGTAAGCCTGATCGCTGAACACGACAACTTCACTCAGAACATTAGTCCCGCCGTCGGGATCGTCGGCAATCCATTCGCCAGGTCCAAACCCGGACGCGGTCGCATCGGTCATCGAGAAACCTCGCTTTCGCACGCAAATCGCAAAGACTGGAAACGCGATAAATTAAACCGTGCGAAGGAAGATGTCAAACAGGGAGTAAGGTATTCAGTGGGTGCATCTCGCGAATACGCAAGATGCACCCAAAACCATCATGGCGTGTGCAACACCAGGTTGTATCCTTGGTTGCTGGCAAATTCGCCCGATGGCACGCAGTTGGGCGTACCTGCTTGCGGTTCGGCCCAAAAGGAGCCATTGAGAACAAACTTGAATTGCCAATCGTTTTGACCTTTGAAGGCATCTAAACTTTTTTTCAGTTCGAATGTTCCCTCTTCGGCAGGCGACATTTTCCAGGTGTCGGATGACCACCCATTGAAATCGCCCGCAACGCTGACCGATTGAATTTCCAACTCGCTGATCTTCTTTCGCCCACCCGGACCACTCTCCGTCACTTCTTCGTAATCGGAAGGAACGAATTGAAAGAGAACGTCGTCTCCTGAAATCTGGTATCCCGTGAAATCACCGGCAGCGGTCGAAGCGACTGTTTCCACCGACGATGCAGTGGATGCGGGTTCGGAAGTGGAGGTGACGGATTTGTCCGCAGTGGCACAACCTCCAATGAAAACGCCGCAAAGTAGTAAATACGAGGCGAAATTCGATTTCATTTGGCAAACCTTTCCTGAATAAAATGAGGCGGATTCGTCGAAACTCGATTAGAATCATCATAACTCATTTTAAGTCCCACCTGAGTTAGAGCAACGATTTTGTTCGGTTCCAAAATGAAAATCGTCGAAGTCAAACTTCCCCCCAAATGGGCTTTATCCACTTCAAGGCAGCACAGCCAGACAAGCATTCTTACTGATCCCTACCGGTGACATTCAACCAATCTCCACGGAAACCCAGCACTGCGACTTTGCTGGGACTTCCAAAGCCATTCGTGCCGTTGGAAAGTGCTGCCCACAGTTCGCCAATATCATTGAGCTGAACAAGGTCGTCGTTACCGTCTTGATTCACATCCATGGCAAATACTTGCCACGTAGTAGTTCGGTGAAAGCCTGTTGATGCAGCCCACACGGCGTACGGTTGCAAACCACTAACGCCATTCAACGAAACATATGCGGTGCTGTTGTTGACAGTTCCATCGACCTGGCACGCATCCATATAACCATCGCCATTGAAATCGCCAAAGACCACCCGGAGATCGTCGGTTGAGTTAGGAATACTGCTGTGGCTGCGCGGACCACACTCGTGGGTCGTCGCGGCGAGAAATCCCGAACCGGTGGATTGCCTGATGGCGACGTATCGCTCGTCACTTACAGTTACTAAATCATCCAACCCATCATTGTTTAAATCAATGCCGGTAGAATGGATGATTGAAAAAACGGAATGTTGCGGACCGCCCGTTTGAATCAGTTGAAAAGAATCCAGTCCCGAGCCATTGTTCCAGGCGACATAGATTTTCCCGACCTTGCTGATTCCCATGACGTCAGTCAATGTATCGTTGTTGAAATCGCCAACCAAATACTCGTTTCGATAATTGCTCGATGGCAGGTCGTTATCCAAATACGTCGAATTCAACATTTTACTGGGTTCAACAAACGAACCGCCGGCATCGTTAATTGCCCACCAGAATTCCCCGCTTGCCAACGTGGCGAAATCGGTTAATCCATCGCCATTGAAATCGCCGATATAACTGGTGTCCCCGAATCCAAGGAACCGCGTTTGGACGGGTGCGGCAAAGACCCCGCTTGTGTTGTGCGAATACCAGACATCGGTGTATTCTGTCAGACAGAATACATCCGAATTTGGAAGCGTCTGAACAGCGAAACCATTGGAAACGAAACTCACCGCAACCAGGGTCGCGAAAGTTGCGATCAAACGTGAAAATAACATGTGAATCCCCCACTCCCTCGAATTAATTTTGGAGTAAGAATTATAGATCGCCAATATGGGTATCGTCAACTGGTCAGGCGATTTTCGAGGTCCTAAATATTCAAACTAATATTGTAAATATTATACCTTTAAATTTCATGCAGCTTACACGCGGGATTACGTTTTAATTTCATCTCGCGGAATTTCATCGTCCGTGCATCGAAAATCAACATTCGCCCCGCGAGGGTCTCTCCCAACCCGAGCAAGAGCTTGATGGCCTCGGTCGCTTGAATCATTCCAATAATGCCGGGAACGACACCGAAGATCCCCGCTTCGCGACACGTAGGGACGAGCCCAGGAGGCGGAGCCTCGGGAAACACACATTGGTAACACGGCGACTCGGGCGCTCCGTCGTTTGGAAACACCGCAGCCTGACCATCGAATCGTGAGACGGCTCCGTAAACGAGCGGTTTACCAAGTTCCACGGCAGCTTCGTTCACCAAATACCGCGTTCCGAAATTATCGCATCCATCGATCACCACATCGGCGTTGGCAATTTTTTCGCGCACGTTTTCGGTGGTCAAACGCTCGTTGTGCACAATCACTTTCACGTCCGGGTTCAACGCTGCTATCGCCGTCCGCGCGGATTCGGCCTTGGGTTGGCCAACGCGATCGGTGGTGTGGATGACCTGGCGCTGCAAGTTACTCGCCTCGACCACGTCCGAATCGATCACGTCGATCGTCCCCACCCCTGCCGCCGCAAGGTACAGTAGCGCGGGACTGCCCAGCCCCCCAGCGCCCACAACAAACGCGCGGGATTCGAGCAACCGGCGCTGGCCTTTGCCTCCGACCTCGGGCAAAATGATATGGCGTGCATAACGGTCGAGTTGTTCAGGTGTGAATTTTGGCGTCATAGGTCATCTGCCTCGCCACCGCACTCAATGACCAGGCGCCAGAGGTTGTCGCGATGATGCTCGCGCACCAGAACACGGTGACCTTCCTCCTCGCAGGAGCGGGTTACATTCAGCAGCGGTTCGCCTTCGCGCAGGAAAACTTCGAGATATTCGCCGGGTGACATTTCTTCGAGTTCAAGCTTCGTCTTCACAAACGTCATGGGACACAGATCGAGTGTGATGTCGAGTGTGCGGGTAATTGGGGACGGAGTATTGGGGGCCATGTGTATTTTTTTCTCCCTGAGACGACACAAAATTGGCGCAGGGGGCGGTTATGAGTCGAGAGGTTTCCATCAGGGCGAATTTATTGTAACATTCTGATTTAACAGGGACAAGAGGCTACCCTGTTTTAAAGTTCGTCAATCGTGGCACCCCCGCCATACGTCGATCCGAAGGCCGTGCTTTGTTCACGGACCACCGGTAACCCTCTCCCGAACGCTTCGCGCGCGTGGGCCATCGACGGTCAACCTGGTTGGTGGGTTGCCCGTAACGGAGTCCGAGCCACCTTCGCGCGCGGAGCGTCTAATTATTGTTATTCGCATCTCTAAATCCACCCAAATTTATTTCTCTCTCATCTCTAATGGTTCTTTTCTTTACTTCCGTTTGAAACTCTCTTGACGTGGTGCGGAGTCACCCCATTGCCTTGCACTGAGGCGCGATGTCTGCTTGCGATACGTCCGCCAAACCGTTCCCATTGCTCCTGCTGACCCGCTCATGTCGTTCGCCGCTCAAACACGTCGAAATCCCCGAACCATCGCCTTGGCAGGCGGCGCGTTGATACTCGTCTCGCTCGGCCTGCTGACCGTTCAACGCCAATCCCCCGGTTTCGACAGCGCGCGGGACTTGGCGGCGGGAATTTTCACGCCATTTATTTCACTCGGGACCGCCATTAACAACGGTGCGGCAGATGCCTGGGGTGGTTTTTTTCAATCTAAACGTATTCGAGATGAAAACGAAGCGTTGAAAGCCGAACTGGCCGAGATGCGTATTCAGTCGGCGCTGTCCAATCACCGGATCGCGGAATTCGACCAGGAAGTGTTGCTTTCCGAAGAACTCCCCGATTACGCCCCGATGGCACGGACGGCCCCGGTGATTGCTCCGGTGATCGACGGACGCAAACGCCGCCTTTGGATTGGTCTCGGCAGCCGGGACGGTATCGAAGAGGGCCAGACAGTAATCGGCCCGAACGGCGTTTTGGGCCGAGTTCGCGAAACGCACTCACGTCACGCGATTGTCGAGCTTCTGACCGACGAAGAAAGCAAGTGGGGCGGCGAGGTAGCCGCTTGCGGGGAAACCGGCGTGGTGCGCGGCACCGGCGACAGCGCCGAATTGGAATTTCGTCTCGAACGCACAACGACCCAGCTTCAAGCAGGCGACGAGATCATGACCTCCGGCATGAAGGGCTCCTTGATTCCGGCGGGCTTGCCGCTCGGACGGGTGAAATCGATCTCGGTGGACGAATCCGGCGAGCGCCACGCGATGCTCGAAGCCGCTCAAGTTACCGAAAATTTACGCAACGTGTATGTGTTGACCGCGGAACAACTGCCGTGGGAACCGCCGACCGAATGAGCCCGGATTGAATCAACCGCGATGAAAAAACTCGAACGCCAACGCCGCGAACATCCCGTACTCTTTGCCTTCGCCGAAGGTTTCGCCGCGTGCTTAAGCCTCGCGTTTGCCACGGGTTTAGCTCAAGGCGCCGCCGCGACACCAGCGCTGTCGGTGCTCGCGTGGTCGGCAATGGCGTTCAAACGTCCAGCCGCCTATCAGGCAACTCTTGCCGTTACGTTCGCGCTGTTTGTGGATTTGTTGTCGAGCAACCCGGCCGGCGAATCGATCATTCCCCTGATGGCGGCGATGATCGCGGGCAACATGTGGGCATCGCCCACGGATCGCCGATGGGAGCCGGGGCATGCGCTCTTCACATTTGTGGCACTCGGAGGCTGGACACTGGCATCGGGAATTCTTGGACTCGTCAATCCAGGATTTTTCGGCCATGCCCCCCGCGTGGGGACGGTGTTCTCCAGCCTGTTGGTGCTTGCACTTGCCTCGGCGGGTATCTGGGGGTGGCTTGTATGGCGCGACTCGAAATCCCGACGTCGCCCACGCTTGTCGGGCTCCGCGAAAATCGGCGGGTAAACGCTCATGGATACGCGGGATTCCCTTTCCGAAGACCTAAACGTCCGGTCGCAAGCCATTGAAAAACCGGCGCGGGCCCAAAGCGGTTTCCTGGGCGCGCTGCGGTACCTCGACCTGCCCCTACTGCTTGGTGTGCTGGGGCTGACGTGTTTTGGCCTGTGGAGTTTGCACGGCACGGTTCACCTGTCGTCGTATTTGGCAAGCGCCGTCGATCGCCAGGTCACCTGGCTCGGAATTTCGCTTTGCGTCATGGCGCTCGTGCTCGTCACCGACTATCGTTGGCTCGGACGCGTTGCTCCGGTGGCGTACATTTTGAACCTTGGGCTGCTGGTGCTGGTGTTGATCGCGGGCCGTGAAATCAACGGCGCCAAATCGTGGTTTCGGTTCGGCCCGATCAGTTTCCAACCTGCCGAAACAATGAAAGTCATCACCGTCATCATGCTCGCCGAGTGGTACGCCGTGCGACCGGAAGGCGTGCGTTCTCTGCGCGACCTGATTGCGCCCGCGCTGCTGTGCGGTGTGCCGATGGCGTTGGTGCTCAAGCAACCGGACCTCGGCACCGCATCGCTGTTCGGAATTATATTCCTCACGATGCTCTATTGGTCAGGCGTGCGGCGCTGGATTTTCGCCGGGTTGATCGCCACGGGCGTGCTCTGCGCGGCGGGTGTGTATCCGTTCCTGAAAGACTATCAAAAAGCGCGCATCATGACGTTCATCGACCCGACGCGCGATCCAAAAGGCGCCGGGTATAACGTGCTGCAATCAATGATCGCCGTCGGATCGGGCGGGGTGACGGGCCAGGGTTGGGGTGAAGGTTCGCAAGCCGTGCATCGTTACCTGCCCGAAGCTCACACGGACTTTATTTTCGCCAGCACCGTCGAGCAAACGGGCCTTGCGGGGACGGTGTTGTTGCTGGGGCTTTACGGGTTGGTGTTCTGGAGAATTCTCCGCTCGGTCGGCCAGGCGCGCGACCGATTCGGCGGGCTCGTGATCATCGGGCTTGGCGCGATTTTGATGGGGCACGTATTCATGAACATCTGCATGAACATCGGCCTGTTTCCCGTCACGGGACTGCCGCTGCCGTTCATGAGTTACGGCGGGTCGTTTTTGCTCGCCATGTATGTGATGGTCGGATTGATTTTGAACGTGGGGATGCGACGGTTTTTGTTTAATAAGTAGGGTTGGTAGTTATTAGTTTACAGTTTACAGTATTTAGTTAATATAATTTGGATGGCTAAGAGTTTACTTCCGCTTGTCTGCCGGTGTCTTGGCGAAGGCGAATGTCTTCCGTGGCAAAATCATCTGCTCACTCCAGCGGCAATCCCATCGCGACGTACAATTGCGCGATGTTAATCTGGTACGCGAGGATCGCGTTGCTATACGCGGTTTCGGCATCGAAAAGGTCGTCCTGAGAAAGGCGCACTTCGGTGATCGTGGAGTAGCCAACTTCAAAACTGCCATTGATCAATTCCAGGTTTCGACGCGCCTGTTCGACGCGTTTACGCAGCACCGTCAGGCGCGCTTCGCTGGTGAGTACGGCGCGGTGAGCCGAGTACACCTCCTGGGTGACGCGACGTTCGAGCGATTCGCGGTTGGTTTTTTCCTGTTCGGCGCGCAAACGTGTGCGGCGATGGGCTTCGCGCCGCGCGACGTTTTGCAACGGAATGCGCAACGTCAATCCGGCATCGATGGTGTCGCGATCAAAATCGTTCGCTCGTGAAAGCGTTTCGTCACCGTCGAAGCGCGTATAACCGGCGTCGAAATCCAGTTCGGGCAGAACTTCGTTACGCGACACTTGTTCGTCGATTTCCGCCAGCGACACGTTCACGTCGGCCTGCATCAGCTCAACGCGATTACCAAGCGCCAATTGAACGGCTTCCTGGGCCGTCGGCACGTTGATGCGTCCTCGATCAAGGAGGGACGGAGTTACGTCGATCAGCGAAATGGGCGTTTCGAGCGGTAACCCGAGCAGCAGGAGCAGGTTTTCACGCGCGTCGTCGAGTTGCTGCGAGCGATTGATCGCCGTTTCGATTTCTTGCAAAAATTGAATCTGCGCGCGCAGGATTTCCGACTCGGCAACGCGGCCTTTGTCGTATTTCAAGCGTGTTTCGTCGAGGAATCGGTAACGCTCGAAAATCGCGTCGCGGCTGACGAGCAGTTGTTGCTTGAATTGTAAAATCTGGAAGTACTGACGGATGACGTTCAACACGGTGTCGCGTCGGGCAACGGCGTCCTGAAGCGTCTGATTGAGTTCGGCCAACCGCGCGCGCCTAAGATCCGCTGTGCCGATGTCCGTCCCTTGGCCGGTAAGCAATCCGCTCCCTCGCAAAAGCGGCTGGGTCCATCGCACGCTCGCCGATGCGTCGTAGGCGTTCACCGTCCCCGTTCCATCACCGCTGGATGTCCGTGTACGAGTCCGTCCCTCGGAAAGGTCCGCCGTCAGCGACCCGCCCGTGGGCAAATTTTGTCCCGCTTCGATTCCCCCATCGGCGGTCCAGGTGTTGGTGGTTTGTTTGGTGTCGTGAGGGAAATTTTCGACGCTGGGGAAATCGCGTTCGCTGGTTTTGGAAATACGCGATCCGCCGACCAAATCCACGAAGGGAAGAAAAAACGCCTGGGCGGAAAGCGATTCGCTCTGGGAAATTTCCAACCCACGACGCGAGTTGATCAGATCGAAATTTTCACGCAACGCAATGGCCACCAGATCGCCAAGTGTGCGTTGGGCAAAGGGCTCGGTGTCGGCAACATCGCTGAAGACGACGTCGGATTCCAGGGCCCCGTCGGCAAGCAAGGGCATCGACTGGAGGTAGTAGGCCTCGACATCGACGCTCCCCTGCTCGGGCAGGCGAAGGTCTTCGTAATCGGGCAGGCGCCCTTCGCGGGCGAGTTGTTCCATGCGCGCAAGGACTTCAACGCTGGAGCTGTCGGGTTCGCCAGCAGTCGTCATCGCCGCCATCGCGAGAAAAATGGCGGCCACCGTGGTTGATTGCACGATGGGTAGCGAGAATGTTTTTTTCCGAAACTTCATCTGATGTTTGCTGAAAGAGCCATGCCTCCCCGTGGAATGACAGGGGACTTTGTCCGGGAAACGGAAGGATGTCGATGGCAAATGCAGTCGTTCGCTCAACCTTGTGTATTGAAGGACTTACTTGGTCGAAAATATCCATAAGTTGGACTTTTAACGCAAAGTTTCCTTGCCCTTCTTCTCCCGAACCGGAATTTAGAGGGTAAAATACCGCTCATAAAAATAGGCGGAATCCGTCGCGGTGCGCCTGGCGCGACCGGAATGTCTCCCCAGAAGAGGTTTGAAGCCAACCATGGAAGTTGTCAGTTCCGTCGCACAAATGCGGGCACTCGGAGCCGAGTGGAAACGAACGCCGGACAAAACTGTGGCGTTGGTGCCTACGATGGGGGCGCTTCACAAGGGGCATGGTCGCCTGATCACGAAAGCCCGATCGGTCGCCAGCATCGTCGTGATGAGTTCATTCGTCAACCCGTTGCAATTCAACGATCAAGCCGACTTGACCAACTACCCTCGCTCTCCCGAAGCGGATCAGGATATCGCCCGTAAACTGGGGGTGGATTTTTATTTCGCTCCGACAACTCAGGAATTTTACCCGCCCGGTTTTTTAACGACGGTGAACGTGTCTTATCTCTCCGGACGCATCGAGGGGGAATCCCGCCCCGGGCATTATCGTGGCGTCTGCACGGTTGTGACGAAATTATTCAATATCGTCCAGCCGGATTATGCCGTCTTCGGACACAAAGACGCTCAGCAATTGGTCATCATCCAGCACATGGTACGCGACATGTGCATCGATGTTAAAATCATGGCGGTGGCGACAGAACGCGACAAGACGGGTCTGGCGCTCAGCAGCCGGAACGTTCTGCTTTCGCCCGAGCAGAAAAAACAGGCTCTTTGTCTGAATCGCGCGCTGAAACGCGTCCATTTCCTGGTCAAAAAACAAGGTATTGTTCACACGGGCGAATTGCTTCAAGCCTTGCGGTCCGCGCTCAACAGCGCAGGCGATCAGGTGACAATGGATTACGCCAAGGTGGTGTCTCGCACCACGCTCGAAGATTTGCCGAACATCGAACGGGGCAATACGTTGGTTCTGGTGGCGGCGAGAGTCGGCGGCGTTCGTTTGATCGATAGTACGCGGCTATAAATCCCCCGCTATCTATTGATATTCGGTGGCACTCCATCAATCACTTGGCGTACCTGGAAACCCAATTCCGAAGGCGTAAACGGTTTTTGGAGCAGGATGATTTCCCCCAGCTCCAATCCGTGACGGAGCGGAACGTCTTCGGTATATCCGCAAATGTAAAGCACCTTTAGCCGGGGTTTATACTTTATCAGCTTTTCGACCAACTCCCGCCCATTCATGCGCGGCATGGTGACATCGGTAACAAGCAAATCGAACGCATACTGGCACTGTTGCGCAATTTGAAGCGCTTCTTCCCCATCGCTGGCTTCAAAAACACAATATCCAAGTTTCTTCAGAGCGCGACTCGCCATGCTGCGCACGATGTCCTCGTCCTCGACGAGAAGAATATTTTCCTGACCAGAAATGGTTTCCGGCGGCAGGCGGACGGATTCCTCTTCGGCAATGGCGTCAACGCGTGGCAGATAAATACGAAAAACGGTCCCGATGTCCAATTCGCTCTCGCAGGTAATGGCGCCTTCGTGCTGCTGAATGATACCGAATACGGTGGCAAGTCCCAGACCAGTACCTCGACCGACGGACTTGGTTGTGAAAAACGGATCGTAAATCCGTTCACGAATGGCAGGATCAATACCCATTCCCGTGTCTTCGACTGAAATGATCACGTACTCACCGGCCGCCAGACCCAACGCGCCCGCTTCGGAAGGCAAAAGGTGGCAGGTCTCCGTGTTGATCATCAACGTTCCACCATGGGGCATAGCATCGCGCGCGTTGATCACCAGGTTAACAAGCACTTGCTCGATTTGTCCTACATCCGCCCGCACCATCGCGTTTTCAGGCGTATGCTGACTGAGCAGTTCGATATCTTCGCCAATCAAACGGCGCAGCATCTTCTGCAAACTGACGATCAAGGCGTTCAAATCAACGACTCGGACCTTTTTAACTTCCTTGCGCGAAAAGGCGAGCAATTGACGGGTCAACCTGCTTGCTCGTTCCGCCGAATCGATAATCTCTTCAATGTCCGCCGCCATGGGTTCCGCAGGATCGAGATCGTCGAGTATCATGTGGGCGGTGCCGAGAACCGACGTCAGGATATTGTTGAAATCGTGCGCCACTCCCCCAGCCAATTGGCCAACAGCCTCCATTTTTTGCGACTGGTGAAGTTGGTCGATCAGCTCAAGGTTCTGCGTAACGTCTTCCGCAACGGAAACGAAGCTATCGATTTTGCCATTTCCATTGCGAATCGGCGTAATGGTTTCTTCCCAGATAAAGGTGCTGCCGTCTTTTTGGCGGTTTGTAATGGTTCCTCGCCAGATTTCGCCCGCTTTGATCGAACGCCAAAGATTCTCGAAGAACGAATTGGGGTGTTGTCCGCTGTTTAGAATATTGGGATTTCTACCCAAGGCTTCGATTCGCGAATAGCCAGTGATTTTCTCGAAAGCCGGATTCACGTACACGATTTTTCCA
>CAZOKZ010000043.1:0-36565 GCA_964580585.1 uncultured Candidatus Sumerlaeota bacterium | reverse complement strand
CACGTAATAACAACGGTTTAGGGCGGGGTCCGAAAAAGTTTACCGGACACTACTGTATCGAAATATTAAATAACTAACTGTATAGAAAATCGCAAAGACATACAGCATTGTTCCGATCCCACGAAGAAAATCAATGTGGAACAATGTGATCATCAAAGCAACTATGAAACTACCGATGCCCCATTTGCTTAAAAGTTTAGTGGGCTTGTTTTGATACCTACTCATCCGCCAACCTGCCGAAAATACTCAAATACACCAGCCCACCGTTGGATTCGACGTACAGCGGCGCGTTGGCTTGCGGGATCGAGCGGTTGGGTGTGCCAATCCATTCTTCGGTGCCGATCCAGTCGTCGCCTTGTTTGCCGTAGGTGAATTTGAATTCCATCGGCTTCAACGGCAGGCGAATTTCCCACACGTGACCCGAGCGATTTTCTCCCAGGTAGCGCATGGGGACTTTGTTCGGTGTCCACTCGCCGATTTCCGGCAAGCTACCGTTGATAAATACCATCTTGTCGTTTCCGCCGCTGTTGATCGAACACAGCACGCGGACTTCACGCTCTTCGCCCGTCACCAGCAGTTCGGCCATGTGCGCCGGAAGCAGTGGCTCGGAAAGAAAGCCCTGGAACGTATCGCGATACATCGAAATGCGAGAAGACGTGTCGGGCAGAAGCGAGCGCGGGTTTTGCAACGTATGCTCGGAGATTCGTTGAGCGATGTAGATTTCCTTATCCTTGTAACTGTTTTCCACGGCTTTGATCAAAGGCTGCGCATAAGGAGACATCGACGCATGATTTTCCTTCAACTCGTCCAATTGCTGTTGGAACGTGCTGAGAGCCACGTTGATTTCCGGAGATAGACGCCCGGTGCGTTTCAGAGAAGTTTTCGTCTCGTCCAGGATCGATTTCATGGGCGCGTAACCCGTAGCAAACGGGGCCTCGGCCAGATAATTCAAGCGCCAGTAATAATCCGGGAAACCCTTCTGGGCGATGGAATTCATCCACCGGTGGTAAGAATCGCGCTGCCACGTTTCAAAGCGTTCTGCCCAATTGGCACTATCGCCGTCGGGCAACGATTCGATATCCCACGGCACCGATCCCCAGATGGTTACATCGCCGCCTTTATGGGAAATTGCCAACAACCGTTGGTCCGGCGATACCGCCATGCCCTTTTGCGGTCCTCGATCCACCAGCAGAGAACCATACAACGTTTCCAGCACGCGCCCCGTGCCCAAATCGATGTTGTAAATGTTCCACATATCCGAGGCCAGGATTCGAGTTCCAGAGGGCGAGAACGTCACGCGCCGCACGTCGGAGCGTGGCCACGAAAAAGTCGAAATCAACTGGCCGTCTTCCGTGTTCCAGACCTTGATCTTGTCATCCATGCCACCCGTTGCCGCCATCGTGCCGTCGGGGCTGAAAGCACAAGAAATCACCGGGCCAGTGTGATCTTTCAGTGTCACTAATTCTTTACCCGAAGCAAGGTTCCAGATTTTCGCGGTCTGATCCAGCGACGCGGTCAGAATTCGTTTGTTGTCCGGATGAAAAGCGGCTTCGACAACGACATCATTGTGCCCGTTCAGTGTCACAATGGGTTCGCCCAATTCGAGATTCCAGACTAACGCGCGCTGGTCGAAGCCCGTTGTCACGATCATTTGCCCATTGGGTGAAAAATCCGCCATGACAAGACCCGACTGACTTTCACCGACGACCTTCAACTGCGTGCCTGTGGCCGTGTCCCACAGCCGGGCTGTTCCGTCGTACGAGGCCGTCAGAATCGTCTTGCCATCCGGGCTGAATCGAGCGGAGTTCACAACGTCTTCGTGTCCGCCCAATGTAATGACATGCCGTCCGTTGCTGGAATCCCATATCCAGGCCGTGCGATCTTCCGAAGCGGTTAAAATCCACCTGCCATCGGGGCTGAAATCCACGTCGTTGACACTCTCCTGGTGACCCGCCAGGACCATGTTTTCGTTTTGAGTAAACGTGTCCCAGATTTTGGCGGTCGAGTCTTTCGACAATGTGACAACGCGCGTATTGTCCGGGGTGAAAAACGCCCGGACGACTTCGCCCGCGTGACCGCGTAAAGTTGCAAGCGATTCACCCGTGGCCGTGCGAAAAACGGCTGCCGTTTTGTCACTGGAAGCGGTCACGATCAACAACCCGTGTGAACTGAACCGGGCATCGTTTACATGGCTGGCATGGGTGATCAGCGATAATTCGTTCTCGCTGTCCAGACTATACAATTTGGCAGTGGAATCCTTCGAAGCCGTCAAAATCATGACCCCATCGGGGCTTAGCTCTGCCTTGTAAACTTCCGAATTATGACGAATGAATGGATGCAGCGGCATGCCGGTGTCCAAGTCCCACAATCGAGCGGTGCAATCATTCGACGCGGTTAGTATTTGATTGGTAATTGGACTAAAGCGAACCGTGTTGACTGCTCCGTCGTGTCCTTGCAAAACGCGTAAAATCTGACCGGAAGGCACTTCCCAGATAATGGCGGTTCCATCAGCCGAGGCAGTCGCAATTCGTTTGCCTTGTTGGTCGAAGCATGCATCCAACACCGGGCCATCGTGTCCGATTAACGTCGTTAACAATCGTCCCGACTTGACATCCCAGATCAACGCTTTGTGGTCTGCCGAAGAAGTCAGCAACATTTTGTCGTCGGGACTGAATTGTGCGGTAAAAACGGGTTCGGTGTGACCCGTCAACTCTTGCAAAACCGACTGTTTTTTTACGTCCCAGATGATCGCCGTTTCGTCATTCGAGGCGCTGGCGATGTATTGACCGTCACGACTGAAATTCAGATCGTTGATCGACGAGCTATGTCCACTCATCTCGCCTAAATGAACACCCCTCTCCAAATCCCACAGCGTAATCACTCCTCGTTCCGTAGCCGTCGCCAGCAAATGGCCGTCGGGACTGATGCAGCCATCGGTCAGACTGCCTTGATTGCCCGGCAACGTCAGAAGTTCCTGATGAGCCAGTTTCATCGTCCGTCCCCATTCGCTTTGGCGCAGATAGGCGGGTATATGTTGGAGCAGTTCGCGTGCGCTTTGGAAATCGCCAGCGAAAATTTGCGACCGCGCCGAATCCAGGTCATTCATGAACTCGCTGAATTCTGCTTTCTTGGCCCGGCGATAGGATTGCACCCAAAACCAGGAACTCGAACCGACGATCAACGTCAAAACCAGGGTTATGGCGGTTACCAATGCGATGTGACGTTGCCGATGCAGTCGTCGCGAGTGATTTTCAATTTCATCGATTTCCGCAAGGAGTTCCTTGCGTGCTTTATTGTCCTTGAGGCGATTGGCCTGAACACGCGCCAGCACCAAGTCCTTGTTATGGATCGCAATACGCGCATAATCGTGCAGCACCCGTTCGCGCAACACCGTCAACGCGGGATTCTCCGCCCATAAAGCTAACCCACGATCGAGTAAATTCGTGCAGATCGACAACTCGTCGTAAGTGGTAATGCCCCGGTCGAGCACTTCGCGCAGGTGATCGGTTACCAACTGCGACTCATGGCGTTTGCTGGCGCCCGTCAGGTAGTCTTGCAACTCGGTAATGAACTCTCTCACCGACTGCATACGGTCCTCGATGTGCGAGGCCATGGCGCGTTGACAGAGTGCGGACAACGTCTTGGGCACTTCGCGGTCGGGAGCGCGTTGTTCCGGCGGTTCAGGCGGAATTTCCCGCGCCAGCAGGAATGCCTTCTGAGACGTCAAGGCATTGTGCGGCGGCCAGCCCGTCAGAATAAAATACAACGTCGCTCCGAGCAGATAAACATCTGTCCACGGGCCGATCAAATCCGGGGTGGAGTGAGTTTGCTCGGGCGCCATGTAAGCAGGCGTGCCCGCCGGAGCGGAAACCGAAGCCGGATCGAACAACCGCATGTCCGAGGAAATATTTAACGGGGTATGTTCCGGATCGGGATTCTTGGGTCGGTACAGAATTGCCAGACCCCAATCCATCAGCACCGTTTCGCCGAATTCGCTGACAATTACCTGGGACGGCTTGATATCGCGGTGAATCACTCCCCGAGAGTGCGCGAACGCGATGGCTTGCGCTACATCGATCAGGATGGGAACGTGCTTGCCGAGGAAATCCGCAATGCTCAATTGCTGGAAATCTTTGCTCAACATCTGGTTCCAGGCGGTGCCGCGCACCTTTTTCATCGCCAGGAGCGGTCGTCCCTCGGCATCGCAACCCAAGTCGTAAATCGGGATAATATTCGAGTGCTCGAGGCTGGCGGCGATCAAGGCTTCCTGCAGGAAAGCGCGTTTGAGCAGCGCAAACAGCTTCGGATTGTCTTCCGAACGTTGGTATAATTCATCCGAGATGCGTTTGACCGCGATCGAGCGGCGGAGGGTGAGCTGCTCGGCCTCCCACACCTCGCCATGGCCCCCTTTGCCAATCAACTCGAGCAGATGGAACATCTCCGCTTCGAGGGTCGCGTCCTCCTTGATCGGCTTGTCCGGCGCGCGTAATCGCACACCCGAGCCGGAAGTCGGGATGTTTTCCAGCAAATCAAGGGAAAAGGAGTCGGTTTTGTCGGGATTATAAGAATTCGTGGGGTCTGGCGGCAAATCGCGAGGAACCGGGCCGCTCGATCCATGCAGCAATTCGGTCATGGCCCTGGTTTCCCTCGTACACGAAGTCTGGACAATCCGGTGGGTGCTAAAACCACACACTTCAAAAACTTACCCATGCAAAGGAAAAGGTCTCAAGGGAAGATCGCAGGTTGGGATTTGAAGTTCTCAGATTCAAAACCTTGGCGGGAGCGACTCGACTTGGGTCACTTGTGCTCGTTCACCCGGTTTCAGAACGAATGTTACCTATTCTTTACCAATTTTACTCGGTTTGACAACCGACTTGTCCGATTGGACAATACTTCGACTTTGAACATTTTTTTGGGGGATGAAGGCACCGGTTGTCGTTCCCTGAAAATCGCCCCCATCCGTTGCGCCTTCGATCGATTTATGCGGACCCGGTTTCGCATCTTTATTTGCAGGGACTCGGTGGGTTGGCACCAGAAGGAAATCGATAAACGATTGGAAGATATCGTCGCGTCGAATACCTCCGAGATCGAGTTGGTGGATCAACCGGAGGGGAGTGATTGTTGTCTGCGGTTGCATGGTCCAACGCTCGACGAATCCTTGGACAAACTTATTCACCACAAATTGGCCGATCCGAATACATTCGTTTGGGACGAAGGCGACCAACCCACGGGCCGTTGGCCGGGATTGTACTGTTCACTTCCCCGCACGCGGTTCGATCCCCGATTTCACCGGGCATTTTGCTATCGCATCGTGCACAATGAATGCGTCGAGGCGTTTGACCTGGAAAATGCGGATTATCTTTGGGGATTCATGGGAGGAATCACGGCGCCCGTGCGTTCGCGTCTTGTCGAAGCGCTGAAGGAAACGCCGAGCGGGTTCGTAAGAGTCCAAGGTGGACCGTGGCGGAATCTCTACAACCGCAAAGGCGTGCCGGAAAAAATCGAATACGCCGAGGTGTTGCGTCGATGCCGGTTTTTTCTGTGCCCGCGTGGCAATGGCACGGGCAGCGTACGTTTGTTTGAAACCATGAAAGCCGCTCGTGTGCCGGTAATAATCAGCGACCCGTATGTGTTACCCGAAGGCATCGATTGGGAGGCGTGCTCGGTGCGCGTGGCGGAAAATCAGGTTCACCGCATTCCCCAGATTCTCGAATCGTACGAATCGCGCTGGCAGGAAATGGCCCTTAACGCGCGCGCTGCCTGGGAAGCGCATTACAGCGACGCGCATTTGCTGGGTGAAATCGGACGCCACTTGCAGGAGCTCCTCGCCCGCAATCCAACACAAACCGCTCCGCCGTATTGGGGTTACCTGCGTCGTTTGGCTCCAGCGTTTGGGAGAAGAGTTGCCGTGCGCGGTTACCAGAACCTGCAACGGCTCCGTCGGCGCTTGCGATCTGGGAAACCGCCTGTCGCTCCCGCGTAAAATTAAGTTCGCCCCCGGGGCCGCACATCCCCAGGGGCGGATCCGCACTGGCTTCCCTCACAGAGCAGGCGGAAGTTTGTCTTATCGTTGCGTTATTGCGACAGGATGATCGCCGACCATGGACCCACCGCAACGTTTCCGTTATATGCCATACCGTCTTTACCGCCCCAGTAGGCTTCTGTGTCGTACGAATACGTGTTGTCGAACGTACTCGAATACGCGTTCCAATCGCTGTTAAACCTTACGCGCCACATTCCCCCGTGGGGGAAACCAATATTGTAGCTCGTATAGGTGTTGTTCGAGAAGTTGGCAACCACAATCACATCGTCTCCGGCGCCGCCACTCTCGTAACGATGATAAGCAATAACTTTGCCGGTATTGTTCACGTGATGGACATTGATGCCGTCGCCTCGCAAACCGCGCGTATTGTTGTACCAGTTGCGGCGCAATTTGATCAGGTCGGTGTACAGGTTCTTGATGCCGCCATGATCGTCAAGCATGGACCAGTCCATCATGTCGTTGTCGTCCCACTGACCGTATTGCAGCATTTCCTGGCCCATGAAAATCATTGGGATACCAGGCGAGGTCATCATGACCGTGGCTGCCAGGGTGGAGCGTTTTTGGGATTCGCGTGACGTATGATTGCCAGGGTGGATCAATTCGGGCACGCGTTTTTTGCTCGCGCCGTTTTTGTACGCCACTTCGTCGTGGCTTTCCGTGTAGATTACACGTTGGGAAGCCTGGCCGTTGTACTTATGTTCGACGGCGCCTTTCATCTTCCACATATCGCGGTCCGCATCGTTCAGTTGCAGGATCACGTCGCGGATTTCATGGACATACCCATCCCATTGCGTATCGAAACCCGCACCACCGGCACCTGTTGTTTTGGTGATCCACTCGTCGCCGCGTAAGTCCTCGGCGATCGAGATCTTCCACGGCGCTGCTCCATGAATGGCGTTGTTGATGTCCTGAAGTACGCCCCAGCCGCCCGGGATTTCTCCGCCGCCGCCGTTGTCTTTATCGGTGATATTGCTGACCGAGTCCCAACGCAGGCCGTCCATGTGGAATTCATTCGTCCACGAGAGCGCCGAATCGCGCAGATAGCTGACGACTTGGGAACGACCGTAATTCGGACGCGCCCAGCCCCAGGGGGTTTCTTTCTTCCAGTCGTTGTAGAAGTAAATGCCACCCCAACCGTAATCTTCGCCGTCGAAATTCCACGTCGGCAGGTAATGCTCGTTTGCCGCCGTGCCCATGTGGTTATAGACCACGTCGTTGATCACCGCGATGCCGCGTTGGTGGGCTTCATCGACCAGTTCTTTCAGATCGTTTGGCGAACCGTAAGACGTTTCCACCTGTAATTGATGCGCCGGGTTGTAACCCATCGACACGTCACCGGCGAATTCCTGGATCGGCAGGAACTCGATGCAGTTCACACCAAGGCTGGCGATATAATCGAGTTCGTCGGTAACCGTATCGAAAGTGCCGCGTCCACCGCCCGCGGGCGAGCGGAACGTGCCGACATGCAACTGGTAAATCACCATTTCGTTGAAGCCCGGTGTGCTGTAACCGCCGTCGCCCCAAGTGTATTCTTCGGGATCGTGGATGATCGTATTGCCGTTATCGTTGTGACCCGCAATTCCACGCGGGTCCATTCGCCAAACATCGGTGCCGTCCGGTCCGGTGATCACATACTTGTACTCGTGACCCGGAACAGCGCCTTCAACATCCGCAGACCAGTGGATGTCGCTGCCGGTGGATTCTTGCGCCATGGGAATGGTTTCCCACACACCCAGGCCTGCGTCACCCACATGAACGGAAACGGCTTGTGCATTGGGAGCCCAAACACGGAACGCGGTGCCGGTGTCGTACGGAACGGCGCCCATGATGCCATGAGCAGACGGTTCAATATCGACATCGAACGTATAGTTCGCGCCGCCGTTGTTGTCCCAGCCCTGATTGCCCCAGTTGTCATACCCGCGGAAATAAAACTCTACTTCGTCTGCATTGTTATACTTGGTGTCGGGAGTGTACGTCCAAAGCGAATTTCCGCTCGTATTGCCTCCATACGCCATATCGTGCGTATTCAAGGTACCGCCATTGACACGAATGCCAACCTCGGCATGCAGCCCGTAATAATCCTGGTTCATCAGAATCGTGTACGTGCCGGGGTTTTCCCCATCGTGGTGGACAAAGCCTCCATAAACACCGATCCAACTCGGGAAAGCAAATGCGGCCTGGCTTCCGCAAATGACCATTCCTGCAGTTGCAAGGCCCAGCGCCAAATGGCGTGACCCGCGATTTTTAAGACCCTTGCCTGGCTTGGCGGCCAAGGTGATTGCCCCTACCTTTGCCACCATTGTTTTCACTGCTCTCTTCACGTCTAAATCCTTTCAATGTGTATATCGGTAAAAAACCAAATATGACAGAGACGTGATATCACCTCCGGAATCTATTATATTATCGTGTTGTAGAGTTCTGTTTTCAGGGGCCTTTTGGGGCCCCTGAAAAGAAAAGAGACTGAAGGGAAAGGAAGGCTGTTTTTTTGGACGAGCCTCTGAAAATACCGCTCTCTAACAAAAGTTTCTGCGTTTTGAGTCTTGCTGTTTACTCCACCTGGCGGGCCAATTTTTGCTTGGCTCTGAAAGCTCTGCATTTTCTGGGTGCAGAGAAAAAACAAATGGCTTTGCTTGCCGCTGAGTCCTCGCTTTCGTCGTGCTTGATGATGGATGGACCTTGCCTGACCAATCCGAATAACTCAACTACCCTAAACGGTAGGAATTTGTCTGTTATTTCCTAAGTCAACTGAAATCAGTCTTTAAGGGCAGTTTATTTTTTGAGAATTTTTGCCGATTGAAAATGAGAAACTCAAAAAAATCCCGATTTCTTTTGAACTTGGCGGAAATACTCCCTCTGACAGATGCAACACTTCTGTGAAATTTCAAATGAAAGGGGGAAAACTTTGATTCTCAACACGTAAGTAGAGATTGACGGGCGCCTGTGATCTTGCCTAACGTGGATGAAAAGGTTCTCGTTTACCTCCGTTCTCTTTTTTGACCCAGAACCCGTAAATCCAGGTGAGTAATGTGGATGTGACCCAACCGGACACCGAAGATCTGCAAAAACAATATTCCATTCTCCAATCCCGATTTGGCGACGCAATGAACAGCCTGCCATCCGGGTTGTGCTTTTTATCGGAAGAGTGGGAAATTTTGTGGGCGAACAATAAATTGGCGCGTTTATACAACCCGACGCTCCAGGATGGCAGCACGCTTGCCGGTAAGTCGTTTCGAGTCTTCTTTTCCGAGCAAAAAGCTTTTGAATCCTATATTGATTCGGCTGAATATCTGCTCGCCATGGAAGGACGCACGGAACGGGAACTACGCTTTCGGTTTGAAAATGGCGGCAATTGGCGTGCAGAAGTAACATTGGCTCCCTGTCGAACCGATTCAAGCGCTGCTTACGTGGCGATTGTTACCGACGTGACCCGCCGGTATCTGGCCGAACGTAATCTCAAGGCAAAGCTCTCCAGCCACCGCGCGTTAATGAACGAATCCATGGATGTGATCATCCGGACGAACACGGATGGCGAGATCATCTATGTGAACCCGACCGCAGAGGAATTTTACGCAATTGGCGATAAATTCCTGAGCATGATTTACGAGGCCGATCGCGCCGAAATGGCAGAAATGCTCGACACACTGCGTCCCGATACACCGCACGCCAATTTCGAGGGGCGCATTTTCAACAAAAAAGGCGACATTCAATACCTGACATGGACGGCGCGCGCGCTATCCGATGAAAATGACAAATTCACCGGATTCAGCGGCATCGGTCACAATATTACCGATCGCATGAAAGCCAAGGTGATCATTACCCAGGCGGGTCTGACCGAGCGTGAGGCCGAAATTTTCAGCCTTGTGGTCGATGGCTACACCAACCTGAACATCAGCGCCATTTTGGGTATTACGGAAGACACAGTACGCTTCCATTTGAAGAAAATTTACAAGAAAGTTGGGGTTGCCAGCCGTACGCAGTTGGTGGGGTTGACCTCCGCTTGATCGTTAAGTCGTAAAAAGACAGGTCGTCCATGAGTTCGACGCCAATGGAACAATCGCGAGAGGACAAACCAGCGGTCGCTGATCCCAGCGCCGAGCCTTCTGCACGCGAAGAATCCAGCGAAGAGAAGCGATACAAAACCGACGAGGATTATTCCGAGGGTTTACCCTTCCGGAAATCTTCCGTTTCGTCGGATTACGAACCGGGCAGCGAACTCAGCAAAACTGTTGAATCCAGTTATTCCTACGAAAACGAAGAAGACCCGGAAATCAGTGCGCCGGTTGTAAACGAAGGCACGCCGTTTGACGTGGACTTCGTTCTGTGTCGCAGCATTGGGCGCGGAGGCCAGAATGACGTCTGGCAGGCCTGGCAGACCAGTTTGCATCGCCAGGTGGCGGTGAAAATTTTCCGCGAAGGCAGCATGGTTTCTTTCCTCCAGGAAGCCTACACGTCCGCCGAACTCGACCATCCCAACATCGTTCCGACGTATGAACTGAGTCGCACTCGCGAAGGCAATCGCGATGTGTTGATGCTGGCGATGAAACTGGTGGATGGGAATTCGTGGGAAACGTTGATCGCACTCGATCGTGCCGAATCGGATTTTTACCTCGATAAATTCCTCGCCAAGCATTTGCCGATTCTCGTCGGAGTGTGTAATGCCGTCGCGTATGCGCATTCCAAAAAAATAATCCACCGCGACTTGAAGCCTTCTCAGGTGATGATCGGGAAATTTGGCGAAGTGCTCCTGATGGATTGGGGCTTGGCGATCTTCATCGGAACCAATCCCGCTCGAATTCCCAAGTCGGGCATCACCAAATACCTGTCGCTCGACGAGGCAGTGAACCCGGCAGGCACGCCCGCCTATATGGCACCCGAGCAAGCCGATTACAACACGACGCATCTGGGAACGCACACGGATATTTATTTACTCGGTGGCATTTTGTACGAACTGCTCGCGGGCCATCCCCCCTTTCCGGGCCGTTCGATCAAAAGTATGTTGCGAACCAAGAAAAGCAAAGAGCTTGTCCCTTTGCCCGGCGATTGCCCGGACGAGTTGGCGCAACTGGTCAAACGCGCATTGTCTCAGGAAATTGGCGATCGTCCCGCGACGGTGGAAGAATTTCGGCGCGGCATCGAGGATTACCTGAGCGGAACGAGTCGTCGTCGCAAGTCGCTGGCGTTGACCGCCGAAGCGCGCACCATTTTGGAACGCGAGCGGCTCTCGGAGGACGAGGTTGCCGAGTGCGACAATTTCCTGAGCCGGGCCTTAAGCCACTGGCCCGCCAACACCGAAGCGCTCGATTTGCAACGCCAATCCCTGATGCATCACATCAAGCTGGCACGCGAGCGCGGAGATTCGCGACTGGCAAAAATCCTCGCCCTGCGCCTTCCTCCTTCCGACGAGCGCGCGGTGTTGCTGAACGAGTTGAACGAGTCGGAAAATCAGACGTTTCGACATGAAATTCGCAAACGTTACAGCTTCATTGTGATGGGCGTGGTGGGAATGATCTTTCTGGTATTGATGGGGAATTTCCTCCACAATCAATACAATGTCTGGCAAGAGGGCTACAATCACGAGCTGCGAACCTTGCAGTTGAAAAACGATTCTCTGGCGCAGCAAATCGCACAGATGAGCGACTTGGTCCAGGTCCAGCAAACATCGCCTACCGACCAGCTACGTTCCTACTTTGGGGACCTTCTCGACAATCTGGATGGGCCGTTGCCTCTCAGCGATCAACGCCGCATTGTCAAAGGCACTCCTCTCAAAATCGTTTGCCTGATTGCGGAACACGTCAAAAACAAGAAAGTCCACATTACGGGCAACATTCCCGAATTGGGCCAATGGACGCCTAACGAATTACCCTTCGATTACGTGGGTGAAAACGCCAATGGTCATTTATGGGCACGCAACGTAACCTACCAGACGATGGACTTTAAACTGACCTATGGCGACACCGGGTCCGGAACGTGGGAAGGCGAAGAATGGACCGGCCCGCCCAACCGCACGCTACCCAGTTCTAACGCGGCGCTTTACCGCGACCAGAACGGCAACCTGATCCTCTTCTGCGTGTACAGCGTCGTGCCGGGAACGGATTACGAACCCAGCCCGGCGTTCTGAGTGGGTTCTCTCCGAATAAAAAATCGCAATGAATAGAACGTTCTTCAGCCTCGTAGAGATTGCGAAGCATTGAGGACGCATCTTCCTACCTGGGAGTTCAACGTGACGACCCCTTCTCGCCTTTGCCATTTTTCGATTCCCGCCGATGATCCTGAACAAGCCGCCGAGTTTTACGTCAACGTCTTTGGGTGGAAAGTTCAATACCTGGAAGAACCGGCGGAATACTGGTTTCTCGCTGCGGGGGAGAGCGATGGCCCCGAGCCAGTCATCGGTGGAATTACTCGTCGGTCAAATCCAAGTCAGAACCATTTGCTGACGTATTTCAACGTGCAGACGATCGAGGAGGCGCTGAAAAAAGTCGAACGCAACGGGGGCAAGGTGTTGCAAGCGCGACATGAAATTCCGGGCTACGGTGCAATGGCGATCTGTGCGGACCCGGAGGGAAATGTGTTTGCCTTTTGGGAGCAAACGGCTTCCTAATGGCTGGGGGAACCACCCTCGATGCGTTGCATGTGTGGGATTTGTTAATCGTTTGCTAGACTTTTAACTTCAGTGGACCGGCTTCGTCTTGATCGAAGCCTCTGTTTCGAGCGTAATGCTAGAATCAGATACGTTAAAGTCTCGTGCCGTACTAATCTCCCATAAAATGACAACGTTCCATGCGCGCCACTTTTTTACAGCGGAAATATTGCATTATGGCAGTTGAATCAGGCGGTAGCGTCCAGGCCGCACAACCGGAAACGGAACAGCAGAACACGCAAGCCCAGGGAGTGCTTAAAGTTCACTACCACCGGTGGGGAGGCGATTACGAACGTCCGACATTGTGGACATGGGATTCTCAGCACCGCCGCTCGCCCGAGCAGCCGGAAATTGCGGCGGCGGGCGAAGACGATTTTGGCGTATTTTTCCTGCTCGATCCTGCTCAGTATGGTCTCGAGGAGCCAGAAAATAAGTGCATCGGGATGATTCCACGATTGAATCATTCCTGGGATCACAAAGATGGCGATGATCGGTATTGGCGCGCGGGCGACGGGTTGGAGATCTGGCTGATCGAGGGAGAAGAGCACGTTTTTACCTCGCCGCCGGACATTGGTCCGCGCGTGACGAAGGCGTTTTTGGATGGCTGGACGAAAGTCCGCGTGTGTCTATCTCACCCGATTCCGGTGGGAGATTTGGACCCGAAAAAATTCAAGCTGGTACGCAATGCAGGCGTGCATTTGCCCGTTCAACGCGTCGAAGCGCGTGAAGTTGTCCGGGGCAAAGCACGCAGCGTGGAATTGAAACTGGCCAAGCGCGTGCGTTCGATCAATGAGTGGATCGAAGTCGGTTTGGAAGGTTATCGTTCCGCATCGGTGATTCCAGGCGAATTACAGTTCGACCCGAAAACTTTTGTGACGGACGAACGGCTCGGAGCGATCTGGACGCCCAATGCGACGACGTTCCGGATTTTTTCGCCTCCTGCCGTGGCCATGAGTATTGTACTCTATCAGAATGCAATTGGTCCCGAAGGCCGCCGGGAAATTCCCATGTCGCCACGCGCAAATGGTACATGGGAAGTCGTGGTCGAGGAACCGCTCGAAGGCTGGCATTACACATTGATGGTTCGGACGAACCATGACGACAGTGCCATGGAGTTCCAGGACCCGCACGCCGTGAATACCACCGGCACGGATGGACGCGCGCGTATCACGAATTTGCGCGCGACGGACCCGGCGGGATTCCGTCCCGTCAAACGCCCATTTTCGGGCGTGCCGACCGATGCCGTGATTTACGAAATCAGCGTGCGCGACTTTACCATCGCCGAAAATTCGACGCATCAGGCCAAAGGCAAGTATGTCGGATTTGCCGATAAAGGTACGCGACTTCTTTCCGACCAGAAAATCCGCACCGGCATCGATCACTTGATGGAACTGGGTGTGACACATGTGCAGCTTCTGCCGATTCAGGATTTCGATAACGATGAATCGAATCCCCAATATAACTGGGGTTACATGACGGCGTTTTTTAATTCACCCGAGGGTTGGTATGCGACCGACATTCGCGGTGACGCTCGTGTGCGCGAGTTCAAACGCCTTGTTCAGGCGCTGCACGATGCGGGAATTGCCGTGATCCTCGATGTTGTGTATAACCACACCGGCGTGTTGAACACGTTTGAAAAAGTCGCCCCGGGTTACTACCACCGTTTATATCCGGACGGGAAATTCTGGAATGGTTCGGGATGCGGAAACGAGTTCAAATCCGAATCCCCGATGGGTCGGAAATTCATCGTCGATTCATGCAAATATTGGGTCGAAGAATACGGGATCGATGGATTCCGATTCGATTTGATGGGTCTGGTGGACGTGCAAACGATGAAGGAAGTCCACCGCGAGGTTCTTGCTCTCGTTCCCAACGGTTTGGTTTATGGCGAACCTTGGGCGGCTGCGCAAACCGGTCTTGGCCATGTGACCGACAAACACGCCGTTGCCGGCACCGGTGTTGGAGCCTTCAACGATAATTTCCGCAATGCGCTCAAAGGTGAACCGGACGGTTCATCGCCCGGATACGTTCAGAATGGATTCGGTCGCTACGAAGTAAAACGCGGTATCGCCGGGTCGATTGACGACTGGGCGACCGATCCCGTCGATACGATCAATTACGCCACTTGCCACGACAATTTAACGTTATGGGACAAACTTGAAGTTTCCTGCCGCGCTTCCGAAGTCGATCGCATGAAAATGCAAATGTTGACTATAGGTGTGTTGGCCGTGTCTCAGGGGATACTCTTTCTGCATGGCGGAATGGAAGTCCTGCGTACCAAGTTTGGCTGCCACAACAGTTATGACAAAGGTGATAAAATCAACCAGTTCGACTGGGAATTGAAGAAGAAGAACGCCAAGGTTTTCGATTACGTTCGCGAACTGATTGCTCTTCGCCGCGCTCACCCGATGTTTCGTCTGTCGAAGAATTCAGACGTGCGTAAGCGTTTGCATTTCGAGGAAAATCATTTGCCTGTGCCAAGTGCCATTGCATTCACGCTCGATGGCATGAACCTGGAAGGCGAAACGTGGAAACGTGCTGCCGTATTGATCAATCCTGAAGGCGTACCGGTAGAGTTTCCCTTGCCCGATCGTGCAAAGTTCGGCGTTTATGCGCTGGGCAGCCATGCCAGCCTGAAAGCCTTTGACGAAGCGCATGGGTCGTTGATTGTGCCACCACGTAGTATGGCCATCGTAGCCCAATAACCAAGAAAGTTTTCCGAGTATCCTTCCAACCCCTTTCATGAAAAAAACGCCCCCGAAGCAGCAGCTTCACACGTTGAAAGTCCCCGTCTCCCTGGCCGATTCCCGGCTGGGAGACGCACTAAAGAGCCTGATGCCGGAGCTCTCCTCGCGCATGCGTGTGATGGTTGTGGCCAATGGTCTGGTTCAGGTCGGGGGAGCAATGGTGACGAACCTGGATCACCCGGTTTCCGAGGGGGACGAAGTCGTGATCGATCTGCGCCACGGCACTCACGGCGAAGGCAAGTCCAAGCGTCCACCGTTGCTGGAACAAATGCGTGTGCTGCACGATGACGACGATGTGGTTGTTGTCTCGAAAGCCGCAGGAATCGTTGTTCAACCCGTTCAGGGTGAAAAAATCGGGACGCCGCTCATCGAACTGCTCAAACACTATTGGCGCGCCCAGAAAAAACACCTCGTAAACCCGATTTTGATTCAACGGCTCGATAAAATGACCAGCGGTGTGATGGTTCTCGCCAAGACAGTTCCCGCCGGGCGTCATTTGCAGCGTCAGGCTGGCGGGCGTTTCATGGAGCGCACCTACATCGCGCTGGTGGATGGATTGCTCGCCGACGACAAGGGTACCTGGCGTAGTTACCTGGGCGAAGGGGAAGGCCAATTGCGCCAGGCCGTGGCTCCCTGCCCGCTACCCGAAGGTGAACATCCGCCCACAGGCGCCCAGGAAGCCATCACACATTACCGGGTTCTAGAGCGGTTTCCTGGCGCGACATTAATCGAGCTGAAACTGGAAACCGGACGCACGCACCAGATCCGCATTCATTGCGCGGAAGCCGGACATCCTGTCGTCGGCGATCGAGTTTACATCAAACTCGCCTCGATGCGTTTTCCGATGCACGAATTTTGTGTTGGATTGCCTGGGCCTCGTCGGATGATGCTCCATGCTGCACGTTTGAAGTTCCAACACCCGACGACGGAATCGCGTTGGCTGACGTTTCGCGATGAATTGCCCGAGTCCTTTGTCTCGTTTTTAGACATTTTGCGTGGAGGCGCCGATCCGGAGCCCATTGTGCCGGTCAAAGGGCATAAAAAAGGTAAATCCACGCGTCGCAAGCGCTTATAATTCGGATAAACGTGGGTTTAATGGGATTCTGAGGTTTTTTTGACTTGCGGCGACACAACCGGAAGTCCATAAGTGTCTCAAAGTAGCTCCTGATTTTTTTATGGGATGGGAAACATGATCAAAGCCGATATCGTCAAAAAAGTGGCCGAAAGCCTCAGTTCTGATCAGCAACAGATCAAGGACAAGGATGCCCTTTTAATCGTCGATGAAATTGTCGAGTCCATCAAAGAGATTATCGTCCGCCATCGCCGGTTGGAAATTCGCGACTTTGGCGTGTTTCAGGTCAAGGAGCGCAAAGCGCGCATTGGCCGGAATCCCAAAAACCGGAAAGAATACCCGATTCCATCTCATCATGTGGTGACATTCAAACCGGGCAAAGAGATCAAGATGATCAGTTCCGAAGAAGAAGCTGAAAACCAGCCTTCGGAAGAATAAGCCGACTCCGAACCGGCCCTAGTGGCCGGTTTTTGATTTAACCCCACAGGTTTCCCCCGTTGGATTCCCCCGATTCTCCCGAACAAAATTCCGATTCCGAAGCGTCAAACGTTTCCTGGCGTTCAACGATATGGCTGCGCGTCGCGGCAATTGTCATGGCCTTGCTGTGGTTTTGGGCATTTGGCCAACTGATGAACTTTACGGCCGCGCCAAATTTTGTGCGCACGTTACTCGTCGTTGCATGGTTGGTGGGAACGGGTGCGACGGTTTGGCGAATGCGTGGATGGCGAGCGTTGGGTGTCGTCTTCGTCTGGATTTTAGCGGTGCAAGTGTTGTGGTACTTTCAACGACCATCAAATGACCGTTCATGGAATGCCGATCAGGCAAACCTGCCGACGGCGGAAATCAACGGCACCAACCTGACAATCCACAATGTGCGCAATACGTTCTATCGGAGCGAATCGGATTTCGACGTGCTGTGGGAAACGCGCACCTATGATTTGAACAAGCTGGAGACCGTGGATTTCATCGTCGAGCCCTTCACCGATTGGCGCGGGTTGGCGCACGTGTTTCTGACGTTTGGATTTTCAGACGGCGAACATGTTGCCGTTTCAGTCGAAATTCGCAAAGAGCGCGGCGAATCGTATTCGCCGATGCGTGGACTGTTTCGCCAGTACGAGGTTATGTATGTGGTGGGCGACGAGCGAGATTTGATCGGTTTGCGAGCGAACCACCGTCACGACCCGGTCCATTTATATCCCGCGCGCACCAGCCGGGTAGCCGCGCGCGAACTGCTCGAATCCATGCTCGATCATGCGAATCGACTGGCCGAGCACCCCGAGTTTTACAACTCGCTGACCAACACCTGCGCGACCAATGTGGTCGATCATCTCGAAGCGGTTTCCGACCACCGCGTTTTTGTGGCCGACTATCGGCTCATATTTCCTGGCTACGCGGATGAACTAGCCGAAGACATGGGACTTCTTGCCATCGACGGTCGCGTCGAGGACGTGCGCGACGAGTACCTGATCAACGACCGCGCCGCCACCGCCGACATGAGCGATGGCAAAGCATGGTCGCGGGCGATACGAACGGTGAAGTGACCCCGTTGTTATCGCGACAAGATCAAACCTTCGTCGGTGATGAACGGCTCGGGCTCGAATTGATTGCAGCTTGAGTTGGTTTGTTGCATCACCGTCATTTTTTGACGTTCCTCCAAAAGAACACGGATTTCGTGGCCGAAAATATCCGAGGGGATCGAATCGAATTTTACCGCTGGTGCATGAATGCGCGCTTTGATCAGTGAACAAACTTCGGGAAGCGCAGGATAGGTTTCGCGCAGCAACTGGTAATTGGCGCGACGCGTGGCAGCTTCGGAATCGTTGCCGTGTTTTTCCAGATTATAGGCACAGATTTCTGCCAATGAAAGCAGATATAATGCATGAGGTGCAGTTGAGTTGGAGAAATAACTTTCTATAAAGTCACGCTCATTGTTTTCGATTGTTTGCAATTGCCGGGCGTCGTCACTGCTGTACATGGTAAAGCGTGCCATCGTTTCACTGACTCCCAGCAGGTTGGCGAACTTAAATTCCTCGGGTGGAATTTTCTGCATTTCCTGAACGATGAATTTGTTGGGCATTCCGCACTTTCTCAAAAACTCAAGATGATCGAACCCAGATTGCTCTTCCGCTTGTTTCAGACTAGTTTGCCAGAGTGTTAGCATTCCAACAGCGCGATGCTGTTCGGCGATTTGAACCAATTCTGGATCGTCAAGCGTCGCAATAAAAGCATCAAATTTTTCGATCCACTCCGTTTTATCCATCGCCGCCCATTCAGCAAGCTGCGCTTTACGTTCCCCGATGAGCGACTTGACACGTTCTTCGTGAGCCTTCAGGCGTTCCTGTCGGGTGTCTCTCCATTGAGGCTTTGCGTTTTCAGAAGGAGTGGATGGAGGAGAAGGTGTTGAGTCCGTTTTGAGCGATTGGCGCAATTGGTGTTCTTCAAATAGCGGACCGAGATCGTGTCCGAATATCATCGTCTCCGTTGGTTGGCGAAGTGCTTCGACAATAGCACTTTTTTTTCGGTACATGCGCTGACTCGGCAAAGACGGATAGGAAGTGAGTATAAATGGGAGGGGATAATACGGGCGAAGTTTTTGATAAGTACCCCATCGAGCAATAGCCTGTGGATTTTCGTCGCACAGGATTTGGCTGACTGCGCATTCTTCCGCCAAAGTTAAGTATATGCCTGCGACATTTCTTGTATTTTCCTGACTGAAAAATCGATCAAACAAGATTTTTTCGCAAATGCGAACAACGGCCTGGTTTTCTTCTTCCTTTTCTTTTCCTGTATTGTAGTAAGGTATAATTGCGAATTTTATATCTTCGAAAGTTTCTCCCGTAAAGAACGATTCGGGCAGATTGCGGATCACTTCGGTCGTGACTTCAGCTGGAAAATTACATGCGCGTAAAAAATAGTATTCGTCGAGCAAAGATTTTTTAGAAGAATCCTTGGTTTCATTTCTCCAAAGTATGTACATTCCATTGTCACGATGCGCGTTCGCCAATTCAACCAGCTTTGGATCGTCAAGTCTGGCTACGAACGCATCGAACTTCCTGTTCCATTCAGTCTTATCCAACGCCTCCCATTCCGCCTGCCGTGCTTTGCGCTCCGCGATGATTTCATGCACCCGCTCTTCGTGCGCTTTTAGGCGCTCTTGACGTGAAATTTTCGGACTAGCGGTTTCTGTAGTGGATGAAACTTTCGATTCCTCCGCACGCGGGGTGGATATGCCAAACATCAGCATACAAACAATTGCACCGCCTAAGTGAAGAATGCGTTCCAGTTTGAGCTTTCTCGTGGACATGATCTCTCCTCTGTAAATTCCAGCTCGATGGCATTGTAATAAATTAGCAATTGATTCTCGGAAGTAAGAAATCGCAATCGAAAGATCACTTATGAAATGAGAATTCCTTCCTTTCCGTCTGTCTCTCCGCTTGCATGGCGGGGCGGGATTCCCATACTGCTCGGGCGCAGGTCGCCAGGACCGAAGAGGAAGCCGATGGATATTGAAGACATTCGCAAGGGAAGGCGTCGCGATTGGGACAAGTTGAAAGATCCCGTGGAACGGCGTCAGGCGAAGTTGGACGAGGCTGAACAAAAGGCTCAGAATGACGAGAAAAATAAATCCTCCTTGCGCCGCAGGGAGGAGGCCCGCCAAGAAGCCCGCGAGCATGAATTAGAGGAATGGCGCCGCACGAAGCGGCAATTGATGCAGGCAGCGGCGGTGGTTTTGCTGGTGGCAGTGGTTTGGGGCGGCATTAAATGGGCGGTTCACCTTGTCCAGCAGCGAAAAACCGATGAACGCATCGTCGAGTTGTTGAAGAAATCCAGCAGCCCGGTCTCCTTTGAAGCCTACAGCAGTCCGTTGGAAACATGGGCTTCTTGGAGGAATGCCTGCTTGCGCGGCGACAGCGAGCAATTGCTGAGAACCTACTCGGGTGAAATGTACGAACGAGAAAGGGGAGAGCAAAGCCCCAGTAATTTCCATCTGAGGATGCAGGAGTTGCTGGTCGGCGATGATGCGTTGCCCATGCGAAAGGTGGCGCAGGCGTTCGACGAGCCGGAGTTCATCCATCGGCCCGATTCCAGTCCGCGCGATGGAGATTTAGCGGTTCTAATCGCGGAAGTTCCCAGTCTGCGTAACCCAGGCTTGCCTCCGACCGATTGGGTCGTCGCCATTTCCTGGGATGCACGCACGCAGAAGTGGAAAATCGAAGATGTGCGGGAAGCGACCGCTTGGCGACCGGCCTGGAAACACGCGAATATGATCCAACTCTCGCGGTTGCCGATCGATGACAACGCAGACCGCCATAAAAAATAACACGGCCTCTTGAAACCGGTCGAGAAATCGATCCACCGCGACCTGAAATGTAAGAAACGAAGGAATAAAACGAAATGACGTCACCTGAATTGATCCGTACCGCTGCCCAGGCGCTCAGCAACGCCTTTAAAACGCAACCCATCGCCCCCAAGGCATTTGTTGGATTCGATGGTTTTATCGATGAAATCGTCCAGGTCGTGGACCAACGTGAAGATTTCGAGACTTACACGCCCGTTCGTACGATCAAAGCATACGCCGAACGCTTGGCTGCTGCCGCGGGCAAATCGACCAACGTTGAATTAGTTGTGCACCAGATCAAAATGGGCGGCAACGGTCCGCTGATGAGCGATGCGCTTGGCCGTTTGGGAACTCAGGTGCGCTATGTGGGGGCTGTCGGTCATCCGGTCTTGAATCCCGTTTTCGCCAGTCTCGAAGACCATGGTGAAGTGGTCGGGATTGCCGATGCAGCCGTGACAATCGCGGCGGAATTCGACGACGGCAAGATCATGCACGGCAAGCTGGAGACGTTGAACGAAATTACGTACGAAAACATCGTGAAGCGTGTAGGCGGCGAATCGAATTTCGACGATTTTCTGCGCGGCGCGGATATTGTGGCGCTCGTGAACTGGACGATGATCCCGCACCTGACCAGCGTCTGGCGCGAAATCGTCAAACGTCTGCTGGCAATTGGCGACGCGGGACCGCGTTATTTCTTCTTCGACCTGTGCGATCCGCAAAAACGCCCGAAAGAAGATTTGCGCGAGGCCATCGAAGTCATCGCGACGTTCGACCGCGCCAAGGCCACTCCGATTCTTGGTCTCAACGAAAAGGAAAGCTTTGAAGTTTGCGAAGCGTTTGGCGTTGAGTACGGCACCGAAGATCATGCCGGGATGTTGGCGCGCATCGAACGTTTGCGTGAAAAAACCGGTATTCCGGAAATCGTGGTGCACCCACGCACCTGCGCGGCGGCGGTCGGAAACGATGGCAGCGGATCGATTGACGGCCCGTTGTGCGCGAATCCAAAGCTGACCACGGGCGCGGGCGATCACTTCAACGGTGGTTACTGCTTCGGTCGCCTGATGGGGCTTTCGCCCCAGGATTCGCTTGTCGTCGGCAAAGCAGTCTCCGGCTATTACGTGCGCCAGGGACGCGGCCCGCACCAGGACGAAATCCTCCGCTTCTGTGAAAAATGGGCGGCGGGCAAACTCGATCCCTGGACGGATGACTAATCCAGAAACCGAAGGCAATCGTCGTGCGAAAATTACCATGGGGACGGAGAAGATGATCTCCGTCCCCATTTTGCAAGTGAGCACATGACTTCAAACGAAATCGACATCTCTGTTGAAACCGTCCCGATGATTCCGCCTTTGGTTTCTGTCGAGCGAAACGCGGTTTTTTGGTCGTGTGCTTTTACGGCACTATGTTCGGGGATTGTCGGCTTGTTGCCTGGACAGACGTTGGTCGAGGTGGCCGCATCATTATCCAAAGACGGTGAACTTGCGCCTGCGACGATTCGTTTGGTCGAGTACTTTTCCACCATGGCTTTGCCGATCGCCTTGTGTTTAGGGGCGATTCTCGTCTTTCGTGCAAAGCTCGGCGTGCTTTGGGGAGATGTGGTGGATCGGCTGGAGCGTATTCCCGTTCCTCTGTTTTTGGGAACGGTATTGGGCGGGGCGGCCCTGATCCGACTGCTTTGGGTTTTGCTGGTTCCGTCGTTGCCATTCAGCGATTACGCCGAATACCATGGTCTTGCCGTGCGGATGATCGAACTCGGCGCATACGTCACTCCCGATGGAACGCCGACAGCGTATCGTCCTCCGGGTTACCCCGTTTATCTGGCTGCTTTATATTCCATTTTTGGTCAAACATATTGGATTCCCAAGTTGCTCAACATCGTATGGGGGACGGGGACGGTGTATTTGATCTACCGGTTGACGCGAAGCATTTCGGGTGAAGCTGTCGCGCGGTTGACGACGATACTTGTGGCGATGTTTCCCTCCCAAATTGGATACACTTCACTGCTGTGTACTGAAATTCCCGCTACGTTTTTGCTGTTTTTGTTTCTCGTGTTGTTGGAGGAATACTTTCCCGTTAACTTCTCGCGCCGCAACATCATGCTTTCGCTGGGAATGGGGCTGATCCTCGCCGTGTGTTCTCTCATGCGACCGAATTTTGCCCTGCTACCCCTTGCGTTGTTTCCCATTGCGTGGAAGCGAGCTGGATTCAAACGTGCTTTCTTTGTTTACGCATTGATTGGAATCGGAGCGGCTCTGTTGGTATTTCCCTGGGGGATTCGCAACGCGCAGGCGTTGGGCGCGTTCACGCCGCTTTCCACCAACGGTGGGGTGAATTTCTATCACGGGCATAACGCGATTACCAACGGCACGGGGTTAGAGATGCTCGACCCGGCCGTCGATGTCACGTCCTCTATCGAAGACGAAATTGAACGCAGCCGTATGGGATTTCACTTGGGATGGAAATATATTCGTGAAAATCCCGAGCGGATTCCGATTCTGTATGTTCGCAAAATCGTGATGATGATGATTACCGACACCCGCTGGACCAGTTGGGCGTTCAATGAACTCGAACATCCAATACCGGCGGTTCTTCCAAGCTTTGCGCGCTTGGCCACCCACGCGTTTTATTATCCCGTGTTATTCCTGGCGATAGCGGAGTTGCTTATTTTCCGTTGGAGACGCGCGGCGCGAAAGCCCGTCAGCGTTTATCTCGAAGCGCTCACGATTTACACGCTCGTCATCACCATGCTTTTCATGGGGCAACAGCGGTATCATTTTCATCTGGTTCCCGTGTTGTGTTATTACGCCACGTTATTCGTTGTTCGATTGCGGGGTGGAATAAAGTCGTAAACGACTTATCATTTGATGATTTTGTGGATCGCGAAAAAGGCTGCTTTGCGCACATTGGCGTCGGAATCGCGCAGAGCTTCGAGAAGCAGGGGAGCGGTTTCCTTGGCGTCGGTTCCCAGTTCGCCAAGAGCATAGGCCGCCGCCTCGCGCACCTGGGGTTTGGGGTCGCGCAATCCGTCTTTCAAGTGCGAAAGCGAATTGGCGTTGATGGCATCCGACGACGTGAAGGCAGCAAAAGCAGCCGTGGGCAGTTCCTGGGTTAGGGGTTCGTCGTAGTCATCGATCTCGTCGAATTCGTCGTCCTTGCCGTCGTCCGCTTTTTCCGTCGGGATGATATCGTCCAACTTGCGCCTTAGTCCCGAGCGCAATTCGCGCAGATCGACTTCGCCGGATGAAAACGCCTCGTGTTCGCGAGTGAAGTTTTCGTCCGAATCCATTTTGCTGCGATACTCCTCCAACGAATCGTGTTCAACGGACCCGATCGAAGCCAAAGCGATCACCGCCTGACGCCGGACATGGAAGTCGCGGTCCTTGCGCAGCTTATCGAGTTGGGGAATGGCGGCTGTGGCATCGGGACCGATTTTGCTTAATGCAAAGCAAGCTGCCTCGCGCACGGGAGCCCGCCGATCGGACAGCAATTTGACAATTCGAGGCACCATGTCGCGTGCTTCGCTGTTCAGTCCACCGAGCGCATGAGCGGCAGGGGCACGGATATTCTGATTTTTTTCCGCGTGCGCCATGATGAGGTCGAGAATGGCTTCATCGTCTCCCAACCCGATGGCACGGAGGGCCACGGCGGCCTTCCAGGCCAGCACTCGCTCACCCTCGCACAGCGTGATCGTCAAGGCATGGATTGCCCCACGTGCGGCGATGCCCAATTGCCCGAGCCCCGTCGCGGCCTGCTCGCGCTTTTTCGGATTCATGTGACCGAGTTCTTCTATAAGCTGGGGGATGCTTTTACGCGGCGTCAAATGGGCCATCCGTCGGTCGAATTCAGGACTCGAATTATCGTTTTTTTCTCCCACCGACACAAGAGGAGTGTGTGGCTGAAATGGTGGTCGAGTGAAAATTCTATCGACGATGAAGCGGTGTTGCACGCCTGGGCTTGACAACTTCAACCCCTTTGCTGGAACGCTTACCCTGGCAAACAGCAATTGCTCGTGATTGCTCATAACTGGAGAAAACAAAGATGTTGGAGACCTTGGAGCTTAAGTCCCAGTCAATACTGGACAAAGTGGTTGAGGACTTGATCAAGGACGGTTGGTCATACAATCCGGGATTTCTGGAAGCGCACGAAATTGCGGCTTTGGCCTCGACAGCCTCGAAACGGTGGGAGGAAGGCAAATATCGCCAGGCAGGTATTGGCCGGGGTGAAGGCATGGCTGTCCGCCCCGAGATTCGGACGGACAAAATTTCGTGGATCGAAGAGTCCGATCCTTGCCCTCATGTGAAGCGGTACCTGCAGTTTATCGAGGCGTTGCGTTTGGCCGTAAACCGAAGTCTGTTTCTTGGCGCGTTTCGGTTCGAGGCCCATTTCGCCTGTTTTCCCCCGGGCTCATTTTATAAACGCCACCTGGATTGTTTCCAGGAGCAACCGCGTCGCAAACTTACCTGCCTGATGTATCTCAGCCAGGATTGGAGCCCCGAAGACGGCGGGGTGTTACGTGTCTATACCCACGGAGAGCGAACCGATTTGTACCAGGATTTTCTTCCCATGGGCGGGACATTGATGGTGTTTCTGAGCGAAGTATTCTACCACGAAGTCCTCCCAACCCAACGTGAACGTCTCAGTCTGACCGGTTGGCTTTGCCGTTCGGACGGATTCGAGCATTTACGCTGAATTCTGCAACGCGACAGCAGGCACTTCAACTTCCATCGTACCGCAACGCACAAGAGGCGTTCCATTTGGAACGCCTCTTGCCGCATCGAGCGGTGTGGTTTTCGCCAGGGGGGCGAAAGTTTTAGAGTGAACTCAATGCCGGTTTTCGTCCGGCAAAGGCGGCAATGGAGGTGCCCCATTCTGCATCCGGCCTTCGCCATTTCGCGACCCGCCCCGCATTCCGCGAGCGCCATCTCGGGGGCGGTCGTCCGGCGGTCCGTCCGGCATCGGCGGACCCCACATCATGGCGCCGCCGTCTTCCACCGTATTGAGTTCGTTTTCCAATCGTGACAGCCGATCGCGCAGCATTTGAATTTCCCGTTCCACATACTTCATCTTGTCGTCGCGTTTTTGCTCCGAAAATTCCCGTCGGTTGTCGCCGCGTTGGTCGATATCGCGGAAACCTTTTAGGATATCCTCCAATTCCGAAAGGAACTCTTCATCGTCATCGGGGGGATTTTGCGCGAAATCCCGTAACGTGATAAATTGTTCGCGAACGCGCCCCAGGAATTTTTCCATCTCGGGATTTTCGGCCAACACGGCATCCATCCCCTCAATGATGTTGTCGATGTCGCCGATGGAGCCCTCGGCCTGCATTCGCAAGTCCTTCATCCATGCAGTGCGGTCGATTTCCAGTTCCTTTACTGCCATTTCATGCTCAGTTTCCCAGTTTTTCATGGATTCTTCATCAAGCAGGTAGCCTCGATTAAGCCCGTTGTCCTTCGTGCCCATGTTCAGACGGGCTTTTTCCATTTCTCGAGACTGCTTTTCTAACTCGCGTTCACGCTCATGGAACTCGTGCATCTGGTCGCCAATTTCGTGCAGTGAGCGAATTACCTTCGAGGCCTGGCGGCGAAGCGAGCGGCGCGTTTCTTCAGTCATCCCGTCGGGAGAATAGCTGCGAACTTTGCCTTCCATGGGAGGCGGACCGTTTAGTGTATGAGCGGCTTCCAACAATTCGTCGGCCCGTTGATCGAGTCCCTGGGCGCGTAAATCCTCGGCAATCCGTTCGATTTCCGAGAAAGCTTTTGCGCGGTCTTTTTCTATTTGCTGCCAATCGGGCTGACGCATTGGTGCGCGGTCGGAATTTTCGCCTTCCGGCCCAAACGCCAAGCCAATGCCCAGACCGGCAGTTGCCAGAACCAATCCCGTCAATACCATGCGTTTCCAACCTGAACGCTTCATTGTCCGTGACTCCATCAGAAGAATTCCCGACCGCTCCATGTTACGTTGTAGGGCAAAAGGCGGGCCAATTTCGGCCCGCCTTTCGGATCATGCATCCGTTGAGTTGACAATCGGGACAACACAGAGATTTGGAATATGCGAATGACGTTCTTAGTTCACCACGTCGCGCACCTTGTAAATCATGTTGATTTCACGCACGGGGACTTCTTCTTTCGCATCCGCCGGGCGCGGATCGAGCGTGATGTTGATCTCCAACTCCTGCCCGCTCTTGCGCTCGGTCGTTACGTTCTTGTTATCGATTTCGACCAGTTCCGCGTCCACCGGTAACGTTTCAACCACGCGCACCGTTGCTTGTTTATCCTTAAAGTTTTCGATTTCGTAACGTACATGCACCACACGGTCGTAAAGCACCACGCGCTTGCTGGAATTATAGCGGCGGTTTTCCTGGGTGTCCGACATGATACGGCGTTTGAGCACTACGTCCTTTACGGTTCCCAGTGAAAGCTGGGCTTTTTCTCCCGCGGCCGTTTCGGCGAGGTAATCTTCGCCGATGAAAATCGTGCTGCCGTCGGGATCTTCGCTATAAATACGAGCTTTGCCCGAATCGAGTTTGAATTTGCCCAGACCGTTTGTCTCGTTATTTTCGATTTCGTACACCATCGAAATGATTTCGCCGTCCTCGCCTCGGTTCGAGTACGGTTGAGGCTTGGTGATGTAGAGTTTCGTGATTGGCAACGCGCGGTTTTCAAACGAAAGGAAACGTCGTGTTTCGCCTGAATCGACCGAGCGATTCCAGTCCTCGGCCTGTGCTATGCGAATAGCCGCGTCATCCATGTCCTCGCCGCTTTCGTTTCGCATCTGGAAATATTGTTGGAACGTTGCCTGAGTCTCGGCCGCATTCACTGTGAACTCGTACGACTGCTCGCGGTTAACACCGTAGAGCAGATACGACACGCGAATTGTTTCCGTGCGCGCTTCGGGCGAATAAAGCTGCCACGTCAGTGCCGCTTCGTTGGGTGGAAACGCCACGCTGATCATCTTCGTCGCTTCGGGTCCATCGCCGGGGTGGCTCATCAACGAAAGCTGGATCGAGTTCTTGTCGATCGAGACGCCTTGCCAGGAAAAATCGACGTAATTCGTGCCTTTTTGCAACGTGATGTCGCGCTCTTCGTACAGTAAACTATAGTTTGGGTTTTCCAGATTCACAACCAGTTTCGCGCGGTCGGGCAAGGTCACCAGTTTCGTTCGTGCCAGCGCAAGGGACGGAGACCAGTACATCATTCCTGCGATTAACATTCCGGCAACCAGGATATTCTTTTTCATGATCGTGCTCCTTAAGTATATTCCGTCGATGTGTTATTTATTCACGCGGTCGCGGCTGCCGGTGCGTGTGACGAGAGTATAGGCGATGACTTTTTTGTCCAAAGCGGGAACGTCCAATTTCCATTCGACCGTTTCCCGATCGACTTTCTTATATTCCAATGTCGTTTTGGTGATTTCCCAATCCTCGCGCGTTAGAGGCCACGTGATTTTTATTGGAATCGTCCGCGCATTCGAGTTGCGAATTTCTAACTCCATTTCGCGCACAATGTCATAGCCGATCACATTGCCATACGTGTCGTATTCAAAGTTAGTTCGTTTCATACTCATTTCGCGCGGTTCGAATAACACGCGACCATCGCTGCCTAACTGCAATTCGATGTCTTCGCCGACAGGGATGTACTTATGGGTGTAAGAAGCCTGAAAACGAAGGCCATCGCGTCCGTCGTCGCTGTAAACATAATACGCGCCTTCGGGCATGGGAACGTCGCCAAGTTCATGCTCCGTGTCGTTTTTGAATTTATAGAACTTAATTACCTGATCGCCGTATTTGCGAGGATTATATTCGTAACTTACATCGATGGGGATTTCGTCAACGCGCGGATTTGGCAATTGTTTGCCCCATCCGTTTGCAATGTTTTCCGTCCCTTCGATGGTGTACAAATAATATTCGGAAACCGCCGCTTTGATAATTTCTTTCGCCTCGTCCATTTCCATCATGGCGCCAAAGGCAGACGGCGCGGCCATGTCCATCATTTCGCGTTTTGCCATGACAGTTTTTGCTGCGCGTTGGCGGAATTCTTGTGCTTTTTCTCCCGAGATGATTCCACGCCGTGCTAATTCCGCGATCGCTTCCACCAGATTAATTTCGCCGACGACCAAACGCGTTTGCGCGTTTTCGAACTCTTCGCCGCTATTATTGAAAATCGTAAAATTCGGTTCCAGGCGAAGGTGCGATTCATCGTTATTCGCAATAGCCGTGTAGTCTGCACGCCAATTCAGCCCCGACGCGAAATACGTGATTTCAACCTGTGCTTGCCCTTCGGTTTTAGCGTCGATGTTCCACACAATGGTGTTCTGCGAATTCGATGGGTAACTCGCATCGAGCACGCGGAAATCGGGCGAGTTCTTCACCATGCGAATTTGCAGCGACGTCGGGTCGATCAACGTGTTCGCCCAGGAAAATTGGATTTCATTTTTCCCCTGATTGAACGTCAATGTTCGCGTCTCGCGCACGAGCGTCAGGTCCTCGCTTTTGTAAATCGAAAGCTGTGTTTTGTCGCGCGAAGGCAATGTTACCAGGTCGATTTTCGCCTGTGCCGTTGCGGTTGCCAGCAGCATGCCGCCCGCCATCAACCACCCGGTGAACCATCGCGCGCTTCGTTTGGTTTTGGGACTCATTGTATTTTCTCCCGTTTGATAAAGTCGATCAAATCTCAAGATTTCGTTCGGTTGCGGCTGCCCGTTCGCGTCACCAACGTGTAGCGAATCACCTTCTTATTCAGGCCTTCCACGCGTATTTCCCACTCTGCTGTCCGCGCATCAACTTTCTTGAAGTCGTCGGTGCATTGGACAATCTCCCAATCGTTTTGGTTCATGGGAAGGGTGATTTTTATCGGAATATTTCGTTCGTTGGAGTTCCGAATTTCCAACTCGACATCGTTAATGATGTCAAATCCAATTACATTCCCTTGGTTGTCGTACTCGAAATGATCGCGATGTTCGTTCATCGTGCGCTGTTCCAAGATAACGCGCCCATCGCTTTGTAAATTCAGTTCCACGTCTTCGCCAACGGGAACATATTGATGTTCGTAGGAGGCCTCAAAACAAACTCCGTCCCTCGCGTCGTCGGAATAAACATAATACGTTCCTTCCGGCAACTGCACCTCGCCCAACTGATGTTCCGAGTCGTTTTTGAACTTATAGAATTTAACAACACTCGAACCATGTTCGGCGGGATTGTATTCATAACTTACTTCGATGGGAATTTCGTCAATTCGCGGATTCGGCAACTGCTTGCTCCACCCATCTGGGATCGTCTCCGTCCCTTCGACGGTATAAAGCTGGTATTCGGAAACCGATGCTTTGATGATTTCTTTGGCTTTCTCCATGCCTTCTTGGAAAGGAGAACTAGCGGCGAAAGCATCGGCAAAAGCACCGCCAGAACTAAACGGATCGATGGGAGCATCACTGATTATATCCTCATCCATCCCTTCGTTTTTTGCGTAGAAATAATTCAAGTGATCCTTTTTTTGATCCCGTCTTTCTGTGACAAAAAACGACCACGCCAAACCCGTAATTGACTCCACCAAATTCACATCACCAACAACCAGGCGGGTTTTCGCGCGTTCGAATTCTTCACCGCTATTATTGGTCAGCGTAAAATTCGGCTCCAGGCGCAACATCGTTTCGTCCGCGTTGGCCAACGCCGAATAATCCGCGCGCCAGGAAACGCCCGAAACGAAATACGAAATCTCGACTTCGACGGCTCCGTCCCTTGGCGCCTCGATGGTCCAGATAATCATATCGGTTGTGTAAGCGGGGTAGTGCGCATCGAGCAACGCGTAACCCGCGGGCTTTTCGATCAGTTCCAGTTTCAACGATGAGGGATCGATCGTCGTATTCGCCCACGAAAACTGGACTTCATTGCGCCCCTGTTTTAGCATCATTGGGCGCCGTTCGCGGGCGAGCGTCAAATCCTGGCTGTTGTAAATCGTCAGTTGCGTTTCGCCGCGCGTGGGCAACGTTACCAGGTCAATCTTCGCCTGCGCATTGCCCGCAACGCTCAACAGAAACGTAGCCAGTAAAGTTCTCCGTCCCCTTTTGTACCAACTTTGCGGCATTTCCGAAATCCCCCATGCTTGCTCGTGGTTGGGACGGCTAACGTTTTTTGAAATTCAAGGTGCGCAAGTCGAAGGCGAAGGGAGCGTATATGTTATACGTGACCTGAGCTCGAGTTCGACGCGCAACGCCGAAATTCGGAAAACGAAAACGTCCTATCGCGGGCGAATCTGGCGATAGCGCTTGCGTGCCGTCTCCACCATTTGCAACACCCGCGGATCGCTCGACGCTTGATACTGATCGATCAGCATTTTATAATAAACCTGCGCTTCTTCGGGTCGCGCCAATTCATCCAGACTAATTCCCATGCCAAGCAACGCGCTCAAACGCACTTCCTCGTCGTCCGGAAACGTTTGCAACACGTGCTCATACTGGGCGATGGCTTTTTCGTGCTCTTCGATTTCCTGCTGAATATTTGCAATGAACAGCGAAGCCGCCGGTGTATATTTCGCATCGTCGGGAAAACGATCTTCGACAGCCTGATAAGCGATTACGGCTTTTTCCAGTTCACCCTGACGCTTGGCCTTGTCGTAAATGCCCCGCGCCCCGCGCTCCTGCGACTGCGCCACATTAAACTGCGCTTCCACCGTGTCTTCCTGCGGCACAAGGAAGTCCGGATGTTTTTGCGAACCAAAACACCCCGCCACAAAAATCATCGCCGCCCCAAAAACGGCGCACTGAGCCACGCGAATTGCTTTTTTCACATTCCACTTCATCATGTTTTCCTCTCGATACTGTTCTGGACAAAATGGGGAACGCGAATGTTCCCGCGAAGTTATGTCTTTTTCGATTTTTCCTGACTATCCAGGTAACCTTGCAAAATTATCGCCGCCGCCACCGAATCGATCCGCCCTTTTTCCACACGCGACCCGCCGTCCAAAATATCGCGTGCCTCGCTGGACGAGTACCGTTCGTCCCAAAACTCGATCCTGGGACTTGGCAACCGCCGCGCCAACGACCGCCCGAACGCGCGTGTTTTTTCGGCCTGCGCGCCTTCGATGCCCTTTTCCAACAACGGCAGTCCGAGCAAAATCGTCCCCACCCGGTATTTTTCGACCAAAACCTCGATCGCATTCAACGTTTCCTTGCGCCCTTTGCGTCGATCGATCGCCGCCAGCGTTGTCGCGATAATCCGCGACTCCGAAACCGCCACCCCAATCCGCACATCACCCACATCCAGCGCCAAAACGCCGGGATTTCGTTTTTCATCGTTCAAATCCGCCACCATCCTCCCTTGGCAAAATCGATAAGTCACCGTCACCCATTCCCCCGTAGGAACACAAGACCACTCTTGCAGCCGGTACCGAGAGAGCATTCCCCCAGGCACCGCCGCCTTTTCCCTGAACCGGGCAAAAGTCGCCCTGCGTTGGTTTTCCACCGGCCTTTAGCCGTACCTTAACCGTCCTTTACCCGGCCTAGTGGCGTCTCATTAGGCTTGTTGCGTTTTTCGTAACTCGATCAAAATCAGATGTTTGCAAATCCCCCTATTCTCGCCAGCGCAAGCCGTCATTTCACACTTTTACCTACGTGTGCTGCGAAGTTCGTCCATTCTGTCCAATCGCGTCCCGCTTTGAAGCGAAATTTTCAAAATCCACCGCGTTCTCCAACCGAGTACCCACCACATTTTTTGCGCCTTTGCGATCAACCCACTCCGCACACCCGCAAGCGGTTGGCATTGACGGTATTCGTTTCCTGCGCCAAACTGTGACGCAGAGAGAGGAAAGGCCGTTCGCCGCCGCCCCGGGGAGGAAACCCATCATGCCCACCGCCACACGTCCGCACCGAAATCGCCATCTCAAAAATCGTCCCCCGTGGGAACGCCACTCTCCCGAGTGGCGGAAACGAAACCTCGCGCGCGCTTGCCGAACAGTTGCCGCCGCGGGGCTGGTGGCCGCCGGATTGCTGACAACCCCAGCGCAGGCGCAACTGCCACAACCATTTGAACTTTCCAACCTGGATGGACGCAATGGGGTCCGTATTCACGGGATGGCACATGATATTGCTGGTATCGGTGATGTTAACGGGGATGGATTTGATGATATTGCTATTGGTAATAAATCCGCTTTTCCACAAACTGGTTTTGAGAAAGATCATGAAATAGGAGGAATTGGATTTCCAGCACCTACCGTACCTCAATTTCGTGGGGCTGTATATGTTCTTTTTGGCACCCCCAATCCAATGGAACCCAACTTTTATTTAAACAATCTTTCCTATGAGCATCAATCTTCGGAAGGATTTGCGATCCGAGGCGTTGATTCAGACGAACAAATTGGAAGTTTTTGCTCTGGAATAGGAGATGTTAACGGTGATGGAATTAGCGATTTTGTATTGGGAGGATATCATGGATTAGCAACATATGTTATTTTTGGGAAAGAAGGTGGATACCCGCATGGTGTTGATTTGAGTAAGTTAGATGGTGAATATGGTTTCAAGGTTGGTGAAAGTAGGACGACTGCCCTCAAGGGTCTTGGGGATGTTAATGGTGATGGTTTCGACGATTTTGCAGTCCGTCAATTGAATCATAATGGGTTCCATGTGATATTTGGGAAAGTAAATTGGGACGAAAATTTTCCACTAAGCGCGGTAAATGGAAATAACGGATTTAGAATTCTTGATACCAATGATAATAACCCCATCCCATTGGTTGATAGTTATCGGATTGCCGCAGGAGGTGATATTGATGGTAATGGAGCTAATGAGATAATGATTAGCAATATACGTTTTGTACATGATGGTAAAAGGGTGGCTGGAGAGACCAATATATTATATGGACATTCAACTAATTGGCCTTCGCAAATATCACTGATTTCAAACAAATGTTCTGATGGATTTAAAATTCATGGGCATCGCGAGTATGATGCTTCAGGCTATGGTATAGCTGGAATCGGTGATATTAGTGGAGATGGCTTATCTGATTACGCCGTAGGAGCTCCAGGTGCGGATATTTATGGTAAATATTCTTCCGGCGAAGTATATATATTATTCGGCCAGACGGACTGTGAAAGTGAGATTGATTTGCCGAATGATTCATTCGTTAGGAAAGTGTATTATGGGACTGAAACTTTAGATATTCTTGGTGGGGTTGTAAATGGTATCGGTGATATCAATAGTGATTCAGTAATTGACTATGTGATATCAGCCGCAGGTGCAAAGCGTGACAATTCGGCTTATATTGGTCGTTGTTACTTTGTCTCCGCAAAACTTGAGCAGAATTCTCACCCTCAAAATATTGAAATTGTCGCAACTACAATACAAGGTGAAAATGCTGAAGATCGATTTGGATATGACACTTCGGCTATAGGGGACTTTAACGGTGATGGATTTGAAGACGCCTTGATCGGTACCACCTTTTTGGCAGAAAAATCTTACATCCTCTTCGGTTCAGGCACATCCCAGCAAGCCACCTACGCTTCGTTCGCGCGTGCGGGAGATGCGCCCCCCTCGGGAATTGGATACCTGGGCAACGGCACGCAGTCGTCGCCGTCATCGCGACTTTGGGTTGATTTTACGGACGGCAGCGGTTTTGGAAAAGATGACGCCAGTTTGCAAGTTGCTACCATCACCCGGCGTGGCAGCGATCTTTCTAACATTAATCACGCAGCCAATGTTTATTGGTTCCTTGAAACCGACCGCGAAAACTATATCCGTGAAAGCCAAAAGGGCATCGTCGTCGGATATGTTGAAATCATGGTGAAATACCTCGACGGTGAAGTGTGGCACCTTGACGAAAACTCGCTCGCGCTGTATTCGGCTCCGTCCCCCGATGGACCATGGACGTTGATGGATAATCAAGTGCTCAACAAGGCGCAAAATCGCATCAAAGCACGCACAACTTCATTGCTACCGCTCTATTTCGCCATCGCCGGAACTCCCGTCGAGCAAGCCGCGATTCCAACTCCGTCCCTTTTGACGCTGACGCCTTACACGGACGCTTGGCTCGCGCCGCTCGGACCTGCCGAGCGGTTTTTCCCCCCTGCGAAAATTGGCTTCACCGGCTTTCGTCATCAATTCACCGGTTGGCAAACCATGAGCGGAGATTTCAATGGGGACGGAGTCGCCGATCTGGCAACCATCACGCCGTGGGGACAATGGTGGACGGCATTAGGCGGCACGCACCTGGGCTTCAATCCTCCTGAAAAACAAGGCGTATCGTGGCACAGCGATCCACAGAGCGGTTTCCTCGTTTTGACGGGCGACTTCGATGGGGACGGAGCCGATACATTGCTTCAACTCAGTTCAACCGGTGTGCTTTCGTCCGTACAACCGCCGCAACTTGGACAAAATCCCGACGGTCCCCAATTTCTCGCGGTGACAAGTTTACGCCACAACCCGGTTGGCGGGCTTCACGTATTCGTCGCCGATGTGAACGGGGACGGAGCCGACGATCTTGTCCAGATAGACAACATAGCAGGCGATATTTCATGGGCGCGTTCCATAGGGACGACATTCGCGCCGCTTTCACTGTGGGGATCACCCGGATTCGCGCATGATCCCGCGAATGGCAAAGGCGTTCACTTTGGCGATTTTAACGGGGACGGAGACCTTGACGTGTGCGAAATCGCTTTTCCACAGGCCCGCGTTGCGCTTGGGGACGGAGCAACACTTGCCGCTCCCACCGTTTGGAACCCCGATCTTTACTTTCAAGATAACTCTAACCAGGGTGACGGCTGGTGGGTGTTCGTCGCCGACGTGGACCGCGACGGAGCCGATGATCTGATTCAACTCACCGACACTGGCGAAGTTTGGACCGCTCGCTCGAACGGCGTGGACGGCTTTTTCGCGCCCACCCGCAACACGCAGTTGGGCTTTCATCACAAGCCCGACGGTCCGTGGCAGGTGTTTGTGGTGGAGTAGGGGAAGCAAAGGCTCCTTCGGGTTGACTTTCTACCGATGGCTCGCCGTGGCTTGATCGATCCTGAGTCACAACTCCCCGCGGTGTCGTTGCCATGCAACCCCTTCTCGAAGCCATCCAAGCCGCCCCGCCCGAACTTCTCATTTCCGGAACCCTGCTGTTGCTTTTCGGTTGGGTTCTCTATCGCGCGATTCTCATGGTCACCGGCGGGATTCTGGGCGCCGCCGTTGGGCTTGGACTCGCCTGGATTACCGCCAATCACGTTGACCTCGCCGAACAAACCCGCTGGATCGCTCAAGGTGCGGGGATTTTGCTCGGTGCTCTTGCTGGCATCTCCCTCTTTCGTTTTCTCAACCGGATGGCTTTCTTCCTCGCCGGTTCCTTTATAGGCGGCTGGGCATTTATTGCCGGCCTGCCGTCGCTGCGCGCGCTGCCGAACATGCCTGAAATCGTTTACACCGACCTGTTTCTCGCCTTTGGCAGCCCGATCGCTTCGATTCTCAGCGGCCTGCTCTTCGCTGCCTTTCACAAACACCTTGTTGCCCTCGCCAGCGCCACCATTGGCAGCCTTCTCATCATGGCCGCCCTCGATTGGCCCTATAATGGCCTGCCCATCCTGGTGCTTTTTCCCGTCGGAACCGCGTGGCAACTCAAGTGGGGTCAACGACTTATGTCCCGGGACCAGGGCGAAGAATAAGAATCCTGTAAAAAAATCGTCAGCCTCCTTCATTTTTCATTTGCACCCAACCCCTGTTCGTTGTTCGCTCTCGCCCCTGTCGCGCTGGTGGGTTGGTTGTTGGG
>CAZOKZ010000042.1:0-37565 GCA_964580585.1 uncultured Candidatus Sumerlaeota bacterium | reverse complement strand
CAGAAAATAGACGGGAATCGGTATCCTGTCACAAATGGCACTCGGGTTGGGGTGCGTAACTCGGAACTGTCGCGCATTCGGGCGCGGACTTCGAGGCGGTAGTCTGGACCTGCGCGTAGGGAATGGGCATGGGAGCAGCTCTTATGGGGTTGTGGGGGGTGAACGAGGGGTTAGACCCCGATCATCACCCAGTTGAGAGATCCACGGGGTTGAAGCCAAGTTATGACGCCTTCAATGCTCCAGGGCGATGATGTTCTTGACGACTGTGTGTAGTGTATCCTGCTGTTCCGCATTGGTTACGAAGAATCGTCTTTCGCCCTTCTCGGAGAACTGCTTGTTCGGCGCCCGATGGACTGTCGCAAACGGAACAACAACCATCTCTTCCCTGTCAAAGAAGTCAACTCGTAGACGGTACGGCAATGGATCGTCTTCCTTCGGCACAACTGACAGCACAAGACATGCGTGTCCAGTCTTCGGATGCTTAAGGATGGTCTGTCGGTCGGACGAGGCGCTGGGCTTCGATTCTCGATGGTATGGCCTGCAGCCCAGTTCCAAACTCGCGAAGATCAGCAGGTCGATGGCGGCCTCCCGATCTGCTGCGGGAAGCGCAGCCATGTCTCCATGCCAAAGCTCTGTTGAGAACGATTGATTGGGCATTGCGGGCTCCTCTGGGCCCAAATCGCGAAGCTGAGCCGCGAGGATTTTTTAATGAAGCAAACTTGTTGCCGGAAAGTCAACACCACGGTCGGCACGGGGTATTATCCGTGTCGCCTGGATGCTCTGGTTATGCATTTCTCAACTGTTTCAGAATGTTGTCGTAGTCAGCATGCGATCCGATCCAAAACCAAGTGATCTCGTCGCCGTCGATGATGCCAATGGCGCGATAGTCCACGCTGATCCGGACCGAGAAGACAGGCCGAGTCGAGTGGATGCGCTTGAAATGAAGACTCGGATAGTACGGGTCCTTCTCGAAGCGAGCATACGCCTCCCGCGCCTGCCGCCTGATCTCCTGCGGCAGGTCGGCATAGCACTTCCAAAACCGAACAGTCGTCAGCGATTTCACAGGTTAACGGGATCGAGCGAGGTGGTCTTGCCCTTTCGCTTGTCTTCCATTGCCTCGTCGGCAAGCTTGTCAAGGACGTCCTCCGACTCCCCGAACGCTCTTTGCCATTTCGTCTCAGAATGAAGTTCGTCAAGGACCCACTTCGCCAAAGCGTTTTGGTCAACCTCCGGGAGCCTTGCTGCCTCGCTAAAGGCCTTCTCAAGCAACGTAGTCATGCTGTTGCCCTCCGTTTCATCCTGTTTCAGTTTTCGGTCTAATCGCGGAGCTTAACCGCGAGAATGTTCAACGGAAGCATACTTGTTGGCGGAAAGTCAACCGCCGAGCGAAGAATGTATGATATTGCCCTCGGGGGAAATGAAGTGCTTCCCTCACCCCGTCAATTTCCGCAATTCCGCGATGTGGCGTTCGATGTCTTTGATAAACGACGCGTTTCGTGTCTTTTCTTTGATGAACGCTTTGTTCAGACGTTTCAGGTGATAGTCCGCTTGGAAGAACGGATCGATTTCCAGGAACGGGAAATCTTTCGGCAGGAACTTCTGCGTCGCGGCGTATTCCTGGATGACTTCCTTGCGACGGTCGGCGTTGCCACGCGCGACGATGTCGAGCACGTCGGCCAGATCGTGCGCAAAATGTCCGTACCGCAACGAGATGTTATCCAAAATAATCGCACTCTTCAGATCGTTCGCCATAATCACATCGGTTTTGCCAATGTGATGATGAACGAGCGAAAATTTCTTAATGTCCGGCACGACTTTAAAATGTTCTTCCACAAATTCTCGCCAGACTTTCTTGTCCTGCGCCGTGTGATAATCCGAAGCGTCGGGCATTTCTTCGAGGAACCCCAACGCGCGCCGCAGCAACCGCGGGCGATACGCATCCGTGCGGAGACGGTCGAACTTTCCCCATTGCTTCGACTGAAACCCATGCAGCTTGGCCATCGTTTTGACCATCAGCGTCGTCGTCTCGGCATTCACGCCCGCTTCGCGCCACAATTTTCCCAGCACAAAGTTCTCGATGCAAAATTTCCGTTTGAACCGCCAACGCGTCACCAGACTGTCGTCGGATTCCAGCAGCTGTGGCACGGGCAAGTCTTTGCCGGTGCAAAAATCCATTGCTACGCGGTAGCGTTTATACTCGAACGGCCGCGCGAACGCTCGAAGGATATACCGCGAGTCGTCTTCAAAATCCACGATGTAAATTTCGCTGTGTTTGCCCGCGTCGGGGATGATGACTTTCTTGATTTTCTTGCCGCGAAACGCTCGCATCCGACCCGATTCGATGTAATTGGTGGCAAAATCGACAGAGCAGGGAACTTGCTTTTCTTCTACCAAAGGTTCAACGGTCATGGCGCAATTTGTTCACTAACGGTTTGGAGTTGATTGGTTTTCCGTTAGCTTGCCGCGACGCCCCCCCACCCTGGCAACAGGAACATCGTCCCATTTTCAAAGAAATCACGCCGGTTTTGTACACCGTTTGATGAATCGGGAAAAAATTACGTGCTCGCCAATTCCGGCACCACAATCTCGCCTTTCAACGTGTGTTTCCACGCTTCGGTCACGCGAACCTGGACCAGTTGCCCTGCCAAATCGGACGATCCCGGTACAATCACCGTCTTATCGGTACGCGTACGCCCCATCATGTCGTCGCCTCGGCGCGCGGGGCCTTCGATCAGAACTTCATGCACGCGCCCAATTTCGCTTTGGTTGACTTCCAGGCTGATGCGTTCCTGCAATTCGATCAGACGTTGCAGACGGTCCTTCTTCACGGCAAGCGGCACGTCGTTTACCATCGTGTCGGCAGCCACCGTGCCCCGACGCGGCGAATACATGAACATAAATTGTTGATCATAGCGAATTTCTTCGGTCAGGCGCAACGTGTCCTGGAATTCTTCCTCGGTTTCGGAAGGAAACCCAACAATCATGTCGGTGGTCAAAGACCCGTTGGGGCACAAATCGCGGAACATCTCGACAAGGTACTTGTACCGCTCGATGTTGTACGCGCGTTTCATGGTTTTCAACACGCGGTTGTTACCCGATTGCACCGGCAGATGCAGGTTTTCCATCACCTTGTCATACTCGGCGACAGCCTTCAGGTGCCGATCACGGGCGCTCTTCGGGTTCGACGTGGTGTAGCGAATCCGCCAGATATCATCGATTTCGTTCAGCGCGTGCAACAGGTCGCTGAAATCGTGGCGTTGTGCATCGACATAGGAATTCACGTTTTGGCCAAGCAGGCAGACCTCACGGTAACCTTGCGCGGCCAGTTGGCGAACTTCGGCGACAATTTCGTCAATCGAACGGCTGTATTCGTCCCCGCGCGTTTGCGGCACGATGCAGAACGTGCACTTGTTGTTGCAGCCGAACATGATGTTCACGAACGCCTTCAGACCCGATTGGCGCACGGGAATGGTTGGCAGGCTTAGCGGTTTGTCCAAGTCCTCGATCGCCACCAGACGTTGATTCGTGCGGCGAACTTCCTCGACCAACTGATCGATCTTCACGTAATCGCGCGTGCCCACCACGAGGTCGATGTGCTCGAATTTTTCCAGCAGTTCCAGGCCCTTGTCCTGGGCTGCGCAGCCACACAAAGCGATCACCATGTCGGGGCGGGCTTTTTTCAACGACTTGAGCGTCTGGACCCGGGCATAGGCGCGATGCTCGGCGCCATCGCGCACCGTGCAGGTGTTGAACACAATCACGTCGGCGTCGTTTTCCGATTCAACCCGCTTCATGCCGCGGTTTTCAAACAAACCGGACATGATTTCCGAATCGTGTTCGTTCATTTGGCACCCGTAGGTGATAATCGCGTACTTTTCCGTCATGATAACCTGGATACTTTCGCGCGTCAGGGGCATTGGTGTGGCTAAAAAGCGCGTGAGAATGTGGAGCACGCGACATTCCTCTGTCAAGCCGCACGACTTTGCCCGCTGTCGATTCAGCCGATTTCCGACCATCGGTTGAGCCACCAGCTTTCAAATCGGTTGTGCTTTGTGTTGACGACCTTCGGATTTGGACAGAAAACTACTGAGTCCAGCTCTGGAAATCGCCGTTTTTTTCCAGAATCGGTTGAGAGAAGAGAAACCGAGCGCCGTTTTTTTCGCTTTGCGATCGAGAATATCGAAAAACTGAGAGGATCATCTAGGGAATGGCCTTGCGACTGACAAGCTAACCCCTCATTTTTCAGATGTATCTCGCTACGCGCTCGATAATCCGTCAAACGGGAAACGTATGAACTCCGAAAGCAGAATCATCGGTATTGACTTGGGAACGACCAACTCGGTGGTGGCCGTCGTGCTTGGCACGGAACCCGAAGTTATTCCCAACACAGAAGGCAGCAACAAGACACCCTCGGTGGTGGCTTTTCTCGAAAATGGCGAAGTCGTCGTAGGAGAAATTGCACGACGTCAAGCGTCCACGAATCCGCTTCGGACCATTTCGAGTATCAAACGCCTCATGGGCCGCTCTTTTGAAGAGGTCGAAGAGTCCGGCGAAGTCTTCCCTTATCAACTCGTTTCACACGATGGCGAAGTCCTGGTAGATATCGACGGAATGGGTTATCGCCCGGAGCAAATATCGGCGTTAATCCTCAAGAAGATGAAAGAATCCGCCGAATCCTATCTGGGCGAAGAGCTTACCCAGGCCGTGATCACGGTTCCGGCATATTTCGACGATCTCCAACGCCAGGCAACAATCGAGGCTGCCAGCATGGCAGGTCTCGAAGTGCTTCGCCTGATCAACGAGCCCACCGCCGCTGCAATGGCCTATGGGTTAGGACGCGGTGAGGGGAACGAAGAGATCGTTGCCGTTTATGACTTTGGCGGCGGAACGTTCGACATCACGATTTTGGAAATTCATGATAAAACTTTCGAGGTGCTAACCTCGACGGGCGATTCGCGTCTGGGTGGCGATGACCTTGATAATGCCATTGTGCAACTGGTCATTGACGATTTCATGAACAAACACGGCGTCGCCTTGACCCAGGACGCCGTGACCATTCGCCGCCTGAAAGAAGTCGCTGAACGCGCGAAGTGCGAACTCTCCACGATGAACCAGACCAACATGGCGCTGCCGTTCATCGCGTATCGCGATAACCAGCCGTTGCACTTGGATTTCGTTCTGCACCGTGACGAGTTCGAAGAGTTGATCGATGAATACGTACGCCGGACAATTCGCTGCTGCCGCCGTGCTCTCGACGACGCCCAGCTCAATAAAACAGATATCAGTCGGATCATTATGGTGGGCGGCACCACACGTATTCCATTGGTTCAGGACAGTGTGGAAGAATTTTTCGACCAAGGCATTTTCAAAGGTGTCAATCCGGACGAAGTGGTCGCACTTGGTGCTGCCACCCAAGCCGGCGTTTTTGAAGGCAACATTCAGGAAGTCATCCTGCTCGACGTGACCCCCCATTCACTCGGTATCGAAGTGGAAGGCGGAAAATTTTCGCAAATCATCGAAAAGAACTCAACAATTCCCATCAAGGCTGCCAAAACGTTCACGACAACGGACGACAGCCAGGAATTCGTGAACGTTCATGTGCTGCAAGGCGAAGCCACTGAAGCTGCGGAAAACCGTAGCCTGGGTAAATTCTCGCTTACCGGTCTGCCACCTTCCGCCGCGGGTGTCCCGCGCATTCGTGTAACGTTTTTCATCAATGCCGATGGGGTGATGGAGATTTCGGCCGAGGATATGAATACCGGCATGGCCGAAGCCATCACGATTGTCCACTCGCAACTGAGCGAAGAGGAACAGAAGAAACGCTCGCGCCGCCGAAGCCGCTCGCGTCGCCGTGGTTCAACGACAGGAAGTTCTCGTCGAGGCACAGGTTCGGGCAGCAGCAGTGGCTCCTCGCGCCGCCGGGAAAATATCCCAGGGGCAGAAAGCATGCCGTTCGAAGGACAACCGATCGGCGCAGACCAGACGGGTTCTGGAATTCGTGCAGGAACGGGCACTCCCGAACAAACACGGGAAGAAAAACAAGCATTCGCCGTGTTGGGCGACACGCAGCCAGGCACCGTCCAACAAGGCGTTCGTTCGCGCGATAACGTGGATCGTTCCATGTCACCGGTGGATTACTCAAAAGTGCCCCCGATGTACTCGCACATGCAGCAGCAAACGACACCCGAAAGCAGACCGGCACCGCCAGCTCAACCTTCGATTCCTGTTCCACCCATGGTACAGCCTTCCACGGCAACCCCGCCGGTTAGCAATGACGGTCAAACGCGTCATTCCGCTCAAACCCAACCGAACGAAATCACGCTGCCCGATCCGCACCAATCGGAAACCCACTGGTCTCCTCCGCCGGATCTGAACCGACCGGAACCCACTGACGGATTCAATCTTGAAGTCCCCCAAATACTTACCGAAGCCATCTCGTTGGCGGAAAGTGGTCAGGAAGACGATCACGCGCAGGAGATGTACACAAAGGCCATCTCGATCCTGAAACAAACACCGTTCGACGTGATGGACAAGTACACGATTTTGCGTGCAAAAGCCCTCTTGCACAGCATGGCAGGTCAACTCGAGGAGACACGCGGCGCGCTGAAGTTGCTGCGTGAACTGCACATGAACCGTCATGGCGAAGACATCTTAGTCATGCACGAAAATGCTCTCGAACGATTTGGCGCCACACCGCTTTTGCGCGACCGGGGACAGGCCAAGGAAGCGCTTGGCGATTTGCTTGGAGCTTGCGCCGATTTCGAGTTAGCAATTCGCCAGGAACCCGAAACAACCGACCGCGATTACCTTGAACGGTTGTACCGGATTCGTTCCAAGGAAGACGACCCGCAGGCGAAATTCAAACTCGTCAAGGTTCTGCTTAAAAACAACGATGTGGATGAAGCCATTCAAATTCTCGAAGACCTGCAACATTTCGAGGGATATGAAAACCGCGCGCTCAAGGTACTCGGCCTTTGCCATTGGCAGAAGAACATGCATTACCTGGCTTGGCAGAAGTTCAAAACACTGCCCGTGGACGACGATTTGAAAGACATTTTGTATCGTCTGGCATGCGACATGGAAGGTTCCGATCAATTGCACAATGCCGTAGCCGTTCTGGAGCACTTGAGCAAGCAAGCCTCCGGATACCGCGATGCGGAAGCGCGCCTGCGGAAGTTGAATTACCGTCTGAAACTTCAACAGGAAGAGATGGAATCCCAACGCGACGTTCCCATTCTCGGTCGCGACAGCCGTTTCGTCATTATCGAGGAAATCAACCGTGGCAGCATGGGAATCATCTACAAAGCGGAAGACAAAACGCTGAACGAGATCGTGGCGTTGAAAATTCTCAACGACTACCTGTGCAGCGACCCATCCGCCGTCGAACGCTTCAAGAGCGAAGCGCGCGCCGCCAAGAAACTCTCGCATCCCTACATCGTCCGCATTCACGACATGTTTGAAAGCGACAGCAAACGCCTGATCAGCATGGAGTACATCGAAGGCAATGACCTCAAACGTATGCTTTCCGAGCGTACGGCCTTCACGGAAGAAATGATCATCTATTACTTCATGCAAATCTGCGATGCGCTCAGTTACGCGCACAAAATGAATATCGTGCACCGCGATATTAAGCCGGCAAATATTATGATCACCAAAGACAACACGGTCAAGATCACCGACTTTGGCATTGCGAAGATCATGCATGGCCAGGACGCCACAAAGAGCGGAACCGCTGTGATTGGAACCCCGCTTTATATGGCTCCTGAACAAATCATCGGCGAACCAGTCGATGGTCGCACGGACATCTATTCACTTGGTATCATGATGTACGAAATGGTTTCCGGCAACCCGCCATTTTATCTGGGTAACATTGAATATCACCACATCCACACGGCTCCGCCGCCACTGCCCGAAAAAGTGTCGCAGAAAATTCGCGACATCATTATGCAGATGATTGCCAAGGCACCGGAAGATCGCTTTCAATCCGTTGGAGAATTGATCAAAGAAGTCCGAAGCTGATCGAGAGATGTACAACGATTAAAAGACACGGGGGCACGGAGAAGTTTTCTTCGTGCCCCAATTTTATTGATCCAATCGCCAATGCGGATCGTTATATCGATCGTCGGCATTTGAATGACGTCCGGGATGGCCCATGGAAATTCGCTGAGATGTCACCACGCGACCGGGACGTCGTCTCCGACGCAGCCATCCCTTTCCCCCACCGGGAAGATAATCGAGCAGCGCGGGTTTCTTAATCAGCACCAGCCCCACTAACGCGCCCGTAAGGTGACCCAGATGGCTGACACCGCCACCAACGACGCCTTGATCGAGAAGGTACATCGATTCAATTGCAACGTAGATGATCACGAGGTATTTGAGCTTCATGGGAAACAGAAAGTAAACGTAAACGATACTGTTCGGAGCGATGACACAACACGCCACCAGGATCGCAAACACGGCGCTGGAAAAACCGAGTAAACCGACACCCAGATATTGGCCGTTCCCCGTCGCGAGTGCCGTTCCCCAAAACGCGAGCGTATGCGCAAGGCCGGCGAAAACAATTGCCAGCACCAGAAACCACGCAAAGCGGCGCTCGCCGAGAACGTACTCCACCGGCGCGGCAAAAAATAACAAGGCTAAGACGTTGCCGAATAAATGCCCGAATCCGGCATGCATAAAACCATGCGTCAATAACTGCCAGATGTGAAAATGCAAAACATCGGCGGGCTGAAGCACCAGTCCATTCACCAGCGGCAACAGGAACGGAAAAATGGATGTCGCGAGCATTTGAAACCCGAACATGACCAGAAGGACGTAGAAAAATTTCCGCGTCATCTCGGGCATCATGCGGCTGAAAAACATGTCCATCTCGCGAAACAACGATTTCATCAAATACGTCCTTTTGGAAAACTACCGCAACTGCACCAGAACAAAAATCAGACCAACTCGATTTCTGCCCCCATTTCACGCAATGTTTCAAACCATCCCGGAAATGATTTCGCGACATGCTCCGCGCCCGTGATCGTCAGCGGAGCATGACAACGCAATCCAACAATTGAAAGCATCATAATGACACGATGATCCCCACGCCCATCGACTTCGATCCCACCGGTAAAACCGCTTGGATTGCCCAGCACATGGATCGATTCGGGTTTTTCCGGCGGGTCCCACCACACACGCATCGAAGGCGACAATTCCCCGCTGGCTGCGTAAATTTTCCGTAGTTCGTTGATCGGCTCACGCACTCGGTCGCATTCTTTGAACTGTAAATTTTCAATTCCCTCGAATCGGCACTCGCCTTCGGAAAGTACGCTGGCTCCCATCATCGCCAGCACTGCATCCGTACACAAATCGCCATCGATTTCCGCCGCGCGCAATCCTGCGAACGGAGACGTCAGGCGAAGCAATTCTTCGCCCTCAAACGAACGCACCGTGCTGATTTGACAACCCATATCGCGATAAAACTCCAGACACCGCCGTTCGCCCTGTTCGTCTTCGCGCAAACGGCGAATCGAAATTTCCGAACCTGGCACCACAGCAGCCGCCGCCAGTATTGCTGCCGATCCTGGCCAATCGCCATTCACTTCCCATCGGCGTGCCGCATAATTTTGCCCTGCGCGAATCGTGTGCGTCATCTGATCGGAACTGGACTCGACCATGATTCCCGCTTCCGAGAGCACCGCCCGCGTCGTATCGATTAGCGGTTTGCTTTTTAATTCCCCGGTCACACAAATACGAATCGCTTCGTCCAGCAGCGGCGCCATGAACAACAGGGCAGACAAATATTGGCTACTGACCGCGCCCGAGATGGTAACTTCGACGGGGTCGCTCGCCGCAAGATTCTGCTCGCGACGACGCGCATTCAGGAAATCCTTGATGCGACGTTTTCCTCCTCGCAACGTCACCGGCAATGCGCCGGAATCGTTTGGCGAATCGGAGACAATCCCGAGTTGCGCAAAAGCGTCCAGCAAATCGCGGTTCGGACGCTTGCCGAGCGAATTCTTGTAATGCGCCGTGTCGAACGTTACTTCGCCCTCGCCCAAAACGGCCGCTCCCATCAGCAATCGCAATACCGCGCCTGCATTGTCGGGATCGACAGGTTCTCCGTCCCCCGGCAATTTCGGAGCATCGCCAAATCCATCGATTTCCAACAGTTCCAAACGCGTGGCGTTCTCCACCGTGAAATCAATCTCATTGCCTTCATTGTCGCGCGCCACAATGACTGCGCCTAATTGCTTGGCGCATCGCACGAGCGCCACCGCGTCGTCCTGTACGGCGGGTTTAATAACCGTGCTCCGTCCCTTAGCCAGACAACTTGCCAAAATATAACGTGACGTATAGTTTTTCGATGACGGCGGATCGACAATCCCCGTCAAAGGTTGTGTCGCAGGATGAATGATTGCTTTCATATCATACCTCTCGATCAGTCGGTTAATTCAGGTGGACGTCCGTCGAACAAATAAACTCGAGGGTCTTCGGACTCCGCAGGCCATGTGCGAAGTGGAACGCGTTGATCCGCAAACCACCATTCGGTACGTCCCCAGAAGCCTTTTCGGTTTTGCATCAAATGGGCATCGTATGGGGGATTTCCATCGAATTCAAACCGGGCGGGAATGACCCCCCATTGCTGCTGAAGGTCAAACACGGCGGTGTGAAGCGCCAAGGTTTTTATTTTCACGGTGCCAGTGGGAAATTCCTCTTCGATGTCATCGAAAACATCTTCCGTCAGTGCCTCGCCCCAATACGTGATCTCGAAGGGGAAATCATGCATCCGAACACCCAGCCACCGCGTGGGATAATTATAATACGATAATCCCGTCAGCCAGAAGGGTAACGATTCCAATGCGCAAATGGCGAGCAGTATTATTGCCGCGAACGAACGAGCGGGCAACACACGTCCCACAATCGATTGCACGTTCAAGATGCTCACTCCCCAACCAAATACCATCGCCAACGGAACAAACATGGGAAAAAATAAACGAATTCCGTCGTATTTTGGCGAGGTCGGTAACATCATTGCCGTCAACGGACCCAGAATCAACAATCCCACCAGCAAATCGTGATCGCCAAATAACCATTTCCCACGTTGATTGCCATATTGGATCAATCCGACCGAGGCAAAAAATCCGATAACCCAAATCGTAGGACTCGTAACGAGTGTCATCACCCAGGGATATTCCCACGTCACCATTGGCACAATTCCCTTGGGGTAATTATGCTTCTCCCCCGCATACCAAACCCCTTGAAAACTATGTTCGCGAATAAACATCCAATATTCCTGCAATCGCGCGAACGTGTCCTGCCACATCCACGGCCAAACGATCCATGCCGTGAGCAACGCGATAAAAAGAATCACCGCAAAACGAGCTCCGTCCCCCGCCAATCGACGCGCAGGTGGCAGAGGAAACGATTCTTCCTCCGTTCCTCGCGTTGAATACAACCAACGCAATCCAAACCATAGCGTCGTGGCAGCCAACATAATGAAGCCATTGACCTTCGTTGCGATTGCCAATCCCAAAACGATTGCGAGCAAAAATCTCCGTCCCCCTCGATCGAGATTACGTTGCGCAAGGTACAAAAACAAGGCGGTGAAAAACGCAAACACCGTTTCGGAAGCGGCAAAATGCGCGTGACCGAAAATGCGCGGATGCAAACCATAAAAGGCGCCCGCTACCAAACCGCTGATTAAACAATCCGTGCGACGATGTACGATGCGAGCAATCAAGGAAACCGTGGCGCCAAACAACACGGCGGGAAATAACCTCAGAATGGGTAATTCCGCGCCTTTCGGTGTAATCGCCACCATTGCCGCACCAAACCACTTGGTTACGGGTGGCAATTCATGAATACGTTCCCAGCCATTGACAATACCCGCATGCGAAAACGCCTCGCTCGGCGCGTGGAAAATCAATTTTACCCAGTTCCACACATCAACGTATGCAGGATAATAATATCCTTCATCCCAACACATGCCATACCAACGGCCAGTGCCCCAGGCTACTGCGGCAAAGACCAATCCCATCAGCCAGACAACCCAGCCCGGGGACGGAGTCGTTACTTCTTGTTCTTGTTCGCTTGTTTCCAAGATGCAATGGACTCGATGGGATAGGGCTCCAGTTCGACAGGGACGGAGCCATCGACAATGATTTCCGATGGCGTGTGACGAACGGCAAGCGCTGAAAAACGCACTCCTGCGCGATGAACTTCCCGAGCCGTCGCCGCAAACGTTGGATCGTGAGCGTCGCTGGGACGTACGGCCTCGATATGAGGCGCCTGACAAAAAAACAAAACTTCGGCTTCGGCACCTTGATCGCACATATTCTTTAGTTCAATCAAATGATGCGAAGCCCGCTCGGAAACCGTGTCTGGAAAATAGGCTCGTCGGTCGGGGTACGCCAGATGACAATTTTTTACTTCGACAAATCGTTCTTTCCCGCTTTTCGTACGCATCCAAAAATCAACTCGACTGCGCTCGCCATATTTACGTTCGGGGGTAAGTTCTTCCCAATCGTCCAACCAGGGAATTTGGCGATCTTGCAGCAATTGCTTCAGCAATCGGTTGGGCAAACTGGTGTTCGCACCGATAATCGCCCCGTCGATTTCTGCCAATTCCCACGTAAATTTCAGTTTGCGTTTAGGATTATCCGAACGACTGAGCCATACACGTGTACCCGGCACGGTTAGACCTTCCATCGTGCCCGTATTCACACAATGCGCCGTAACCGTTTCACCCGAATCCAACCGCACATCGGCAAAAAAACGCTTATATCGCTTGACCAATTCACCCGCAAGCAATGGCTCGGGGCGCGGAAACTCCAACGGAAACGGCTTCGTCATGAAGAGATCCGATTCACAGCTTCTCGCAAGGCGTATTCATAACCTCGCACGCCCAAACCGCAAATCACCCCAACGGCAACGCCGCTGATATAGCTTTGATGACGAAATGATTCTCGTGTATGAATATTGGAAATATGTACTTCAAAAACGGGCAGGGCAATTCCCGCCAGCGCATCGCGCAATGCCACAGACGTGTGCGTCCAACCGCCGGGATTAATCACCACCGCATCGGCTTTCCCGCGCAGGGCATGAATTGCGTCGATCATTTCGCCTTCGTGATTCGTTTGGAAACACGAAACCTCGACGCCTAATTCCTCACCTAATGACTTCATCCGCTTTTCGACATCTGCTAACGTGTCGGAACCATACAGATGTGGTTCACGGGTTCCCAGCAAATTCAAATTTGGTCCATTGAGAACAGCGATATGCGGCATGGTTGAAATCCTTGATGGTCAATCGTTGGAAATCTCAACGGTGGGACGGACAGGATCAAGCCCAGATGAGGAAAACAACGTATCTGAAAATAAATCGTGCGACAGAGAATAACTCCGTCGCACGATTGAATCAGCTATTTCAACAAACAATCGGGTTTAGCGCAGTCCCAACAAAATTGGCGGAACCTGGCCAAGCGTAGGCTCGTTGCCGACTTTGCTCTTGTTGTCTTTGTTCAAGTTTTTGTCATCGTCCTGGGTTTCGGTGTAATAAACGTATCCGCCAATTATGCCGAGACCAACAGCGCCCCATTGATAATAAGCTTTGTTGTCGTCGTCTTCTTCGCCCGTGGCACCCGTTTGCGAATCGCCTTCCACCGCAGAGCCACCGCCTTCGGCTGCCGGAGCGCCAGGACTCGGGACAGATGCCATCCAGGAGTCTTCGTTGTGTTCAAACTTCAACACATCGCCAGCACCTACGGAAGCCAGTTGGTTGCCTTTGGATTGCTCGACCACGGAAACGCGATGTTCGATGCCCTGAACCAGCAATTCGTCCTCAGCCGACTGGCTGACGATGAAAATGCTTTGTCCGCGGGCATTGAGTTTCTGCGGAGCTTCCGGCTGGAAGGTGATATCGGAATATTTCACCGAACTGGTTTGGTTTGCGGGCACCGAAACGATCACACTGCCCTTGTCGAGCAGATAATCTTTGTCCGTGGTCATCGTGATCGCACTATCCGGAGCGATCATGACCGCCTGTCCACTGCGGCAGGTCAAACGCACAGGAGACGATCCCGAACTGATATGGTCACCCACCATGACTTCGGTCAAAACATTGGCCCGCTGCATGGCGGAAACGTTGCTTCGCGTGATGGAGAACGGCTCTTTGGCCACAGCCAACCCCGCTCGGTCGGCTGCACAAACTCCCGCGGCGAGACCCACGAGCATGGTGGTAAGCACGAGTTTTTTCATTTATCAAAACCTCGAAAGGAATGCGTTTGGTACTTTATTGGTATGTATCACTCATTCGCACAGCAGTGTTTCCACCTTTTGGCTATCGTGCAAGCGTTTTGTTGCAAGAAATCCCGGGTTTTTTAAAGATTTAGACCACTCTACCCCTTCAAAACCCGTAAACAGGCCGCTGTAACCGGTCCGGCGTAGTCGCTCAACTTGCCCGGAAGACGCTTGTAGCGATGTCCAACCGCCCCTTGCATCACCAGACCCAGCATCAATTGAGCACTCAACGTCACGTTTTGCTCGGGGATTTCTCCCCGATGGATTCCAGCGCCGATAACATCCATGATCACCTCCACCGGGTTGGCCATATCCTGACGAACTTCGTCCAACAACCGGTGTTGAACCAGCAAAACGAACTGAAAACCTTTGGGATCCTCATCGTAAGCCTGGTAAAAACCATGAACCATGCGTCCCAATTGTTCCTCGATAGAGGTCGAGTCTTGCAAGGAAGTTTTCAACAAGTTTGCGAATTTTTCAAAATATTCGAAGAACAACGCTTTAACCAGATCGTCTTTGCTCTTATGATGACGGTACAAAGCGCCCTCGGTCACACCTGCCCGCTCGGCGATCATCCGGATACTGGCCCCGTCGATTCCAACTTCCGCAAATAATTCGAGCGCCGATCGCTCAATAGCTTCCTTCTTCAACGGCGGACGTCCCACTGTGCTTTCTCCTTGATCAAACTAAAAAAATGTTTACTTACATCAAACCTAGAAACTCAACCAAAAACACCTATTTGCAAGTCGATATAACTGGCAATGGTTTAACCTTGACACCACCCCCTCCTCTCCCCAACACCCTTGTAAAGTTCCCGAGGCTGACAGCTCGCGGACACGTCCAAATCGTTGAAAGCAGGGTTTCGTGGAAAATCAACCACCCATCGAAAACACGGACGCCCCACCTCTTCTCGACAAAGTGGTTCGTCTCGCTCAACTGCTCGATTTGTACGGCGGTTTACTAACCGATCGCCAGCGCGAGTTCATGGTTCTCCACTACGAAGAGGATCTTTCCTTTGGCGAAGTCGCCCGAATGCACGACGTTTCGCGCCAGGCTGTCCACGATGCTGTCAAACACGCCGAAGCGGCGCTCGAAGGTTACGAAGAAAAACTCAACCTGCTGGGTAAAGGGTTCGTTCGGCCAAATACAACGGCGGAGGAAGAAACGCCTGCGGAAGTTACATCCGCATCCAAGAGCTCTTCCCCTTCCGAAATCTCAGGCACCGTTCCTGCAAGCGAAGAACTGCGAAATGCCATTGCCTCTCTTAAAGAATTGCACGAGCGCATGAAACGGAGCGGTGGTATTTTGTACAATGCCGATGGCATCACGCGCGAAATAGGCGGTGTCATTGACCAGTTGGACGGACTACTTGACCACAATAACCAGGAAAGTTGTTAATAACCCCTCGATATGTTTGAATCATTAGGCGAAAAATTTGAAAATGTCTTCCGGAAAATCCGAGGTCAGAAGACCCTGACGGAAGACAATATGAAGGAAGCCCTGCGCGAAGTGCGCATGGCGCTCCTCGAAGCCGACGTCAACTATCTGATCGTCAAAGAATTCGTCGCCAACATCCGCGAAGAAGCCATGGGACAAGACGTCGTCAAGGGCGTCAACCCAGCCCAGCAACTTTTTGCCATCGTGCAAAAAGGCCTTGTCCGGATGATGACCGGCGACACGGAAAACGACCGCCCCTTTGTCGTTCAACCGGGTAAAGACAACGTGATCATGCTGCTCGGCCTCCAAGGCGCGGGCAAAACGACTTTCAGCGGCAAACTGGCCTTCAATTTGAAGGAAAAAGGCTGCAAGCCAATGCTGGTGGCGTGCGATATTTACCGTCCCGCCGCCATCGAACAGCTCAAGCAAGTCGGCGGCGCGCTCGGCTTTCCCGTTTTTGAAATGGGAACGGGGCACACCCCCACCGCAATCGTCAAGGAAGCCCAAAAGAAGGCCACGGCCCTTGGCTGCGACACGATCATCATCGACACGGCGGGCCGTCTGCACATCGACGAAGTTAAAGTCGAAGAGCTTCAGGACCTGCGGGATAAAATCAAGCCGGACTATACGTTCCTGGTCGCGGATGCGATGACGGGCCAGGACGCGGTCAATTCCGCCAAGACCTTCAATGAACAAGTCGGTATCGACGGCGTTTGTTTGACGAAACTCGACGGCGATGCGCGCGGCGGCGCGGCGCTCTCTATTAAAGCAGTCACCGGCCGCCCGATCGTTTTTGTCGGTATCGGCGAAAAACCCAGCGACCTGGAACTTTTCCATCCCGAGCGCGTAGCCCAGCGAATTCTCGGCATGGGCGACGTGGCTTCACTGGTTGAAAAAGCTCAAAGCGCCATCAGCGAAGAAGACGCCACCAACCTGCGCGACAAACTCGGCTCGGGCGAATTTAACTACAACGACTTCGTCAAGCAGATGAAAATGATCACCCGAATGGGCTCGCTCAAGGGCCTGCTTGGGATGTTGCCGGGCGTGGGTAGCTTAATGCGTTCAGTTGATAACGATTCTCTGACGCGCGAGCTAAAGCGAGTAGAAGCAATGATTCTCTCGATGACCAAAAAGGAACGCGAGAATCCGGAACTGATTCAAAAAGACGGAAAACGTCGCGACCGTATCGCCAAGGGGTCCGGCCATACGCTCAAGCAGGTCAACGAACTCGTCAAGCAATTCGAGCAGATGCGCGGAATGATGAAATCGCTCGCTGGCGAAGGCGGAATGCTTGGCAACATGAAGAACATGATGGCCGCCAAGGAATCCATGCCGAACCCGAACGATATTCTGGCCGGAGGCGCTCCTCCAAAAATGCCTGCCAACATGACACCCGAAGCCATGGGTCTGACGCCCGATATGCCAGGCTACAAAAAATACAAGCGTCAAATGAAGATGATGAGCGCGCAACAACCACGCGGCCCCGCTCAACAACCCAAGAAGAAAAAACGCAAGAAAACCAAACGATAAACCAAGACCAAATCACTGATCCTCCTGATTTTACAGGCGGACAATTAAACCTAAATCTCGAAGGAGAAACACGAACATGGTCAAGATTCGTCTGACCCGCGTAGGACGCAAGAAAGCCCCTTTCTATCGTGTAATCGTGGCGGATTCTCGCCGCGCACGCGATGGCAAGTTCATTGAAATCATCGGCCGTTACCAGCCGTTGAATAAAAACCAGGAAGAACAGATCACCTGTGACGAAGAACGCGCTCTGTATTGGTTGCACAATGGTGCCCAGCCGACGGAAACCGTTCGCGCCCTTTTGCGTCGTCAAGGCATCATGAAGAAGTTCCATGAAGCCAAAGTGGAAGCCAAAAAAGCCCTGAAAGCAGCTTCCTGATCCTCCTTGCCGCCATGGACTCCGCAATTAGCTCACCTTTTTTTGTTGCATCAGTGCTAACCTGTGGAAATCCATGGTTGTAAATCATGAATGCGGACGGTACTTTTTCCTGCCTGTTCCTGATCCCGTATTCCAGCACCTGCTCCAGGAGACGATACCATGAGCCAAGACTCGGAGCTCAAAGACCTGATCGAATACATCGCCAAGGCACTGGTGGATGAACCCACCAATGTATCGGTCAGCGCCGTGGAAAGCGATACGAGCATTATCATCGAGCTGCATGTCAGCCCAGACGATGTAGGCAAGGTGATTGGCAAAAGTGGCCAGACGGCCAAGGCGTTGCGCAAAATTCTCAGCGCAGCCGCCACGAAACATCGGAAGAAATCGTTGCTGCAGATCATCGAATGACTCCGACCAACGAAACAGATTCCTGGGTGGCGGTGGCGCGTGTGCTCCGCCCCCATGGATTGCGCGGTACCTTTCGCCTCAAACCGCTGACGCGTGATTTGGACGATTTACTGGAGGCCCCGGTACGGACATTCCATGTCCGCCGGGGCTCCACTATTGAAGGCACGCTGACCGTCGATTCCATGAAACTCGCCAAGGACGTTATTCTGGCGAAGTTCCAAAACATCAAGGATCGCTCAGAGGCGGAAAAGTACATCAACACGGACTTGGTGATTTCCGAAGCCGAACGTTGGGATCTGCCCGATGGTCAATATTACATCGACCATCTCGAAGGTATCGACGTTCGAGACGCCAAAACCGGCCAAGTCATTGGCAAAGTCAAAACAGCCCGGGAAGGCGCCGCACACGATTACCTTGTCCTCGAGCTGGAAGCGGTTCCCGGCAAGGAAACGTTGCTGCCCATTCATCCCGAATTCGTCAAACGCATCGACATCGGCGGGAAGTTCGCCGAAGTCACCATCCCCGAGGGATTGTTGGACTAAGACTGCCCGAAAATGCCCATCGCCTTCTTTCAAAGCCTTCGCCCCAAGCAGTGGACCAAGAATCTGCTGCTGTTTGCGGGGATTGTCTTTGCGCAGCGTTGGCATGAAACGGCATTGGTCATTAATGCGATCCTTGGGTTTGCAGTTTTTTGCGCCCTCAGCGGTGTCGTTTATATCGCGAACGACATCTGGGATCTGGAGCAGGACCGCCAACACCCCAAGAAGAAAAAACGGCCCCTGGCTTCAGGGCGCATTTCGCCTCAAGCCGCCGGTCTGGGAGCCGCGATTCTTACCATCGCCGCGCTGGGAGCCAGCTTTGCCCTGCTTCCTATGCGGTTCGGGTGGCTGGCGCTGAGCTACTTGGTGCTGGTGTTTTGTTATTCCTGGCGCTTCAAACACGCGGCTATTCTGGATATTTTGATTCTTGCCATGGGCTTCGTCATTCGTGCCTTGGCGGGAATCGAGGTCATCCAGGTCGATCCGGCCAATCCGGTGCCGATTACGTCATATTTCCTGCTGACGACCCTGTTCCTCGCGTTGTTTCTGGCGGTGGCCAAACGACGTAGCGAACTGGTTACGCTCGGAACGGAAGCGGGCAACCATCGCAAGGTGCTTGACGAGTACTCGACCGAGTTTCTCGACATGCTTCTCACGGTTGCCACGGCAGGCACGCTGTTCAGTTATGCGCTCTGGACAACACAGGGGCATTTTGCCCAAGGGAATGCAGACGACGAGAACGGCAATACGTACCTGCTGGTTCTGACAATGCCTTTTGTGTTGTATGGCGTGTTTCGATACCTTTGGCTGGTCATGCGGCGCGACGAGGGCGGGGCACCGGAGGCATTGTTGATCGAAGACCGCCCCATGTTCATTACCGTTGTTGGTTGGATGATAACCGTGGTTGCGGTCATGATCCGACTGAAGTAATAATTGCTGCGCAATTTTGCAGGTGAGGGGGATTTTTCACCCCGGTAGTAGAAGCAGGAACTCCCCTGAGTTCCTGGTAGAAGAAGCGAGGACTCACTTCCATGACAGATAAGATTCGCGTAGGCGTGATCGGCGTCGGCCATTTGGGCCAGCATCACGCTCGCAACTATGCCCAACTCGAAGGGGCAGAGCTTGTTTATGTTTGCGATACGGACCTTTCCCAGGCACGTAAAATCGCCCGTTCCTGGGGAGCCCAGGCCACCAAGGATTTCCATGACCTGATCGGCAATGTGGATGCGGTCAGTATCGCCACTCCAACGGTTACTCACTTCGATATCGCCAGCTTCTGCCTGGAAAACGGTATCCATTGCATGGTCGAAAAACCCATCTGCAACACGGTGATCGATGCAGCCAAGCTTTCGACCCTTGCTGCCCGGAACAATTTGATTCTTCAAGTTGGGCACATTGAGCATTTCAACGTCGCTGTGCAAAAATTCAAAGAAATCCTGACTACCCCGATGTTCATCGAATGTCACCGTCTTGGATCGTTCGATCCGCGCGTCAAAGACGTGGGCGTCGTGCTCGACTTGATGATCCACGACATCGATATTATCCTGCGCATCGTCAACTCGCCCATCGAAAGCATCGATGCGACGGGCGTTTCGATCCTGACAGATAAAGAAGACATCGCCAATGCACGCATTAAATTCGCCAGCGGTTGTATCGCCAACGTGACATGCTCCCGCGTGACACCGAAACCGATGCGCAAACTGCGTGTGTTCCAGGAAAACATGTACATCTCGCTGGATTATAAACGCCAGACGATGGAACTGCACAAACGCTATAAACGCGCAGGCAAACTGAAACCCGGCGAATCGCGCTACTACATCAAGTCGGATAAAATTCGCGTGCGTCGCAAAGAGCCGTTGAAGCTCGAACTCGACCACTTCCTCGAATGTGTGCGCCAGGGCCGAATTCCCCAAACAACGGGCGAACAAGCCATGGAAGCGCTCGATGTCGTGATCAAGATCACCGAGCAAATCCGCAACACCACCGTGCCGTTCCTGGACAATGCTTCGCTGATGGAAGCCGCCGCGCAAATGCGTGAAAACTCGCCCATCGGATAATCCGGAAAAAACATGAACCACGGAGACATGAAGAAACAGAGACAGCATGGAGAAAATTAAACACGAAGGCACAACGTCGTCTTTGCGCTGAGAAAAGAGACATCTCGTTATTTTTTTCTCAGCGTTTCGATCGAGTTTCTATTCGATTTCACGGCAAAGTGTCCTGACGCAAAAAAACCTCCGTGTCCCCTCTGTGACTTCGTGTCTCCGTGGTTCTTTTTTGAACGCTTCAACCCCCAAGGAAAGCCATCATCCTCTGTGAGTACACCCGCACCCATTGCCTCGAAGGACGAACGCGTGAAAGACGCCGATGCTTCGCAGCGCACGTTGAGGCTATTCGTCATTGCTGGCGAAAACTCTGGTGATATTCATGGCGCGAATATGTTCCATGCTTTGAATCGGCTTTACCCGAAAACGAAGACATGGGGCCTTGGAGGACCGCGTCTGGAGGAAGCAGGCGTCAAACTAAAGGCCAACATCGTCGAGGAACTGGCGATCATCGGGTTCGTGGCGGTTGTAGCAAATTTCCCAACCATTCGGCGACTGTTCAATGGCACCGTCGAGTTCCTGCGCAAGAAACGACCGGACGCATTGATCCTCGTCGATTATCCGGGCTTCAACATTCGCATCGCAGCCAAAGCCAAACAACTCGGCATTCCGGTGATTTGGTACATCAGCCCGCAAATCTGGGCATGGCACCGCAGTCGTCTGTACACGCTGGCCAAAGTCGTCGATAAAATGCTTGTCATTTTCCCGTTCGAGGTCAGTTTGTACCGCGAGGAAAACGTGGACGTGGAGCATGTCGGTCATCCACTGTTCGACGTCATCAAAATCGACATGAACCGCGATGAAGTTTGCCAGGAATTTGGCCTCGATCCAAATCGCCCGGTGATCAGCATCGTTCCCGGCAGTCGCCGCCGCGAAGTGAAAGATTTCCTTCCGATCATGCTCGAAGGTGCCAAACGCTATCGCGAAATGGACCCGGATGCGCAGTTTGTCATCGTTCGCGCCTCAACAATCGAACAGGAAATGATCGATTCGGAAATCGAACGGGCCAGTTTGGATTTCACCCCTCTCGTAATCGATCGCCTGCGTTATAATTTGCGCAACAGCAGCGACTTTTCCTGGGTAAAATCCGGCACCTCGACACTTGAAGCCGCAATTCTGGGTTCGCCCATGGTGATCGTTTACAAGGTAAACTCGTTGACCTGGATGATCGGTAAGCAGGTCTTCACTATTGGGCACATTGGCCTGCCGAATATCGTGGCGGGCGACCGTATCGTGCCCGAATTGCTGCAGGACGAATTCACCCCGCGCAATCTGGCGGAAAAAACCCACCACTACCTCGCCAACCCCGAAGCTTACCAGCGCATGCGAGAAGACCTGGATGCGGTGCGAAACAAACTGGGAGGCGTTGGCGCCTCCGAAAATGCGGCACGCGCCGTACTAAAGGTTTGCGGAGTCGAACCGGTGCAAGACACCCCGATTCCACCGCCTGCTACGCCAAGTCCGATTGCATTCGACTGACGTTTTTATTACAATTACCTCCATACGAATCATCATCAGAGAGAACTATGTCCCGTTCCGCAAAACCCGTTATCGCCATTGTCGGTCGTCCGAATGTCGGTAAATCCACGCTGTTCAATCGTCTGATCGGCCAGCGCAAGGCCTTGGTTCACGATCAGCCTGGCCTGACACGCGACCGCCATTATGGCACCGGACAACATATCAATCGTCCGTTCGTCGTCATCGATACCGGAGGGTATGAAGACAAGGCCGATTCTCCCCTGCTGGCGCTCATGCGCGAGCAAACGCTGATCGCCATCGACGAAGCCGACCGTGTGATTTTTGTGGTCGAAGAATCTATCTCGAACGACCCCATCGATGCGGAAATTATTCAACGTCTGCGATCCTCGGGAAAGCCATTCTTTCTCGCTGTAAATAAATCCGATGACCAGAAACGATACAATCAAGCCATCGCCGATTTTTGCGTCTATGGTCTCGACATGGTTTATCCCATTTCGGCACTTCATGGCGAAGGCGTTCTCGACTTAATGGACGATGTTACCGATGGCTTTGAAGCATTCGATGACGACGAAGAGGATCTGGAAGGCCCTATTCGCGTTGCGCTTGTGGGTCGTCAAAATGTCGGGAAATCCACGCTGACAAACCGTCTGCTCGGAGAAAATCGCGTCATCGCCAGCGACGTCCCTGGCACCACGCGCGACTCCATCGACTCGAACGTTACCATCGAGGATCAAGAATTCACCCTGATCGACACAGCGGGCATTCGCCGACGTGGAAAAATCGAACGCGGTGCGGAAAAACTTTCCGTTCACTCGTCCTTTCTCGCCATCGATCGATGCGACGTGGCAATGCTCCTGATCGATGCAACCGAGGGCATCACCACCCAGGACACGCATATCGCAGGATACGTATTAGACGCAGGAAAAGCCTGCATTATTGTGCTGAACAAGTGGGACGCCGTGGAAAACCGAGAGGAAAAATACGGCGAGTTCATTAAGAATCTTCGCACGGATTTTAATTTCTTGAAATGGGCCCCGATTATTACGATTTCCGCAAGAACGGGTCAGCGCGCACACAAATTATGGGGACTTGTTCAGGAATGCGCCCGCCAATACCGGCGTTCGTTCAACACGTCGGAATTGAATGTTGTGCTGGCTCAAGCCACCAGTTACCTCTCACCTCCCGTAACGTCGGGCAAACCGTTGCGCATCAAGTACGTCACGCAAACGGGTCACTGCCCGCCCAAGTTCACGTTCTTCGTCAACGATCCAAATCTGCTGCATTTCAGCTATGAACGTTTTCTCCAGAACCAATTCCGCATGCACCTTGCCGTAGAAGGAACGCCGTTGAAATTCAACTTCAAACGCAAGTCGGAAGAAAAAGGTTGGATGCGTGGCCCACGCCCCGAAAAACTGGAAGACAATCAGCAGATTCCTCGCATGGAAATCATTGGAGAGGAAACAGACGAGGAATTTGAGGCGGGAATTTACGAAGAGCAGGATGAGGATGAGTGAGGGATGCTAAGGGTGAAATTCAGCAACCATTTGAGCCGTAACGAATAAGGATTTTCCGAAGAACGAATCAGGCAAAGTTCATTTAATACGACTGAGGGACGGAGCTCATGTTCTCCGTCCCTCAGTCGTTTAATTCCAACCTTTGCCCGAGCCCAATTACCCCGTGTATTTGAACGTCACGAAATCCGGGTGCTCTTCGTCGTTTCGAGCGATGCCACGATCGTTTGACGACAGGTGCATCAACACCTTCCAGACCATTTCGGCTTCTTCGACGACTCCGAGTTTCGACGCCCATTGATCGACCGTCAATTGCGCGCCCGGGTTGGCCTTCAGCCCTTCAAGCAACCGCGCTTGAAGATCCAGAATCAGGCCCGCGGCTTTCTTGCCCGCTTCGACGCCGGGTTGATGATACGCATTAATGTTAATCAATGTCGCGTACAAACCAACGGCGCGCTCGAACAAGGCAATGATCATCCCGAGCGACCGCGCGTTTACGGCGTCCAATGTCACGGTAATCGACTCGCGGTCCTTTTCGGAAAGCGCTTCGCGCGTGCCAAGGTAGAAACCTTCCAGGTAATCGCCCGAGGTCACTTGCGGCTCGACTTCAATGGAATTACCACGACGATCTTTGAGCACTTCGACAAAAACGACAAAGAAATTATTCAACCCTTCGCGAAGTTGCTGAATATAAGCATGCTGGTCAGTGGAGCCTTTGTTGCCATAGACGGCGATGCCCTGATTGACAACGTTTCCATCAACATCGAGTTCCTTGCCCAGCGACTCCATCACCAATTGCTGAAGGTACTTGCTGAGAAGCAACAGGCGGTCTTTGTACGGAATGACCACCATGTCTTTTTCGCCCTTGCCGTTGGTGCCGTAGTACCACATCAACGCCAGCAGCGCTGCCGGGTTGTGTATCGTGTCGCGGCTCCGCGTCACGGTATCCATCATGGCTGCACCCGCCAGAAACTCGTCGATATCGACACCCTGCAATGCGGCAGGAAGCAGACCCACGGCGCTCAATTCGCTCGTCCGGCCACCGACATAATCGAACATCGGCACCCGCGCGATCCAACCGTCATCTTTGGCGACCTTGTCCAATTGGCTGCCTTTGCCGGTCACGGCGACGGCATATTTTGCAAACTCGAGCCCGGCGTCTTCGTAGGCTGTTTTGACTTCCAACATCCCGTTGCGGGTTTCTTTTGTACCACCGGACTTGCTGATCACAATGGTCAGCGTGCGCGTCAACTTGCCGCCAAGTAGTTCCAGCACCAAATCGATGCCATCCGGGTCGGTGTTATCGACAAAGTGAATCGCCATTGTATCCGAAGGCGTGGAAAGCGCGGCCTGGGCCAATTGCGGACCGAGTGCACTGCCGCCGATACCCACGACAAGCACATGGGTGAAGCGTTCACCCGATGGGGTGCGTACGTAACCGGTATGAATATCACCCGCAAGTTTTTTGACCTGCTTGATCGTATCCACTACTTCGACGCGGCGTTCGTCATCGGGTGCCACGGCAGGATTACGAAGCCAATAATGACCCACTTGACGACCTTCATCGGGATTGGCAATCGCTCCCTTTTCCAACGCTTCCATCGCGTCGTAAGCTTTCGCCATTGCGGGTGCCATGGTGTCGAAAAAATCGTCCGCGAAATTCATCCGACTGATATCCAGGCGAAGACCCAGTTTTTTCGGTGCACAGTAGTATTTCTTATACCGCTGCCACTGCTGCTTTTTCATGAGCGTGTTATCCCTTTGTGAAAGTCACTCCCCCGTTGCGGGTGAAATTGAATCAAACGAACCGAGGCTACCGTGGGGGTCAATCCTACGGTCGCGCCGGGTCAGCTTTTTTTCTGTGATCCGCGCGATGCTTCCAAATCGCTCACGATTCGGTCCGTGATGTACTCGCTGCGAATCGTCTCGTTCTTGAGGATTTCCTCAACAGTGCCGGAAACCGTCACGACGCCCTTTAACAACATGTACGAGCGGTCCGTAATGTGCAACGTTTCGCGCACGTTGTGATCGGTGATCAAAATTCCCAGTCCGCGGTTGCGCAACTGCTGGATCAACTGCTGGATGTCCTCGATCGTTTTCGGATCGATGCCAGCAAACGGCTCATCGAGGAAAATGAACTTCGGCTCTGTTGTCAGCGCGCGCGCAATTTCCACACGTCGCTTTTCACCCCCCGACAGACGATCCGCAACCCGGCGACGCAAATGCCCGATGCCGAGTTCATCCTCAAGCTCCTCGATACGGCGGCGAATTTCGTCCTTCGGCACGCGACGCGCTTCCAGGATAGCCTTCATATTATCGCGCACGGTCATATTACGAAAAACGCTGGTTTCCTGGGCCAAGTAACTGATTCCCAGTTGTGCGCGTTGATGCATCGGGTAGTGCGTGATATCGGTTTGATTGAAAAAAACGGTGCCGTCGGTTGGCGTTTCAAACCCTACCATCATCTTGAATGTTGTGGTTTTACCCGCACCGTTTGGGCCTAAAAGTCCGATGATTTCCCCCGTTGCAACCTCGATCGACACACCATCCACCACGCGTGTTTTCCCGAATTCCTTGACGAGGCCTTTCGTGCGAACCGTCGCTTTTTCCATGAAACACTTAGTCCAATCTTGTAAGTCTGGCGCGGTTTCTCCCCGCGCCATCAAAGCGGGCAAAATGGTGCGAAGGTTCCTCCCATGCTGACAAGTGTATTGTTTGAATGATTGGGGGTGGAAGCCGGGGTATATGGGCTAAAAGGGTAATTTTTCTGAAAGGAACGATTTTCGGTAACCACCAAGACGGACGTTTTCCCCACCTCATTGATCCATTAATTCGTTTTCCCCTTTGCCCCCACTGACTTGGGGGATTTTCCTGGCACCATCACAAAATCAGAGGACGAACAACCATGCACAGCATGACAGGTTACGGCGCGGCACAACGCGAAACGCCCCAGGGACGGTTGAGTATTGAAATCCGGTCGGTAAACAATCGGTTTCTTGAACTGAATTTTCGTTTACCGTCCATTTTCAATCATTTAGAGCCAGCGCTGCGCAAGGTCATGCGCGAACGATTGAATCGAGGCAAGGTGGACGTCTATGTGCGTTTCGAGCCGTCGGACGAATTCGTTCCCGGCACACGTATCAACGTACCTCTGCTGCGCGGACTACTGACTCAGTTGGCAAAAGCCGCAACGGAAGGCGTTACGCTTCAACCCGAGGCGCTGATTTCCATTCCGGGCGTCGTCATCACGGAATCCGATCCCAATATGGTCGGCGTTCTGGATGAAATTTTAACCGGCGTACTGGAAGAAGCGCTCGCAAACCTGGTGTCTGAACGTGCACGCGAAGGCGAAGCCCTCCGCCAATCGATTCGGGAAATGCAGGTGCGATTTATCGATATGACTAAGCTGATCGAAGAAGGGCGGGGCGAAGTCATCGGTAAATATCGCGAACGCCTGATAGCACGACTCGACGAATTGCTTGGACCGAAAGCCGCATCGCTCGATCCAGGTCGCCTGGAACAGGAAATCGCCCTCTTTACCGATAAAGCCGATATTGCCGAAGAGTGCACTCGTTTGTCCGCGCATCTTGTGGCACTCGGTGATTTGCTCAACAAAGAAAACGAACCCGTGGGCCGGGCAACCGAGTTTCTCACCCAGGAAATTTTGCGTGAAACAAATACAATTGGCTCTAAGTGTCGCGATCTGGAAATCGCTCGTCACGTGCTCGATTTGAAAAACGAACTCGAATCGCTGCGGGAGCTGATCGCGAATGTGGAATAAGCAGAAACCGATGCCGCATAAGCTCGAAAACATCAAAGCCGTACTCGTCGATGCCGACGATACCATCTGGGAAAACAACTTGTTCTTTATGCAAGCCAGCGCATGGCTTTGCACAGTCGGTCGCCGGTTTGGTTTCACCGATAAAGCCGTGATGGAAATGCTTGCGGCATGGGAACGCCTCAACATTCCAATTTTGGGTTTCAGCTACCACAGTTTTGAAACGTCTTTTCTCGCCACCTTACGCCAGATTTGCCTGACGGGTTGGGGCTTTGCCAGCGAACACGCCGGGCACCGCCAGCGTGCGTTGCGATGGATGAAATTTCTTCGTTCGCATCCGATTGTACTCATGCCAGGGGTCGAAGAGACTCTCCCTCACTTAGCGCGCACCTACCAAACCATCGTCGTCACCAAAGGTAACGTGCACGATCAAATGTCCAAAGTTTACCGTTCCGGCCTTGCTCCTTTGTTCCACGCCGTCGAAGTCGTTCCGCGCAAAACGCCAGCCGACTACCAACGCGTTCTCGACCGCCATGGTTTGAAAGCGGAAGAAGTCGTGATGATCGGCAATTCGCCCTCCAGCGACATTAACCAGCCGAAGAAACTCGGTATCCGCACCATCTTCGTGCCCCACCCGCAGACGTGGGCATTTGAGCTCGAACCCATTTCGATGGAAAAACCCGAGACCATCGAACTCCCCCACTTCGGTGCGCTGGCCGAGGTGTTGCACCTGCCAATCGCTTAAAAAAACCGGCCCCGTCGCAATGACGGAGCCGGTGAAACCCTAAAGAAATCCTGGCTGCTTATTCGCCGATCACCATCGCCGTTTCTTCGTGCTCGTGGTCGGCATGTTTATCGTGTGCAGGGGTTTCTTCTTCGTGTGTTTTGGCTCCGGGGACGGAGTCGAATTCCCGCACGTTGAGCGGCTTGGCCACCATCGAAAGCACGCTGTCGGTGGTTTTATTTATGGGACGCAGTAAAAGGTTCGGGAACAACCCAATCACCAGCGCCGCAACAGCCAATGTGGCGAGTTGGAAAATTTCGCGCGCATTCAAATCAATCAGGTTCTTGTTTTCTTCCTTATCCAATTTGCCGAAGAACACTTTCTGGTACATAATCAGCAAATACACCGCGCCGAAAATCACACCCGTCGCTGCAAGACCCGCAACCAACCATGTGAACTTGGCTTGGTGCATCATCTGATAGAACGAGCCCGGATCGTATGCCGCATTCATCATCGGCACGTTGTGCATCGAGCCAATCAGGATCGGAAACTCGCCCACGAAGCCATTCAATCCCGGCAAGCCCACCGAGGAAAGCACCATGACCATCGTCAACGCGGCATAAACCGGAACGCGATGTGCCAGCCCGCCAAAATCGCTCATCAAACGTGTGTGACGGCGTTCGTAGATCATGCCGACGGCGAGGAACAAACCACCCGTCGAGATACCGTGGTTGATCATCTGCAAAATTGCGCCGCTCATCGCCTGCGCGTTGAAACAAAACACGCCCAGAATGATGAAACCCATATGGCTGACGGACGAATACGCCACGAGACGTTTCATATCCTTCTGAACCATCGCCGTCATGGCGCCGTAAATGATCGCCACCACTGCCAGCCAACTGAACAGCGGCGCAAATGCCACCGCCATCGTCGGGAACAGCGGAATCGCGAAACGCAGAATACCGTAAACACCCGTCTTGAGCAACACGCCCGCCAGCACTACTGAACCCGCCGTGGGTGCTTCGGTGTGCGCATCCGGCAACCACGTGTGCAGCGGCCAGAGTGGAACCTTGATCAGGAACGCAAGCATCAACCCGAGGAATGGCAGGTAGTGGAAGAATTGTTTGCCGATGGTCGGATCCATCAACTTCTCGTACGAGAAAGTTTGCAAACCATTATAGTAAATCCACAGGATCGACAGTAACATCATCAGCGAGCCAGCCAGTGTATAGATCACGAATTTGAGCGTCGCGTAAAGGCGATCCTTCGATCCCCAAATACCGATCAGGAAGTACAACGGCAGCACCATGACTTCCCACGCCATGAAAAACAGAATCAAATCCAGGGCGAGGAAGGTGCCGAGAATGCCCGTTTGCAATGTCAGCAGGAAGAGGTAAAATTCTTTCTCGCGTTTTTCGATCGCCGTAAACGAGCACAAGACAGCGAACACACCCAGGCTTGTCGTCAGCAACACCATCAACATGCTCAGGTGATCGACACCCACCGTGTAGCTGATTTCAAACTCTTGAAGTAGCGGCCACTGGATATGCTCGCGTAGTTGGAAAGCCGTTTGAATTTCCTGGCCAAAGATCCAGACAGATTCACGCATGCCATTAGCAGCAGCCCAGTCGAAATTCATTGCGGCAACAATCGACACAATCAAATCGAGCACCACAATACCCAACGCGGCCCACTTCATCAGATGCTTTGGCACAAACAACGCCGCCAATGCACCCAAAACCACGGGGATGAAAATCAGGAGTGTCAGAATATGGTCCATGAAATCCAGTTCGTCCTTCGCAAATTGCGTCAAACAATCGAAATCTAAAGGTAAATCTTAGTCTTGCACACTCGCCACTTCCGGTAACCCGTCCGTAATTGTCACAGCGGCATGTTTGGCCGGGTTGACAGGAGTAACGTGAGTCGCTTTCGGCTCCACATCTTCGCGCGTCCAGGCCTGTGACAGGAAATTATTCATCCCCAGCGCAAAGTACACAATGAACACGCAAACACCGACCAACATCACGAGGCCATATACTTGCACTCGGCCCGACTGCAGCGCGCGCAACTGTTCGCCGATACGGCGGCAAACACGACCGGCACCGTTCACCAAACCATCGACCAATCCCATGTCGGCTTGCCAAACGCCGTCGGCAAATCGCATGGCACCGTCTTTGAACAACTTGTTGTACGTCGCGTCCCACCACCATGTGTTGTAAGACATCGACCAGAGGGGACGGAGAACATTGGACAGTTTCCGCGCCATCGGTGTAATGCCTCGGAACATGAAAAATGCTATCAACAATCCAACAATTGCCAAGGCCCCCGACATAAGAGCCAACTGAGTCTCCAGCGCCTCTTCCGCTTCACCGAGCACGGGCGCTTTTGCCATGCCCACGATCATCGGACCGCTCACGGTCTCGCCTGCTGCGTGATCCGCGTGGAAATGGTATTGGTTGGCAGCGACCAGTTCGGCTCCGCGATCAACCACCGGGGCCAGGAAGTGGTGGAATGCAGCGGGACCACCAATTGTTGGCAAATGGAACTTATGAGCCATGCTGGCGGGCACATTCAGGAATCCGATCACGATCGCCAAACCCGCCAAGACGACCAATGGCATCGTCATATTACTTGGCGATTCGTGCAGATGCTCTTTCGTGTGATGGTCGATGCGGCTGTCGTCGCCATGGAACGTCAGGAATAGCGAACGACCCATGTAAATCGCCGTCAACAGCGCCGTTACCGCGCCCAGAATCCACAGGTAGGGAATATCCGTTCCAGCCGCGACTCGCGCGCTGAACAAAATTTCGTCTTTCGAGTAAAAGCCCGACGTGATAAATGGGAAACCCGCAATACAGAACGTTGCAATGAGATAAGTAATCCACGTTATGGGCATGTGTTTTTTCAAACCGCCCATTTTGAACATGTCTTCTTCGTGGTGCATCGCGTGAATCACAGAACCGGCGCAAAGGAACAGGCAACCTTTGAAAAACGCGTGCGTGAAGACGTGGAAAATACCGCCCGCCATCGCTCCGACGCCAAGGGCAAGGAACATATAACCAAGTTGGGAAACCGTCGAATAGGCGAGCACCTTCTTGATGCCACGCTGCGTCATCGCCATCGTCGCAGCGGCAAACGCCGTGATCGCGCCGATCGCTGCAATCGTTGCCATCGTACCGGGCGCCTGGAAGAACACCACGTTCAACCGCGCCACCATGTAAACGCCTGCCGTGACCATCGTCGCGGCGTGGATCAATGCCGAAACGGGCGTCGGACCGGCCATCGCGTCGGGCAACCAGGTGAACAACGGAATCTGGGCCGATTTGCCTGTCGCGCCGAGGAACATCGCCAACGTCGCCACGGTGATGATCAAACCGCCGTATTTGAAGCCGAGCGGAATCGATGCGCCGCTGGCCAGCTTGCCCGTTTCGATCACGTGGTTCAGGTCTTGAAAATTCACCGTCCCCAGACCCCAGAACAACAAGCCCATGCCGACGATCAAGCCCGCGTCGCCGATACGGTTCATGACGAACGCTTTACGGCCTGCGTCTGCGCAAGACAGGTTTTCGCTGAAGGGTTTATCGAAGAAGTAGCCAATCAGAAGGTAAGAACAAAGCCCCACGCCTTCCCAACCGATGAACATCACTGCCATGTTCGCCCCGAGCACCAACGTGAACATCGACGCTGCAAACAGACAGAAGAATGCGAAGAAACGCGCGTAACCTGGATCGAGTTCCAAGTGCCCGCCGTGTTTTTCCTTCATGTAGCCCGTTGCATAGATGAAGATCAGCGTGCCGATGAACGAAACGAAGCACAGAAACACTGCGGTCAACTGATCGACGTAAAACGCCATGTCGATATTGAACGAACGCGCCGTTCCAAACAGGTTGTCGATGTTGAACCAGTTCCACAGCGTAATCGTTTCGCCATGCCAATGGCCTTCGTGAGCCAGATGCCAGACGTCCTTCAAAATAAGGAACGAAATCACACAGCACGCGGCCATCGACAGCCACGCGATGTGGCCAGCGATTTTGCCCAGCTTGCGCACGCCCAGCCCATTAATCAGGGCGGCGGAAAACATGATCAGCGGTATCAGCCAAACATTGTGAATCATCGAAAAAGGAAACTCCAACGAGAGTTTGTTCTAAATCCGGCGTTCTCTACGCGCGGTCGATTGTCAGACTAATCACATTCGCCCATGGAATCATCGTATGACGACTTGCCTGAGCGCTTTGTGTTTCTACGCTTTCCGACGCCGGGTCGATCACCAGCCCCAACGACGTGGCATTAATCACGCGCACCACGTTGATGTCGCCTCGCCCTTCCATCCATTTTTCGCGCGAACGCGAAACCAGAAAATACGGCACTTCCCGAAATTCGATCTCGGCCACACAAGGGCCTTCGCCTGAATCCATCACCGCGAATTCACGCAATTTACGCGCGGCTTCGGCGGAACATTGGCACTTGGCAATCATCGGTCGGTCGTCGCCTCGATCTCAGAATCCGCCCAAGGCGTAGAACAATGCCGGCATCACGCCAAACAACACGATCATCCCCGAGCTGAGCGCGATGGCGAAGCGATAACCGTTGGCCTCGACCAATTCGCCGCCTGCCAACGGCACACCCGGTTCTTCTTCCTGCATGTACATCGCCACGACGACACGCAGGTAATAGTAAGCGGAAATGGCCGTGCCGATCATGGCGATAATTGCCAACCCAACCAAGCCCGCATCAATGGCTTCTTTGAAAATGTAGAACTTGCCCCATATGCCCACCGTTCCGGGCACGCCAAGCCCCAGCAAACTAACCATCGCGAGCGCCATTCCCGCGGCCAGACGCGGATGACGTTTCGAGAAACCGCGATAGCTGCGAATGTCGCCTTCGCCTTCCTTGCCCAGGTACGCTACAATGCCGAAAGCAAGCACGTTCATCAGCGTATAAGCGAACAAGTAGAAAATGATACCGTTGCGAACGCGTTCGGTGGCATCGACATCCGAAAAAACGCCTTGGCTGACCAACGTCGCGACGCCAACGGCCATGTAACCACCGTGCGCAACCGACGAATAAGCCAACATGCGTTTGATGTTCGTTTGAACCAGTGCCCCCAAATTCCCCCAGAGGATCGAAATCACCGCTACCGATCCAATAATGAAACCGGAAGCCGACGGAAAGTGCGGCCAGAAGGACATTGCCTCGATCAAGTGAATCAAAAACGCGAACGCGGCGACTTTCGAAGCCGTGGCGATAAACATCGCCGTGATTGTCGGCGCGCCTTCATACACATCCGGCGCCCACATGTGGAACGGCGCCAACGAGAGCTTGAAGCAAAGACCCACAAATACCAACGCGAAGCCGACAAAAATCCAGACGGGATTCAGCGGCGTCGTAAAAGCGGCTTCGTGATTTTTTTGAACAAGCACGCCCTGCTGCATTTCCGTCGCAGGAACCGAAGCAAACACAACGCGTTCCTGGGCAGTCAATACATCGTCAAAACCAAGGTTATACGATGCGACGTTCGTCGGCAACGAAGCCACCGGATTCGACTGAAGCTCTTTCACGATTTTGCCATTGCCAAAAAGCTGGGTCGTTCCCGTCGCTCCGAACAGGAACCCAATGCCAAGCACCAAAAAAGCCGATGCAAACGCACCCAGAATGAAATACTTGAAGGCGGCTTCAGAACTCTTGCGGCTGCGACGATCAATGCCAGCCATTACGTAAAGAGCCAGAGATAAAATTTCGATACAGATAAACGCCGTCACCAACTCGTTCGCAACCGTCAGCAATGTCATGCCCGAAAGCGCGAACAGCAATAACGCGTAGAGTTCGCCTGCCGGTAAACGACGGGCCTTAATTACGCGTGGCGACATGATAACGAATACCAAGGCAGCGAACAAAATGATCAGCGCGCCAAGGTTGCCGAATTCGTCCGTGCGCAGCATGCCTTCAAAAAAAGGACGTGAACTGGTTCCCAGAACGTTCGTGAAAAACGTGAAACCCGTGACGAGAATTGCGCCACCGGTAACGGCAGTCAACACACCGTCGCGACGTTCGGGCGTGATGCCCTTGATAACGATGTCCAGCAAAGCATCAAGCGCGAGAATTAACAAACCCGCAATGATCAGGATCGCGAAGGGAACGATCTGATCCAAAGTAACATGAGGGACGTAAGCTTCGATCTGAGGGATCATGTGTCTGTTTACCCAAGGGAAAAGCGAATTGAAATTTATCCGTTCAGCGAATCGATTTCATCGGTTCGGATGTGACGCATGTTGCGGAAAATCGAGATAAAGATAGCGAGTCCAACGCCCGCCTCGGCCGCCGCGACTGTCATGATGAACAACACCAGCGCGCCGCCTTGCATCAGGCCAAATTCATTGGCAAATGCCACGAACGCCAGGTTCGCCGCGTTCAACATGAGCTCAACACTCATGAAAATTGAAATCGCATTGCGTTTCCACATCACGCCAATCACCCCAATGGTGAACAACGTGGCGGAAAGAATCAGCGTATAAAGAAAGGTCGGTTCCATCGTTCAGGAAATCCTTGGGAAATCGTCAGGCTTCTTCCGGCAGGTATTCTTCGCCAGTTTCCGGGTCCGCACGGCGACCCATCACCACCGCTCCGATAACCGCGACCAATAGCAGGATCGAGGTCAGCACAAAGGGCAGCGCGTATTTTGTCATCAGAAGTGTGGTCAAGTCGGTGATCGACGGCGACGGACGCGTTTGGAAACCGCGCTCCACAGCGCCGAACGTATTGATCCCCCACGCCAACAGGAAAAAGAAAATCAACGCCATCGCTCCAGCCCAAAACCGCGTGTTTCGCGTGTACCAGGGAGCGACTTCTTTCTCGCGCATGTTCAGAAGCATGATCACGAACAAGAACAGCACCATGATCGCGCCTGCATAGACAATGATCTGGATGGCGCCAACGAATTCCTGGCCCATGAAAAAGTAATGCGCCGCCAGCGAAAGCATCACCAATACCAGCGCCATGGCAGACTTTACCGTGTCGCGCGAAAACAGCACGAGCAATGCGGCTCCCACCGTGATGATATACAGGATACCGTAAATCAGGAATTCAACGCCCATGGATCGGCCTTTGCTCCCTTGTCGGATTCAGGTGTAATGTGCGAAATGTACGGATCGTAAATGTGCGGATCGCCAAAGCCTTTTTCTGGCGCATCGAGCATGTCCTGCTTCTGCGCGATGAAGTCCGTCCGGCGGTCAGAAGCCAATTCGTAGGACGGTCCCATCACGATCGCTTCCTCGGGACAGGCTTCCTCGCAGAAACCGCAGAAAATACACCGCAGCAGATGGATCTGGTAAACCTCGGCGTAACGTTCACCATGGGAAACCCGATTGTCCGGTTCGTTTTCCTTGGCTTCGAGATAAATCGCCTCGCTCGGGCAAACCGCCGCGCACAGAGCACAACCAACGCAACGTTCCAATCCATCGTTATAACGCTGCAGGCGATGGCGCCCGCGGAAAAAGATCGGCTGCTCGCGGCGCACCTCGGGATACTCCACGGTAACGCTGCCTTTTTTGAACAGGTAACCGAGGACGTGCTTTCCAGCGATTCCGAAACCTTTGGCTAATTCTACCAACATGCGATCATCACCTTAAGAGGGTCAGCGTGTTCAGAACGTTTCCGTTTTCTTCCATGCGCACGCCTTTATGTTGAAAGCGCGGCAAAATCCTTGGATTCCTTCACCAGATAATTGCGATACTTGCTCTTCAAGCGTTTGCGACGACGCGCCGTGTAGGCAAAATCCACTGCGGCAAGCAACCCGAGCGTCACGATACCAATCGTCCATTTGTAATTATTGATGGTGTTGGTAATCGATGCGTCGATGGCAGCCCGAGTCGCATCCGGACCGGCAGCTTGAGCGCCGATGCCCGATAAAATCCCCACACCGACCGCGGTAACCAACAGGTTGATCAAAGCCGCGACCAACATAACTTTCCACCCAAGGTTCATTACCTGGTCATAACGCATGCGAGGCCACGCCGCGCGCGCCATGATGAAAACAACCAGGAAGATGAAAATCTTAAGAGCCAGCCCAAGGGGAGCCAGCATCGCTGCAATCAAATTCGGCGCCGTGGCGGGATAAATGAAACCCCACTCGCTATTCTTCAACGCTTCAAGAACCGTACCAATGATTCCAGCCGCCCAGGATTCGGGAATCAGGTTATATCCACCAAGGAACAACGTTGCGCAAATGGCCGAGGCAGTAATCATGTTCGCATATTCAGCCATGAAGAACAGGGCAAATTTCATGGAGGAATATTCGGTGTGGAAACCGCCGGTCAGTTCCGATTCGCCTTCCGCCAGGTCGAACGGCAAACGGTTCGTTTCCGCAAAAATCGCCGTCAGGAATAAGAGAAAACCAACCGGCTGAGCCAACACGTTCCATTGCCAGATTTGGCCCTGGTTGTCGATGATGTCGTAAAGGTTGAGCGACCCGGCGAGCAGGATAACGCCGATGATCGAAAGCGACATGCTGATTTCATAACTGATCATTTGCGCCGAAGCGCGAATCCCACCCAGCAACGACCATTTATTTTCCGATGACCATCCCGCCATCGTAATACCATACACACCTATCGAGGTAATCGCGAACACGTACAGAATGCCAATGTTGGGATTCGTCACCGCAATTGGCAGCGTGCTGCTCGGCGTCCACATGCCTTGCAGACCGAAAGTCGTATAAAAATCCAGAAGTGTCTGGCCATCGATCACCGGACCGAACGGAATAATGCAAAGCGCCAAAAACGCCGGAATCAATACCAACGCCGGTCCCATTAAATATAAGGTACGATCGGCACCCGCCGGGATAAAGTCTTCCTTCATCAGCAACTTCACGCCGTCGGCGATGCCTTGAAGCACACCGACCGGACCAACGCGGTTCGGACCTGGACGATCCTGAACAAAACCGATCAGCTTACGTTCCAAATAAACGATAAGTGGAATAATCCCAAGCACATGGGCCAGGACCAAACCAATCTTGATCAGCGCCAGAACCAACACCAAGGCTGTTTCTGGGCCGCCAAGAAAGCTGCCGAGAAAATCGAATAAGGGCTGAAGATTTACGACTGTCATGCACGAGTCTCTTTGTCGAAAAGTTGCCTAAATTGAGAAAAAATGCACAAACTCATGCCAGGAAAGCCGGGAGTGTTCCCACCGGCCCCTAGGCTGTCAATGCGTTTCCTTGCACCCACAAGCCGCCATCAGGGCGTCGCCCTGATCGGGTGCACTCTCCGTTAACGGCGTCAGTTTTACATTCACCGGTCCCTTGTTCATGGCTGCGTCGAACTCGCCATACGTACCCGCCGGTAAATACACGCAACCCGGGGCAGGACCATTGCTGATCCGAATACCAACCTTGGCCCGGAA
>CAZOKZ010000041.1:0-41716 GCA_964580585.1 uncultured Candidatus Sumerlaeota bacterium | reverse complement strand
GTGCGCACGATCGGACTATTTAGTCGTATTGACAGTCTTTGCGTCAACCGGGAAGCCGCCGGTTTGGTAGGACTTTCTCTTAAAGTTCCGGCAAAGCACTCCGAAAATCAAACGGCCATCCAAAAAATCAACGCGCTCCCTTGTCCAACTGCTCGGTGGACGATTTGCTGGAAACTGGCAAAGTGTCGGTAGCTGGATTCGAGATTTGCCTCCCAACCGTTGAATTGCCACTCGTAATGCAAGATCTCGGTAGCGGCAATGCGCTCCTCAGACAAACGGATGACAAGTTCCTCTCGTGTGATCGGGGCAATTTCCCGATCGAGTTCGGCGACTTGCCCGGCATCGAGCGACCAGCACGTGTTTTCATCCAACCCCACTTGTGTCCCACCAAAATATAAACACCCTAACGGTGGAACGCCCTGATCCTCGGTCAAGTTTCCCGTCAGCGCATAATGCAGCGCTGTGTAGGACTTATCCATGTCCAGAAAATCGCAGGCTTCGGGCGCCTTCCAGATGGGCAGCAGCGCGTCAAGGTCTCGTCGTTCGTTCTCCGAGGCGTTGTAGTAGCGCCAGAACCGCCGCTTGGTGATGGGTGGAGGGTCCACCGGCGTGGGTTGTGCGAGGGAACCCAACATCTTCTGAAAGAAATTTTGTTTCGGGGGCTCCGGTTTGGGTAGAACAATCTCGTCGAGTGGCCCCCATAGAAAATGATCCACGGTTTCGGGATTCGATTTTAGCATTTCGAGGGTGTCGGGATCGACAATACGAATTAACAACGGAATGCCCATGGCCTGGCTCCTTTTTGTTGCCCTGTCTCGTGTGAAAGATAAGATAAGCATGAATGGATCAGGCTGTTTGCCTCAATCCTAATTACCGGGATGGAAATGAGGTGCACCATGGAACTGCGCAGCGAAGTCGTCATGCCCATGAGAGTGCTGGCCCTGCGCCATGTCGGGCCATACCCCGAGTTGCCCCACACGTGGGAGAAATTCCTGGCCGCCATTGGGCCGCTGAACTTGATGGGCCACGGGAATCTGTATCTCAGCATTTACCACGATGACCCGATGACCGTGCCGCCGGAAAAACTGCGCTCGGACGCAGGTGTAACCGTGAACGTTTCGTTCGACAACGTTCCCGAGGGCCTGCACCTGGTCGAAATTCAGGGGGGCAACTACGTCTGCTGGTCGTACGTCGGACCGTACACCGGTGTCGGCGATGCCTGGACGAAATTCAGCGCGGAACTTTTCCTGCGCGAAACCCACATGCCGCGCCAGGACGTGTGTTTCGAGATTTACGTCAACGATCCATGCAAGGTACCGCCCGAGGAACTGCGCACGGACCTGTATTTTCCGGTTGTGTAGAGGCGCAAAAAACTCAATCCAGCGCCGATTCCGGCACGTCCGTGGATTCAACCACCCCGCTGATGTACGCCGCGCCCACGGTGTCGCCCCACACATTGAGTGTCGTGCGGAATCGGTCGAGCAACCAGTCCACGGCCAGAATCAGCCCGATGCCTTCGATGGGCAGGTTCACCGCCTTGAGCACAATCACCATCATGACCAGTCCGGCTTGCGGAATACCCGCCGCGCCAATGCCCGCCAACGTTGCCGTGATGAACACCAGCACCAATTGGCCCAGGCCAAGATCGATGCCGTAGGCCTGGGCAATAAAGACCGCCGCCACCGCTTCGTAAAGCGCCGTGCCGTCCATGTTAATCGTGGCCCCAAGCGGCAAAACGAACCCCGAGGCTTTTTTATCCAGCTTCGCACGATCGACGGCGCATTCGATGGTCAACGGCAACGTCGCAGACGACGACGCGGTGGACCAGGCCGTCAGCAGCGCGGGCACCAGGTCGAATGCGAATTTAAGCGGGTTGCGTCGCGTCAGAAAAAACAACAACGCCGGCAACGTGATCAACCCATGGATCGTGATCGCTCCCACCACGGTGAGCGAATACTTCCACAGGCCCTCGATCATTTTGGCCAAGCCACCTTCCTGCATGGAAGCCACGCCAAATTTCGCCACCACCAGTCCAAAAATACCAATCGGCGCCAGCCACATGATCAGCGCCACCATCTTCATCATCGCGTCGTTCAAGCCGTCGAAAAACGCCATCACGGCAGCGCCTTTTTCGCCAAGCGTCGTAAGAATTGCCCCAAACACCAGCGAGAACACGATAATCGGCAGCATTTTGCCCTGGGCGAAGGCTTCGATCAGATTGGGGTGCAGCAGCGAAAGAAAGAGGTCGGTGACGTGGATGTCCTGCTTGGCGGCGAGGTTGGAACGCATGGCGTCGTCGAGCGTTCCGGTCAATACATCACCCATTCCGGCACCCGGCTGAATGAGCACCACCAGAATAATGCCTAACGCCACCGCCAATCCGGTCGTGATCCCGTAATAAAGAAGCGTCCGCAGGCCAATCCCACCGATTTTTCGGACGTCTCCCAAGTGGGTGATGCCCATCACCACCGAGGCAAACACGAGCGGTACGATCACCATCTTGAGCGCCAGCAGGAAAAAATCGCCGAGGAATTTCCCGTAATGGATAATTGCGCGGTAGGTCTCGGCGAACGTCTCGGGGTGGGCGGCGTACTGGGCGTTACAGGCAACAACCACAATAGCCGACATCGCGAGCGCGACGACAATGCCGATCAAAATCCAATTCGAATGCTTGGTCGTCATGGGGGCGGATCCGTTTGTCAGGGTGTCGCTAGTACGACGAACGGCATCCATCGACGTCAACGATTGATCGCCTGCTGACCAATTTTAAGGCAATTGAGAGAGGGGAAGAAGCGATTAAATCAGTTTTTGGCAAAAAAATTTCTACCCTTTCAAAATTTCCTGAAAAATAAATTTCTCATCGGGGTTCAAAATCGAACTTTCTGGCACACTACCCCCTTGGCAGAAACCGGTACAAAAAGCGGCACCCCAAAAAGGGATTTATATACAATATATGGTATATGCGCAGGCTTCTTGGCGCAACAAGTCGGACTTGCAACGCAGCCACCCTCCCTCTAGGGGTAGTGCTTAAATAAAAGGCTTTATTTTTCGCGCCGGGGTTCGAGTTTTCGATTTGATTTTTGAACCTTGAAAAACAAACCGGTTCGTCGTACCACTCTGCTATCCCCTCTGATTTCGTGATGCCCAGAGCATCCCGGAAAGGACCGCACAAAAATGAAGTCTCTGAAAAACAGTATGACCCTCGGGGCGGCAGGACTAGGACTAGCCATTTCATTCCTGGCAGGCAGCGTCCACGCTCAAAACACAGGGCCTAAGGTTTCTTACCTGTGGCACATGCACCAACCTATTTATTGGAACGACCAATCGCGCGTCAGCAGCACCGACCGTTATGAGAGCGCATGGGAATCCATCCAGATGAAGGACGGCGGGGCAGCTCGTCCTGAAAACAACCTTCGTGAGATTTTTGGCAGTGACGACCGTGTGGCGGCATATCAATGGCGCACTCGCGATGCCGTGGGCTCGATGGGCGGGCATCCGAATGCTGGCGCTGCGATGACTTACTCGGGCGCCTTGACCGAAAACGTCCAAAGTTTGGGTGACGCCTGGCAATTGGGCTACAGCCCGGGTTGGGCCGATGCCATAAAGCAGACGATTGGCTGGACGACGACCGGTGGCAAAAAGAAGATGGACGTTGTTAACTTCACGCACCACCACTCGTTGGCCGCGTTGCACAACTCCGAAACTGTTTACATGGAAATCAAGCTGAACCAGCAGCGCATGAAAGAAGCGTTCGGTTCCAACTGGGCTTCTAACGGTTATTTCCCGACCGAAATGTGCTTCTCCGAACGCTTGATCCCGGTCTTGAAGGACCTGGGCATAACCTGGTCGATCGTTTCGGGCGAACACATTGCTCGTGCGTGCCCGGATTTCCCGGTTCAATTGGGTTCCGGTGGCGTGAACTGCGCTCCGCCCAACAAAGCCGACCAAATTAACCCGAACGGCGTGAACTTCATTACCAAGTCGATCAGCCGCGGTTGCTCCCCGACCAACGCCAACCCGCTTTCGTATCGTCCGGCCAAAGCCAAGTATGTCGATCCGAACACGGGCGCAGAAGAAACGATCACCGTGGTTCCCGCCGATCAGGCCTGGGGCTGGGAAGATGGATATGGTTGTATCAACGGCCAGTTCCTGACGCCGTTGTTCGGCACGAACGACCCGGCGCATCCGAACTTTGTCATGTTGGTCCATGACGGCGACAATGCCTTCGGCGGCGGATACAGCTACTACAACGAATGCGTGCCGAATCTGGCCAACGATGTCTCAGGCCGTGGCGGTGAAATGACGTCTGTCGAGCAGTACTTGTCCACGTACCCGGTCAGCTCCAGCAACGTGATCCACGTGGAAGACGGTGGCTGGGTCAATGCGGACGGCGACTTCGGTTCACCGACGTACATCAACTGGAACTATCCGATTTTGAATGCCGCTGGCCAACACGATCCGGTCAACGGCTGGCACGAAAAACCCCGCGAAATGGCGCTGTTCACCGAATGCTTGAACCGCGTTTTGACGGCGCAGCAAATCGCCGGCACCACGCCGAACTTTGCCAAGATTCTGCATCCCGACGGCTCGACCAACGCGGTTGATCGCGGCTGGCACTACTTCCTGGGCGCTCTCGATTCGGGTAACGTGTATTACGGCACGCCGTTGGATCTGGAAATGAAGGGCACGCTGGGCGTCAACGAGGCCTATCAGCACGTCGATCCGATCATTAATGGCAACTTGAACCTGGATCAAACCCCGCCGACGATCTGGCTTCCCCAGCGCTTTCCGTATAACCCGGGTAGCCTGAACTGGGGTGTTGAGCATCAGTACAAGCAGTTCATCGATGACGGCGATTTCCACATTTGGACGTTCGTCTCCGACGTGAACACGCTTTCGAACGTAGTGCTGAAGTACCGCGTGGATAATGATGGCGTGAACCCGCTCAGCTCGAACCAGAACGAAACCTACGCGGGCGGTTCTCAGGTCGGTTCATGGCAAACACTCACGATGCAAGGCCGTGTTTTCCCGAACGACAACGTTTATAACAAGCCCGAGTTGAACTACTTCGAGCTTCCGGCGCACATGCCGTATCAGTACTCGGTCGCCGTCAACGATCTGCGCGACGTGTTGATCGACTATTACGTCGAAGCGACCGATTCGCGCGGCAACACGGCCCGTTCGCCGATTCAGCACGTCTATATTGGCGACGGCAGCGGATCGAACCAGGGTTCGACCACGGTGACGACGAACCCGGAAACGCCGGTTCGTGGCCAGAGCGTGACGATTACCTACGATGCCACGGGACGCGTGCTGGAAAACGCTTCGACCGTCAAGATTCACATTGGCAAAAACGGCTGGGTTGGAACCATCACCCCGGACCCATCGATGACCTCGATCGGCAACAAGAAGTGGACGTACACGTACACGGTTCCCGCCGATGCGACCATTATCGACATCGTGTTCAACAATGGCGGCAGCACGTGGGATAACAACGGTGGCGCCGATTGGCATCTGACGACGACGGGCACAGGTCCGACGCCGACCCCAACGCCGACGCCTACCCCAACACCCACACCCACGCCCACTCCGACACCTACACCGACACCTACACCGACTCCGACACCTACGCCCACGCCAACGCCTACACCGACCCCTACGCCGACGCCCACACCAACCCCGATTGCAGGAACGGTGGCGCTTACTCCGAGCGTTCCGGTCAAGGGCCAGTCCGTGACGATCGTTTACAACCCGGCAGGTCGTCCGCTGCAAGGCGCCTCGACGGTCAAGATTCACAAGGGCCATAACGGCTGGAGCAGCGTCAGCCAGTTGACCATGAACCCGGTTGGCAACGGCACCTTCACCGTAACGTACACCGTCCCGAGCAACGCCACCGTGATCGACTTTGTGTTCACGAACGGCAGCGGCACCTGGGACAATAACGGCGGCGCAGACTGGCACATTAACACTTACACGGCACCGATCATTCCGAATTTCGTGGCCAGTACCCCCTCGACACCGATCAAGGGCCAGAACGTGACCATCCGTTACGATTCGCGCAACGGTCCGCTGGCGAGCGCATCGACCGTGAAGATTCACAAGGGACACAACGGTTGGTCGAGCGTCAGCCAGTTGAACATGACCAAAAACGCCAGCACCGGTTACTGGGAAGTGACCTACACGGTTCCGAGCAACGCAACGGTTCTGGATATGGTCTTCACCAATGGAAGCGGAACGTGGCATAACAACAACGGCGCCGACTGGCATCTCTCGGTCGCCCCATAAAGGAAGACGATCAGCCCATGGAGGTGATGACGGATAAAGAAATGCATCGTGGGATTTTGCGGAACCTTTACCCAGAGTTCCACGATGCTTTTCCCGACGATGAACTGGGCCCCCTGTTTGAACCGCAACGTTTGATCGAATCCACCGAGTTGCAACCCGCCCCGCCAGATCGACAAACAAGCATTTTCGATCTGGTAAACGGGCAATCTGAATCGATGAAATAACGTTTCCCTCACAAGGAACCCCTCAACGCACAACACAGGACAGTCTCCCCCGAGCCGCACCCCATTCAGGGGAGACCTGTCCTGGAATTTTCACCGACTAAACGAACGCACCCTGCACAAAACGTTCAACCCGATGAAAATCCCAGGTCAGATAAAATAGTTGATATAAAATTTAGTAAAGAGTCACAAAAACCGTGGATTTTGGACCCGGAACCGAATACAAAGACCCCGGATTCAACGAAACGAACCCAAACAGACGACGAAACGAGAAAAATTTTATCGGTTTATTTTACCAATGCCGCCCCAGGAAATAGGACTTGCAATTATTCAGGGGAATTTCGTATAAGACATTATCCGTAAAAGGTAACCGATACTTCTGACATAAGCTTATCCATTGCGCGATTCATTCTAACCCTTGCATGAATACGCCGCTCTCTAACAAAGGGCTCCCCCCGATTCACCTGGCCGGGGGGAGCCCTTTGTTTACCCGAATTCTCTTCATTCTGGGCGCAATTCCAATCAAATCGTCCCCCATCTGACGAAAAAAAACCTGACATCCGAATTCATCTTGCCAAAGCGCCACCCATTGCCTTAGATGGCGTAGAGCTGAGTTCAGCGCTCTGCGAGGTTCCTTTTCCACAAAAGCGATCTCGCGCCTAAGCAAACCGCACCTCTTTTTTGCCCGGTCTCGAACTGGGTGGGAGAGAAGCTCGTACCAGGTAACACATAATCGTATAAGGATCGACCCCCATGCGTTTCCCCCTCACGTTGGCTCTGTTCGTTCTCGCCCTCTTCCCCAACCAACCAGCCACTGCCGAAACCTTTAATACTTTCGACGAAGATTTTCATACGCCACCTTTGTCCGCCGCCCTCATTGGAGACTTCAACAATTGGGACCATCGCGCGAACGTCATGGAAAAAACCGATACGGGTTTCACCATCGACGTTCCGCTCGCGGACGGCCAATACGCCTATGCCTACTGGATGGAATTCCCATCGGGCGCCAAAGTGCTGGTTCAGGACCAGCGATCGAACATTTACACCCTGCACGAAGAGTCCGTTTGCAATTTAATCTACCTGCGTAACGGGATCGCAATGATCCCGGAGGGACTTGAGCTGTTCACATTTGAAGCCCCCAATGCCGAAGATGTGGTCGTGGCAGGAAATTTCAACGGTTGGTATCAGGGCAACATGCGCCTGTTCAAAAACGAACGCGGCGAATGGCAGGGTTGGCTCAAAGCCGAACGCCCCTTGATTTACAAGTACGTTGTCGATGATTTGTGGACGAACGAAGAATCCAACCCGGAGGTCGAACTCCTGGAGGATGGGTTCGGTGGATTTAATTGCGCGCGTCTGGGAGAAGGCGACATCCACGACACCGAAACGATCAAAAAGGAAGCGTCCCACGTCGTGGCGCTGGATGTAAAACGCCTCTCGCCCACCCAACCGACGGTTCAAGACGAAGTCATCAAATCCGCCGCGCCGGGCACCATGCCGGATATGCTGGTGGACGAACCGTCGCCGTTTGACGAGTGAATAAAAAAATCGCGGGAAGCCAAACAGTCAGCTTCCCGCGATTTTGATTTTTTCGTCCTGCTCGTGTTACACGTACTCTTTCCAGCTCTTGATCGCGAGGTCTTCGATCTTGCGGTGCGTAAGCGCTTCGGCCAGCCGCATGGCGATCTGGCGGTTTGTGATCAACGGCACGTTGTAGTCCACCGCCGCGCGGCGAATCATGTAATCGTTGGTCAGTTCGTCTTCCTGGAAGTTCTTCGGAATGTTGATGACCAGATCGACTTTGCGTTCCTTGATGTAATCGACCGTCTTGGGTTCGTTTTCCTCGAGAGGCCAGTACAGCACTTCTGCCTCGACACCGTTTTCTGCCAGGAATGTCGCGGTGCCCGGCGTGGCGTAAATCTTGATGCCAAGTTGCGAAAATTCGCGGATGCTTTCGAGCATTTCCGCTTTCGATTCCACCGGCCCGGTTGAAAGCAGCACGCTCTTGATCGGGAAACGGTAACCCACCGAGATCAGCGACTTGAGGAATGCCTCGTGGAAGTCGGCACCGAAACAGCCCACCTCGCCCGTCGATGCCATTTCGACACCGAGCGTCGGATCGGCACCTTCGAGACGTGTGAACGAGAACTGCGAGGCCTTCACGCCAACGTGGTTAACCTCGAACAGCGGGCGTTCGATTTTTTCCACATACTTACCCATGATTACACGCATGGCGAGGTCGATAAAGTTCTGGTTCAGGATCTTCGATACAAACGGGAAGCTGCGCGAAGCGCGCAGGTTGCATTCGATCACTTTCACTTCATTGCGCTTGGCGATGAACTGGATGTTAAACGGCCCGTTGATGTTCAGCTTCTTGGCGATCTTTGTGGCGATCATGCGAACCTGGCGAATCGTTTCGAGATAGGTGCGTTGCGGTGGTAGAACCAACGTGGCGTCGCCCGAGTGCACGCCGGCGTTTTCCACATGCTCGGAAATTGCATAGGTGACGATCTCGCCTTTGCGCGCCACGGCATCGAATTCGATTTCCTTGGCGTTTTCCAGGAATTTGCTGATGACGATGGGATGGTCGGGCGAAATGTCGGCGGCCTTGCTCAGGAAGCGTTCCAGTTCGGGCGGTGTCGAGGCCACGGCCATGGCCGCGCCGCTGAGCACGTAGGACGGACGCACCAGAACCGGGTAGCCAACTTTATCGGCAAAGCTTTTTGCTTCATCGATGGTGTTCAGTTCGGCCCATTGCGGTTGGTCGATTTCCAATTCGTCGAGCATCGCCGAGAACTTGCGGCGATTTTCCGCCATGTCGATGCTTTGCGGCGTGGTGCCGAGCACGTTGACGCCAACCTTGTTCAGCTTGAGCGCTAGGTTGTTGGGAACCTGGCCGCCCACGGAAATCACGACGCCAAGCGGATTCGTTTTGTCGCAGATTTCGCGCACCGATTCGAGTGTGATTTCGTCGAAGAACAGCTTGCCGAATTCGTCGTAATCCGTGCTGACCGTTTCCGGGTTATAGTTCAGCATCAACGTCGTGTAGCCCAAGTTGCGCAACGTGATACCGGCATTCACGGCGCACCAGTCGAACTCAACCGAGCAACCGATACGGTACGCTCCCGAGCCAAGAATCAGCACCGAGTTGTATTCCGGGAACTCGATATCGTCCTCAACACCGTGGTAGGTCAGGTACAGATAGTTCGTCTGCGCGGGATATTCGGCGCCGAGCGTGTCGATCTGCTTGATCGACGGCACGATGTTGGCCTTCTTGCGCTGGTTACGGATGTCTTCCTCGGGCCGGTTGGCGGTCATCGAGATTTGCTCGTCGCTGAAGCCGCACTTCTTGGCTTCGAGCAACAGCTTATCGTCGATCTCGCTCTTGCCGACGGCTTTCAGTTCCTCTTCGAGATCGATCACGTTGCGGATCTTCTGAAGGAACCACTTATCGATATGCGTCAGTTCGTAAATTTCATCGATCGTCATGCCCGACTGCATGGCCTGGACAATGGCGAAAACACGCAGGTCGGTAGGCTCGCGCAGTTCGCGCTTGATGTCGGCGAACTGCATGCCGTCGTTGCCGATCAAGCCCTTGGCGCCGATTTCCAGCATGCGCAGCGCCTTCTGGATGGCTTCCTCGAACGAACGTCCGATGGCCATGACTTCACCCACGGATTTCATCCCCGAACCGAGCTTGGGCGACACACCCTTGAATTTGCGCAGGTCCCAACGCGGGGCCTTGACGACAATGTAGTCAAGCGCGGGTTCAAAGAACGCCTTGGTGATTTTCGTGATCGAGTTCGGCAACTCGTGCAGGCTGTAGCCCAACGCGAGTTTCGTTGCCACGAACGCCAGCGGATAACCGGTGGCTTTCGAGGCGAGCGCCGAGCTGCGCGACAGACGCGCGTTGACTTCGATCACGCGGTATTCATGCGAGCGCGGATCGAGCGCATACTGAATGTTGCATTCGCCCACGATGCCCAGGTGGCGGATCGTGCGAATGGCAATCTCGCGCAGCATGTGGTATTCGTGATCGGTAAGCGTCTGGCTTGGCGCGACAACGATGCTTTCGCCCGTGTGAATGCCGAGCGGATCGAAGTTCTCCATATTACAGACGGTGATGCAGTTGTCTCTCGTATCCCGCACGACCTCGTATTCGACTTCTTTCCAGCCAAGCAAGTATTCTTCGACGAGTACCTGATTGGTGTGCGCGAGGGCTTTCTTGGTTCGCTCTTTGAGTTCGTCGGGCGTGCGGCAAATTCCTGAGCCCAGACCGCCGAGTGCATACGCAATACGCAGCATGACGGGATAACTAAGCTCTTCGCCGATTTCGAGGGCTTCGGCAACCGACGTGGCCGCGCGGCTCTTCGGCACCAGGACATTGATTTCCGCCAATCGTTTGGCGAACAAGTCGCGGTCTTCCGTGTCCTCGATGGCCTTGGTCGATGTGCCAAGAACGTGGACATCGTATTTCGAGAGCACGCCCGCTTTGTCCAGCGCGAGACCGCAGTTGAGCGCCGTCTGGCCACCGAATCCGAGCATGATGCCATCGGGACGTTCCTTCGCGATGACCTTCTCGACAAAGTACGGTGTCACCGGCAGGAAATACACTTCGTCGGCGAGGTAGTCCGACGTTTGGATCGTGGCGATGTTCGGATTGATGACGATCGACTTGATGCCTTCTTCGCGCAGCGCCTTGATGGCCTGGCTGCCCGAGTAGTCGAATTCACCGGCTTCGCCGATCTTGAGCGCCGAACTGCCCAGAATCAGAACTTTTTTGATCGTCGATTTGTCGGGAGCTGTGATCATGCGTTCACCATCCGAATGAAGTCGTCAAACAGGTACTTGGTGTCCACCGGGCCGGGGTTGGCCTCGGGGTGGAACTGCACGCTCATAAAGGGCTTGGACACGTGCTTGATGCCTTCGTTGGTTCCGTCGTTCAGGTTCGTAAACCAGGCTTTCCAGTCGGGCGGCAACGTGGAGGCATCCACCGCGAACCCATGGTTCTGCGACGTGACGTAGCAATGCTTGGTTTCTTCATCCATCACCGGCTGGTTCTGGCTGCGATGACCGAACTTCAACTTGTACGTTTCCGCGCCGACCGCGAGCGCCAGCATCTGGTGTCCGAGGCAAATGCCCATCACCGGTTTGTCGCGCTTCAGCGCGTGGCGAATCTGGTGGATGGCTTCATTGCAGATTTTCGGGTCGCCGGGGCCGCTGGAGATCAACAGGCCGTCGAATTCCTCGTTCTGCAGGTCCCAGTTCCACGGCACGCGTTTTACTGTCACCCCGCGCGCGGCGATATTACCCGCAATGCTTTCCTTGCAGCCGCAATCGAGCACGATGACCTTGCGATCCCCCGTACCGTAGGTCTCCGGTTCGGTGATGCTGACCGCTTCGACCAGGCGCTTGCTGTTCGGATCGTAAAAGTCGATGGGCTGACCGGGGAATTCCACTTTGCCGAGCATTGCCCCTTTGATACGCAAACGTTTGGTGATCGCGCGCGTATCCACGCCCATCAGGCCGGGAATGTTGTACTTGCGCAACCACGCGGCCAGACTCTGCATCGCCTGCCAGTGGCTGAACTGGCGCGAGTAGTCGCTGATGATCAGGCCTTTGACCTGGATGCGGTTGGATTCGAAGAATTCGCGGATGTGCGCGTCGTCTTCGTCCGAGGGTACCCCGTAGTTTCCAATCAGCGGAAACGTGCAGACCAGAATTTGCCCGTAGTAAGACGGGTCGGTCAGAGCCTCGGGATAACCTACCATCCCGGTGCAGAAAACGACCTCGCCCGCCGACGAAACGGGTGCGCCGAACGAGTAGCCTGTGTAGGACTGACCGTCTTCGAGGTGCAATTGTGCCTCGATCGCGTGCGATGACGGACCGTCTGGATGAGCCATGGCGGAACCACCTTGGAGGAAAGTTGTGTGAGTAGGAGCAGGCCAGGGACTGGCCCGTACGTCGGGCGAAGAAAGTGGCCGGGCCGTCGCCAGAACTCAAGCCTGAACGTAGGGAAATCGCGCAAAACGTTTGATTTCGGTAAAAATGCTTTATCGGACCTGTTGAATCGAGCGGAATTACGCCAAACTTTCGCCTGGATCGATGCGCAAGACAAAGCGGACAAGGAGAGGCGCTTGTGTCCACCAGAACCACATCCATTTCCGTCCGCACATTCGTTGCTGGCTTCGGTGACAAAAATTCCGCTTGCCAAGGCATCATCATATCATGATATTCGGAAATAGCTGCGGCAAGGTAGTCAAAACGCCACTGCGTGCACTTTTTCGGAGAACTCCTTCTCATGCAAGTCCAGGACGTCTCGCGTCTGTTCAAAATCCTCGGCGATCCCACGCGCCTGCGCCTCATGAGGCTGATGGCCGAGTGCGAGTTGTCGGTGATGGAACTGGCGGACGTGACGCAGCTTGCGCAATCGCGCGTGTCGAACCACCTGAAGCTGTTGCGCGAAGAGGGGTTGATCCAGGAACGGCGCGACGGCGCGTGGCGGCATTATCGCGTGGATACGGACCGGCTGCCCGAGACGGCGCGTCCTCTCTGGGACGCGGTGGAGCAAGCCTGGCAGGCGGATAACCAACTGGCGGCGGATGCGGCACGGCTCCAGCAGGTGCTGGCGCGACGCGATTCGACGCGCGGCCAGTTTTTTGAAACGTTCGCCGGCGAATGGGACGCGATTCGTTCGGAGATGTTCGGCGATTCCATCGCGCGTCATGTGTTGCGGCATTTCGTGCCGTCGGACGTGGTGGTGGCGGACATCGGTTCGGGTACGGGATACACGATCGAACTGTTGGGCGACCGCCCGGCGAAGATCATCGCCATCGACAACAGCGACGCGATGCTCGGTGTGGCGCGACGCAAAGTCGAATCGCTCGGGCTCGACAACGTCGAGTTTCGCACAGGCGACGCGCACGAACCGCCCCTGAAACGCGGCGAAGCGGACCTTGTTACGTTTGTCATGGTGCTGCATCACCTGGACGAACCGGCGCGCGCGATTGCATCGGCGGCCAAGGGGCTGAAACCCGGCGGGCAATTGATTGTCGTGGATTTTTTGCAGCATCAGGAAACCTGGGTGCGCGACGTGCTGCATCATCGTTGGCTGGGATTTGCGCGCGAGCAGTTGGACGAGTGGCTGGAGAAAGCAGGGCTCGTCACACAAAGCTGGTCGGTGCTACCCGGCCGTACTTGGATCACCCCGCAAGGCAAGAAGGTCTCCGTCCCCGATGGGCTGGCGCTTTTTGCCGACAAACAGGGACGGAGTAAGTAGAATGTTTAGTTTACAGTTTACAGTTTTTAGTTCACAGAGAATCCAGATCGATACCCAGGATGTTCGGTGAGCAAAAGGCTAACAACTGTAAACTGTAAACTAAAAACTGTAAACCCAAAGCAAGGAGTCTTCCATGACCACCATGACTGAAATTCCCCCGTACAAGGTTGCGAATATCGCCGAGGCCGATTTTGGCCGTCGTGAAATTGCAATCGCGGAAACCGAAATGCCGGGTTTGATGGCGTTGCGCGAAGAATACGGCGCCAAGCAACCTCTGAAAGGCGCGAAAATCAGCGGTTCGCTGCACATGACGATTCAAACAGCGGTGCTGATCGAAACGCTCAAGGCTCTCGGCGGCGACGTGCGCTGGGCGTCGTGCAACATTTACTCGACCCAGGACCACGCGGCAGCGGCCATCGCGAAAAGCGGTGTGCCGGTGTATGCGTGGAAAGGCGAAAACCTCGAAGAATACTGGTGGTGCACCAAGATGGCGCTCGTGTTCCCCAACGGCTCGGGCCCGGACCTGATTGTGGACGACGGCGGCGACGCAACGATGATGATTCATCGCGGCGCGGAACGCGAAGCCGAGTTCGAACGCACGGGGCAAAAACCTACGATCTGCACCGACAGCGAAGATGTCGAAGAACTCGATAAAATTTTGAATTCGACGCTGGACGAAAACCCGAAATTGTGGCGCTCGATTGCGCCGCGCGTGATGGGCGTCAGCGAAGAAACCACCACGGGCGTGCATCGCTTGTACGAAATGATGAAGAAGGGCGAGTTGCTCTTTCCGGCGATCAACGTGAACGACTCGGTTACCAAGTCGAAGTTCGACAACCTGTACGGCTGTCGCGAATCGCTGGTCGATGGTATCAAACGCGCCACCGATGTGATGGTGGCGGGCAAAAAAGTCGTCATTTGCGGTTACGGCGACGTAGGCAAGGGTTGCGTGCAGGCGATGAAGGGCCTTGGCGCGACAATTTTCGTGACGGAAATCGATCCGATCTGTGCTCTTCAAGCCGCGATGGAAGGTTACCAGGTTGTGACGATGGACGAAGCCAGCGCGTGGGGCGATATTTTCGTCACCACCACGGGCAACGTCGATGTCATCACGCGCGCGCACATGGATCGTATGAAAGACCAGGCCATCGTTTGTAACATCGGTCACTTCGACAGCGAAATTCATGTGGCCGGACTTGCGGGTCTTCAGTGGGAAGAAATCAAGCCGCAGGTCGATCACGTCATTTGGCCCGACGGCAAACGCATCATCATGCTGGCCAAGGGACGTCTCGTGAACCTCGGTTGCGCGACGGGACACCCGAGCTTTGTGATGAGCGCCAGCTTCACGAACCAGACCATCGCGCAGATCGACCTGTGGGAAAACCGCAACAATGGTAAGTACGAACGCGGCAAGGTATATGTGCTGCCCAAAGTGCTCGATGAAAAAGTCGCGCGCCTGCATCTGGACAAACTGGGCGTGAAACTCACCAAACTGACACCCAAGCAGGCTGAGTATTTAGGTTATCCGGTTGAAGGTCCGTACAAACCGGAACATTACCGGTACTAAGATTCATCGGTTACAAATTGAATGATCGAACGCCTGTTTTCTTCCTGGAAGCAGGCGTTTTTTCTTAATCTCTCACACGCCAGATATCTCCGTCACTGACCGTACCGTTGGTCGGGTCGTAAGTATAGAGGGCCAGGAGTTCATCCGACGGTTGGTCGAAGGACAAATTGTAGATTTGCCACTGGAGATCGTAATCATTGTCGGGTCCCGCGCTCCACATGATCCAGCCTTTACCATCGGTGTAATAACGGAGCGACGTGCCGGGGGTTGGGGCGAACACGTCGGGAAAAACCATTGTGACGTAAGCAACGGGCGTTGTGAGAGCAGAGGATACTTGCGGTGGGTTGGTATTAAGATTGGGTGGATACCAAGCAGAATCAATCCAATAGGCTTCTAATGCAGTGGCCATGCTGCGGAGGTCGGACTTAGTGCGAGAGACTTCGGAAAGCGCCTTGGCTTTGAAAAAGCCAGGAGCCGCAATAGCCGCCAGCAATAATATAACCAATCCAACAATCAAACCTAATACGATTCCGATAACGGCAAGTGCGAAGTTGGCCGAGTTCGGGGCTTTGCGGTTTTTTCGCAGAGCGATGACGCCGAAGAGTAAGGCGAGGGGGGCTGTGATCAGAGCCAACGGTCCACAAATGATTGTCAGGACGCCAAAAACACAGGACGTTATAGCAGACGCGAGAATAGGAGGTGAAGCCGGGGGATAGTCGCCCTGTTGCAGCAAGGGCGTCGGGGGCGACATGCTGGGGATGGACGGCTGGACTCCCTCCAGCGAGTAACCACAGTTACTACAGTACAACGATTGATCGGCATTCATCGCGGAACATTGCGGACATTTCTTCATCGCCATTTTCCTGTCACTTGATTGACTAAGCAATGCATGCTTGTCATTTGGGCCACAAGCGTGACTTTTTAAGTTCATTGGAGTGGAAAGGATACAATGGGCAGATGGTAGAATACGAAAATGCGCTTGCCCGTTTTGTGCTAATATAGAATAGAAGTTTCATCCTAATTATTGCTGATGACCTGAATCAGGAGTTACCGGGGATGGCGGGCGAAACGGGCGACAGGTCCACATACCAATCGTTTTTTATTTTGGGTTTATTCGTGACGTTGATCGGCATCGTGCTGATCGGATCGGGTGGGTGGGATTTTTTCAAGATCTTTAAAATTAAATCCCAAGGCGTTGCCACCGAGGCATTTATTCTCGACATTGATGTGCAAGCCATGCGGCGCAGGACGAATTACGGAATAACGGTAGGGTTTATCACCACCGACCAGCGTCGTGTGAAACAACGTGTCGTGACAAAATCGGAGTTTCTTTACCAGAAAGCCCAAGCGCTTTGGACTCCGGGTTCAATCAGCTCGAATTCCATGCTCACGATCAAGTATCTGCCCAGCGATCCGCATCAAGTGATCCTGGTCGATGATACCGAACGCAATACGCGCGCGTACTGGTTTTTCGGTGGCGGAGCCATTGCGTTGTTTGTCGGAGCGTTGATGGCAGTTCTGGGTTGGAAGTGGAGCAAAGGGGATTATTACACCGAGCTTGCACAACAACGTCAGCGTGAGATGGAACGCACCGCAGAAGCCAAGCGCGAAATGAATTCTTCCATGAGGCCCGGGTCCTGATAGAAGTGCGGCGACAGGCGTAAGAATCCACGTCGCGAGGAGCAAATCACCCGCTCGGCTTCAAGTCGTCCGACAACATCGTCGGCATCGAGCGCGGGATGCCGAAACGCCAGAATACCGCAATCGTGGGCGCCTTCGGACGGAGAAATCAAGTCCCAGCCCAAAGCTTCCATTTCTTCGCGTAAATAACGCGTATTAGCACGAATGTTTTCCCGAACTTTTTCCGGACCAAATTTGTTCAATAAATCCAGCGACGCTCCCAACGCATAAATCCCCACCATGTTCAAGCAACCTTCCTCGAACCGGCGCGCCGATTTGGCGGGACCCAGGTTCTTGGCCTCCATATCCATAAAACCATCGCGACCCAGCCAGCCCACCATCGAGTCGTTCAGTTCTGGAAGGCGGGCTTTGCGCACATATAAAAACCCGGTGCCTTCCGGGCCGAGCATCCATTTGTGTCCATCGGCGGAAACGAAATCCGCCTGGCAAGCGTTCACGTCGAAGGGCCAGGCGCCGAGCGTTTGAATCGCGTCGATGCACAACATAACACCCGCCGCGCGACACGCTTTGCCCACCGCCGCCATATAATGTCGAAAGCCGGTGGCAAAATCCGCCGAGCAAAGCGCCACCAACCGAACACGGTGCTGGGTGAACATTTCGCGCACTTCGTCGAGTTCGTACCGGAAGTTGCGTTCCTTCCAAACAAGCACCTTCACCCCAAAGCGCTTCTCCAGCGATTTCCAGACATACCAATTGGCGGGGAAGGCGGTTTCTTCTACGACGATGGCGTCGCCTTCCTGCCAATTGATGCTGTGAGCAACAATCAGCAGTCCGTGGGTCGTGCTTTTTGTGAAACAGATTTCCTCGGGCAAAGCGCCGATCAATTTTGCCGCTGCCGCGCGCACGTCGCGCACACGCTGGAACCGCAATTCGTATTCGGCGCCCACTTCTTCGCTGGCTTCGCGGGCGTATTGCTCGATGGCACGCACCGATGCCGCCGGTAGCGGCGAGACCGCGGCATGGTTGAGATGTATTCGTCCCGATGTCAGACTGGGAAAGAGCGACTTCCAATCGGGGTCTGTTGGTGCGGGCATGTGCGGTGCCTGCTTTACAAGATGGATCGAGAGCTACTTTTCACCGACCGATTTTTGGCGCGGATAGCTGCCTAATACACGTAACCAATCGCAATTGGGTGTCAATTCCTCAATGGCCGCTTGAACATTTTTGTGAACTCGATGGCCGAGCACATCCACAAAGAAAACATATTCCCAGGCACGTTTTTTCGTTGGTCGGGATTCGATTTTCGTCATGTTGATATCGCGGTCGGCAAACGGTTTGAGCAGATGAAACAGTGCGCCGGGTTCGTCCTTAACAGAAAACATCAGCGATGTTTTATCATCGCCGCACGAGGGCGTATCATCTTTGGCAATCACCAGGAACCGGGTCGTGTTGTCCGGATTATCCTCGATTCCGCGTACCAACACCCGCAGCCCGTAGTGATCGGCGGCAAGGTGGCTGCCGATGGCGGCGGCGTTCGGGGTATTCTTTGCCTGCTGCATCCCCGCCACCGTACTGGCTACGGGAATCAGTTCGACATTCGGTAAATGCTCGCGCAACCAGGTCGCGCATTGCGGGAACGGTTGCGGGTGCGAGTAAATGACCTTGATTTGCTCCATCGGGATGTTGCTCAGCAGGCTGTGCTGTATCGGCAACAGAATCTCGTGGCAGATTTTGTCCTCGAAATCCATCAACGCGTCGAGTGTATCGTGGATCATCCCGCCCGTGCTGTTTTCTATCGGCACCACCCCGTAATCGGCCCAACCCTGCTGGATAGCCTGGAAAATTTCGCGGATCTTTTCATAACCGTCGTATTCCACCGACGTACCGAATTCACGGATCGCCGCCTGGTGGGCGTACGTTGCCGCCATACCGAAGTATGCGACCTTGAGCGGTTTCTGCAGGTTCAGACAAACGCTGAGCATTTCGCGAAACACCGTATTCAGACCCTCGCGGGGGAACGCGCCGCTGCTACGCTCGAGCGCTCGCTCGATCACTGCCCGGTGACGTCCGGCGTCGAATGTCAAACGTCCAGAATCCGCTTTCGTCCGGCCCACTTCGAGGGCGATTTCCGCCCGCCGGTCGAGCAGCCGCACCAGTTCGCGGTCGATTTCATCGATTTCGTTTCGGTAATCGCTCAGATCAGCCATGATCGGTCAGTTCCTGCCTGGAATAGAGGAGAAAGCGCGCGCCGCCTTCGCCGAGGCACAACGCTCGCCAACCGCCCCCCGCGCGGCAATGGCAAAAAACGGTTTCGAGACTCGGGATTCGGGATTCGGAATTTCATACGATCATTCTGAGAGACCGTGTTTACCCGTGTCTCCAAAAATCCGAACGTATTCCGCTTCCACCAACGCAACGCTCAGCTCCGGATGAAACAATTCCGGCGAGGTAATGCACAACCCCGCGACGATGGCGCCCATTTGCATCGAACGCTCGATTGAATATCCGCGCGAATGCCCAAACACCAGCCCGGCGAAGAAGCTGTCGCCCGCGCCGTTGCTGTCGCAGTATTTATAGCTCGTGACGGCGGGCGTTTCGATCCACTCGCCGTCGGATGCAAGCGCCACCGCGCCATCGCGTCCACGTGTGCAGACGACAAGTTTCTTACCCGCAGTGATCAACTGCTCCATGAACGGCCGATAGTCGGGCATTGAATCGTTGCTGAGCAGCACGTAATCCGCCGCGTCGATGAAATCGCGGTGGTATTCGTTTTCGCCGTCATAGTCGTGAATATCGCACCAGATTTCTTTCCCCAGACGTTTCGCGACGGGAATCAACCGACGGCAGTAATTGCTGATGTTCAGTGCCAGGTAATCGTTTTGCGCGACGAGCGATTCCAACCGCCCGAGATCCACGTCGGGCTCGAACGTCGCATAGTGGGTATAAATGGAAATCCTCCGTCCCTCAGCATCGATCAGGTTCGTGTGGCGCTCCGTCCCATGCGGATCGACGTCGTGCAAAAATTCAAGATTTTCCGCCGTGAACGCCGCTTGAATCGCACGCCCGGGATCGTCGTTACCGATCATGGCGTGAAACGTCGTCTCAAACCCGAGTCGATTGAAGTTCAGCGCCTTGCCCGCGCCTGTTGAACCTACGGTTTCGCGCGCGCCTTTGCTGAACACCGTCGCGGGGACAGGCGGCGGGAACTCGTGCACGTCAACGATCGTGTCCCACGACACCCCGCCGACTACGAATACGCGTTTTGGCATGACTTCGCCTTTCACTTCACCGCCTGCAATTCCACCAATTGCGAATACACTCCGCCGTGGTTAATCAGTTCGCGGTGCGGGCCGTCTTCGACGATGCGGCCCTTGTCGAATACCAAAATCCGGTCGGCATTGCGCACAGTGCTCAGACGATGCGCCACGACGAACGTCGTGCGATCGCGCATCAACGTTTCGAGCGCTTCCTGAACGATGCGTTCGCTCTGGCTGTCGAGCGCGCTTGTCGCTTCGTCGAGCAACAGCAGTCGCGGGTTACGCAGCAACGCGCGCGCAATGGCGAGGCGTTGTTTTTGCCCGCCGGAAAGTTTCAGCCCCCGGTCGCCAATCTGGGTTTGGTAACCGTTGTCGAGTTGACAGATGAAATCGTGCGCGTGCGCCTGACGAGCGGCTTCCTCGACGCGTTCCATCGGCACGTCACCCATGCCGTGAATGATGTTGTCTAAAATCGTGCCGTTGAACAGGAAGGTTTCCTGGCTGACGATGCCTACTTGACGGCGCAATGTGCGTTTATCGTGATCGCGCAGGTCGTGCCCGTCGATGGTGATCGCGCCACCGGTCGGATTGTAGAACCCAAGCAGTAATTTCATGAATGTCGTCTTGCCACCGCCGCTGCTACCGACAAGCGCGATTGTCTGGTTCGGCTGAAAACCCAACGTTAGATTTTCAAGCACCGGCTTCTCCGTCCCCGGATAGCGAAACGACACATCATTGAACGCAATTTCACCCTTCAATTGCGGGAATGGCGGTTTGCCTTCGTTTTCCTCGATTTCGGGATACGTCAGCACTTCGTTGATCGAGCGCATGGCTTCCGCCGCGCCGTAAAATTGCTCGATCTGGCTCATCATTGCGCTGATTCCGCCAACCGTCATCATGACCAGCGACATGGCCAGAATCACTTCGCCGATGGTCAATCGCCCGGTGATGGCCAGGTACGCCCCCGTCACCAGCACCGCGATATTCAGCAATTGCGTCGTGCCCCAGATTTGCGCCCCGAGGATGTTCGTAATCCAATCGGTCTTCACGCCAACCTCGCGCACTTCGCCGAGCCGCACGCCCAGACGCTGCAAGTCCTGGTCCTCGGTAGCGTGGGCGCGCGTGATGCTCAACATACCGAGCATTTCGTTGACTTCCGAGTTCAACTTTTCCTGCTCGACGCGCAACGACGTGTAATTATTTTGCACGCGGCGACTCAACACCGTGCGTTGCAAAATCACAATGGGAATAAACAACGCAATAACCAGCAAGTAACGAGGTTGAATGTATGCCAAAATGAAAAATGCCGCCACCGACGTCGCCACCAGGATCAACAACGGATCGATCAGAATTTTCCCCAACGCATCGAGCTTTTCCACGTCCTGCATTACCTTGCTGTGCAAGCGTCCGGAATTCGCTGCGTCATGAAACGAAAACGTGAGCTGCTGAATGCGCTCGCACAACCGCGACCGCAGGCGTAGCGCCACGTTGCGGCGCGCTTTGCTGAACAACAAAATGTGCAACGGGTGCGTCGCCATGTTCATGACGATCAGTCCGACCATCCCGAGCAGGCACAGCCACAGTTCCGTATAATCCTTGTGCGGAATCACGACGTCCAGAATGTGCGCCGTGTACATGGGAATGAACAGGACGGGCGTGTGCTTGACCAGCGCCAGCACAATCGCCAACGTCACGGGACCGCGCCACTCGCGGAACTCGGCCAGATACGCCAGGAGCGGATACCGCCGGGTCAGGGGTTGTTTTTCCTGCGAATGTTTATCAAAGTCTTGCTTTTCCGGCACGTTTTGGACGCCTCCCGCGCTCGAATTAGCGAAAGCCTAGCGCCCCCCCGCCGCCGGAAATCAAGCGGAAGCAGCAAGGGTGGGTAAAAGAGGAAGGGGGACTGGTAAAAGTGGAGATTCTTGATAATAGCATTTTAGACAAAACGCCTTCAGTTTTTACCAAGTAGAACTTGCTACTGCTCACTATCAAAATGGGAGCGCATAAAGGCCTTTTGATCTAGTAGAGTAAGCATAATAAGGGATGATTTTGCCATCATCTTGACGTAGAAATATTTTGTCATCTTTTGGATGTATATCCACCATTTTCCCCAGGTTTCTTCCTCTGGAATCAAAAATAGGATCTCCTATCCAACCTTCGGAGTTATCTTCAAAAAGGACTTTATCTTCTTCGATAATAAAATATTTTTCAACCGATCTTGATCGTACATCAACTATGTCTAGTCGCTTCTCCAGATTACTTAAGGATGTAAGAATTAGTTGAGTATCTGCAGATACTTTTTGACCGGCAGGGACTTCTGCAGCTTGAATACCTGCAAGTTGTACAACTGAGTTGAAACTATTTTCACCTGGATTGGCAGTATCTTTGATCGCGGCAGAAATTTTAACGATATCTTTTTGTACTGTGTCGATTCTAAGGCTTTCATCATATTCGTAATATCTCAGTCCTTGTATATCGAATATTTTCTCTGTTTTCTTATCCTTAATAAGAACAACAGGCTTATTAAACGCGTGACGCACTCCCAATTCATACATCACATTTGGATTTTTTGCGCTGAAATCACACACTACCATTGCGCATTCAACGATTTGACGAATTATCCCAATAACGATATAATCGGTTTTTGAAGTATCATCGGCTCTAACTGGATGATATCCTGCTTCAATTATTGCTGGCTTGATCAAGTGTTCATAGACTCGACCGAAATGCCCACTGTCATAACCATGTGCATCTGAAATAGGCATGATCACAAAACAGATTGGCTTATCATTTGACACGGTCGTTTTTGTCTCCAATTCCAGTAAATTGAAACGAAATAAAGGTTCAGGCAACACCAATTCAAACTATAAATGCACATATTGCGATAAATGTGAAATTATGATGACATTTTATTAGGCCTGTTGCAAACAAAAACGTCATCTCTCCGTCCCCCCTCACTCCAAATCCTGCCAATCTCGCACGCTCGTATTATCCGTAAAATCCACCGTCGTGTCGGCGGCGGGAGTTTTGGTTTCCTGGTTGCCCGCGTTGTCGAGACCCGTGACGTAAAAATCATACGTGCCCGAACCACCTGTCGTCGATGTGTCGAACGAAATCGGCGATGCGGTGAACGTCGTCGAACCGTCCGGGTATTGCGTCCACGCGCCCGCATCCTTGCGATAAAAAAGTCGCACGGCTTGTACGCCGCTGCCCGTTTCGGTGGCCGAATACGGCACGTCGAACACCGGGTTGGCTTGCGTCAGCGTCCCCAGAGGCCAGTTGGTGTCGAGCGCCGCTGTCACAGGCGCAACTGTATCGACCAAAATGTTGTCGTTGACCGACGTACCGTTGCCGACAAGCCCGCGCATTCTCTCGTACACGGTGCGGTTGCCTTCGCCCGCCGCGAGCGTGAGCGTTTCGGTTGTCTGGCCAGTGTAGGCCACGGTCGTCGCGCTGGCGAAGCCCGAATCTTCCGACATCGAAACCGTGTCGGCGTCGGTGCCGCTGAACGCGCCAAACGTAACGATCACATCGAGGTCGTTCGTGTACAGCGTCGGGTCGGCGTTATCGGTCGGGTCGGAATCGGCAAGGGCAATCGCGTCAAACTGCGGCGGCGCGATATCGACGCGCCAGACGTCATGGCGCACGTCGATAAACTCTTTGCCACACGCGAGCACAATCCGGCCTGCCGAATCGAGTCCATAGGCCGAGCTGGACCGTCCGCTGGGTGTGTTGGCAGGAGCGGGCGTATCTTCGGTGCCGTACGTCCCCGCCGGGTCGAGCGTATCGGCGCCTTTCACCCATGTCCATTCGCCGATGACCGGGTCGAACATCCACAAATCGTTCAATTTGCCAGTTGATACACCGCTTCCGATGTATCCCTGGCCGCCAAAGAGCCACAATGTGTCGTTGGTATTGGTCCACGCCATCGCTCCGGCGCGCGCGCCGGGCACGTTGGAGGAAGCCGAGACTTCGATCGTGCCATACGAGGCGTTTTGATCGAGCAAATCACTGCCAGCGACCCAGGTCCATTCGCTGGTGGAGGGATTGAATTCCCACAAATCATTCAGGCGACCATCGAAAGTGTTGCTGGCGTCGCGTCCCAAGCCCCCGAAAACCCAGATGTGGCCGTCGCTGGTGATCCACATCGAGGGATAACGTCTTCCGCCGGGCACGTTCGAGATGCTTGGGGTGCCTTTTGTGCCGTATGTGCCGTTTTGATTGGGCGTATCGGAACCGGAAACGTAGGTCCACTCTTCCGTCACGGGGTCGAATTTCCAAAGATCGTTCAAAACCCCGGAAGAGCCGCTTGTGTTGTATCCCAATCCTCCAAAGAGCCAGAGGGTGCCGTCTGGAGCCACGGCGCCCGTTGGGGCAAACGTCGTCCCGGGTTGATTGCCGGGGTCTGGCGTGCCGACCGTATTGATCACGGCGTTTTGGTAAGGTGTTTTCGATCCACCGATCCAGGCCCATTGTCCAACGCCGGGATCGAATTTCCATAAGTCGTTCAGGTAGCCACTGCTGGCTTCGCCCCGTCCAAAACCGCCGAAAATCCAGAAGTTGCCGGACGAATCCATCCATGATACCAAGTTGTGCCGTGCGCCAGGAGTATTGCCGGAAGCGGCGACTCCTTGTGTTCCAAATACGCCGAATTGATCGGCCTCGTCGTCACCCGTCAACCACGTCCACTCGTCGGTTGTCGGGTTGAATTTCCACAAATCGTTCAAATCGCCGAAGGTGCTGACGCCGTATCCCAGGCCGCCAAACAGATAGAAATCATTCGAGGGAGTGGTGTGGTCGATTTGACCAGAGGTTTCACTCCGTCCCCCGGGAAGGTTGCCGGTGTCGGGCACGCCCTGGGTTCCATACACCCCGTTGGCGTTTACAGCAGAATCTCCGCCGATCCATTCCCAATCGAGCGAGGCCTGCGCGCTCGAAAATCCCACCACCATCGCGGCTGCCAACAGGTATCCCAGGGGCTTACGTTTCATGTGATTGCTCCAAATTATATATCATCCACTACCGCGATTCGCACCAAGGCGAGCTCGACGATCATTCGGTAAATCATGTACAGGTTTGTTGAGGAGAATGTGTCGCTTCAGACTTTGCCAAAGTCAAGGCCCACTTGGAATTGCAAGCCACTGTTTGCCGCGCCATTTCCGAGTTTCGGATTGACCATCATCGCGCCGGGGGTCGAAACCACATGGAGGAGAAGCGTCGGTGCGGTCAGCGCCCCCAACGGTCAGCACATGACTTGTCTGCGGCTCACAACGCCAACCGTTTTCCACTTTCTGGGAGGCTTTCCTGGTGAAAAAACTGCCCGTTACCGTGATCTGCGGCTTCATTGGAGCCGGAAAAACCACGCTGCTCAATCATATCCTGTATAATCGCGAAGATTTGCACATGGCCGTTGTGGTCAACGACATGAGCGAGATTCGCACGGAAATCCAATGGCTGGGACGGTCGGAAACCGACGTGGATCGCATCAAGGAAAAGCGCATCGATCTGAACGATGGCTCGGTGGCGTGCACTTTGCGCGAAGATTTGCTCGAAGAAGTCGGGAAACTGGCAAAGTCCGAGCAGTACGATTATTTGCTGATCAAAGCCACCGGTGTTGCCGAACCGCTGCCCATTGCGGAAACATTCGAGTTCGAGGTGGACGAGAATGTTTACCTGGGCGACATCGCGCCGCTCGATACCCTCGTAACCGTGGTGGATGCGAAGAATTTCCTGACCGATTATATGTCGGAGGACGACCTGCAGGACCGCGACATCGCCATCGACGAGGAAGACGAGCGCACGATGGGCGATTTGCTCGCCGATCAGGTCGAGTTCGCCGATGTGATCCTGATTAACAAGTGCGACAAGGTCTCGGAAGAAGAGCTCAACCGGCTGCACGCGTTGCTTCATTGCATGAACCCGATTGCGCGGATTATCCGCGCGGAACGGGCCCAGGTGCCGATCGAGAATTTCGTCGCAACGGGTCTGAGTGCCGGGCATGCGGATCATGCGCCGGGATGGCTGCGTGTAATGCGGGGTGAAACAATCGAAGACGGCAATACGCATGGCGTTTCTTCGTTCGTGTACAATGCGCGGCGGCCGTTTCACCCACAACGATTGGCGTCGCTGATCGAGCGGGACGAGGCGTTCGAGGGCGTGATGCGGGCAAAAGGTTTTGTCTGGCTGGCAACGCGTCCGGATTTTGCCGGGCTGTGGTCGTTGGCCGGGCGTTCGCTTTTCCTCGATCCGGCGGGCATTTGGCTGGCCGATCAACCCGAGGAAGAATGGCCCGAGGATGCAGAGGAACGGGAAGCGGCGCTCTCGCGCTGGGAGGAGCCCTATGGCGATCGTCGCCAGGAACTGGCGTTCATCGGACTGGACATGAATCGTTCGGTCATCGAGCAACAGTTGAACGGTTGCCTGCTGACGGACGAGGAAATGGCTCTCGGCATGGAAGCGTGGGAGGATTTTTCCGATCCGCTGCCGCAGTGGTCGATCGGGCACGAACATCACGAGGGATGCTCGCGCACGGACCCGCATTTTCACTAAATTCAACCCGGTTCAGGCGACAAACACATGACCCGAATCTCCGCCCATTGTTACAAAGGCGTGATAAAGTCGTTTTTTGGACTGGCGTTTCAGGCATGGATTGTGTTTCTGATGGGGACGCTCCTGGCCGGGTGCTCCTGGCTTGGAACAGGACAATCGAAACCGAAAACGCCTATTGTGAACAGTGCGAAACTACCAAACGGCCTGAATCTGTACACTTTCGAGAACCACGACGTGCCACTCGTGACGCTCGATATGTGGGTGCGCGTGGGCTCGAAAGACGAACCCGCCGAGTTAGCCGGAATCAGTCATTTCCTCGAGCACATGTTGTTCAAAGGCACTCCCCGCCTTGGCGTGGGGGAATACGACCGTCGCATCGAAGAATCCGGCGGCTATTTGAACGCCGCCACGAGTTCCGACTACACCCATTATTATCTGATCGTGCCGAGCGAACACCTGGATCGCGCGCTGACCGACATGGCGGACGTGCTGCTGCATTCGACGATCGATCCCACCGAGGTCGAAAAAGAGCGCCAGGTGATTCTGGAAGAAATTCGCCAGAAACAGGACAACCCCATTGGCTTTATGTACGATGAGATCATTCGGCGAATGTACACCTCGGGACCGTATGCCAACACGGTGATCGGCAGCTCGGAAACCGTCTCTGCCATGACTGCCGATCAGATTCGCGAACACCATCGGCGGTTTTATGTGCCGGAAAATATGGCATTCATCGCGGCAGGCGACTTCGATCGGCAAAAATTAACGGCGCGCTTGAACGAATTGCTCGGGGAATTCAACCGACCCCTTCGTCCTTGGCGCGAAGGCGTGCCCGAAACGACATTCGCCGCGCCCGAGGAAAAAACATGGAAGCGCGATTGGCAGCAGACGTACTTTTTCCTGACGTTCCCGGGCGACGGCACGCGCGAGTTGAAACAAGCCGCGATCAACGACTTGACCGAGCGCATTTTGGTCGGAGGGCGCAGTTCACGGCTGGTCAACGTTTTGCGCGAAAAGAAAAAGCTCGTTACCAGCATTTCTGGCTGGGGACCGACGGGACTTTACCCCGGATTCTGGGCGTTTTACGGAACGACTTCACCGGAAAACCTCGATAAAGTACGCCAGATTCTGTTCGCCGAGTTGGACAAAATCATCGCCGATGGCATCTCAGGTGCGGAAATGCGTCGCGCCAAACGCCAGATCGTCACCGATCACCTCTATCACATTGAAACGAATACGGGCAAAGCCAGTTTGATCGGCTACAGCCACGCGCTCTTTGGCGGACCCGAGTTGCTGGACGAGTACCTGGAAGCCGTCGATCAGGTTACCGAGCGCGACATCATCGACACGATCAAAATTCTGGCCGAAGACAAAGCCAGCCTCTACGTCGCACAACCCGAACGGGAACCGGCGATTCCGTAAGTTTTTCCGCGCCAACGCGATCCCGAATCGTTCGTCGAGGAGATATTCATCCGTTGGCAATCCAATCCAACACTGTTTATGATGACCGCATTGCGAGGTGCGCCGATTTCCTGCGGAGGCAATCTCCCTGGGACCGCCGAGCCCCAGCTCGGCTTGAGGAACGAGAAGTTCCAAAGCGTTCGGTGAATTCTACCTGCCGTTGGTTATCCACGCATTTAAGTTACATTCTTTTTGCGCCGCGTTTTGCCGAGCTGGGGCTCGGCGGTCCCAGGGAAAAGATTGGTCATTTGAAAACAACGTTTATTCTAAGATCGAAGTGGAGGACCAACCACCTTCGTTCTTCCAATCCTTCATCCCTCATCCTTCATCCTTTTCTTTTCAAACCGGCTTCCTCCTTGCTTACCACCTTGATAGCAGGTATTTGCTTGCTGGCATTGGCGGGATGCGGCCTGAAGGATTTCACTGATTCAGGACGACTTGTGGCCCGAAAGGATTCTCCCCAGACCATGGCCGAAACGACCGTTTATCAGTACGCGAACAATTTGACGCTGATCCATCGGCGCCACACGTCGAACGATATTGTGGCCGTGATGTGCGTGGCACGCCCGGGGGCTGCGTTCGATGTCCCCGAAAAACAAGGCCGCACGCACCTGATGATGCGTACGTTGTCAAAAGGCACCGCCACGATGTCTTCGGACGAAATCGCCCAGACGCTCGAAGGCATGGGATCGCGATTGGGAACGTCGGGCGGGCATGATTACGTGTCGGTTTCGTTGCAATGCGTGAACCAGGATTTGACCGACGCGATGCAGATTCTGGGAGACGTCATTCGCCACCCGTCGTTTCCTCCCGAGGAAATCGACACCGAAAAGAAACGCATTTTCGCCGAAATTCGTATGCGCGAGGACCGTACGCCGTCCGCCGCGATGAAAAAATTCCGCCAGGAACTCTTCGGGTCGAGCCGATACGGGCGCGCGCTCGAAGGCGATTTTGAAACCATCGGCAATTTGACCCAGATCGACCTCGTCGAGTCTCATCGGCTCATTTTCCGTCCCGAGCACATGGTGATCGTCGTGGTGGGTAACGTGACGTTCGACGAGGCGCGCGATTTGATGGCGCAGCGATTCGGTTCCATGGAACCGACGAACGAACCCCAGTCGGCAGCCACCCGTGCGCACATTGCGAATTCGTCCCTGTCTCAAATTTTACGCGATGTGGAACAAAGTTTCGTCACCACTGGCGTGGTGACATGCTCCATCGACCACGAAGATGCTCCATCGGTGGACGTGGCAGCCGCAATTCTTGGACGCGGCATGTCGTCGCGTTTGTTTCGTGAACTGCGCGAGAAAAAAGGCCTCGCCTACAATGTTGGCGCCTTCAACATCAGTTATCAGGACGCCGGCTTTCTGGCTGCCTATATCGGAACGTCTCATGGCACCGTGTGCGAAAGCATGAAAGGTCTGTGGGACGAGATGAAACGCATGCGCGAAGAACCGGTGACGGAGGAAGAACTCGACCGGGCGAAATCGTACCTGATCGGTGGGTACTTGCGCGATCACGAAGCCAACCGCCAGCAGGCAAGCCATCTGGCCTATTGGTACATCACCGGTCTCGGTGTGCAATACGACGATCTTTATCCGGAACGCGTACGGGCGGTGTCCTCGCGAGATATCATGCGCATCGCAAACAAGTACTTCAACGACCCCACCACCGTTGTGGTGCGTCCCGACGACATGGACCCCGAGTGCCTGTCCTTCACCGGATCGACAAGCGAGATTGAGAGGACCCCCAATCCATGAGTTCCGCAGCCCCCACTGCTCGACCCAAAACACTCGGCGAACTAAAAGCCACCGGCTATCAGCCCTGCTCGGTGAAAGATGAACTGCGCCGGAATTTAATCGTCAAATTACGCTCGGGCGAGAATCTTTTCCCCGGCATCATCGGGTACGACAAAACCGTGATTCCGCAAGTGATCTCGGCGGTAATGGCGCGGCACGATTTTCTGCTGCTCGGTCTGCGTGGGCAGGCCAAAACACGCCTGATTCGCCAGTTGATCAGCTTGCTCGACGAAGCGGTTCCCGTTATCCACGGTTCCCCGATCAACGAAGACCCGTTGATTCCGTTGACCAAACGCAGCCGCGAAATGATCGCGGAACTGGGCGACGCAACGCCAATCGATTGGCTACCGCGCGAGCGACGATACCACGAAAAACTCGCCACCCCGGACGTGTCGATTGGCGATTTGATTGGCGACATCGACCCGATCAAGGCAGTGTCGAAGAAGCTGGATTTCTCCGACGAGGAAGTCATTCACTATGGCATTATTCCACGCACGAATCGCGGGATTTTCGCCATCAACGAATTGCCCGATCTCCAGGCGCGTATCCAGGTCGGTTTGCTGAATATTCTGGAAGAAAACGACATCCAGATTCGCGGCTTTCCCGTGCGGTTACCGCTCGATGTGCAATTGGTGTTTACCGCCAACCCGGAGGACTACACCAATCGCGGCAACATCATTACGCCGCTGAAGGACCGGATCGACGCGCAAATCCTGACGCATTATCCGGAAAAAATCGAGCACGCGATGAAGATCACGAGCCAGGAGGCGTGGACCGCGCGCGACATTCCGGTGCACGTACCAGGCTTGATTCAGGAAGCCATCGAGCAAATCGCCATCGAAGCACGCGACAGCGATTTTGTCGATAAATCGTCCGGCGTCAGTGCCCGCATGGCGATTTCGTACCTCGAAACCGTGTATTCTGCCGCCGAAGCGCGTTCGGTAATTCATGGCGACAAAAACAGCGTCGCGCGTATCAGCGATTTGTTTGAGTCGATCTCGGCGCTGACGGGTAAAATCGAACTCGTCTATAAAGGCGAGCAGGAAGGCGCCGCCAACGTGGCGTTGCACCTTGTCGGGCGAGCGTTGCGACACCAGTTCAACAGCCGCGTGGCGCCGGATTACAAACGCGGGCGCGAACGCAAAATGAACTTCGATAAATTTCAACCGATCATCGATTGGTTCGAGGCCGGAAACCAGGTGATGCTGAATACGCAACTGGGCGACCGCGAATACCGCAAGGTTTTGGGCGAGGTTACCGGGTTGGAAGAAATTACGCGCGAACTCAGACTGACCGACCGCGAAGAAGAAATTCCCGTGATGATGGAATTTGTCATCGAAGGCCTGCACCAGAATTTCCTGCTCACCAAACACATCAAAGACGCCCGCATTACCTACACCGACGCGGTGAGTTACATGATGAACGAACTGACGGATTGAGTGAGATCGAACATGGTCTGTTCACTGCTATTTTATGGGCTTGGCAAAGGGCACGGGGGTAGAATACACTACTAAGTAGGAAAGTTTCGTAGGAAGGACTCCATGCCATGGTCAAAAAAAGCATCTCGCTCACCAATCAGCAAGCGGACTGGATCAAGGCTCAGGTTGCGACGGGTCATTTCGGTAACGAAAGCGAAGTGATCCGCGAATTAATTCGGGAACGGCAAAATCGCGAGCAGGAATCCGCCGCCGAAATCGAAGCGATCCGCACCGCACTCGTCGAAGGTGAGCAAAGCGGTTTGAGTAATCTTTCCGTGGATGAAATTTGGGAAATAGCCAGACAACGCTCCAGGGCAGCGCATGCCTAGTTATCGGCTGACGGAAGCGGCAAAGGAAGACTTGCTAAAAATTGCGCAGTACGGCGATGTGCAATTCGGTGTCGCGCAGTCGAATAAATATCGGGATCAACTGAAACAGCGGTTTTCGTTGTTGGCAAAGCAGCCCCGACTTTATCCCGCCGTCGATTTCATCCGTAAAGGCTATCGTCGGAGTGTATGCGGTGTGCATTCAATTTACTATCGAATCGAGAATGACACCGTAGTTATCGTGCGTGTCTTGAGCCGACAAGATATTGAAGGCTTGATTTGAACACACCGCGAGAGAGGTGTACAAATCATGAGAGTCAAAGTTTCGGTTCTTTTTGTGTTTATTGTGCAGCTTTTCGCCTTAGTTCCATTTTTTCTGAACGACGGGGTTGCACGTTCTGATCTCGCCCCTATTGGGCTTCTTAGTTCCATCGCTGCAAGTATTTTTGCCGCAGTCATTATTGAGTTGAACGATCAGAAGAGTCAGGTGAATCTGTCTCTCAAGAGCAAGCGAATCAGAGAATTCTTTTTTCGCTACTGCATTGTTTTTTGCTTCATTTATTGGATGTTTGCCTGATAATCACAATGGTGCTGCTACCATTTCACTTCCTGGGCCTGTCGCAGAAATCTCAGTGATTGCCCTCAATATCCCAAACTTGCCGGTTGATATCCCCGCCCGGCTGTCGCAAGCCTCTCGCCATCAACTTGCGAGGGGACCGCGCATCGCACCATGAGTCTGAATTTCGGCACCGATAACATCATCTATATTCCCGAAGGCGGGCGGCTGAACATTTTCGACGTGTACCGATGGGAACGTCGGACGCTCGATGTGCAGCGCTCGACGGTGCGCTTGCGCTCCAGCGCCATGGAACGTCTGAAGAAGGAAATCGCCCGTTGCGTCAAGGACCTGGACAAGCACGCAGAGACACGTTCGGCGCTGGTGGAGAACAAGGTGGCGCTCAAGGCGTTTCTCAAGGATTTGACCGAATCCGAAGTCAACACGATCACCGTGCCATTCGCCCCCCAGACAGAAAGCGACATGACGTGGTGGGTGCGGCTTTCCGACCATCCGGTCGAGTCGTTTCACAGCGAGGATTACGAGGAAACCACCGACGGATTGGCTTCCGAATTGTTCGCCCGCCGGTTATACGGCAGTTGCTCGATCACAGCGGGCGAGCAGCACGAAATCCCGTTTCCCGCCGAGGGTGATAAAGCAGCCTTCGAGTGGTTGGCGCCGTTTATGGAATGCGAGTCGATTGACCCCACCGAGCCATTGCCCATCGCACGCGAATTCTGCGGCGCGTCGGGTGTCTCGGCATTCGGCAACAGCGTCAACATCGACACAAAAGGGGAGTTGGCAGCGACGCATTTGGGCTGTTGTCCGATTCGCATTATCGGAGGCGGCACGTTCGCGACGCTTTACTTCAGCATGTTGAGCGATGTGCGCGCCCGCGTAATGTCACAATTGACTGCCGGTTGGCTGGACCGAATTCCGGAGTTGCTGAAACAATCGAAATTTCAGGAATATCCGTCTGGAATGAACTGGAGAATTTTCGAGCGCAACGGTGACGTGGTGCACGTGTACGAAAATCTCGAAGGCAAAGAATCCGCCGGATACTTGACCATGCCGCCGTTTTTGCTCGTGGCCAGCGCGGGCGGCGACCCGAGCCCTCAGTTGCGCGAGCTCTTGTTGGATTCGATCCTCGATGTGCTCAAAGCAACGGCATGATCGTGGAATTGATTTTGATCTGCTCGCCCCCAACAATTATTGAATTTCGGAGAGTGCGATGCTCTTGAAAATGTCACGTCTTGGAATTTACCTTATAGCGGGGGCATTGTCGTTCACCGCTTGCAGCCAGCAACCCACCGCTAAAACCGAAACCGCCGATTCGACGGCTCGGGAAACAACCCCTGCGTTGGCGGCGGGGAATTTGAAAATCGGCGACAAGTTGCCCGATTTCGAGCTGCAAACGATGGAAGGCAAATCAATCCACCTGGCCGACGTCATCGATGGTGAACACCTTGTCGCGGTGATCTGGCACTCGCCCGCTTGTCCCTGCGCGCGCAATTGTCTGACAGCAATCGCCGAAAATATGAAGGACGAGCCGTACACTAAAAATCTTCGCATGGTTGGCGTGGCTTCGGGTTCGATGCTCGACATCGATTGGTACCAGTCCGACCTGAAAAAGCAAATCGAAGACGGCATCGTGCCTTTCGAGGTAGGGCTGGATCGCGGGAACAAGGTGCTCGAAATTTACGGAGCCAAACGCACCCCGACGGTTTGGCTGGCGGATAAAGACGGCGTCATTCGGTTTTGGGGCGCGCCGGAAAGCACGCTCGAGTCGGCGGATTCGGACTACGCGTTTTATTTCAAGGATGCCGTGGACGATCTGATTGCCGGGCGCGAGGTGCGCACGAAACGCTTCGACCCCATCGGGTGTTTAATCGACGGCGTGAAACCTTAATCGCCCACCCGCACGCGACCGCTATCGATCAAAAAACGCACCAGATCGCGCACGCATCCACGCCCGCCCGGGACGGAAGAGACAAACCGGGCGGCTTGGCGTACTTGCGGTTCGGCGTCCGACGGGCACGCGCCGACACCAACGTGCGCAATACACGGAATATCGGCCAAATCGTCGCCCATGTACGCGATTTCGTCCCATTCGAGCTTCAACTCGCGTCGCCACGCATCGAGAACCGGCAGTTTGTTTTTACAGCCAAGCTCCACGCGCTTGATGCCGAGTTTCTCCGCACGCGCCGGGGCAAAGCCGGTGCTTTCGCCCGTGATAATGCCCAGTTCCACGCCTGCATTGCGAAGCTGGACGATGCCCGCCCCATCGCGCGTATTGAATTTCTTCAACGCCTCGCCCGTTTCCGAGTAATAAAACCCCGCATCGGTCAGCACGCCATCCACATCGAGCACCACAAGGCGAATCGTTTTCCCTCGGCGACGGTAACCGTGCTTGCAAGCGAGCAGTTCGAGCACTTGCCAATCGCTTTGAGCCGAATACCAGATTCCTGCGGGGCGAGGAAGATCGACACGGATGGCGTCGGGCGGCAGTTGCGGGAAAATGTCGGCTTGTTTCAAATCGCGATAGATCGCGAGCGACCCAGTGTTTGCCAACGAATCGTCCGGCAAACGCATCGCCCCCGCCACCGCAGACACATCGGGTGCGGCGGTGAAAGCCACATACGCACGTCTCAGGTCGGCGGGTTGCAGCAACGGATCATCGAGCGTGAAGACAGCAAGGACTTCGGCGCCGGGTATTTCTTCAAGAAACGCTCGCGCGGCAACCGCCCGGTCGTTTGACAGCGGAGCAAAAACACGTGCTTTCAGCGATTCGGCCACTGCGGCGGCCTCGACATCGCGCGTGGCGACCCAGATTTCCGCGAACAAGTTGCTGTCGCAAATGGCCTGGAGGGTCCACGTAAGCAGCGGAACGCCCGCAAGCGAGCGTGGTGCCTCGGAAGTATCGGCCCAGACGAGGGCAATTGCGCGCGGGATGGAAGTCGAAGTCGTCATTTATAGGTATCGGGTCCTTCGTCGTCGGGGATGCTGTCGGGATACGTCACAATGGGCAAATCGTCATCAGGGTCATGATGCGATCCCGAGTCCGCGTCTGCAAGAGACTCTTGAAGCGGTTGTTCGGATGGAGGTGTATCGTCTTCTTTGAGATACGCCATCGCATCGAGGTCTTCCTGAGGCGTGATCATGCCATTTTTCAAGTAGTCGGCGAACAGTTTTTCATACCGTCGGGCTTGCAGATCGATCGGATAGTACTTCTCGGCATAGGAGCGACAACGCTCGCGATACAACGGCCACAAATTGCGTTGCGCAATCGCACGTCGGATAGCTTCGGCGAGGGATTTAATGCTGCGGTTTTTCGCCACCCAACCGGTCATTTCGTTCTGCACCATTTCCGGCACGCCACCCACGGGCAACGCCACCACGGGCAAACCACACGCCATCGCCTCGATTACTACGAGCGGTTGGTTATCTGCATGCGAAGGATGCACCAAGACATCGGCGGCGTTCGTTGCCAAGGCAATGAAGCGATCGCCGGTAATTGCCCCCAAGGGAACAACTTCGACGTTTTCCGGAAATGTTACACCTAAGTTTTCCTGGCCCATCAAAATAAGACGAAATTGTTGATCCTTGAGCAACGCCAAGGCATCCAGCAACATAGGAAGTCCTTTTTCGACGTTGTTCAAATCCGATGCTGACGTAAGAAGGCATGGCTTTTTATCGTCAGGCAAACAAAGCAAGTTACGTATCTCGACTTTTGCACAAGGACGATAGATGTCCATTGCCGTCGAATTACCAATCGTTCGCGTCGGCACAAACCCCACATTCATCCGGTGGGCACACTGAGTTAGCCACTTTGATGGAGCGACGTGAACTAATTTTGGACGTTGGACATAAAGTTTCTGGCGTCGCTGATGCGCCGCAGGAATCATTTTACTCGGCAATGTAGGATAAATACCAAGCCGCGGGCAATTTGTTGTGCATCCATCGAGGTATTGGGCGCACTCCAGAGAATGCGCACAGCTTCCCGTAATCGGCCACATATCGTGCATCGTCCAAACGACCGGAGCGATGCGCAGACATTCTTCCACAATCTCGATGTCCCAGCCCATGGAATGTAAATTATGGATATTAATGATATCTGGTCGAAACTCGTTTAGTTTCTCACGAAATATCGCACACCATTTTTTTTGCAGGTATTGTCGCATCCTTTCATTTTTCAGAACCGTGGAAAATCGCTGAGTCCAAACAGATTGATGCTGAATGGATGAGAAGATCGTCGCAGAACCAGAAGGAGGTGGTGGAAAAGCAGCTCCAAAATACCGGGCAACAGCGTGTCCACGCGCCAACAGGCCACGACACAATCGCGTCGCCGCGATTCCCGCGCCACCACTCACTCCCTGGTCTGAAATGACAGCTATTTTCATTATAGAAGCCGTTTAGCGTAGAATTCTTGGTTTTCTTGCCAAGGCAATGACAGACCAAACAGGTGTTTCCCAGTTTGGCTTGGGAACAATTTCAAAATCGGACTCCGGTCGAATTGCCAAATCATCCAACAAACTAGGACGCCCCATAATTTTACGAGCCACGCGTTCGATCAAAAACATCGGACTGATCGTTAGTCGTTGAAGGGTATTGTGTATTCGTTGAGCACGAAGCCCCTCAAGTGACTGCACCTGGTAACGATATTCAACTTTCTCAAAGTACTTATCCATCAAAGTGCGAAACTCTTTTTCCGTCATTTCACTCAGGTGGTATTCGTTCAATGGACGACCTTCCTCGTCCTTTTCCAGACATGAGCTATCTGGCGTACTGATAATAAATAACCCATCGGTTGCCAACAACGGGATAGCACTTTCAATAAATCTCTCTGGTTTTTCGAGGTGCTCGATATTCTCGAATGATACAATCAAGTCAAATGGGTCCGACTCAGCCGCTTTTTTCAACTCGCACGCATCATCCACTTCATAAGCCAAGCCCGACATTTGATAGTTGGATCGCGCGCTCTCTACACATTCAGAACTGATATCGATCCCCAAGACCGATTGAGATCCTTCGTGACAAAGCATCGCCGATCCATACCCCACACCACAACCAACGTCCAATACTCGCTTCCCCTGGCAAAAACGACATGCGTAATGATACCGCTGAAGATGATCGCCCGCTCCCATGATCCAAAGAGGGGTATGGGGATTTACACGTTCAGGAATTTCCACGAAGTATAGCTCCTCGAAAGATACTCAAAATCGAACTCAGAAAATATCCGAACTTTCTGCAAATGCCGATCCGAACATAAAATTGCTTCCTCAATCCTGTCAGAACAAACTCGGCCAATTCGCTGTTTACATCAGGCCAATTCGACTGTTCGACGTTGGAAACTTGAGGAGCTACTTTCGGCTTTACTGTAAAGCGTCCCTCCAAATCCACTCCAGAGTTCATTCCACTTCCATCCGTACCAATGTTATCTATTAACGAGGTCGTGGGAATTATGGAAAATCCATTATTTAAAAAATGGATCAATTGCCAACTCAATGCCCAAACATCGGTCCTACCCAATAAAACATCCATATTCGCCAAATATGCAGGAATATCAGTCCCGCAAGAATCCAACTTGATTCGTTTCTTTCTACATCGTGCATGCAATTGAACAAGATCATTGGAATAGTGTCCCCATCGGTCGCGCCATGTTGCCCATCCCCATGAAGAAAACCGGGGAGCTAACATCGCGCGGTGCGGGTAATCGTCCGGGACTTCGATGGCCGGAGCCAGGTAACCGCTCACACTCCAGACGCGCGGTTCGTCGGCATAATGATCGAGCGCTTCGCACATGTAATCGTAAAACCCGGCAAGCGGGACGCAGTCGTCTTCCAGCACGATCGCACGGTCGTGTTCCCGCAGCACCTGGGTGGTTCCCGAAATGATCGATTTCGCAAGGCCCAGGTTTTTTTCACGCTCGACGAGGTGGGTCTCCGCCCAATCGATGGAGCGCACCATGGTGCGAACTTCATTCACACGCGATTGCACTTCGGGTGTGCGCGGAGCATCGCTAAAAATGTAAAGAAGCGGAACGCCCTCTGCGCGAAGACCATCGAGTACCTGACGCGTATGGTCGGGCCGAGCATAAATAAATAATGCAACAGGAGCGCGCTCTGCCATGGGTTGTTCGGATTCCTCGAGGTGGGTTTCGGTGTTGCGCGCGTACAATCGGCGCTCAATGGGCCGTGTCACACGTTCAAGTAACGCTGGGCCAGTTGGTTTGACCGTTCGTTGCGCCGGTTGGCGATTTCTCCACTCAAAACCCCGAGTGCCGTTGCCATCAAATCACGGTGATTGCCATTGGCGAAAAACAAATACCAGCGTAATAAATTCTGATGCTGGATTTTCGAGTCAGGGCGTTTGCCTCTCCAGAATCCGAATGCGTACTTGAGGTATTCGTTACGCTTCGAACCTTCGTATTGCCAGAAATCGAAACCCATCATTTCCTTGAATTGACTTTGATAGAGCCGCACCGCGTGTTCTTGCCACAATCCTTCAAGCAAATCCGGATCCTCAAGCGGAACATGAACCGCCTTCATATAGCGATCATGTTCCTCGTGTTCGGTTTCATTGCTGAATCGCACGCGGATTTTACCGTTTTTGTCCTCGATCACCACGGTGTGGATTGCGATTTCAAATCCTCGATTTTTCAGTTTAATTTCAGGCATGATCGACCAAAGTGTGTTGGGAATGGAACTCCACTGAGCCGGATCGACCAGAAAATTCCCAAGCCCGTAGAAAATATGCCCGTCGTTGTATTTCTCATACGCCTGCGGAACGTGCGACTGGTGGCCATAAACAATATTCGCCCCTGCGTCGATCAACGAACGCATCAGGTGGCGGCGCGTAGGAGAAGGCCACGGCGACAATCCGCTTCCGGCGTGGTAGCTGACGATAACGAAGTCGCATTTTTCACGCAAACTGGTGATTTCGTGGGTAATGTTTGGGGTAAGGGGCGCAACGCCTCCCTGGCCAATGCAAGCGCGACCAAACTGTGGATCGCAACGGCTCAAAACACCAAAGGTGCGACCTTCTTTGTTAATGATCATGGAGCGCTCGGCACTTTCAAGCGATTCGCCTGCGCCCGCCGTGTGAATCCGTAATTGATCGCATGCGGCGAGCGTCTGTTTCAGACCTTCGCGCCCAAAATCCATGATGTGATGGTTAGCCAATACCAGGCTGATAGGAGCAAGTTGAGAAGCCACACGTTCCAGATCGTCGCTCGAACCGCATTGGTAAAGTCCCGCTTTCGGACGTGGGGGAACGCCGCCTTCGGCCACGGGAGAATTCAAATTCCCCAGAACATGGCGATGATGCTGGGAATGCTCGTCGTCGAACGCCGAGAAATCCGGGCGCTTGCCGCTGAGTAAACAGATGTCGCCTACTAAGAGCAGTTCCACTTTCCAACCTTCGCTTTCAGACGATTCGAACCAAGGGAAGCCATAATCGGCGTTGGTAAATCAACTCTTTGTGAATGCGCCGAAAATTATGAGTGTTGGCCTCTTTTCTTACATCTTTCGATATCGGACCGACTTTCATATCCGACTCGGTTGCGTATCCCAGTTTTTTCATCAAGTCCTGGGTTCCCTCAATCTCTACACCCAACAGTTTTCGAGCTCGATCGGTCAACTTCAAGCTCCAAAATACAGCCTCGGCCTCCGCCGATAAATCATTTTTATAACGCCCCACCGAAGAAGTGCTTATCTTTCCACTGAATGGCGTGGATTTCCAAGATTGATGATGACTCTTATTCTGATGGGTATTCCAATAGGGATCCTCCTTTTTTTCCAACATTGTGGGATCGAATTCGACCCCGATAAACTCGCATAATCGTTTCAGGTGCGACTCTGGATCGGCAACAAACTGCTCGTACCGAAGCTCGAAATAGTTTTGATGACCTCGAAACGCCAACCCAGAGGAAACCGCATATAACCATTGAGCTCCCGAATGATAAATTGACCCTCCACGCCCCATCACCGAACACATTGAGTCTCGCCCATCTCGAATCAAGTGAATTATCTTGAGCCGGGGGTAAAGCGTCAACAACTGAGGCAGGCAATAAGAGTTCGACAGGGTATTTTCTCCCCAGATCTTCTTTTTGCGCTGTTCCAGGTATCGGGTGAAAAACTTGTCGTAGAATTCACGAACATTTGCAGATTGTTGTGCCAACTCGACCAGCTCAGTATGTGTCCAAAAATAAGCATCCAGATTGAAAAAAAAAGGGGCGTATTCCGCGTATCCTCTTGTCGGCACACCGTATTTTAACCACTTGGATATTTTTTTTTGCACATGGGAAAACTCCCCATACATTTCTGCTTTGTTGAGGACACCGATTTCAGGCCCGCAAGCGATGTCGGGATGGTGATCGAGCAAAATTCCCAGTAATGTCGAACCTGAACTGGAGGCTCCAACAATCAGGAATGGATTATCCAACTGAAGATTTGAAGTCATGAGTTTGTTTCATTTCTGGGCTTGGAATCTTGCAGACTCCAAGCGTGATCGACAAGCACCGGAGCATGGTCGGATTGGCGTCCGGAGCCGTAAAAATCGCCTTTTTCAACCTCAAAGTTCCCCGCATCGCCACGGATATAATCCGCTTCCGCTCCGTTTACCGTCACGCGAAATCCGAACGTATATCGTCCGGCACGTAACGGCAGCTTGGGAATCCGGCACCGAAACTGACCCTGCTGGCCCTCGATATGGGTAAAGTCCTGGTCCGTATCGCTTGTCGTGTTTCGGAACAACAAAATGCCATCCTGGCTGCGAACGCCAAAAGCCACCGTAACGTGACGAAAATCTTGTGGAGAGGAGTTGCATTCATACTCGAAAACAAACGTACAGGCACAACCGCTCCGCAGAGCGTGTACTAAATCCCCCTGCTCATTTTCAATCGTGAAGCGGACGATCTTGATCTGTCCGTTACCCGAACGATTGGCCGTCACCTCGCGCAAATCCTGATGAGCTGCTGCTTTGAACGATGTTTGCATATATTGTTGAATGACATCGTCCACGGGCCCCAGGGCTTTCATTGCGCCTTCTTCCAGCAGCAATCCTTTGCGGCACAGACTCGAAACCGCTGCCATGTTGTGGCTGACGAACAGCACGGTGCGGCCATCGCGCGCCACGTCCTGCATTTTGCCCAGACAACGTTTCTGGAACTCGGAATCGCCAACGGCAAGGACTTCATCCACCACCAGGATATCGGTCTGGAGGTGCGCCGCCACGGCAAATGCCAGACGCACGTACATGCCGCTGGAGTAAAACTTGACGGGGGTATCGAGGAATTTT
>CAZOKZ010000040.1:0-44493 GCA_964580585.1 uncultured Candidatus Sumerlaeota bacterium | reverse complement strand
GTTACGCATCACGCGCAGCATCGGCTCGCGGTTGCGGTCGAAGCCCGGAAACGCGCCGAGTTCCCCCGCAATGCGCGCGCTGGTCGCATAGGAAACGCCCGTCATCGTCGCCGTCAACGCACCGCACATCGCGTAAGCCTGCGGGCTGTCGTAGGCAATGCCCTGCACCATCAGCAACGTGCCCAGGTTTGCGTACCCAAGGCCCAGCGTGCGGAATTCGTAGGAAAGTTCCGCGATTTTCTGGCTTGGGAACTGCGCCATCAGCACGCTGATTTCCAGCGTCAACGTCCACAATTCGCACGCGTGTTTGTAATCCTCGATGCGGAAGCTGTCGTTTTCGTTATCCAGGAACTTGAGCAGGTTCATCGACGCCAGGTTGCACGCCGTATCGTCCAGGAACATGTATTCCGAGCACGGGTTGCTGGCGTTGATGCGCCCGTCGTTCGGGCACGTGTGCCATTCGTTGATCGTCGTGTCGTACTGAATGCCCGGGTCCGCGCAACTCCAGGCCGAAAATCCGACCTTGTCCCACAACTCGCGCGCCTTGACCGTCTTGCTCGTCTTGCCGTTCGTGCGCCACGTCAGATTCCAATCGGCGTCGGCTTCGACGGCTTTCAGGAAATCGTTCGTTACGCGCACCGAGTTATTGCTGTTCTGGCCGCTGACCGTGAAGTACGCTTCGGAATCCCAGCCCGTGTCGTATTCGCGAAATTCGATGCCTTTGTAGCCTTGCTTGGCCAGTTGAATCACGCGCTGGACGTAATTTTCCGGCACGCCCGCGCGGCGACAGTCGTTGATCGCGCGGCGAAGAGCCTTGTTTTCCTGCGGCTTGAACTCGTCGCCGAAAAGGTCCGGGTCTTCGTTCACGCACGCCTTCATCACGGCGTTCAAATGCTTGGCGCAAATTTTCGAACCCGTCACCAATGCTGCGACTTTCTGCTCTTCGTGAACTTTCCACGTCACGAAGTCCTCGATGTCCGGGTGATCGATGTCGAGCACCACCATCTTGGCCGCGCGGCGCGTCGTGCCGCCGCTCTTGATGGCTCCGGCGGCGCGATCGCCGATTTTCAGGAAGCTCATCAGGCCGCTGGACTTGCCGCCGCCGCTGAGCGATTCGCCCGAGCCGCGCAACGCCGAGAAATTCGACCCTGTGCCGCTGCCGTACTTGAACACGCGCGCCTCGCGTGTCCACAGGTCCATGATCCCGCCTTCGTTGACGAGATCATCGTCCACGGATTGGATGAAACACGCATGCGGCTGTGGGTGTTCGTAAGCGTTCGTGCTGCGGCGCATTTCGCCCGTCACCGGGTCAACGAACGAGTGTCCCTGGGCCGGGCCTGTGATGCCATACGCCCAGTGCAAGCCCGTGTTGAACCACTGCGGGCTGTTGGGCGCGGCCATCTGGGTTGCCAGCATGTAGCACATTTCGTCGTAGTACGCCTGCGCGTCTTCTTCGGAATCGAAGTAACCGTGTTTGTAGCCCCAGTACGTCCAGCAACCGGCCAGACGATGGAACACCTGGCGCGCGTCGGTTTCGCCGACGAATTCGCCGGTCGAGGGTTCCGCGCGCTGAATCCATTCGGGGATGCCTTCTTCGGCGATGCGGTGGGTGGAACGCGGCACGCCGGCTTTGCGGAAATATTTCTGGGCCAGAATATCGACCGCGATCTGGGTCCAGGCCTCGGGTACATAGATGTCCTTGGCCTCGAAGACTTTCGAGCCGTCGGGGTTGACGATGCGCGAATCGCGGCGGGTAAACGGAACGCCCTCGTAGGGGCTTTGATCGGGTTTTGTAAATCGACGGGTGATTTTCATGAGGTAAAGCGTCTCCTGCGGGAATAATCGAGAGGGTATCGGGAGGTGTTCTGGGTCGTAAGGAGCGGGTGTTCGTTGCCCTTTTGGGGGCGTGGTTTTCTGCTTTTTCGCCATTGTGGCGAATTTTTGGCGAAAGTCAAGCGAAAGAGGCCCAAGCCGCACCCACGCGGGCTGTGGAAAACCTGTGAATAACTTCCGCCCGATTACTGTTCCTGGATTGGTCGGTCCAAGTTTCGAAACACAAGTTGTTGTGCTAGGGGAGATGCTGCGGGCTATATGTTGCCATGGTCAAGACAAAAAAACCTGAGACAAAATTTATCCACAAGTTATTGTCCAAATGTTTGAAATTAGCGAATTTGGAGCTAAATACCAGGAATTTGCATCAGGAGAATCGATTGAGGGCGAATGAAGCGAATCGAAAGTATTTACTGCTGAGAATAAACGACTTACGGTCGATTTTCCCGCCTTGAGTGTGAAGGGCGTGAATGGCACGCGCAAGGCCAAAGTTTTTTTGTTTTTTCCTCTGGCGAGAGGCAATCTGGGGTACAAGGGGTGGTTGGTGCAACCAGGAATGACCATGAGCGCGCAATGACGCAGGGATCGGTGGAATCGAGTTCGTTCATTCGGAGCGTGTGAGAACTCCGAAGTCGCTCATCGTCGGTTCTTGCTGTTGTTAAATGGGGCAATCGACAAATCTTGTAATCCATGTCCGATTTAGAGCGCGTGAAATGGCCTGGAATGGTTGGATTTTTCCATTTTGCGGGACTTTGCGCCAACGCGTGGACCGATTTACTCAGCATCCAGGTGGCCCGGATTTGCCATCACGGTCCAAATCAATCAAAACAGGTCAGGGATATTTTCTCATTTCGAGAAAAACGCCCCAGGCGAAAAATTATAAGTCTATCATTTACAGCGGTTTATGATGAGGAATTCGGTTTTTTTCACCATGCCTTCCCGGGTGCGCTTTGTATGGCACAAGCCTTTCTATAGGAGTCAGCGTTGGAAACGAACCTCCGGGTTGACACTGGACTGAATGAGGTGAGCGCAATGAACGACCTTCACAACAGCACTGGATTAACGATCCGCGACATCGCCCGCATCACGGGCTACAGCCGCTCGACCGTGTCCCTGGCCATCAACGACAGCGACAAGATCAACGACGAGACAAAAACCTTGATTTTGAATACGATTGAACGTGTGGGCTATGTCCCGAATCCCGCAGCACGCGCCCTGGGGGTGCGCAGCCGCAAAGTCGTCGCGGCCCGCAAAGCCCGCGAAATGGGCGGCATGTCGGCGGGAATGGAAATGTGAATGAAAGGATGAAGGATGAGGGATGAAGGTTGCCGACAGCAGAAAGTGCACGAACTTCAATTTCGCTGTGCTATCCACTGAGTAGAGAGCACGATGATATCGCCCGCCGGTGATTGACTCATCCATCCGCCTTCATCCTTCATCCCGATTTTGTGTGCCTTCATCCTTTCGCCTTTAATCCCCCTCCTTCCTGTTGCACTCGCCGTAATCCCCGGCATACCGTGCGCCCGCCGCTGGCATGAATGTGGCCCGTACTCAAGCCGAGGAGCAGGCAATGCCCGAAATGATGTCCGTCTCGCCGTTGATCGGCAACGACCCCATTGCGCCCCAATTGCGTGAACGCATCGCGACGCTGAGGCAGCGTCTCGGCGGGCGCGTGGTGATCCTGGGCCATCACTACCAGCGCGACGAAGTTATTGAATTCGCCGACCGTCGCGGCGACAGCCTCGATTTGTCGCTGTATGCGGCAACGCTGACCGATGTCGAGTACGTTGTGTTTTGCGGGGTGCATTTCATGGCGGAAACGGCGGACATTGTAACGCCGCCGAATGTGAGCGCTATCCTGCCCGATATGCGCGCCGGTTGCAGCATGGCCGACATGGCGGACATCGACCAGGTCGAGGACGCGTGGGAGGTTTTGACCGCTGCGACCGACGAAACGATCGTTCCGATTACGTACATTAATTCGACGGCGGCGTTGAAGGCGTTCTGCGGCCGCCATGGCGGAGCCGTTTGCACCAGTTCCAACGCGCGCAAAGTCGTCGAGTGGGCTTTCGAGCGCGGGACGAAACTGCTCTTCTTTCCCGACCAGCATCTGGGTCGCAACACGTGCGCGGACATTGGCATTCCGGTGGAGAAGATGCTCGTGTACGACCCGCATTCCGAAGACGGCGGCAATGCGTCCGAAGCTTACGCGGCCGCGCCGGTGATTTTGTGGAAGGGCCATTGCAGCGTTCACCAGAATTTCCAGGCCAATCACCCGGATATTTTGCGCGAGCGCGTGCCCGGCGTGAAAATCATCGTCCATCCCGAGTGCAAATACGAAGTGGTGCAGAAGGCCGATTATTCCGGTTCTACCAAACACATCGTGAACATGATTGCCAACGCTGAACCGGGCACCAAATGGGCCGTGGGGACGGAGCACCATCTGGTGAATCGTCTGAAGAACGAACATCCGGACAAAACGATTATGACGCTCGCGCCGTTTGCGTGCCAGTGCTCGACGATGTTCCGCATTTCGCCCGAAGCGCTCGCCGATACGCTCGAAAGCATCGACCGGGGTGCGCCGAACAACATCATTCGCGTCGATGACGACAGGCGCCATTGGGCGATGGTTTCTCTTAACCGAATGATGGAAATGAAATAAGCATGCTGATCCTCGGCATTGAAAGTTCCTGCGACGAAACCGCGTTCGCCGTGGTGGAAAACGGCACGCGCGTGCTCTCGAACGCGATTGCGTCGCAAATTGAATTGCATGCACGATTCGGCGGCGTGGTGCCGGAAATTGCCAGCCGCGCGCATCTCGAATGCTCCGTCCCCCTTTATCATGAAGCGCTTCGCGATGCGGGCGTTTCGATCGACGACATCGACGCGATTGCCATAACCGCTGGGCCGGGGCTCGCGGGGTGTTTGCTCGTCGGGGTCGAGTTCGGCAAAGCGCTTGCCTTGCGTCATGGCAAACCGCTCGTCGCCGCGCATCACATCGCGGGGCATTTGTATTCGGTGTATCTGGGTCGCGAACGCAACGCGTGGGGGACGGAGACCGGCGCGGCGCCCGAACCGTGCGAACCGTACGTGGCGCTGGTGGTAAGCGGCGGTCATAGCAGCCTGGTGCTCGTGCGTGATTTCGGAAAGTACGAGGTCCTGGGCGAAACGCTCGACGACGCCGTGGGCGAGGCCTACGACAAAGTGGCGAAATTGTTGGGGCTTGGTTATCCGGGCGGGCCGTTGATGGATAAATTCGCCGCGACGGGCAATGCCACGCGATTCGATTTGCCGCGTCCGTTGCTGCATAAAGGCGAGTTCAATTTTTCGTTCTCGGGTTTGAAAACTGCCGTTTCGCGCGAGGTGGAAAAATTCCGCGCCGAACATTCCGATGGGGCGCCGTTGCCCGACGATTTTGTGGCCGATATGGCGGCATCGTTTCAAGCGGCGGCGGTCGAAGTGCTCGTCGAAAAAGCCGCCCGCGCCATGAAAAAACATCGCGTGCACCGATTGGCGGTCACCGGTGGCGTTGCGTGCAATCGAGGCCTGCGCGCTGCCGTCGCCACGCGATTTCCCAACGCGCAAATCGGCATTCCCGCGCCGGAATATTGCACCGACAACGCCGCCATGATCGCGGGTGTCGGGTTTCAACTTTATCAACAGGGACGGAGAAGCGATCTGGCATTGAATGCGACGCCGGGAATGGGGTTATATTAAAGGATGAGGGATGAAGGATAAAGGATGAAAATTAATACAATGTTTCCATTTGATCAAAACAAATATTAGGCGCAATGTATTATCGACTTTTGCGCTATTCCGCCTTCATCCCTCATCCTTTAAATCTCCGTCCCTTTGTTGCTATCCGTGAACGCTTCCGTAGGAATATCGGCGACCGCGTGGCCAGTATCGCGGTCGGTGGCGGTTTCTTTGAAGTTCTTTAATTCCGCGAGCACTTGATCGAGTAGTTCGACTTTCGGTCGTTGATGAATAAACGCGCTCTTGAAGCCATAAACGATCAGGTCTTTGATTTCCGCGAGGCTGAACCCGAGAACTTTGTGGGCTTTCCAATATTCATCGGTCATCGTAACGCCGGACATCAGACGATTGTCGGTATTAATACAAACGCGCATGCCGTAATCATAGTAAAACCGAAGCGGGTGAAAACTCATTTCGGAAACCGCGCCGGTTTGCACGTTCGACGTTAAACATATTTCGAGCGGAATACGATGATCGCAGCAATAGTTCAGCAAATCGCCGTCTTCCTTGAGCCGCACAGCATGGCCCAATCGATGGGCGCCGCATTCGTGCAACGCCTGGCTGATCGACGGCGGTCCGTAGGCTTCGCCCGCGTGAATCGTCACATTAATATTGTTCATTAATATTAACTGAAACGCATCGGCGTGATCGGAAGCGGGATTACCGCCTTCGGCTCCGGCGAGATCGAACGCCACGACGCCCATGTGTTTGTATGCAATGCAAAGCTCGGCCATTTGCAACGTATATTTCGGATGACTGCTTCGCATGCCACAAATTATCAGCCCCCATCGCACGCCAAAATCACGCTCGCCATCTTTGAGACCTTTTAACACGGCTTCGACCACCGATGTGAGTTTCATTCCTTTGCGTTGGTGCAGCAGGGGAGCGAATCGCACTTCGAGATACAGGACGTTTTCCGACGCGGAATCGGCGATCAATTCGTACGCCGTGCGCCGCAACGCGTCGTAGTCCTGCAACACGGAAAGCGTTACGTCGAATGCCTTGAGATATTGCACCAGACTGGCGGCTTCGTCCTGAACGAGGAAACGTCTCAATTCGACGGGATCGAGCGAAGGCAAACTCACGTTTTGTTTCTTCGCCAGATCGATGATCGTTTCAACGCGCATCGAACCATCCAAGTGACAATGCAGTTCGCACTTGGGCATCTGGCGAATGAGTTCTTTTGTAATCGGCATGTGAATCTGCTCCTGGACGTTTTCAAAAACCGTAATCTCGGTGTTGCGCTTCGGACTCGTGCTCAGGTTACGTATTATTCATACGCTCCCATCGCCCTCGCCTTGCGCGCCTTGATCTTGCAGTTCTGAAAAACGCCCATCATCTGGAATCCTTTGGATCTTGCTTCTTCCAAGCTAAATATTTCTAACAACAGCAGCGAACGAAATCGAGTGTTATTTTTAATCCATGCAGTCGATGGTTCTTCTACACATCATGATATTTGACTATTAACTTTTTTGCTTGCAAGGCGTTGTCCGTATCATGAAACTCTTCGTCCTTATGACAACCGAGTACTCGATTGTCCGAATGCCGACCGGTGCGCGGATCCCGCATCCGTCGGCGACGAAATTTATATTCCATTGGTAAATGGGGACGGTGAAATGAACATCACGGGTAAGGAACTGATCGAAGCGGGTTGGCCACCGGGACCGGTATTTAAAACGGTGCTCGATGCCGCGAACGCAATGCTGGCCGAAGGCGCGGACCGCGAAAAGCTGCTCGTGCGGCTCGCGGCCATTGCACAAACGCCCGAAGATTATCTCGACGACGAAGCATTCGGCGCCGCAGCGCAAGTACTCGCGGAGGAAACCCCGCAAGCGCCGGGCCTTTGCGACACGCCTGCTCCCTACACGGTCTGGGGCGGCGATGCGATCGACTCCGAGGCGCTCAAGCAACTCTACACGGCGTGTCGGTTGCCGGTGGCCGTGGCAGGCGCGCAAATGCCCGACGGCCACATGGGCTATGGCTTGCCGATTGGCGGGGTGCTTGCAACGCGCGACGCCGTCATTCCGTATGGCGTGGGTGTGGACATTGCGTGCCGGATGAAGCTGTCGATTATCGACGCGCCGGCGTCGCGGTTGACGGGTTGGCGCGACCGTCTGAAACGTGCGCTGGTTGATGAAACGCGTTTTGGCATCGGTGCATCCTTCAAAGGGTCGGATCGTCGCGATCACGATGTGATGGACGACGTCGCGTGGACGGATTTGCCGCGTTCGATCACGTACTTGAAGGACAAGTCCTGGTCGCAGCTCGGTTCGTCCGGCTCGGGCAACCATTTTGTCGAGTTCGGCGAACTCGTGCTCGATCACGCGGACCTTGGGCTCGAACCGGGAACGTATCTCGCGATGCTTTCGCATTCGGGTTCGCGCGGTTTAGGTGCGGCCATCGCGCACAAGTACACGCAGATCGCAATGGAGCGCACGCCGCTTCCGCGTGAGTGCCGCCATTTGTCGTGGCTCAACCTGAAGTCGTCGGCGGGCCAGGAATACTGGACGGCGATGAACCTTGCCGGGCGGTACGCGGCGGCCAACCATGACCTGATCCATCGCCACGTGTTGCGCGCGGCGAAACTCGATGCGGCGTTGCAGCTCGAAAACCATCATAACTTCGCATGGATCGAAGAGCATGGTGGCGAGCAGGTTGTCGTTCATCGCAAAGGCGCGACGCCCGCGGATGCGGGGGTGCTTGGCATTATTCCGGGCTCGATGGCTGATCCGGGGTTTGTTGTGCGGGGTTTGGGCAACGCGAAATCGCTCAATTCGGCATCGCATGGTGCCGGGCGTCAAATGAGCCGTTCGGCGGCGAAGAAAACGATCACGCGTTCCGAGATGAAGAAGTACCTGAAGGAAAACGGCGTCGAACTGCTCGCCGGTGGTCTCGACGAATCGCCTCAAGCGTACAAACCGATCCGCGAAGTCATGGCGGCACAGAGCGACTTGGTTGAAATTGTTGCCACGTTCCAGCCGCGTATCGTGTTGATGGCTGCCGATGGTAAAGCGGAAGACTAAAAAACAAGGGACGGAGCCAATCGACTCCGTCCCTTGATTATTTCTGGCAACGAGGTGGGGGATTACTTGATGCCGCGTTTATTGCGTTCGGCGTGAATGCGAAGCGGCAAACCGTAGATTCCGAGGAATCCTTCTGCCTTGCTGTGATCGAAAATGTCGCCTTCGTCGTACGTGGCGAGTTTTTTGTCGTACAGCGAGTTCGGCGAACGACGCGCAACCGGACGCATGCCGCCTTTGTACAGGCGAATCACCGCTTCGCCGGTCACGGCTTCCTGGGTTTTTTTGATGAACTCGTACACGGCTTCGCGCAAGGGCGAGAACCACGTGCCGTTGTACACGATTTCCGTGAATTTCAGATCCATCTGGTATTTGAAGTGCGTTGTTTCGCGGTCGAGCACCAGCGATTCGATTTCGCGGTGGGCAGCAATCAACATCAGCGCCGCCGGGCCTTCGTACACTTCGCGCGACTTGATACCGACAAGTCGATTTTCCACCATGTCGATGCGACCCACGCCGTGACGATTGCCGATTTCCGTCAATTGCTCGATGATTTTCAACGTCGCCATCTTTTTGCCGTTGAGCGACACCGGCACGCCTTTGGCAAAGCCGATTACCACGTCTTCGTGTTTGTCAGGCGCGGTCAACGGATTCTGGATGTCCTGGTATGCGTCTTCCGGCGCAATGTGCCAAGGGTCTTCCAATTCCCCGCACTCGGTGGCAAGACCGTACAGGTTTTTATCGATCGAGAAAGGTTTCTGGCGCGAGATCGGCAGGTGAATGCCGCGCGCTTCGGCGTAATCGAATTCATCGTCGCGCGATTTCATTTCCCACTCGCGAAGCGGTGCGATCACACGCAGGTGCGGTGCCAGTGCCATGAAAGTAAATTCAAAACGCGCCTGGTCGTTGCCTTTGCCCGTGCAGCCGTGAGCGATGGCGTCACAGCCCTGAGCCAGCGCGGCTTTGACTTGGTGTTGGGCGATCAACGGGCGGCCCAACGACGTGTGCATCGGATAGCGACCTTCGTACAGGGCGTTTGCCTGGATTGCGGGAACGATGAAATCGTTGACGAACTCGGCGCGTAAATCTTCGACGATGCAGTTGATGGCGCCGGTGTTTTTGGCCTTTTCTTTCAGGCCTTTCATGTCGCCGCCCTGGCCGAGATCCGCTGCATAGCATACCACGTCGCAGCCATAGTTTTCGATCAGCCACGGAATCATCACCGAGGTGTCGAGACCGCCGCTGTAAGCAACGAGGACTTTGTTTACCCCGCGACGTTTTTCAGGCAGTTGATCCTGCGGCGTTTTTACCAGTTTCAGTTTCCGGGTTTTTCCGGCGGGTTCGTACGTCGCCGCTTTTTTCGCGGTCGATTTCTTTCCGACAGCTTTCTTGGCCATTTGCGTTCACCTTGAATCGATTAATGCAAAACGTTCCCGCAGGAAGTGCGGGCGGAGGGCGCTGGGATCAAGGGGAATTGCAAAAAACAGAGTTGAATGCAGGATGTTCTTGTGAACTTGAAGAACATCCCGGAGTCGAATGTTTACTCTGCCGACTCCGATTCCGCCAACTCGGATTCCATACGGGCGATGTTGCGTTCGAGAATCCCATCGCCTTGCAAAACGTCGTTATATTTTTTTGCCAAACGTAAGGCGTGTTTTTTATTTCCCAAGCGGTCTTCCATCAGGATCGCCATGCGCGCAACCGACCGAGCGTCTTCTTCCTGGTACTCCGTCCAGTCGTCGTGCAGTTTATCGCGGTCGTAATCGTCGGGACGATTGCGTTCGATCAAATCCGCTCCTTCTCTGAACGCAACGGCAGCTCGTCGATAAAAACGGCGTGCTTCCGGATCTTCCGTTTCGACATTCGCATCGATCATCTTGCCAAGCACCATCAGGTTCAGTCCCTTGATGTAAGGCAACTGAAAGGCCTCTGGATTGTTCTGGATACCTTCTTCCAAAAACTTGACGCCTTCGTTGGGATCATTGGCCTTTAACCACCAACCGCCGATTTGATATCCACGCACGTAGTGCGGGTCGCTGACTGTCATCAGGCGATACCAGGGTAAAAGTTCCGTTCCCGAGGCGAGTTCATGGGGCACCGTCGGATCCAGCCAAGGTTTCACTTTGCGTTCGAGTTCCCCAACGATTCCACGGAAATCGTCCTGGGGAGAGGGGATGACGGTGGGAGTTCCCCCTGCATGCGATTTATGTCCCTCTTCGCCGGTTTGAACCACCTCGTCTTCTTCCATGTGAGGCATGTAGGCCACGCCGTTATGCAGGTAACGCTCTGTTTTCACAAACATCATATCGCTGGCGCTTGTACGCAATTCGCCGAGAATCGTTGCCAATGCGCTTGTGTTGCGTTCGGTACGGGCGATTTCGTTGCGTGCGCGCCCACCCTGATAATCGTTCGGATTCAAATGGCGCGAAACCAATGGACTGGCCAGAAACAACGCGCCGATTACGAATGCGCCGATCGTTTGAGTCGAAGTCGTTGTGCTTTTCGCCATGGGCGGGTCTCCTTTCACAAAGGCTGCCGGTTAAAAATCAGGCAACTGCCCATCAACACAATGCCAGTCAGCAACAGCCCATACACGATCAAACCGAAAAATTCGCCGAATGCCAACGGAGCGATGCCGTCGGTGTATCGAACGATCAAGTTGAGTTTTGAAAAATCGGGAATATAACTCGTTAACCAAACAGCAACCGATTTGAACGATGTATTAGAAGCGTGCGCGATGATGAAGCCGATGATTTTTTCTCCGAAGGTGAACAGCAGCATTCCCAGGATGATATTTACTCCCTGGGGAACCAGGAGCGAAAAGAACAGCCCGATTGCCGTTATCAACCCCATTGAAATACAATGAAGGACGATCCCCTGGAGCAGGACGCCAACACTGTAAGATTCCATCTTCGGCGTGGTGAACCAGACCAGCGTCGTAAGAAGCGCCAATGTTATGATGCCTGCCAATGTACAGGCAGCCCATTTGCCAATCAAATATTGTCCCCGGCCAAGCGGCTTGGCCAGCAATGGATACAGCGTGCGATTATTGATATCGTTGGGTACCTGGCGCGCAATCGATAGCAGCGCCAACAAATGAGCGGCGAAGTAGGCGAGCGTTAATCCCAGGTTGAGAATAAACGTTCCCGTCGATCCATTCTCGACTCCAACAAACGTCATGACCAAGACGCCCAAGGCGAACACGAGCGTCATGATCAGCAGAACATAGAATTCTTTGCGTCGCACGGTTTCGAGCATCACACCACGGCTGACCAACGAAACAGAGCGAAACATCGAGGGAGGGGTGATGGACATACTCATAAGGCACGCCTCCGAAATGACATTAACGCGAGAATAAAATAAATTCCCGAATAAATCAGAGCATAAATTGTGAGTTGAAAAATGATGGCGCCCTCAACCGGATGCCACGTACTGGCGTGGACGGCTTTTTCCGACAAGTCGAACAACGTGAGTTGTGGAATCAGATAGACCAAGGCCAGCATGACCTTCTGCCCTATCGGCTCGAGGTCCTGATAAATATAGGTGATCAATGAAGAAAGTGTTGTTGCTGAAATATAAAGCAGCGAACTGATCGTGATTGCCGCATCCAGGTTCATGATCATCGACAGGAAGAAACTCAACGTCGAGATAATCAGCATCATCAGCAATTGCAGATAAATATACTGGCCGAATAGAACCCAGGGAATCGTCCCCTTCAGGTACAGTGTACCACATAGATAGACGAGCATAAACATGGCGAAGCAAAAAGATGCAGCCAAGAGCACGCCCAACAATTTTCCGAGCAGGAATGTTGAACGACTGATCGGTTTGGCCATCAGCGGATAAATGGTGCGTGTTTCAAATTCGCGGGGTAATTGTCGGGCGGAAAGAACGATCACTGTCAGTGCCGTTGCGAGACTCATTACCTTGAGGGCGACTTCACGATAGAATTTTTCGATTCCTTCAAGATGAAAAAAGTCCACCGTCATCACGGCGCCGATCAAAATAACCGAGATCAGCACAATGGCGTAAATTTCACGTCGTCGGATCGCTTCGATCAGGACGCTTTTGGCGATCAACCAAATCGAACGCATCGGTTTATTCGCCCCTTTCCTTTTTCTGGACAAGGTCGATGAAATATTCCTCGAGCGAACGGGTTTTCGATTCGGTGTTCTGGATCGTCGCGTTTGCTGCCGCTAACGCTGCGATGGCTTTTGAGTACTCAGCCGTATCGTTAATGACGACCTTCTGCAGGTTTCCATCGTGCGTTGGATGGTGGGCTTTGATACTGTCCGGAATAGATGCGCCTTCGGGCATGGTGAACGTGATTTCAAACACGTTCAGTGGCTTCATCAATTCCGCCACCGTCGATTCCGTCACGATCTCGCCCTTGTGAATCATAATCACGCGGTCGCACAGCGTTTCCACTTCGCTGAGTTCGTGCGAACTGAAAAAAATCGTCCGTCCGGCTTGTTTGAGTTCCAAAATCACTTCGCGCAGGTCGAACCGCCCGACGGGATCGAGTCCCGAGGACAATTCGTCGAAGATCAATGCTTCCGGTTCGGCGATAATTGCCTGCGCGATGCCGAGGCGTTGTTGCATACCCTTCGAGAAATTTTTGAGAAGAATCTCCGCTTTCCCGCCAAGCCCGACCTTTTCGAGCAACGGGGGGATGCATTCGCGAAGTTGCTGCTTGGACATGCCGTGCAGTCCGCCGTAAAGTTCGAGCAGTTCGCGCGCTTTCATGAACGGATAGTAGAGCGCCACCTCGGGCAAATAGCCGATGCGCTGGCGGCTGGCAGCGTTCTGTGCGCTTTCGCCGAACATCGACGCCCGACCGCTGGCGGGGAACAGAAACCCCATCAACGCTTTCATCGTGGTCGATTTTCCTGCCCCGTTTGCGCCAATGAAACCGACACACTCTCCCGGCATGACTTTGAAGCTGATTCCCTTAACGGCGAGGGTTTTCTTTGCCCCCTTGCCGTACTCGACCACCAGGTTTTCAACTTCGATCACAGGAACGGGTTCCGACATTATTCAACCTCATCATGCTTTTGGATAAATTGTATTTCCCTGCCGGGTGGCATCGTCATCGGAACGAAACACCACCCGGGCAGGGTCAAGCACAACAAAAAGCTGAGCGAATCAAACGTCCGAGACCATCTTATCGTAAAACTCCAGGCATTTGTCCTTCTGGTCGCCTGCCATCCAGGCCATCGCCGAACGCGGGTGCTGGTTCATTTGACCGACAACAATGTACGGCGGATGCGGGCCCCATTCGACGGTTTCCCGAATCTTGCCAAAGTGATTCTGGAGCAAATCCCAGACCGGACGGATGTGGTATTTCGGGTTACGCAGGAAGCCGAGAAGCAGTTCCATCGGGCAGTTACCCGCTCCGCGTCCCAGGCCCGCCATCGTTGCATCCAAACGATTTGCGCCGTTGATAATGGCTTCGATCGTGTTCGCGAACGCCAGTTGCTGGTTGTTGTGCGTGTGGATGCCGATCTCCATCTTGGTGCCTTCGACGGCTTTTTTGTACTTTTGAACCAGCAGCTTGATCTGCTCCTGGTAAAGCGCGCCAAAACTATCCACCACCACGACGACGTCGGCGGGCGTACCCGCGACGACTTCGAGTGCTTGATCGATTTCCGCGTCCTGAACGCTGGAGATCGCCATGATGTTACACGTCGTCTCGTAGCCCTTCTGGTGGGCGTCTTCGATCATGTCGGCGGCTTCTTCGATCTGGTGGGCGTAGCAGGCCACGCGCACCACATCGATAATGCTGTGTTCTTTGGGCAGGATATCGTTGCGCCAGTCGCATTTGCCGCCCGCGTCGGCCATTACCGAGATTTTTACCTGTCCGCGGTCATCGCCGATCACGCGGCGAATGTCGTCCTCGGTGCAAAATTTCCAATCGCCGAACTTGTTGGGTGCAAAAACCTTCCTGTCGGCCTTATAGCCAATTTCCATGTAATCGATACCCGATGCGATACAGGTATCGTACACCGCGCGCACGAAGGAATCCTCGAACTGGTGGTCATTGATCAGCCCGCCGTCTCGGATCGTGCAATCCAGAACGCGGATTTCTGGGCGATATGTAATCCAGGGTGCTTTATCCGTCATGAATCGATCTCCAGCAAACGCCTTGAAAAGGCCGGAATGAATTGTCCCGGGAAACGATCCCTGCGGGGGCACGATCGCACGCCACCGGGCAAAGGAGCACTATCCATTGCCTCCCGCCCCCCAAGCCGCAAGCCAAAGTGGAGCAAAAAAAGGCAAAAGGCGCAGGGTAAAAGGCAAAGTTTAAAGGATAATGGATGAGGGATGAAGGATGGAAAAACCGGGATTCGGGCTTTTGTCGAAAAAGTTTGAAAGCCTGTTTCCATTAGCCTTCCAACGGCTGTTACACGTACTATACCCGTATCTTAACCGAACCTTAAGGCGTCTTTCTCAAGAAAAGGAGAAATCTCAACCTGTGTGAAATCAAGCATTCGTGAATTTTTATTCTCCCGGCTTCGAGGCATGCGGTTCAGTGTTCTCCATAATCCGCACAAAAGTTCGCCCATTTTGTCCATTATCGACGTCCTTTCGGCAAAATCATTCAAAAGCCGTGCAAAACTTGGAAAATTGAGTATCATACAGCAATGCTCGAAAATTATTTCCGAGGCGACCCGATTTCGGAAAGTTCTTTGGGAAGCCGGAGGCTTCCAAGCATGGTGCCCCGGGTTGAGCCGAAGGCGATACCCGGGGATAGGTTCGGCAAGGGAACGCACCCCGGCAGGGGTGCCAGCAAGAATGCGAATCGCTTTATTTTTCAAGCCTATTGTGAAAACCTCTGCCACCCCCGCCGGGGTGGATCGAATAAGAACGGATCGGGAGAGGACTTTCGAGTACCGCTATAACTTTCCGGACGGACTCTCAGCCCGTTCGGTCCTCCAAACTCGGAATCCAGTACGATTCGAGCGCCTCGCGGATTTCGTCGGTGCGTTCCTCGCGCCAGTTGCGCAGCGTTCCCCATTCGGGATAGCGCCGCGCCGCGTCCAACTCGCGATCGTACATCACGATCAGAAAATCGACGATGCACTCGGCCTCGGCGTCCTGGCGCACCCAATCGGCGCCGGTGGGACGAGGGATTTCAACAAACGCGGCGGCAATGCGTTCGCGCAACGCGGCAATTTCTGAATTCATTCATGGGACGACCATCCGAGGTCAGCGAAAAGAGAATGAATGCTTGTTATCCTTAAGGTTTGAGTAGTCAAGCGGTGTTCACTGGATCGGATTGACAGCAAATATGAGGATGTTCACAGTCGCTCAATCAAGATCGAAATTTAAGGAAATGAGAAATAGAAAACGTGAAGCCTTCCTATTACTCATTTCGTGAATTCACCCTCACCCAAAAGATATTTACGGTTGGGATTTTTTTGATTCCGGTAATTTTCGGATCAACCGCCTGTTGGTATTATCATGACAACGGGCTATTAGCCCATTGGGCACAAATTCTGATGATCACCTTCGTGCCCGTGATGGTTTGGCTTTTTCTGTATATGTTAATCCCCGAATTAGTTCCTCAAAATCCAAATACCACCAATGAAAATACAAGCTCGCCTTCCGACTCGATTCCCGACCTTCCCCTCGTGCCGATGAGTAGCATCAACGCCTTCTCCCGTTCGCTCGCGCACGAGTTGTTGATGCGGAATTTGACGCGACTTCAATCCGAGGCCGCTGATGGGAAAGTGTGGCTTTGGTCCTTAAGAAGTTTAGGAGATACGGCGGTACTCTTAGACTATCCGGACATTGTTCAATCTGTGCGCGACCTTTTGCGGCAAGCCACACTCGCTGATCTGGTCCGGCAACATAACCCGTTTCCTATTGGGTGTCCGCCTCCAATTGATGACGAAGCACTCGAACGATATACGACCCTCTCTTCAATTGAATTTGTCAGGTCCCTACATCGAACTTATGAAGGGGCAGTGGAGTACTTGAAGGGAATCTCAACCGGAGATAAGTATTTGGAATTAGCGAATCAAGGCAAGTACGACGAGGCCGTCGCTATTTCTAAATCACACGGTCAATGTTATGAAATCGCCGCCATTCATGCTATCCATTCGGTGCACGAGGCGTTTGAACGATTTCAGTCCGAAGAGCATTATGCCTATCGAGACACAGGCGTCCGCATGGTGATGGTAATTGAGTTTGCGCGGCTGAACATAACGGAAAAAGCACGTCTTGTATTGGATGCAATGGATGAAAAGGAAATGTATCCTTGGGATAACATCGATGTCGCTAGGGGATTATGTGGATACGAGCCATGGTCGATCTACCCGCTGTTCGACGATCCGATGCAGATTTTTCCGTTTGATGAGTATCCACGATGACGTTGGTGGTGAGGAAAAAACTCATTTGTCATCGCACTCTTCGGTTTGAAACCCAATGGGTCGCCTGGGTACCACTTCTTTTGGTCGTGTCATCAAGCGGCGAAGGGCCTCGAAGAGCGCGACGATTTGTGTATCATGCTTTCTAAGACGAGAGTTCAATCGCTCGTCCAATTCCATCAAGCGGCTAGCCAATTCATCGTGTTGAGACATGGCGTTGCGAACCCGAACAAATACGCGCATGATTTCAATATTCACTTGAATGGCACGGTCGCTATTCAACACGCCAGATAGCATCGCAACGCCTTCCTGGGTAAAGGCGTAAGGCGGTGTTCGGCGACCGCCGCGTTCGTTTGATATCACCGATTGTGATTTCAAACTTTCAGAAGTGTTTGAAGTCGCAATTTGCGACTTCAAACGGGTCCATTCCTCGTTCGAAAGTTGAAACATGAAATCTTCGGGGAACCGAGCGAGGTTGCGTTTTACTTGTTCATTAAGTCTTTTGGTTTCAACGCCATATAACTTTGCCAGATCTTCGTCCAGCATCACTCGCTGCCCCCGCAGAGAATGGATCGCGCTCGTAATATTTTCGATGGAAACCAAATCCGTCGATTTCTCGGGACTTTCCACAGCCTTCTCCCTTTTGGGCGAAATATTATCGAAGCTATGCCCTGATGCTTGAAATCGACGCAAGCAAATCCTCTTGATTTCCGCCCGGCGGGAACGCAAGCTGGCGGGCAGAGGGCGAAAGACCGCCTCACTTCCCGGAATCGAAGGCACGAGATCACGATCACCGCGGCCATTAAACCTCATATCGCCATCCGCAACGAGCTGCTCGCTCGCACGCCCGCCGCGCGTCAACCGCACGTCATGGGCGTCGAGGGCATGAGCATCGTGCTGGCGAACAAATGGGGCATCGACCAGGACCGTTGCCATCTGGCGGCGCTTCTGCACGATCTGGCCAAGCCGTTTCCGTTCGACGAGCAGCGGCTGCGGCTGGACAACTGCACCGTGATCGAGGCCACGGACGAGGACCGCGAGCACCCGGCTGTCTGGCATGGGCTGTTGGCTGCCCAGGAGGCCGCCGAGCGTTTTCAAGTCGATGACCGCGAAGTGCTCGAAGCCGTGGCGTATCACTCGACCGGCTGCCACGGGCTCAGCGACATCGGCATGGTGATTTACGTGTCGGATTTCATCGAGCCCTCGCGCAATTGGCCCGGCGTCGAGGACTCGCGCGCGCGCATCGCGGACATGACGCTGCACGAAGCCGCGCACGAAGTGGCCAAGAACAAACTTGAAAAGCTTCACCGCAAAGGGCGCGCCGTGCACTCGCGCACCCACGACATGGCCAATTGGCTGCAAACACTGCTCACCCCGAAAGGATGACCCCCACTCATGCTCGAAGCGATCGACAAAGCCGTTCTGGCGGCGCGCAAAGCGGACGACAAAAAAGCGGAAGACATCACCGTGTTGGACCTGCGAGGGATTTGCACCTTCACGGATGCGTTTGTCATCTGCACAGGATCGTCGTCGCTGCAATTGCGCGCGATCTCCAACTCGATCGACGACGGCCTGCGTGACGTTGGCATTCGAAAATCCACCGTCGATGGTTCGCACCATGGCTCGTGGATCGTCATGGACTACGGCGACGTTGTTGTCCACATCATGACGCCCGAATCGCGAGACTACTATCGTCTCGAAGGCCTGTGGGGCGACGGCAAAGAAATCGGCTGGGAAGAAGCCGAACGCGCAGGAGAAGCGATGGCGTGAGGGGGGGCGGCCTACCCGAAGGAGTCGGTCATGGAAGATGCAAGTGCTTGCAGCGTGGCGTATGACCCCGTTTCTCTCTCGTTGGAGATGCTTTTATTGGCATTGATGCTTTATTTGGGAGCGCATCAGGCTGTTCTATATTATAAATTCAATGTCTTGAATAGTTCAATGACTCGGCCCAAGTTGGATGAATTGGACGCCACGCCTTTTGGATATGAAATCTATGCTAAAGAAAATATCCTTAAGCCATTTTTGCAGAAAATAGGTGTGTCTCAAGGCCTGTTGCTCTTCGTGACGGTTGTCTTGACTATTGGTTTCTTTATACACCCAATATATGTGGCTCCTATCCTTTTCATTGAAGAGATATTTTTTTCGCTAACCACTTGGGTCTTACTCCGTGCAACATGGAATAAAAGATGGGAAGGTGCAAGTTGTCTTTATCCGGGATTCGCGATGATAGCAATGGCCGGGTTGCTATTATTATGGAATAAAATACTCTTCAGTATAAGGTTTGAATTTTATGATGAGAAAACGAAGTCCATCATTATAAGTTTCATTACACTGCTTTGCTTAGCACTTTTTGTGTGGTTTACGATTTGGCAAATGCTACTTGTTGGGAAAGTGAAAAAGATGGCCCCTGTGGAATCGGTTTAGCGGGTTTAATAACTTATCGAAATGCATTTCTCCACGAAGCCTGAAAGGCTTCCAAATCCGATAGCCTAGGGCAAGTGCAAGCCGGTTGCACGCGTAAGCGTGCCCGGGCGCAGCACGTCGCCCTGGGTACGCAGGCGAAAATTCCCCGCACGCTGAAAGTGTGCGATATTAATAAAATCAACAGGGATGGAACCCCTTCAGGGTTCGAGAAATTCAATTTCCAAATCCCAGGGCGTCGCGCTTCGCGCTGTGCCCTGGGCTATCGAATTTCCAAGCCCTTCAGGCTTGTTCTTTCAATGTGAATCAACAGGCGCGAAAAGTTGAACCGATGAACAAGAGGTGACCATTTGCATGGCGCAAAAAATCTCATTTCCGTGCAACCATAACGATGGAAAGCTCAGCGATGTGGATTTTATTCAACGTAAACTTTGCCTTTTGCCTTTCCGCCTCACCCTCCCTTTTTCACCACCCACGTGGTCATCGTTCTCTTCCCGTGCACGACGGTGGATTTGAGCGGGTCGGCGAGCGTGCCGCGAAACGTGTTCTGCGTGGCGGCGAGCAAATACGGTTCGTCCACTAAAAACACCGGCTGACCGTCGGGCAGTTGGTACCGCCGTTTCCCGAGCGAATAGACGATCGATTCCACGCCGACGGTGCTCATCAGCCGCGCAAAAAAAATCCCGCCCGGACGCAGTACACGCGCCATTTCGGCGAGCATCGAATGAAAGTGATCTTCGCCGTGGGCGAAATGCAGCACCGCGTTGCAAATCACATAATCGAACCGTCCGTCGCGGAACGGGAGCGACTCGATGGGCGTGGCGATAAATTGCCCCGCGGGAAGTTTCGGCGCCAGGTTTGCCGCCATAATATCGACGTTCTGAACCGATCGGCTGTCTCGATCCACGGCGAACACGTCGAAACCGTTTTGCAGAAGATAAACGAGGTTACGACCGCTGCCGCATCCGGCGTCCAGCACCGACATACCGGGGCGCAATTGTCCTCGCAATAATTGGTCGAACAAATAAACGTCGATCTGCCCGAAGGCTTCTTCCAGATTCATGGCATCGTGTACTCAGTTTGGTGTCGAGCTCAGGACTAATCGAAACCGACACGCGCGTCGAGACATTTGATGGAAAGATTAAACAAACGTTGTGATTCACAAATCATTCGGAGCGGATCTCACCAAATGATTTGTCGGCAAATGAAATTGAAAAAAGCCTCTAATGATTGTTTTCAGCATATCCATTTGCAGGTTGTTTAATTCTATCGCAGGCGAACAGCGAGGCTTACAGAATTACAAGAGATTAATGTCTTGGTTACTTTTGGATCGAGGGTTTTTATATGTTGTTGGGATTTCACCGCCCTTGCTCTATTGATTTTGGAGCGTTACGCTTCGATTTCCCGTTGTCAAGTTGACGGAGCCGAAGGATCAAAGGAGTGCACAGAAGTTTGGCCCGCTGCCCCCGGAGGATTCCTTGACTATTCGCGTTTCGCTGCATCACAAAACCTCGTATCGTTACGACCGGCTGGTGAATTTATCGCCTCATACGATTCGGCTGCGCCCGGCGCCTCATTGCCGCACGCCGATCCAAGGCTATTCGCTCAAGATTGAACCGGCGGACCATTTCCTCAATTGGCAACAGGACCCGCAGAGCAATTTTCTGGCGCGTGCGGTGTTTCCCAAGAAAACCGATCGCTTTGTCGTCGAGGTCGATTTGATCGCCGATATGACGGTGATCAATCCGTTCGATTTTTTCCTCGAACCCGACGCCGAATTTGTGCCGTTCAAGTACGACAAATCGCTGAATCACGAGTTGAGTCCATTCCTCGAGGAAATCAAACCCGGTCCGTTGTTTGCCGAGTTCCTGAAAACGGTGCCGCGTGAACGAGCCCGGACGTCGGATTACTTGGTGACGCTCAACCAGATGATTCAGGAAAGGGTCAAGTACCTGATCCGTCTGGAACCGGGCGTTCAAACGTGCGAGGAAACGCTCGGCAAAGGCAGCGGTTCGTGCCGCGATTCGGCGTGGCTGCTGGTCCAGACGCTGCGCCATCTGGGTCTGGCGGCGCGGTTTGTTTCGGGATACCTGATCCAGCTTGTGCCCGACGAAAAACCGCTCGATGGCCCGGCTGGGCCACCGGCGGACTTTACGGATTTGCACGCGTGGACCGAGGTGTATCTGCCCGGCGCGGGGTGGGTGGGACTCGATCCGACATCGGGGCTTTTTGCGGGCGAAGGCCACATTCCGCTGGCCGCAACGCCGGACCCGCAAAGCGCCGCGCCAATCTCGGGCGGCGTGGACGATTGCGAGGTCGATTTCCAGTTTGAAATGGAAGTTCGCCGCATTCATGAAGACCCACGCGTCACGAAGCCCTACACGGACGATCAGTGGGCGGATATTCAGGACTTGGGCGAGCGTATCGACCTGGATTTACAGGAGGACGGTGTTTGCCTCACGATGGGAGGCGAACCGACGTTCGTTTCAATCGATGATATGGACGGGGCCGAGTGGAACACGGCGGCCATGGGTCCACGCAAACGTGCGTTGGCGGGGTCGCTGATCCGTCGTTTGCGCAACAAATTCGCGCCCGGCGGGATGTTGCATTTTGGCCAGGGAAAATGGTATCCCGGTGAATCGTTGCCGCGATGGGCGTTGTCGGTTTATTGGCGTGTGGACGGCGAACCGGTCTGGCGCAACGATCATCTGATTCCCCAGGACGATGCCGACTACGGTCACGACTTAAAAACCGCGCGCGAGTTCATGCGTCGCTTTGCCAAACGCCTTGGCGTAAATCCGGACAATGCGATGCCGGCTTACGAAGACGTTTGGTATTATTTGTGGAAAGAACAACGCCTGCCCACGAACGTCGATCCGTTCGATTCCAAGCTCGACGATGTCGAAGAACGCGTACGGCTGGCTCGTATTTTCAGCAAAGGTTTAAACGAAGCCACAGGATATGTCATGCCGTTGGGCAAAGGTATCTACGGCTACGATTCGGAATGGATTAGCGGTGCCTGGAAACTGCGAGGTGGACGGCTGGTGTTGCTGCCCGGCGATTCGCCGATTGGATTGCGGTTGCCGTTGGATTCGTTGCCCTACGCGCCGCCATCGGCGCGGTTTGCAATGGAGGTCGCCGACCCCATGGTGCCAAAACCGCCGCTCCCGCGTGCCGAAGCTTTGCAACAACGTCTGATGTCGCCCGAAGCCGAGAGCGTGCGGGAATCGATCCAGGAACAGGAAATTCCCGAGTCGCCAAAAAAAGGCGGGGATTCGTTCGGCACCGTTCGCACGGCAATGTGTGTGCAGCCGCGCGATGGGGTTTTGAGCGTTTTCCTGCCACCGGTGCGGCGGTTGGAAGATTATCTTGAATTGATCACCGCCATCGAGGATGTCGCGCTCGAAATGCGCACCCCCGTGTCCATCGAAGGCTATACGCCGCCTCCGGACTCCCGGTTGCGGGAGCTTAAAGTTACACCCGATCCCGGTGTGATCGAAGTCAACATTCACCCGGCATCAAGTTGGCAGGAACTGGTTCACACCACGACGACGCTTTACGAGGAAGCGCGCCAGTCGCGTCTTGGTACTGAGAAGTTCATGCTCGATGGCCGTCACACGGGTACGGGGGGCGGCAATCACCTTGTGATCGGTGGTCCAACACCGGGACAAAGTCCATTCCTGCGGCGACCCGACTTGCTACGCAGCCTGATTGGCTACTGGCTGAACCACCCGTCATTGTCATATTTACTTTCGGGCATGTTCGTCGGACCGACCAGCCAAGCTCCGCGCGTGGACGAAGCCCGAAGCGACGCGGTGTACGAACTGGAGATCGCGTTCCGTCAAGTTCCCGAAGACGGCAGCATCCTGCCATGGTTGGTGGACCGGATTTTCCGGCACTTGTTGGTCGATGTGACGGGCAACACCCACCGAGCCGAGTTCTGCATCGATAAACTTTACTCGCCCGACGGACCCACCGGTCGGCTGGGTCTCGTCGAATTTCGCAACTTTGAAATGCCACCGCACGCACGCATGAGCCTGACGCAGGCGCTCTTGATGCGAGCGTTGATTGCGCGTTTCTGGCGCCAACCCTACCGCGCACCGCTCGTGCGGTGGGGGACGGAGCTGCACGATCGCTTCATGCTACCGCATTTTGTGGCTGCCGATTTCCGTGACGTCATTCGCGAAACGCGCGACGCGGGATATCCGCTCGAATTCGAGTGGTTCGCGCCGCACTTCGAGTTCCGTTTTCCTGTCCATGGTCGCGTGACTCATCAAGGCCTTGAAGTCGAATTGCGTCAAGCCATCGAGCCATGGAATGTTCTCGGTGAAGAAGCCATGGCGAGCGGCACGACGCGATTTGTGGATTCGTCCGTCGAACGCATGCAGGTCCTGGTGCGCGGCATGCGCGACGAACGCCATGTGGTGACGTGCAATGGGCGGCGGTTGCCGTTGCGCCCGACAGGAGTGGCAGGCGAGTACGTCGCGGGCGTCCGTTACCGCGCATGGCAGCCACCCTCTTGCTTGCATCCGACAATTCCGGTGCACACGCCTTTGATTTTCGACGTTGCAGATACCTGGAACAATCGCTCGATTGGTGGATGCGCGTATCATGTGGGGCACCCGGGAGGACGGAATTACACCACGTTCCCGGTCAATGCGTTTGAAGCCGAAGCACGACGCGGCGCACGGTTTCTGGGGCATGGTCATACCCCGGGCAGTATGACGCCCGGTCCACCAGAACCGAATGCGGAGTTCCCATGCACGTTGGATTTGAGACGGTGATACAGAAACCACGGAAACACCCGCCTTCGCCTTAAGTCTCCGTCGCTAAAATGCGCGTCGCCTGCCATTGACAGGCAAAATTTACCGAATCACACTTAAACCGAGATTAAAAAGAAGAATCCGCCTCAGAGAACTCTCCGACCCCGATGACCCCACCCGCCGATATGGCCATGAAATCGCCGCTCGCTGCTGGCTACGCACCTCAAGCCCATGTTTGGGACGCGCTTTGCCCCATGGCGGGGGAAATTCGTCCTGCGTGGGAACCGTTTACCAAGCGGTTGATGTCGCTGGGGTTGGACGAAGTCATTCGCCGGTGGAAACGTGCCCAGCACCTGATGCGCGAAAGTGGGGGAATGTCGGCTCCCGACGCGCACACGGATTCGAAGCAATCCTGGCACCTCGACCCGTTGCCCCACCTGATTGCCCAGGACGATTGGCAGTTGTTGGAACGCGCCATTGTGCAGCGGGCCACCTTGCTGAACGCAGTGTTGGCCGATGTTTATGGTCAGCAACAGTTACTACGGCAGGGCATTCTGCCCACTGAATTGGTATTTGGTCATCCCGGCTTTCTCCGTCCCTGTCATGGATTGCAGGTACACGACGGCAAGTACCTGCACGTGTATGCGATGGACGTGGCGCGCAACGCGCAGGGTGAGTGGATTGTGCTGAACGAACACACCCAGGCACCGTCGGGCATGGGATACGCGGCGGAAAACCGTATCACCATGATGCGTATGTTTCCCGAACTTTACCGCGATAGCAGCGTGCAAAACATCCAGCCGTTTTTCAACCAGATGCGCGAGATGTTGCGTTCCATGTCTCCACGCGAATTCGACAACCCGCGTATGGTGCTGCTAACGCCGGGCAGCTATAGCAAATCGTATTTCGAGCACGTTTACCTCGCACGCCACCTGGGGTTGCATCTCGTCGAAGGCAGCGACTTATCGGTGCGCGACAATGGCGTGTCGCTAAAAACGTTGGGTGGGCTGATGCCGGTCGATGTGATTTTGCGTCGCACGGCGGATTCCATGTGCGACGCGCTTGAACTGCGTTACGATTCGCTTCTTGGTGTACCGGGATTAGTGCAATGCGCCCACGCAGGGAAAGTCTCCGTGGCAAACGCGCTCGGCACCGGGTTGCTCGATACCCCGATTTTCATCCCCTATCTGCCAGCGTTGGCCGAGACAATTTTGGGTGAGCAATTGAATCTACCCTCTGTCGAAACCCATTGGTGCCGCGAAGCGGAGTCCATGCGAGCGGTGCAGGCCAACCCGGAAGAGTTTTTGTTCCGTTCGTCCTACGAAGGAAACCACACCAGGCCCATCGATGCAGGTCAGTTGGATGTTGCTGCGCGTCAGGACTTCTTACGTCGCCTCCAGGACGATCCGGCGGCCTTTGTCGCGCAACGAAATGTACCGCTCTCCACGACGCCAACGTTGCACGACGACAAACTGACACCTTGTCCCGTGATACTTCGGTTTTACGCCGTGGCCACCCAGAATGGATATCGCGTCATGCCGGGTGGATTGGCCCATGTGGGCAGCGACGTACGCGCACCGATGGCGGACATCAACCAGAGCGTGATCAGCAAGGATGTCTGGGTGCTTTCGGACGAACCGGACTCTTCGCCAACGGTTCTGAGGCAAATGCGTGTATCCACTCCGCTGAAACGTACCGGGATGGATATGCCCAGCCGCGTGGCGGACAACCTGTTTTGGTTAGGACGCTACACGGAACGAGCCGAAGGAGCCATCCGTCTGCTGCGTGCGATTTTGTGGCGTTTGACCGACGAAATGGGTCTCGCCGATCCGCCGGAACTCGGCGCCTTGTTATCGTTGATTGAATCCAACGGCTTGTTTGGCGATCCTCCTGAAAAATCGCCATCCAAAGCTAAGTCCCGCCACGATATCGAAGCCCTGCTCATGCGAGCGTTGTTTGCGGACGATTGTCCCGGTAACATGTACGATGTTCTGCGTGCGTTGTGTCGCAACATGCGTACTATTCGCGATCGTATTTCCGTCGATGCCTGGCGCTCGCTCAGTAAACTGGACAAGATGTATCCCGAGCCGGAATCCGGTCTGACCTACACGCCCGGCGAAGCGCTCGCTTTGCTCGATGAACTCATCGTTCCGCTTTCCTCGTTCAGCGGTTTCGCCCAGGAAAGCATGACCCGTGGTCCCGGCTGGCGCTTCATGGACATTGGCCGTCGTCTCGAACGCGCCCAATACAACACTTTGATGTTGCGCGAGTTGGTTATGGACCGCGGGCACCGCGAACCTTATGTTTTGCGCGCGCTGCTCGAAATAGGCGACTGTTCCATGACGTATCGCTCGCGTTATTTGTCGTCCTTGTATTTAGCGGCGGTGGTGGATTTGTTGCTGATGGACGAAACCAGTCCTCGGTCGGCGGTGTTTCAATTGAGGGCATTGGGTAATCATATTGCCACGCTTTCCGGCGACCCCTCGCAGGCAGAACTGGCCCCGGAATCGCGCCTGATCCTGGGGTGTCTGAATACCGTTCGGCTGGCGGAAGTCATTACTCTGTGCGAAGCGAACAAAAATGGCGATCGTCCATTGCTCGCCACGTTGCTTGCGCGCTTGGAAGCCGATTTGCCGAGAATATCCGATACACTGGCCAGCCGTTATTTCAGCCATTCGGAGATGACGAGGCCGTTGCTCGAATCATGAACTATCGTGTCTCTCACAAAACCGTTTATGAATACGCTTCCTCGGTATCCATCTGCCACAACAAGGCACATCTGACTCCGCGTTCGACATCGACTCAAATTTGCCTCGCTTCCAAAATCACCGTAACACCGAATCCCGCCGTCGTAGAAACACGACTGGATTACTTCGGCAACACCACGACATTTCTCACAGTCCAGGAACCGCATCAACGGCTCATTGTTGACGCCCAAAGCACGGTGAGCGTTCTGGCTACCGAGTTTTATGCGCCTGAAGAAACTCACATGTGGGAAATTGCCCAGAACCTGATTTTTTCGGACCTTTCGCTTTCGGGATTGGAAGCGTGCGAATTTTTGTACGATTCGCCTCAAGTGGAACTGAGCGACGATCTGTACCTGTATGCCAAAGCGTCGTTTCCACCCAAGCGTCCCATCCTCGAAGGTTTGCTGGAATTGATGGCGCGCATTCATCAGGATTTTAAGTACATGCCCAACGCGACAACAATCAGTACTCCGCTGGCCGAAGTGTTGCACAAACGACGTGGCGTGTGCCAGGATTTCGCCCACCTGATGATCGGCTGCGTCCGTTCGGTTGGCCTGCCGGCACGCTATGTCAGCGGGTACCTGCTCACCCAGCCGCCTCCGGGAAAAGAAAAACTCGTTGGCGCGGATGCTTCGCACGCTTGGCTGGCGGTTTTTATTCCCAACCTTGGCTGGGTGGATTTCGATCCGACCAACAATTCGATCCCGAGCGACCAGCACATCACCCTCGCCTGGGGACGCGATTTCAGCGAGGTCAGTCCCATTCGCGGCGTGGCGCTGGGAGGCGGTTCGCAGACACTTACCGTGTCGGTGGACGTCAATCCGATCGGCTAGAACGGTCCACTCTCAAGTTTGGACCGCTTGTCATCGGTGAAGCGTTGACAGGACTATTCATTCATCTGACATTAAGGGCGTGACGTTGCAATGAACCTCGTCGGACGTGTCTTATGTCAGGAATTTTCAACAACTATGAAGTCGGTGATTTTTACGACGAAATGTTTGCTCCCGACGGTACTGTGCGTCCGCACGCCCAGATGCTCTACGATCGGTTTTGCGACTTTGAGCTGAGCGATATCAAATCGCGTCAGGCAGCCGCCGAAGCCGATTTGCTCAACATGGGCATTACGTTCACCGTGTATAAGGAAGAAAGCGGTATCGAACGCATCTTCCCCTTCGACTTGGTACCGCGCATCGTGTCCTCGACCGAGTGGTATCGTTTAGAAAAGGGTCTCAAACAACGGCTCGTTGCATTAAACGAATTTCTAAACGACATTTACAACGAGCAACGCATCATTAAGGACCATGTTGTCCCGCGCGAGTTGATCGAAGGCGCCGATGGATTCCGGCCTCTCTGTGTCGGATGGAAGCCAAAGCGTGGAATTTGGACGAACATCTCGGGGATCGACTTGATTCGCGGTGGCGATGGCGAGTTTGTCGTACTTGAAGATAACCTGCGCACACCGAGCGGCGTGTCGTACGTCCTTGAAAACCGCAATATTCTGAAGCGCATTTTCCCGAAGATGTTCCATGCGCAAAACGTGCGTTCCGTGGATCAATATCCGTCCCTGTTGCTTGAAACGCTGGCGCAAATGGCACCGGAAGGCGTGGACGAACCGGTCGTCGCCGTGCTGACGCCTGGAATTTACAACTCGGCGTATTTCGAGCACTCCTACCTGGCGCGTGAAATGGGTGTTCAACTCGTCGAGGGTCGCGACCTTGTCGTCGAAGGCGGTTACGTGATGATGCGCACGACGCGTGGGCTTGAACGTGTCGATGTAATTTACCGTCGCGTGGATGACAATTTCCTCGACCCCAAAGTATTCCGAAAAGATTCGCTTCTTGGCGTGCCCGGCATTTGGGACGTTTATCGTAATGGACGCGTTGGTTTGGCCAACGCTATTGGCAACGGTATCGCCGACGACAAGGTGATCTATGCTTTTGTCCCCCAGATGATTAAATATTACCTGGGTGAAGACCCGATTCTGCAAAACGTTCCCACGTTTGTCTGTTACGATGAGCAGCAACGTGCGCACGTTCTCGACAACCTGGATAAACTGGTTGTTAAAGCTGCCAACGAAAGCGGTGGGTACGGCATGTTGATCGGCCCGCATTCCACGCAGTCCGAACGGGAAGAATTTGCCCGCCTGATCCAGGCAAATCCACGTAACTATATTGCCCAGCCGACGATTTCGCTTTCACGTGCCCCAACACTGGTTGGAGATTCCTTTGAGGGTCGCCATGTCGATCTCCGTCCCTATATTTTGTACGGCGAAGACATTCATGTTTTGCCGGGTGGGCTGACACGCGTCGCACTCAAAAAAGGTTCGCTCGTTGTCAACTCCTCCCAGGGGGGAGGCAGCAAAGACACCTGGGTACTTAGCAATGGGAACGCGAGTCATAACGGCAACGGACACGGAGGGCAGTCACAATCATGCTAAGCCGGGTTGCCGACAGTATATATTGGATGGCGCGTTACATCGAGCGAGCGGAAAACATCGCACGGTTTATCGACGTCAACAACCACTTGCTGCTGGATTCTGAAGTTCCCGTTCAGTCGCAATGGGACGCGTTGTTGGCCGTGATGGCGGACGAAGAGCGCTACTTCGAGCGTTATGAAACCGCCAACGAAGACGATGTGGTTCACTTCCTGGTGTTCGATCGGGAAAATCCCAACTCGCTATTGTCTTGCTTGCGCGCGGCGCGTGAAAATGCGCGCGCCATTCGCGAAATCATCTCCGGCGAAATGTGGCTGCATCTGAACACTCTCTATCATTTGGTTCGCGGCGCGGCGGAAATTGGTACCCAAGCCGCCAACGAAGAATTGTTCAATCGAGTTCGCGTTGGATCGCATCTGTTCTCTGGTCTGACAACCGACACGATGACCCACGGCGAAGCATACCGTTTTGCGCAATTGGGACGCTTGATCGAGCGGGCGGACAAAACTTCCCGTATTATTGACGTGAAATATTTTTTGCTGCTGCCACAATATGCCAGCTTCGGTTCGCCCTTCGACAGCTCTCAATGGATGGCCGTGTTGAAATCCGTCAGCGCATACGAAATGTACTGGAAAAAAATGGCGCGGATTGAACCGTTTAGTGTTATTGGATTTTTGCTCAAAGATCCCGAATTCCCGCGTTCGGTTCAGTTTTGCGTCTGCCATGCTGCCGACGTATTAGCCCAAATCGTCGCGATTACCAATCAAACCGAAGATTTAGCGCCTCTCTGTCGTCTGCGGGCTTTAGCCAGAGAAATCGAAACCCGTCCCATGGATGAAATCGTGCAAATCGGCGTGCATGAAACCATCGACCACATCCAACGCCAACTGAACGATTGGCACGGTGAATTGCAGCAGGCGTTTTTCTGATTTTCTTAGACTTAAATTATCGCATATTAGGCTCTTCATTTGGACGGCTGAATAAGAGGTTGTTCGTTCCTTAATCGGTGACGATTAAGTGTTTTTATATCTTCACTTTCCAAACACACCATTCTCTTGTTCTCTAGATAGAACGAAACCTATTAACGTCCTAAAAAAATATTTGTGAAGTTGAGTTGCCACTTCATTTTCAGTGCCATAATATAATTTTATTTAGTAAACTCTATTAGCCCAAATGGGAGGGGTAATTGTGAGGAAAATCAGGTCTGCGTGGCGTTTCGCCATGAAAGTTAGTGGAATTCTATTAGTTTCCACATCTATTAGTTGGGGGGCTGCCTATACGGTAACATCTGCTGCGGACAGTGGGGTTGGAACGTTGCGGCAAGCGCTCATCGATGCCAACTCCACGGTCGGAGTGCCGGATACGGTCGAATTTGATGCGGCTGTGACAACGATTACGCTGTCCAGCGCCTTGCCGATTATTTCCGACACGTTGATCATTGATGGGACGGTGAATGCCTCATTGGTTGAAATAGACGGTAATGATTTGTCAGGCAATGGTCTCCGAGTAAGTGGAACGAATTGCGAAGTTTATGGCTTGTACATCCATGGATTCGACGGGAAAGGCATCAGTTTCAGCGGTGTTGACGGTATTATTGGTGCCACGGGTAAGGGAAATGTTATTAATGATAACACGGGAAATGGCATTGAAGTCTATTCTCCGGTAGTCATTGAAGGGAATATCATTGGGACGGATAGTGTGGGAAGCAGTGGCATTGGAAATGGCGGTCATGGCATTCAGATTGAGACGAGCGTTACTGCCTGTACCATTCAAGATAACGTGATCTCGGGCAACGCCACTGATGGCATCAATAATAATGGAGGCGACAACGTTGAGATTTATGGCAACATCATTGGATTAGCTCCCGATGGCGATGCCATTGTCGGAAACGGAGCCGATGGAATCGAAGTGTCCGGCTTAGCCAGTGCAGCAACAATCGGTTCGCTGTTAGCCAGCGACCGCAATATTGTCTCGGGCAATGGGGGAAATGGAATCTATTTCAGTGCATTCAATGGAGTCATCCAAGGCAATTATGTGGGCACCGATATAACGGGCCTTCTGGATCGTGGAAACGAAATGATTGGAATTACCATTGGGTCGAATGCAACTTTTGCCGATGCCATCCGAGGCAATGTTGTGTCGGGCAATACCTTGAGTGGAGTGAAGAACTATGCCGTGGGAGTCGAGATCATGGGAAACATTATTGGACTCGGCGCAGACGGCGATACAGTGGTCGGAAACGATCTCGGGGTGATGACCGATTTTGCTGCGACGGGTACGCAGATTGGTAGCTCCTTGGTCTCGGATCGCAATATCATCTCTGGCAATGACGGCTACGGGGTGCTTTGCCTCAGCGCCAACACGATCATCGAACACAATTATATTGGAACGGATGCCACGGGTTTGCTCGACCGAGGTAACGGCTCCAGAGGTGTCGTCTTACCGAAGGACTCCGATATTGTTCGGTACAATGTGATTTCCGGAAATGACGGCGAAGGGGTCTTTGTCGATGGCGACGACAATAAAATATATGGCAATATCATTGGTCTTGCCAGCGATGGGAACACGGTACTTGGCAATGATAGCGATGGAATAGAAGTATATGGCACAGCGGACTCAACGGTGATCGGTGGATTGCTCGTTTCCGATCGCAATACGATATCCGGCAATGGTGAAAACGGCATTCATTTCCTGGGAACCAACGGCACCATCGTTGGAAACTACATTGGCACGGACACATCTGGGTTTGTCGATCGAGGTAATGGTCAACATGGGATAGAATGCTCACAGACTGTAACAGGAACGATGGTTGCCATTACGCAAAATACGATCGCTCACAGCACGCTCGACAATATCTTTATCAATACCGTTTCCGATAGCGTTTCCATCGGTGAAAACTCGATCGACGGCGATTGCCGTTATCCGATTTCGTTCAATGGAACGCTGGTGGCAAACGATGCGCTTGATGCCGATACCGGCGCGAACGAAATGCAAAATTTCCCCGTTATCGACGCGACCGATAGCTCCATGCTCAACATTACCGGTGTGATCGATAGCGAAACCGGTACGCTCTACACCATCCATCTATTCGAAAATCTGGCGGGTCACGTTTCCGGCAACGGACCGGGCGAGACGTATCTTGGCTCGACCACCGCAACGACCGATGGATCGGGGCACGCTGCCTGGAGCATCAGTGCCGGACCAGTGAGTTCGGGGAAGATTCTCTCCGCCCTAGCTGTCGATCCCACCGGGAACACGAGCCATTTTTCACCCAACGTCACCGTTACTGTAAGCGCGGGAATCGATGACTGGGAGGATGTAGAATACTAAGCCTTCGATAGAATTCATCTCCCCCTGTTTTTCTGAACAGGTATCCGTATTTTTGGGAAAATGGGGGGATTGAGAAACCTCTGATCGGTGTATCAGAGCAGGAAATTCAATGGTGGCCGAGGAGAGACTCGAACTCTCACGGGGGGTATCCCCGGCGGATTTTGAGTCCGCTGCGTCTGCCAATTCCGCCACTCGGCCACGAGAAAAACACTTGGCAGTTGGTCCCCGTGCGAACGGGAGGGCTAACTAACAAGAACCGCCCACCGCGCGGCAAGCGGATTTTTCACCTTAAATGCATGTGGCGAACCATGGGTGGGATGAATTTGTTTTTTCCTCCTCATGCGATTGCGAAAAACGTTGCCCTGGACCAGTGGCGAATCTGTAATTCTGACAACTCTTTACATTTGCCGAACGACTCAACTCGAGGGAGGATTCTTCATGGGTTTGCCCGATTTTGTTAATGATTCGCATGTGAAGACTGCTATCAATGAGATCAAAACCAAAAAGAAGAACAAAGAATACCATGTTTCCGATGTGGTGGACGATAAAGGAAACCAATATGTCGATCTGGTCATGGAAGGCGGGGGCATGTTGGGGATTGCCTTGGTGGGTTACACTTATGCGCTCGAGATGGCTGGGATTCGTTTTCTGCATGTGGGTGGAACTTCGGCGGGAGCGATCAATGCGGCGCTGATGGCGGGGGCGGGAACGCCGCCGGAGGAAAAGAGTCTGCGGATTTTGGACGAACTGGCTCAGGTGAACTTCCTCCGTTTCGTCGATGGCGATGGAGACGCCCGCGATTTCGTCAAAGCCATGTCTCACGATGCGAACAAATTTGTGATGATCTGGAAAGGCGCCCAGGTGCTCGATAACATCTGCGAGGATTACGGACTGAATCCCGGAGAGGAATTCCGCAAATGGGTTCACGAATTGCTCAAAGGGTTTAAAGCGGAAACCAAAGCTAAGCTGGAAAAGAAAATGAAAACCCAACCCGAGGGGCTCCGTTGCATTGCAGGGGACACTCAGGGTCCCATCGCGTTGAGCGAAGAACCGCCAAAGCTGGCGCTTATCACGGCGGACATTACCACCAGCACCAAAGTCGAATTTCCCCGGATGGCGGAATTGTATTGGAAAAATTCGGGCAGCACCAAAATCGCCGATTTTGTGCGAGCGTCCATGTCGATTCCCTTTTTCTTCCATCCCTTCCGCGCTACCGATATCCCCGATTACCGTTCCAGTTCGATGGACCCAAAAAAAGCCGAGGATCTGAAAACCAAATGGAAAGAATGGAGCGGCTATGTGGGCCCCTGTCCGTCCGAAGCCCTCTTTGTGGATGGCGGGATCATGTCCAACTTCCCGATCGATGTGTTCCACAATCACGAGAAAGTCCCCCGTCGTCCCACGCTGGGGGCAAAACTGGGTATTGATCGCCAGAAATGCCATGCCACCGACAAGGTCGGTAAATTCACCATGGCGTTGTTCGATACCGCACGCCACAACGCGGATTATGACTTCATCCTCAAACATCCCGATTTTAAGCAGTTGGTTGCCATGATCGACACTATACAAGAGGACGAAGGAGGCAATCGTCTGGAAGAAGAAATCGATTGGTTGGATTTCGAGATGGAGAATCCCACTAAAATCCTACTCTTCCGACGCGGTGTCGAGGCTGCCAAGAAGTTTCTGGATACGTTCAATTGGGCAGACTACAAAAAGTATCGCCAGAATAACTTACGCAAAGTGACCACTCTTGCGCCGGGAACGTGAAAAAACGGCTTATGTAAAGAATCGGTTGGACACGGCGCCCCCGAGCGGTTACCCCTTTTCGCCGCGCGGGGGTATTGCCTCTCAGGCCCTCCTTGCGCCACGTCCACCCCGAGAGAACTCGCTCATGGCCCTCAGTATCGGAATCGTTGGCCTTCCCAACGTCGGTAAAAGCACCACGTTCAACGCTTTGACCAAGGCGCAAAACGCCGAAGCCGCCAATTATCCTTTCTGCACGATCGAGCCTAACAAGGCCATCGTTCCCGTGCCCGACAAGCGCCTTGAAAAACTGGCTGTGATCGTCAACCCCGAACGCATTTTGGCTGCGACGGTGGAGTTTGTCGATATCGCCGGTCTCGTTGCGGGCGCCAGCAAAGGCGAAGGTCTCGGTAACCAGTTCCTCGGCAACATCAAGGAAACTTCTGCGATTGTGCACATTGTACGCTGCTTCGACGATGAAAACGTCATTCATGTCAACGGGGCGCCGGATCCGAAAAGCGATATCGAAATCATCGAAACCGAGCTGATCCTGGCGGACTACCAATCGCTTGAAAAGCGGATCGAACGCCTTGTCAAGCAGGCCAAAAACGACAAAGCTGCCGCCACACTGCTCGGCGCAGCCAATGAACTGCTTAACCATTTGGGCGAAGGCAAGCCCGCCGCCTCGTTTGCAAACGTCGATTCCGATGCCTATCAGGAGCTCAACCGCGAAATGCGGTTCCTGACCGGTAAGAAGGTGATCTTCGCCGCCAACGTCGATGAAGACGGTCTTGATTCCGACAATGAATACGTTCAGGTCGTGAAAGCCATCGCTGCCGAACGCAACGCCGAATTTGTCAAACTCTGCGCCAAAGTCGAGGAAGAAATGGCGGGGATGAGCGACGAAGAACGCCAGGAATTCCTCGAATCACTCGGCGCCGTAGAAAGCGGTCTCGAACAAATCATCCACCACGGATACGACGCACTTGGTTTGATGAGCTATTTCACCGCTGGCGTTAAAGAGGTGCGCTCCTGGACCATTCAGAAAGGTTGGAAGGGTCCACAAGCCGCAGGCGTGATCCACACGGATTTTGAACGCGGTTACATTCGCGCCGAAGTGATTGCCTACGACGATTTCATCACGCACAAAGGCGAAGCAGGCGCGAAAGCCGCCGGGGCCTTGCGCATCGAAGGCAAAGACTATGTCGTTCAGGACGGCGACGTAATGCATTTTCGATTCAGCGTTTAAATAGAAAACCGCAAAGACACAAAGTAGCAAAGATTCGCGAAGAAAAGAGAGAGGGACGGAGAAGAATTGCTCCGTCCCTTTTTTGCTTCCTGATGTTATGGCCTAATGCTTTACATCGGCCCAAAGAGAATAATATCTCCCACGCTGACGGTGCCATTGGTTGGATCGTAAGGCACAAACGGTGTGACGTCCCACACCTTGTTGGGCCCACTGGAATGCAGCATGAACTCCTTCTCCGGCAGCTCTTCCCAGACATAGCCGTATGTTTCTCCCGGAATGCCCACCGACGTGGTGACGCGATCCTTGTACTGATAGCCCGGCAACTTCAACGCTTCGGCGAAATCCATGGGTGACCATCCGAATGGGTCGTCGGGGACGGAGGAAATATATGCAACCGGCGAGGTGAGCACCACCAGGGGACGGAGCAATTGCAAATCGCCAATCGCGGCGGGAGGATACGCGTCATTATCGGTGCGATAGGCTTCGAGCGCGGACGCCAGCGACCGCATGTCCGCATGCACGCGCGACACTTTTCCGCGCGCCTGTGCTTCCTGGTAATTCACCGCGCCTAACACCGCCAGGATTGCCAGGATAGAAACGACGATCAATAATTCGATCAAGGTGAAGCCTTTTGAGGGACGGAGTGGTGATTCATATGATTTCATCTTAAGGACCTCCTCTTTTGGAGAAAAAAGAAATTCGTCGTTGAAAACATCCCGTTACCACCAGATTGTGTACTGCCCGTTAATCGCCAATCGTCCGTCATTCATGCGCATCGTCGCCATTTTGATAGTTTTATTCGGAAACCCGGGAAACGGAACGTTTACAGGAATCAGCATTTGATTGGGTTCGGTCGGATGCGGTTCGGGAGCGCCAACCGATTTGGCTGGTGACGGAGTGAATTGGTCAAACATCGAGAAGTCCGATTTCACTGCGCCGGGACAATACAACAGGCAGGTGTCAAAGTCTTTGCGACTCGCAGCATCCCAAAATGCGCGGATCAGCGCTTCTTCGGTTTGCGGCCAGGTCTCTTTCATGGCTGCGATTTTTTCTTCAGCTTCCATGTAGGCTTTCTTGCGATCCTCGAAAGCCACGCCGTTCACCTCGGCGGGTTGAGAATTATTCTTCGTGGCTTCTGGTTCTTTGTGGTCGGTGAAAATCGCGTATAGGCTGCCTGCGAGCACCAGGATTGTCAGAACCAAAGTGATCGTGCCTTTCAGGCTTCTTTGCGGGGTGTTTTGCTGCGTTGCCATGATACATTCTCCTCGGGATAATTTGCGCGGCGTTTTTTCCCGCGTCCGAGAGCACTCCATCGCATTTCACTCCAGAATAAAAGTCCCGCGCAGGCAAATGGCCGCATGGTGTTATCGAACAACGCGAACGGCGGGTACAAGGGCATCAACGGTTGATTGGAAAACCATCAAACGCGTTCGACCATTCGCGGGACGAAATCAACCGTTCAGATGAATCCGACTTGTTGCAGGGAAATCGTTGGGTTACACAAAAGACGGAAATCGTGAGAACGTCAGTCGCCAGGGATCGTTGAATTGAAATCCACCTCTAAAAAAACACCATGTGCCTCATCCTCGCTCGAACCCATCGCCATTCTCAATGGCCAGGGACAGGTCCCATTGCGTCACGCGTTGCGTATTTCCCTGGGCCGGACGATTTCCGATCCCGAATACCTGATGCATGGGTTGATTTGGGGTGTCACCATGGGGACGCTGAACGCGTTTTTTTCCGGCCCAGACTGGCGCTGGATGATATTCCTTTCCGCCTTCATGCTCGCCATGGCGGTCAGCTACCTTTCCACCATTCCGTGGCGCATTCGCCTGCATCGTAAAAATAAAGTACCTCTGTGGCGCGTTTTATTATGCAACGGTGCGCTCGCCATTTTAATGGGCTACATAATCGAATATTATTTATTGCTTGGATCGTTTGTTCTCTTCAAGGGCATCGACGAGTTGGATATGCAGGTGTGGTCAATTTTATCAAAGATTGCTCTTTGGGGATTTATTTTTCCCATCATTGGATTTTACATCGTGATGGGCGAGGACACCGCCAAGCGCGAGATGCGGATGCAACACCGCGCGCAATGGCTCGAGCGAAAAGCCGAAGAAGCACGCATGGTGGCGCTCCGGGCACAGATCAACCCACACTTTTTTTTCAATACGCTCAACACCATCGCCGCGTTGATTCCCACGCGTCCCGCCGACGCTGAACGCGCCGTCGAACTGCTTGCAGAAGCCCTTCGACCGGCGCTCATGCGTACGCAACCGATGCTCGCATCGCTCGATGCCGAACTCCGAATCGTGAACGCGTATGTCGAACTTGAAAAACTTCGCCTCGGCGACCGTGTTGTGTTTGATTACGACGTCGATGACGCCGCATTGCCCGTTGAAATTCCTTCGCTCAGCCTTCAACCCCTCGTGGAAAATGCCGTGCGGCATGGAGCCTCGCGCGTTTCCGTTCCCTATCGCGTACAACTTGCCGCAAAAAGGACCGAACTGGGGACAGAGATCGAAATTCGTAATGCTCCCTCCGAGACGTTTGGGCAACTCGACGCAATGGAACTTACCGAAGCCCCCCGCGTCGAAGGCCACGCCCTCCACAATATCGCGACCCGATTGCGTGCGCTCTTTGGCGAAGACGCCGCGTTTTCTGCGCGCGTTTCGCCGGGCGGAGGCATTGTCCGAATGTTTATTCCCGCAACTGGAGCCGTTCGAGTTGCCACCTACTCTCTCCCTGTTCCCGAACCGTCCTTCGATGAATCCCTCTCCGTCCCCAACGAGATTCCCAATGGCTGAACGACTTCGAACCGTAATCGTGGACGACGAACCCTTGGCGCGCGAGCGCCTGCGCCACCTGCTTGCAAAGGTCGGTGGCGTGGAAATCGTTGGCGAAGCTACCAACGGCATGGAAGCGCTGACGTTGATCGAGAGCACCGAACCCGACGTTGTTTTTCTCGACATTCAAATGCCGGACCTCGACGGCATGCGCGTGCTCGAAGCCCTTGACGATCCGCCTGCGGTGATTTTTTCCACCGCGTTCGAGCACTATGCCGTGCGTGCGTTCGATCTCGAAGCCGCCGATTATTTGCTTAAGCCTTACTCAGCCGATCGTGTACGTCGAGCGCTCGACCGTGTCCGCCGCATGTTGGCTCCGGAGGAAAAAACCACCCCCCCTGCCGCAGCCAGCGATATGCGCATCCAGGCACAGGACGGAAACGCCATGGTTCGCGTGCCCGTGGAGGAAATTCTCACTTTGCGTATCGAAGAAGGTGTCGTGTTTTTACTGCGCGACGATGGCGAAAAACTCATTTGCGAACAAACGCTCAACGAACTCGAAGCGCAACTTCCCGCCGGGCAATTTTTCCGCACCAATCGCCAGGCCATCGTGCGTCTTGCCGCTGTTGAATCCTGGGAACCGCATCCCGACGGTGCCATCACCATTGCCCTCGCAGGCGGCCTGAGCGAAACCGCCTCCCGCCGCCGCGCCCGGCATTTCAGGGCAATGATGGCGGGGTGATACATCCAAAATTAAAATCGCTACCAAACCCTACCTGTAGTTCGATTGTCAGGAATAAGTGAACCCCATGAGGAGTAGAGACTTCGGGAACGATTGGCACGACTAATGCCTTAACCAAGCTGTCATCCTGGGAAAACGACCACATAGTGTTTCCCTAAGTCGTTTCAAACCAATGATGAACGGAGGTAAAACGATGAACATCAAAGTTGTATTTCTTACCGGCTTGCTCTCGTTCGGTTGTATCGTCATGTCCCAGCCCGTGTCCGCGTTCGCCACCGATCGTGACGCCTTTGTTCTCGATAATGACGATTTGGATGAAACCGATCGCACGTTGCGATTGGCCGGGTTGACGGAGGTCGCCGCTGCCCATGTGCGCCGGGGGGAATTCGACAAAGCGCTCGATCTTCAACATCAGGCATTGGCCTGTGCTCCCGAGGACAAGGCGTTGATTTTGTCCAATGTCGCGGCGATTCATGCCTCGGCGGGCGAGTTTGAATTGGCTTACCTGGCGTTGGGGGGCGCCCTGCACACGGAAGCGGATTTCTTGCTCGCGCAAAAAAATCTCGTCAGCGTTTTGTTCCAATGGGCCGAATATTACGCCGAAACCAATCGTTCGGCGGAAGCGCTCGAAATGATCGAACGCGTGTTGCAAAACGATCCCGAGTTCGCTCCGGCGCTCGAACTGCGTCGCACGCTTCAGAATAAATCGTAAATGCGATTTTGGCGGGCGACTTCGTTGCGATAATCTTGCGCGGAGCCGCCCATTAAAAATCCTCCCACCACAGCGCCCCGCTCGCTGTCGCGCGGAAAGTTTCGCTCCACGTATCGCCGCACAATGTGAAGAAACGACACGCCGCTGAAATCGCCCTGCGGCACACGGTACGGGCGTTCCATCATAAATGAATCGCGCAGTAAATCCACGCACAATTCAGCGGTAAAGTGGTGAAACGCGGCGTCATTGAATTCCGGCGGGGGATTGCGCGTCCATTTCTCGGCGTAGAAGGTGCGGATTTCTCCCACGACCCGATTGTAGGCTTCCGCCAGTTTATGCAATTCGGCATTGCCGATCAGATAGCGAACGCCTTCGCCGCGAATCCGGACACCTTCGCGCTCCTGTTTAAATTCCAGACCGTCTATTTTGATCGATTGATTCAAGGAATTACACCCGCGGCAGATAAATTTTTCCCGGCAGTTGTTTTATGAGACCTTTGATCTCAAGCTGAAGCAACGCACCGGCGAATTCCCCCAGAGTCATTTGCGCGGGAACGTATTCCGCCATCAACTCGTCGTATTGCCGCTGCGTGTGCATCAACGCATCCAGCAACGTCGCCTGGGGCGCGGGCAGATCCGGTGGAATGTTTTTCTCGGACGCCTTGGGAGCCGCCTTCTCGCGTTGGCGTTTCAACTCGGCCAGTTCCGCGCTGAGAATTCCCTCCAACGTCGCCAGTACATCCCCCGCGCACGTGGCAACTCCTGCGCCGTCGGCGATCAGCCGATTGGAGCCACGGCTGTTTCGCCGTGTGATATCGCCCGGCACCGCGAATACTTCGCGGCCTTGCTCGACGGCTGCTTGCGCCGTCACAAGCGCGCCGCTTTTCTCCGACGCTTCGACAATCACCACCGCCAACGATAACGCGGCGATCAATTGATTGCGCACTGGAAAATGGTGGGTCGCCGCCTTCGTCAGTGGGGGATACATGCTGATGAGCGCCCCCGCGTCCGGAATTCGCTCGCGCAGAGCGGCAGTGCCTTGCGGATAGTTCTGATCCAGTCCGCAAGCCGCCACCCCCAGCGTTCGTCCTCCCGCGTCGAGCGCCATTTGGTGCGCTGCCGAGTCCACTCCCACGGCCAGACCGCTGATGATGGTCATGATTGGCGCCAGTTCCGTGGCAAGGCGCCGCGTGACTTCGATCCCGTACGGTGTCGCCATGCGTGGTCCCACAAGGGCTACTGCCAATCGATCTTCCTCGATCAATTCGCCCCGAACGAACAACGCGGGCGGCGCCGTGCCCAATTCGCTCAGGCGCACGGGATATTCCACGTCGGTTTCCTGGATCAGACGCATTCCGGTCGCATGGAAAACTTCGAGTTGTTTTTCGCGTCGCGCCTCGTCGCGCTGTGTTTCTCTCAGTCGTCGGCATTGGTCCGGATTCAGTCCCGCCAACGCCTGCCAATCGCCGTCCCGCGCGGCGAGCACATCCACGGGATGGCCGAACGCATCGGTTAAACGACGCAAAACGGCCGCCGAGATTCCTGAGTCCATCAGGGTGATCCAGGCGGCCGTGGATTCATGCGTCATGGAATTGTCAGCGCTTACTGCCCAAAAATTTCGCGCTTCACTTGCGAACGTGCATCGGAAGAATTGTCGCCAATTACCACCAGCACGTTGTTATCTGCAAATACCGTAATCGTATCGCGCGAAGCCTGGGCAATGTCGTTAGTCGGGTCGAATGTGGCGTCCGTATAGCCCTTTGCAAACAATCGGGCATCGTTCCATTTATCCGCGTACAAGAACAGGTGGATTTGGAATGTTTGGCCTGTGGAGTCATGTAACGATAAATTGCGGTACTCGCTTGCGGTGTTCAACATGGTAGAAGCATCGGTGTTTTCGACGTAGAATCTCATCGATTGAAAGTACTGAGCGCTGCCTTCTTTGGTTCCAAAGCCCTGTTCAGTCGAAAAACCAGCCGGCATTTTCCCGCCGCCCATATAATGATCGACGAATTTTCCTATCGAGCTGTAAGGGCCCGGCACCATCAGGTAATCGCGTCGCATATCCAGGAACGAACGGTATGGTTTGCCGATATAATTGATCGTTGTCAGCTTTTGAATGGGGGGGACGCCAAAAACCAAGGCCAGAACGATGAGCAAAGCCACGCCGATCTTGAACCAGATCGACCGCACAAAGGCTTTCACGTTAACCAGAATGGTTTCCTTGAATTTGCCCAGTTTGTAGGTAAATTCATTGATATTGGCCAAACGTTCACGCTCTTCGGCCAACTGGCTGACTGTTTCATTCAGCAACAGGTAGGCTTCGTGCCATTCGATCTCGATCTTTTTACGATCCGCATCCCCAACCTTGCGCAAATGGCGCAAGGTAATCGATCGATTGACGATGGAAAGCATGTTCTGGCCGATGTTCTGGTCGTGACGGAGCGATTCCATAAACGAATCGTGCAACATGGCAATGCGCGCCTTGCATTCCATGAAACGCTGCTCGACTTCCGGCGACAGTTCAGTTTCCACATTCTTAACGAACATGTTAAACTGATCCAGATAAGCTCGCCATGAATCGACGAGCTCGGTGCAATCCGCGAAACGACGCTCGACTACGGGATTAATCATTTCAAAACGTACCTCTGGCTCCAAGTACGGAAGAGATCAAAAAAACTCCCCTGGCTAACCGACAGAGATTGATTTTCTCCCAGCCGGTTACCCAGGGGGCAACACAATCCGCGCATCGAGCGCGGGTTTTCTCTGAACGGCCAATGTGCGAGTCTTAATGACCCACCAATTCCACCATCTTGAACATCGGCATGAACATGGCAATAATGATGAAACCAACCACAACACCCAGGAAAACGATCAGCAACGGTTCGATCAGCGAGGTCAGACCGTTGACCGCCGTGTTGACCTGATCCTCGTAGAAGTCCGCGATTTTGGTCAACATGCCTTCCAACGCGCCGGTTTTTTCACCCACATCGATCATACGGGTCACCATCGGAGGAAACACGCCGGATTCGACAAGGGGTTTTGTCAACGATTCACCGCTTTGGATGCTCGCTTTCGTGCGATACACCGCTTGTTCCATTCGTGAATTGCCCGCTGTTTTCGCCACAATATCCAGGGCATACAGAATATTCACACCCGAGCGAATCAACGTACCCAGAGTACGGGTGAATTTGGCCACCGCGGTTTTCAGGAACAACGGACCGAAGATCGGGATTTTCAACTTAAGGGTATCCAGGTGCATCCGGCCCTGCTTGGTTTTGCCATATTGCCACATGAAGATATAAAGACCAAGAGCGATCAGCAGGCACAGCCACCATTTTGACTGGATAAAGTGCGAAATCGCGAGAACGATTCGTGTTGGCATGGGCAATTGACCGCCCAAATCCCCGAAAATTTCGGCGAAAACCGGCACCACTTTCACCAGCAGGAAGGTCGTAATGACCAACGCCACGAACGAAACCACGGCGGGATACATAACGGCCATTTTGATTTTGCGCTGCAAACTCGCCACGCGTTCGATGTAAACGGCCACCTGTTCCAGAATCGAATCCAACATACCGGATGCTTCGCCTGCCCGGATCATGGAAAGGTAGAAGGTGTCGAAAATATTCGAGTGTTTGATCATTGCTTCGGTGAGCGATTCACCGGCTTCGACGTCCTTTTCAATGCGGCGAACCACCGTGGCTAGCGCCTGGCGTTCAGTCTGGTCGGCCAGAATGTCGAGCACTTCGATCAATGGAAGGCCCGCTCGGATCATAACCGCCATCTGTTGAGAAAACACCACCAAATCGTCGAGGCTGGTTTTCCCACCTTTGCCCTTTTGCTTTTTGGCTGCCTTCGATTGAGCCGCGCCCACCTTGATCTGGGTGGGGACGAGACCCTTTTCACGCAGCATTTGAACGACAGTATTCTGGTCGCTCGCCTCTGCGGTTCCGCTTACCGTTCGGCCATCGGCCGCCCGGGCAACGTATTGATAAACTGGCATGGACGATCTATCTCCCTGCGGGGGGTTTCCTTGTTTTTCATCAAATTACCCGTTTGGAAAAAACGGGTAATTATCTACACAGCACATTCGCATTATCATCTGCAGTTGCGCTTGTTAATCAATCAATTTCCGCCATTGTTTCGTCACCTAATTCCTGTTTCTTGACCTCTTTTTCCTTTTCCGAGTCAAGGTTAGACTGTTTCTTCGGCTTTTCGGGGGGCTTGACATCGTCTTCCAATTCGTCAGCCATCGTCGCCCCGAGCACTTCCTCGATGGGGGCTACACCCTGCAAAGCTTTGCGAACGCCCGCCATACGCAGGGTTCTCATTCCACCCTCCACGGCAATTCTCTTCATCTTATTGACAGGTAATTCGTTCGTGATTGCATCGCGCAGGCGATCGTCCACCGACATGATTTCGTACAAACCAACGCGGCCTTTTGTTCCGGTACCGCGGCAAATTTCGCAACCCGTCCCCTTCGTGAACATTGCATCTGGGTCTTTGATCCCCAACACTTGCAACAGTTCCGGATCGGGTTCGTATTCTTTTCCGCAATTCTTGCACACGCGACGCACGAGGCGTTG
>CAZOKZ010000039.1:0-44789 GCA_964580585.1 uncultured Candidatus Sumerlaeota bacterium | reverse complement strand
CGCGCCCGCCGTGGCGCTGGCGGTGTTGCCGCTTGCGGCGGCGGGGTGGTGGCGCGCGCGGACCGGGGTGTTTGGCGGGTTGGGCTCGGCATGGCGACGTCGTTGGCGAGGCTTCGACCGGCTGGACCGGTGGGGATTTGCTTTGGTGACGGGCGTGCTGGCGCTTTGGGCGTTGCATGTGGTGGTGGGGGGGATGGCGCCAGATGCCAGCCAAGACGCGCTCTGGTATCATTTGACCGTGCCGGGCCAATGGGTATTGCGAGGCGACGTGGCGATGTTTACGCACGTGATGCCTTCGACATACACGTTGGCGGGCGAGGCGCATTACGCGGCGCTGCTGTTTTTTTCGGACGAAATGTCGTGTTCGGTTTTCTACTCGCAGACGATGTTGTGGGCATGGGCGGCAATGGCGGCTGTGGTTTGGCGGTTTTCCGGCCCGCGCGCGGCACTGTTCACGGCGGCGAGCGTTTTGTTGATATACGCAAGAACACACGTTCGCGCGCCGATTTGGGCGGGCCACGATGTTACGGCGTTGTACCTGCTGATGATAGGAGCGACGATGTTGTGGGCGCCATTGGCGGACGAAACGATGCCTTGCGCGCGGGTTTCGGGGATGGCGGGCGTGCTGTTGGCGAGCGCCGTGGCGACCAAGATTATTGTCGCGATGTTTGTGTTGGCGTTGGGCTTGGGGATGGCAGGCTATATTTTAAGGCGCCCCGATTGGCGAAAAAAGTTTGCCGTAGTCCTTGGTGTGTTTGTCGTTTTGGGGACATTGGTTTACGCGCCGTGGATCGTGCGTGGCGTTGTTTGCTCCAGCGATCAGAAACCGCTGTCGGTGTTGGCGTTGATTCCTGGGTACGATGCCGCCCTCACCGGTTACAATAACTCATCGCGTTTTTATCCGCTGACGGTCGAAGGAATTCGGCAGGCCCTTGTCCGGGGTATTCCGCTGCGCATTCAGTACGCTATTTCCGCTGGGGATTCGATTCTTTTTCTGATTCCGCTGGTTTGTTTCGTCGTGCTCGTCATGCGCCGGGGGTGGTGGCGGGCGGCGGCCAGTGTTCCGTTGATTTGCTATGGGTTGTCATTTTGGATGCAGGGATTTAACGAAGTGCAGCGTTTCTTTTCGATATCTTATGTCCTGGCGCTGCCTGTATTGGGGGAAACGCTAGGGATGCTGGCTGGAGCACTTTCAGCTCGGTTGCGCGGCCTCCTCTTGATTCTATTGATGATCGCCTCGACCGCTCAATATGCCCAACGTCAGTTCGTCTGGGGGAATTATTCGACGATCCAATGGCCATATCGCCCTATATTGACTGCCAGGGATCGATCGGAATGGATTGCTCATACAGAACATGGGGACAATTATTTGATGTTCGGACGACTTCAGTCCTCGATTCCTTCCGATGCGTTGATTTTATTACCCGATTGCGTTTACCCGTATTATTTAAAACGTCGGTGCGTTTGGGGGGACGAAGCCAGCGAGCCGATATTGGATGATTTGTGGGCGGGACTCGATGCCAGAGGAGCCTACGAGCAAATGAAATCCGCTGAAATAACCCATGTACTCGCGATTCATTCCGATTATCCCGATCCACGAATTACCGAAATGGTCGATTCGGGTCATCTTGTCTTGGTGCGAACCGAGCAAAGCGATAAAATGAACGTCGCCATCTGGCGGGTGGTTTGATAATCGAACGGAAATCGTTAAATCTGAACGATCCACGAAATTATGGCTTGACCGGCACGGGAGTACTGGGTTTGATCCTCAACTCCTTGCGGGAAGAGCCGGGTCTCTTTCTGCCTAAACCTTGTTTTTCAGGTGCATTGCATGCCGACTATTAATCAACTCGTCCGTCGTGGACGTAAAGTGACGAAGAAAAAGAATAAAGTGCCCGCGCTCCAGGCCTGCCCGCAGCGCCGCGGCGTTTGCACGCGCGTTTCGACGGCGACCCCCAAGAAGCCGAACTCGGCTTTGCGGAAAATCGCTCGTGTTCGCCTGACCAACGGCTTTGAAGTCACGGCTTACATTCCGGGCGAAGGGCACAACCTCCAGGAACACTCGATTGTGCTGATTCGCGGCGGTCGTGTGAAAGACCTTCCCGGTGTGCGTTATCACGTTGTCCGTGGCGCCAAAAAAGGCGACACTCAGGGCGTTGCGAACCGCAAACAAAGCCGGTCGAAGTACGGAACCAAGCGTCCGAAGTAAGTTCGTTTCATCTTTACCGATCTTCGCGGCGGCCTGACCGCTGCTTAACGCAATTTTTTTGAGGTGTTCACGTGGCTAAGCGTAAGAAAAAAGACGGTCGTTCACGCAGTATGAGAAAAATGTCGCGTCGCCGGAATCCACCCGGTCGCGGCTTAGTCCCGGACGTGCGCTTTGGCAGCACGCTGGTTTCCAAATTTATCAATAACCTGATGTGGGACGGTAAAAAATCGGTCGCCGAGAAGATTTTCTACGACGCGATGGATATTATCGCCGCCAAGGTCGAAGGCCAGGATGCAATCGAGGTTTTCAATCAAGCTGTGGAAAACGCCAAGCCGGTTCTCGAAGTCAAGAGCCGCCGCGTCGGCGGTGCCAACTATCAGGTTCCGATCGAAGTGAAGCCCGAACGCCGTCAGGCGCTTGCTTTCCGCTGGTTGATCGGTTTCTCCCGTTCGCGCAACGAAAAGACGATGGCCTTACGTCTGGCCAACGAACTGATGGATGCTTTCAAGAGCACCGGTGGCGCGATCAAGAAGAAAGAAGACGTGTTGCGCATGGCCGAAGCCAACAAGGCCTTCGCTCACTATCGCTGGTAAGCTCGCGCGGCGCTTGCGCCTCGGCTTTCAAGCATTTGAAGTTCATCCCGGCCCTCGGATTTTCCGAGTGGCCGGGATTTTCGTTTGTAAAATTATCCTGCTTTTCTTCGTGTTTCCTTTGTGTCTTTGTCACTTCGCGGTTTTGCTTTTTCTTAATTCTTTTCGGAGTGCTTGTCTGTGCCCGATGATGCGCCCTTAGCCGTGTCCGTGGTGATTTTGACGTTCAACAGCGCCAGGTACCTGCCTGTGTGTCTGGACGAACTCGCTCGTTCGCGGGACGTGGAGTTGGAAGTCATCGTGGTGGACAACGATTCCGGCGATGGCTCGGCGGATATTGCCGAAGCTCACCCCAGCGTCACAAAGACCATCCGGACGGGCGCGAATTTAGGCTGCGCGGGTGGAAACAACGTTGGGTGGCGCGCCGCGACTCATCCAATTATTGTGATGTTAAATGCCGATTGCGCGGTCGAACCCGATACGGTGCGTCGGATGGCCGAGCCGCTTGCGAGCGATCCGACCATTGGCCTGACGGGTGCGAAGCTGCTCTATCCCAACACGCGCACGATCCAGCATGCGGGTGGGATTCTGCACCCGAATTTCATGGCCGAGCATTACGGCATGGGCGAGCTGGACGAGGGGCAGTGGGACGAAGACCGCGACGTGGATTTTGTGACGGGGGCGCTGATTGCGTTTCGGCGCGCCGATATCGCGGCGCTCGGGGGGCTGGACGAGGAGTTTTTCCCAGCCTATTTTGAAGAAACCGATCTTTGTTTTCGTTTCCGTGCTTCGGGTCGGAGGGTTCGCTACATCGCGGGGGCCGTGGGATACCACTGGGAATCGGTGGGTGTGGGACTGCTTTCGCCACGGTTTTTGAAGCTGCTCTTTCGTGGCCGAATGATCTTTGCTGTGAAGAATCTGACATTTGCGACATTCTGGACCCGATTTTGCCCCTTCGAGTTGAAGTGGCTGATGCGTCCGGGGGAAAAAAAGTATCGTCGAGCGATTATTCAGTCCTATGGATTTGGAGTTATTTTTGCTCTTCGCTGTTTACTGCGATTAAATCGGCGTCCTCGCGGAGTGTTTCCCCGCCTGGCTCCGTTGTCTGGGGAAGAGGTCTCGAAAACCTGAGTTGATGAAATCATTTCGCCCCCTTTATTCCTATGTTCGCCGCTATCGTTGGCGATTTGCCTGGGGAATTTTATTCGTCCTCCTGGCAAACGTTCTTGGTGTTCAGGTCCCGAAAGTCGTCGGTGACGGCATCAATGTTGTCGTGGCGCATGCTTCGAGAATGACGGATTTGGGTTGGGTTGGAATATACATCGTTGTTCTGGCGGGATTGGCCGGGGCGTTTCGTTACCTGATGCGGCGTGTGCTGATCGACACGTCGCGCGATATGGAATACGATTTCCGAAACGATATTTATCGTCACCTTCAGCGCCTGGATTCGTCTTTCTACGACGGGCACAGCACCGGCGACGTGATGGCGCGCATGACGAACGACATCGACATCGTGCGCATGATGATCGGACCGGCGATCATGTACACCGCGAACACGATTTTCACGTTGCCGCTGGTGTTGGGCTACATGTTGAAGCTCGATTGGCGGACGACGCTGGCGGGTTTGGCGCCGATGATTTTGCTGCCGCCGGTGGTGAAAATGTTTGGCAACCGGATGCACAAGGTCTCGCGGGCGCAGCAGGATCAGATGGCCGAGTTGACCACGTTTGTCCAGGAATCGCTCGCCGGGATGCGCGTGATCAAGGCTTACGGTCAGGAAGTCCACACGTCCGAACGTTTTGGCGTGGAAAACGGAAACTACATCGACAAGAGCCTGCAACTGGCACGCATCCAGGCGAGTTTCTTTCCCGCCATTCGCCTTGTAACAGGGTTGGGGATGCTGATGATTCTGTACATTGGCGCGCGACGAATCATTGCCGAGGCTATGGACTACGGTACGCTGGTTTCGCTGGTCATGATGTTCGGCATGTTGATCTGGCCGTTGATTGCCGCGGGTTGGGTGATCAACCTGTATCAACGGGGCGCCGCGTCGATGGATCGCATCAATGAAATGCTTTCGACCGAGCCGTTGGTGAAAAATTCCGACCGCGCGCAAACCTTCACGATGCCCGACCGACTCGATATTGAATTTCGAGACGTGACATTTACGTATCAGGGCGCCACGTTTCCGGCGCTGCGAAATGTCACGATGACAATCCCCGAAGGCCGCACGCTTGGCATCATCGGGCGTGTGGGAGCGGGGAAGTCCACGTTCGTGCACCTGCTGTTGCGACTGTATCCCGTCGATGCGGGTCAGATTTATATTGGCGGAATCGACATCAACGATTGGCCGCTCGAAGAGCTTCGCCGCGCGGTGGGCATTGTGTTCCAGGAAACGTTCCTCTTCAGCGAAACCATCGCGGATAACGTGCGATTCGGGGCGCTCGGCGAGTTGACCGACGAGGATATCGTCACTGCGACGACCAAGGCCGACGTTCACAAAGACATCGCCGAATTTCCCAAGCAGTACGAGACGATGTTGGGAGAGCGCGGGATTAATCTTTCCGGTGGGCAGAAACAACGCCTCAGCCTGGCGCGGGCGCTGGTGCGTGACGCGCGCGTGATGATTCTCGACGATTCGCTCTCGGCGGTCGATACGCACACCGAGGAAGCGATCCTCTCGTCGCTCAAGAACGTTATGCAGGGACGAACGACACTGCTGATTTCCCACCGCATCTCGACGGTGGCGTTGGCGGATGAAATCATCGTGTTCGAAGACGGCGCGATCACACAACGCGGCGCGCACGATGCGCTGACGGCGCAACCGGGTCTTTACGCTGATCTGTATCGCAAGCAACTCCTCGAAGAGGAGGTCGAAGCGCTTGAAGTCTCCTGATAAACTTCGCCGCGAAATGCGTAAACACGAGCGCCAGGAAGCCGAGGCTTACGAAACGATCGAGGACTGGACGCAAGTCCGTCGCTTGACGCGCTATCTGGCGCCTCGGCGTGGCAAAGTCATCGTGGCTGTGGTTCTGTCGGTGATTTTGTCGCTGCTGATGCTCGCGCCATCGTTGCTGACGAAATACATCGTCGATGTGCAGATTGCGAACGGCGACATGAACGGCGTGCTGATGATGTGCGTCGGGATTTTGCTCGTCATGGTGGCGATGTTTTTTCTCGAAGCGTTCACGGCATACGAAATTGCCAAGATTGGCCAGGAATCCATGCGCGATTTGCGGATGGATTTGTTCCGCCACCTGGAAAAGCAATCGCTGCGGTTTTTCGACAAAAAAGCCGTCGGTTGGCTGGTGACGCGCATTACGTCGGACGTCAACGTGCTGAACGAATTGTTCGCGCAAGGCGTGGTGGGAATTTTTCAGCAGGTATTTTTGCTCGGTGGCATTATTGCCGTCTTGTTTATTGTGAACTGGAAACTGGCACTGTGGGCGATGATCATCATCCCGATGGTGTTTGCGCTCTCTTGGGCATTTCGTAACGCGATTCGCGTGTCGTATAGACTGACGCGGCTTCGTTTGTCGCGGTTGAACACACACGTGCAGGAAAACATCACCGGTATGCGCACCGTGCAGGCCAATACGCGCGAGAAAACGCAATTCACGCAATTCGAGACACTGAACGATCTGCATCGCGAGGCGCATTTCAAGACGGTGTTCGCGTATTCGATGTACTTTCCGCTGATCGAACTGATTGCGGCAATTGGAGTGGCATTAGTGATCTGGCGCGGCGGACACCAGTACCTCGACGGCCATGTTACCATCGGCGATCTGATTTTATTCGTCAGTTTGCTCGAACGGTTTTTCATGCCGATCAAGGATTTGTCGGAAAAATATAATCTCGTGCAGTCGGCCATTGCGGCCAGCGAGCGTATTTTCAAGCTGCTCGATACCGAACCCGATATTCAGAATCCGCCCGAACCCAAACCGTCGCCGACGTTCGATCACTCGATTGAATTCCGTGACGTGTGGTTTGCATACCAGGACGAAGATTGGGTGCTGAAAGGTGTGTCGTTCCGCGTCGAACGCGGCCAGACAGTGGCAATTGTCGGCCCGACGGGTTCGGGAAAATCGACGCTGATGTCGTTGCTTTGCCGATTCTATGACATCCAGCGGGGGAGTATTCTGATCGACGGCGTGGATATTCGCGAAATGACGCAGGAAGATCTGCGAGCGAAAATCGCCATCGTGCTCCAGGATGTGTTCCTGTTCAAGGGTTCGGTTTCCGAAAATATCCGTTTAGGTGAAAACGCGATCAGCCACGAGAAAATCGTCGAGGTCGCCGAGGCCGTCAATGCGGCGCCGTTTATCGAGCGCCTGCCGCGCGGTTATGAAACGGGCGTGATGGAACGCGGCGCGACGTTGAGCGTCGGTCAGAAGCAATTGCTTTCCTTTGCGCGGGCATTGGCGTTTGAGCCAGAAATCCTGATTTTGGACGAAGCAACGTCCAACATTGATACGGAAACGGAAAAATTGCTCCAGGCAGCGCTGAATCGCCTGACAATTGGTCGCACTGCGCTGGTTATCGCGCACCGGTTGTCCACGATTCAGCAAGCCCACAAGATCCTGGTGCTGCGCGACGGGCACCTTGCCGAAGAAGGTACCCACCGCGAATTGCTCGAACGCAATGGGCTATATCGCCGGTTGTACGACTTGCAGTATCGGGAACAGCCGGCTGCTGGTGTTGGCGAATCGTCGTAAATCATTGATAATAAACAAGTAAGTGTTTTTGCCGAATTTCTGTACGTTCAAGAGAGACAGAAATAGAATTGGCAGTACATATTTTGGAGGGTTCTCTTTTTGAGACTTTCAATGGAGACGGAATCTCGCTTGTTAATCACCTTACGTTTGGCCGCTTCCCGAATAGGTTGGCATCATTTGTGTGTTTCTCTAAAAAAATGAAGGGTCTAGAGAAAATGTCTTGCGCTTCATCAATTGGCACATTTCTCTCTAGGAAAATAAGTGAGAATGATCAAAGCAGTAACCGTTCAGACGAATCGCCCTAGAACGGTCCACTTTCTCTCTGGATCGAGAGAGGGTGAATGAAAATAAACGACCTGTTTTCGGACAGGTGGCCGAAAGGAGAGCATAGCACCGGACGCGAAAACCATTTGCTCAGTCATGGTGGGCAAAGGCCAGGCGAGGCGAATCTCCGAACCTAACAAGTTCGGGTTAGCCTACCAAATGCAAATCCCTCGCTCCCGAAAGGGACAACATCCTTCCGATTTGTATTAGCCTACCCTATTCAACCCCCTGCCTTATGAAATCCCTCCCCTGGCACCACCGGACTTATCGGCCCCCTTCCCTGGGGGCCGATCTTATTTGCCAGGGCGCTCTCAAAGTCGCAATCCCGGTGTTGTGCATCGGACTTCCGCCTTCGCCTGGCGGCTACGGCGGACAAGCCTGCAACGGTGCGCTGCTACGATCTTGCAGCTTTGAAAACGCCCTATCTTCTTAAGGACGTCCTACCTTATTTGCACGTTGAAGGGGATTGGGTTTGCACTTTCGGGAAAATCGACGCAGTTTTGCATTTTTAGTTGGAGGAGGAGTGGACGATGACTTTATCGAGCGCGAACCGCAGTTGGCAGGACGAGGTTTTCTATCAGATTTTTCCCCGCAGTTTCTATGACTCGAATGGAGACGGAATCGGCGATTTGCCGGGGCTGGAAAGTCGGCTCGATTATCTCCAGGAACTCGGCGTAACGGCGCTCTGGATCAATCCGTTACTGGCGGCTCCTAGCGATCATAAATATTTCCCCAGCGATTTTTTCCGAATCGATCCGGAGTTTGGAACCAACGAGGACTTCTTCCATTTTTGCGACGCGGTGCATGCGCGCAACATGCGCGTGTTGCTCGATATGGAAACGCAGTATGTTCCTCGAACGCACGATTGGGCAGAGCGGGCTCAGGCAAATCCGAAATCGTCCGAACGAGATTTTTTCTTCTATCACGACAAGATACGGACCCACAGGGAGCACCTGTCCATCGATATGGGCGAAGGCATTTTTCATAATCCGAATATCTTGCTATTGAATTTAGACAATCCGGAAATGCTTTCGATTCAGCATTCTATCTATCGATACTGGATGAATCCGGATGGCGGGCAACGTCCGCGCGGTGTGGACGGGTATCGCATGGACCATGTGATGGACGACCTGGATCACAAGGGCAGGCTGACAGGGATGTTGGGTGGGTTTTGGAAAGGACTCGTCGAGGAAGTGCGTCGCGTTCGCCCCGACGCGTTTTTTCTCGCCGAGCCCGCCGACTGGAGCAGCCACGGCGAGGATATTCTAAATCAAAGCGGCATGGATGCGGTCTTTGCCATCCGGTTGATGTTTGCGATTTCGAGCCTGAAAGCGGATCGGATTCGCGAAGAACTGGATGGGATTCGCGCGAAAATGCCCGTTGGTAAAGTTTTCTCCACGGTGATCGAAAATCATGACGTGCAGCGGTTTGCCACGAACGTGAAGTCGAACCCGAGGAAGTTACGTCTGGGGGCGGTTTTTAACCTGCTGTTGCCGGGATTGCCGTGCCTTTATTATGGTCAGGAAATCGGAATGGTCGGGCGGCTGCGCGTCAATCGCCAGGTCAGCCACGATCGCTTGCGCGAAGGAATGCGTTGGACTCGCTCGGGCCAGGGCAAGGGGATGTGCGATTGGTATCAAACCAAGTCGGAGAATCCCTTTCCGACGCAATTTCAGCCGGGCGACGGAATTTCGGTGGAGGAGCAGCAGACCGACCCCGATTCGCTGCTGAATTTCTACCGGCGGTTGATTGCCCTGCGAAAAGAGCGCGTTTGCTTGCGACGAGGAGACTTGCGGTGGTTGGAAACAGGCGATGCGGACGTGCTCGGTTGGGAGCGTGTGTGGGAGGATGGCGAAACATGTGACCGAATTGCGGTGGTGGCCAATCTTTCGAGGCGCAGACGCGCTGTGCGGCTTTCGCTGGCGGGAGAGGCGCGGCTGTTAGCCGCCTCGAGATCGATGTTGAGCGACTCGATTGAAGTTTCACCAGACGGGGCGGTGGGCATGCTGTTTGGCCCGTGGGAATTTGCGGTTCTGGATGTCGCGAAATGATGCAAAGCGCGGTTTTGACGTTTCAGAACGAGTAGTTCCGAAACGTACACGTAGTTGGATTACGTGAAAATTTTGCATGTGAACTGGATAAGGTTTTCCAACTCCGCCAGCCGGTCGAAGCGGTCACCTTTGGTCCAGACAAGCGCCGTTTGAGAGAGGTCCGACCACTCTGGGTAATTCGTTTGAACCCATTGCGCTGCGGTTTTTTTCGAGCCGATTTTGTGATGGTGCCCAAAATACAGGCAACGGCACATGGTGAGGACGGCGTAGGCTTGGTATTCGGCGTCTTGCAGGCGCACGGATTCGTGAAGCATGGGTTTCCAATTCCGATGCAGCAGATGGGCGATGGCACGGCGTTGGGCGTCGTGCGAGATGGGCGGGATCAGTGTGTCGGGAGGCGGACCGGCAAGGCGGATCGTATTTTCGCGAACGATGGACATTTCAAGCACCCATTCATATCCATAGGGGTCGATGCCGAAATGCCGTCCGTTGGTGTAGGGCCTTGGCGCGGTGGGTGGGTCTGCGGATTGAAGGAAGGCAATGGGGAGGAACGAGCCTTCGAGCCGGGCGCCCCAGTTTGGGTCGAATTCGATGAGTCGTTGGTGCATTTCTCGGAGCGCATGGATGGTTGTGTCATCGAGCGGCTCGCGGACGACGAGGAGAAAATCGACGTCGCTGGTTTGCGGGTTGAAGTCTCCGACTGCCAGTGAGCCGTGGAGGTAGGCGCCGACGAAATTGTCGCCGAGAATTCGTCGCGCTATGCCTAGCAGGCGTTCGACGATCCGATTGACGCATTCGCACGATGTGAGTTGGCGATCCATGACGGGTGACTTGTGTCGGCAGATTGTTTTTTGAGAGCGTTTGTTAAGTGTAGAGAGTCTTGCCAATGGAGGATCGCAAGTTGAAACCTGAAGAGCAGCCTGTGTGCATGCATCCTCGACCGGGTTTTCGGTTCTCGGTGTGGGATGGAATCGTGATCGGGGTGGTGGCGATGGCGTCGGTTGGGTTGTGGAGCACGGTGCGCGAATTGGCGATTCTGATGGCGTTTGTGGTGGGACATTTTTTCCTCTTTTGTAATGTTTTCCGTATCCCGAGGCACTACGAATTGGTGTGGTCGGTGCTGTTGATCATAAACGTTGCCCTGTGGTGGGAGCCGGGCGGTTGGAATTGGATTGGGTTGGTGAGTCAATTGGGAGCGACGCTGTCGGTCATTACGTGGGCGCTGCTAAGGCCCGATTATCACGGTGTTGGGTGGCGTTCGGTGCTCAAACGACAAGCGAGTTCTCGATTGGAAACATAAAAATTTTGCAATGATTCGTTTTGGAGCGCTTCGTCCGGTAAATCGATTGCGATTTTTGAACCGTTGGCATTCAAACGGCTATTGCCCCAGTCCACCGCCAAGTGGTGGTTCGTATTGCCCATTGCTGGATCCGCCTTGGGCACAGGTGGTTTCGCGCTACTTTGCAAACTATCGTTCAGCCCCCTTTTCGACCTTCTGAATCGTGATTCGATTCAGTGTAGTCGAACTCAACCGAGCTCCTAGATGACCCCGATTTGGCTGCTCATTTTGATACTCGTGCCCTTTATTGGGTCGCTGTTGTTTGTCGTGCTGCCCAAGCGTTCGCTGCGGCTGCCGCGTCAGTTGGCGATGGCAATTACGACGGTATGTTTGGTGTTGCTTGGGGTTTTGACGAGCCATTGGTCGGCGGAATCGCCGCTTATATTCACGCAATCCTGGATGCCCGCGATCGGGCTCGAGTTTTCCCTCTGGTTGGATGGTCCCGCGTTATTTTACGCGTGGCTGGTTTTGGGAATCGGGCTGCTGGTGTTTTATTATGCCGGGCATTACATGAAGCCCGACGATTCGCCGTGGCGTTTTTATGGGATGATGGTGCTTTTTATGGGGTCGATGGTGGGCGTGGTGACTTCGCGCAACACGATCCTGATGTTCTTATTCTGGGAAATGACGTCGTTGTCGTCGTTCCTGTTGATCGGACACTGGCACGAGAAAGGCACGGCGCGCGCGGGGGCGTTGCGAGCGTTGATTGTCACGGGTGGTGGCGGGTTATCGCTGCTGTTGGGTTTGGCGACGATTTCGTGGATCATGCACGCGTCGGGCTCACCCGATGCGCTGTCGTGGGACGCTCTGTGGGCTAATCGAGAGATCATTGTGGCGCATCCGGCGGCTCCGGTGGCGCTGCTGTTTTTGTTGGTGGGCGCGTTTACTAAGAGTGCCCAGTTTCCGTTTCATTTCTGGCTGCCGGGCGCGATGGAGGCTCCCACGCCAGTGTCTGCGTATCTGCACGCAGCCACCATGGTGAAGGCGGGCATTTATTTGCTCGGACGCATTTATCCGATTTTCGGAAACGAGATGTTGTGGCTGGCGATTGTTCCGCTCGTGGGTATTGTGACGATGTTCATCGGCGGATTTATGGCCGTCATCAGCCGCGATCTGAAGCAGTTGCTTGCGTTTTCGACCGTCAGCCAGCTTGGGCTGCTGACGGCGTATTATGGATTTGGTTACGGACGCATTGGTTCGCCAGAGGAACCGCTCGCGTTGGATTTGCTCCTGGTGGCGAGTCACGCGTTTTTCAAGGGAGCGCTGTTCATGTTGGTCGGCGTGATCGACCACGGCGCGCACACGCGCGATTGGAAACGTCTCGGTGGGTTATGGCGCGTGATGCCCTGGACGACAGCGTTGACGATTATCGGGTGTCTTTCGATGGCAGGTGTGCCACTGACGTTGGGGTTCGTTGCGAAAGAATTATTTCTGCATGCCGGGTTTCATGTTGAAACGCACGGGGTCTTGATTTGGCGGGCGTTGCCCATTTTGGCTGTTGTGGCGAGTATTTTCACGGTGGCTTATTGCATGCGTATTGCGATTTCACCGTTTTTCGGCAAGCCGCGCGATCCGTCGATTCATCCGCACGAAGGGAATGTGGGAATTTTGCTGGCGCCCGCGATTTTGATCGGTTTGTGCGTGATTGGCGGGTTTTTTGTTCCGGCGATTGAACATCCTCTTGCGCATTTAGTGAATAGCGAATTTTACGGAACCCATAGCCACTTTACTGTCGCATTTTATCGTCATCTCGACGTGATTTTTGCGTCGAGTATGTTCCTGTTTTTTGTTGGCGGTCCGGCGGCTTTCTTTGGGGCGGGCGGTATTGAGCAGTTGTACGAGAAGAAACATTCGCCCATGCCGTTTACGCGTTTTTACGAGTACATATTCCTCGATAAATTGCCGGCGTTTGCTTCGTGGGTGGCACTGACGATTCAATCGCATTCGTTGCGGCGAAACGTGATGATGACATTGGCGGTTTTCGCCGGGTTGATGTTGGTGCCGTTGACGGGCGGGTTGAAGGAATCCCCCATGACGCTTGGGGGGCCGGTGGATTTGCTGGCGATTGGTGTGACAGTGCTGACGGCGTTTTGTCTGGTTATTATGTTGCTGGTTCGGCGGCCCATGACACGATTGATGGCGTTAAGCGTGGTGGGTGTAATGGTTGCGCTGTATTTTTTGTCGTATCGCGCGCCGGATTTGATTTTGACGCAAATCCTGGTGGAAGTTGCGAACCTGTTCATGTTCTTGCTGTTGTTGTCAAAAATTCCCCTGGAAGTTCCCAAACGCGACACGCCTGTCGGGGTTTCGATTTCAACGATTATTGCCGTGTGCGTCGGGCTGGTTTTCGGCGTGCTGAATTTCATGGCTGCGACAAGTCCCGACCGCGCAGTTCCGATCCTCGAAGGCAATCCCACGGTGGCAGAATATTACGAAGCGAATTCAAAATATCCCGCCGTACCGGGAGAGCATTCAGGCGGCGGTAATAATATTGTGAACGTGATTTTGGTGGACTTTCGCGGCATCGATACAATGGGCGAGATCACCGTGTTGGGTATTGCAGCAATCGGGGTTATCTGTTTGCTGACGTTCCGCAAAAAAGAACATTATAATTTACCGCACACCCATGAAGCGCCTCCGACAGGTATGGACGATGAGGTGTCCATTGAAATTTCTGGACGATTGGCTTCCGAACAGGTGGACTCTTCGTTCATGCGCAAGCCGATCATCGAAGACGCGTCCTTGATTTTAAAAGTTTGCGCCTTGCCGACGTTATTTTTGATCGGATCGATTTCGGCAATTTTGTTTTTCGCAGGACACAATGCGCCCGGAGGCGGGTTCATCGCAGGTTTGTTAACCGCAGTCGCCTGCACGCCGTATTTCCTGTACACGTCGAAGAATGAAGACCCCTACGGCAAGCGCGATCCATCGAAGCTGATTCCCTTCGGGTTGTTTTTTGCCGTGGGCACGGGGGTGGTTGCGGTACTGTTGGGCGGAACTTTCCTGCAAAGCGCGTTTACGTATATTCCGATTCCATTATTTGGCAAGGTTGGTTTGGCATCGGCGATGGCGTTTGATTTTGGTGTGTATCTGATGGTTGTCGGTGTGACGTTGACCATAATTCGAATGTTCGGAAGAAGTGGAACCTGATGGCGTTATTATCTTCCATTCTGGTAGCGATGTTGTTTGGTGTCGGGTTCTTTTTCCTGATGCGGCGTAATATTGTTGAAGTACTTTTTGGCGTGGCGTTGCTTTCGCACGCAGGGTTTATCATTTTAATTTCCGTGGGTGGTTGGCAGCCAGAAGCGAAGCCTCCTATTTTGGTCGGCCATGTGGAGCATGCCGAAATGCCGCATGCCACGTTGGAAGAAATCGGTAAAGCCCCCGCGCACGATGACTCCGTCCCTCATGCGACGACAAATTCGGTTCAATATACCGATCCCATTCCACAGGCCTTGATTTTGACGGCGATTGTGATCGGTTTTGGCGTGATGAGTTTCCTGATCGTGTTGGTGGCGCGCGGTGTCGAAGAAACGCGATCGCTCGAAATGGGTGAACTTGAAGACGAGGAGGGCAAGCTGTGGACATCCTCGTAGCGCCTATCGTATTCCCTTTTTTGCTTGCGGGGTTTTGTTTGCTGTTTCGCGATTCGTTGAAGATTCAACGTTGGATTGCGGGATTTGGCACGCATGGCATGCTGGTGTTGGCCTTTTATCTACTCATGATGGTGCGGCGCGATGGGATTGCCGTGCTGCGTGTGGGCGATTGGCCTCAGACATTCGGCATTGTTTTTACGCTCGATTTATTGGGTGCAATTATGCTGTGCCTGGCGGCAATTACCCACACAACGACGTGGTGGTATATTGTTTCCGGCGCGACGCGAAATCCGCGTGAAACCGCGATGTTGCATCCGATGTTTTTACTTCTGGCAGCAGGAGTGAACTGGGCATTTTCGACGGGCGACCTGTTTAATTTGTTTGTCAGTTTTGAAATTATATTAATATGCAGCTACGTGTTGCTTTCGCATGGTTGCGAGAAAAACCAAGTGCGCGAATCGGTTAAATTTGTCGCCTTGAATATTATTGCAAGCACGTTCTTTCTGGTGGGCGCCGGATTGACGTATGCAATGTTTGGTTCGCTGAACATGGCCGATTTGGCTGTTCGCATTCAGCAAACGGAAAATGTGACCGGTGCGGTGACAATCGGCACGTTGTTCCTGATTGTATTTGGGATCAAGGCCGCGTTGTTTCCAATGTTCTACTGGTTGCCAAATGCTTATCCGCGCGCGCCGCTAGGTGTGTTGCCTTACTTTGCCGGTATTCTGACAAAGGTTGGTGTGTATTGTCTCTACCGTTCATTTACATTAATATTCCGCATTGAAATGGCCGACTGGTTTCAGCCGCTCTTCCTGGTGATTGCTGCCGGTACGATGCTCATCGGTGTATTGTGCGCGATGAGCCAATGGAGTTTTCGCCGAATTTTGAGTTTCCATATTATCAGCCAGATCGGATATATGATTTTTGGTCTTGGGATTTTTACACCGCTGGCGTTAGCGGGGGGCGTCTTTTATATCATTCATCATATTATTGTAAAAGCGTCGCTTTTTATGATAGGCGGGTGCGTGAAAGTTAATGAGGGGACGGACGAGTTGAAACGCGTTCATGGTGTGATACACGGTTATCCGTTCCTGTCGATATTGTTTGTGCTGGCGGCGTTTTCGTTAGCAGGTGTTCCCCCGTTGAGCGGGTTTTATGGCAAGTATGCGCTGGCACTCGAGGGAATTGTCGAAGGACATTATTTTTATGTGGCGATTTCCATTCTCACCAGTTTGTTTACGTTGTATAGCATGGTGAAAATCTGGCAATATGCGTTTTGGGGTGAGATGCCGACTGAGTTGAAGATCGACAAAATCCCTCACAATGATCGAATTATCGCGGCGACGGCCGGATTGGTAGCAGTGTCGGTGATTGTTGCGTTGGCAAGCGGTTGGGTTATGAATCTGGCAATTGAAACGTCGAATCAGTTGCTCGATCAAAGTCAGTATATTCACGCCGTGATGGGCGATCGAGGTGTGGAAGCATTGCAGTTGGCGGCGAATGAATAATAACTCCCTCCCCGATGCGATCGAAAGCAGGTTGAACATGCGGAATACAACTCAAAAAATCATCCTATACGCATCGCTGGCGGTGTTGCTGGTTTCTTTTTTGATTGGCGGTTGGGCGGCGCCGATCGTGACGTGTGGCTTTATGTTGTATTTAATGTATCGATTGCTGATGACCATGTTTCCCGCTGGAGCAGGTTTTGCAAAAAACACACGAAACACGATCCGGTTTATTATCGATTTCATTGTCGATTTGACGGTGTCGAATTTTAAGTTAGCGTGGGATGTTTTGACGCCTACCGATTATCATAAAGTTCGACTGATCGAAGTTCCCATCGATGATTTGACGGATATGGAGATTGTATTTCTGACGCACCGGATTACGCTGACGCCTGGGACGTTGAGTTGCGCGATCAGCAAGGATGGCAAGATGCTGATGGTGCACGCCATGTATTTGATTGGCGACGATGCAGCGCAAAGTTTGAGGCGGCCTATCGATATTTTGAAGGGAGTGGCCTGACATGGATCATCCCGCCGTTTTTTCTATATTTCATCAGATAGTCATGGTTGGTTTTATTATAATTTGTCTGGCGCTGCTGCTGGTTCGATTTTTACTCGGCCCCAGCGCGCACGATCGTCTGATGACGGTCGAATCGATTACAGTAAATGTATTGTGCTTGATGGCGATTGCAGGATTGGCATTGGGTACGCCTTATTTCATCGATGCGATTCTGGTTCTTTCGATCGTAGGGTATATTTCCACGGTGGCGATTGCCAAGTACCTCGAAAAGGGGGACTTGTTCGATGAGTAATTATCTTTACCTGGGATTGATGTATTTCGGATTGCTGTTTTTGCTGATCGGGACGATTGGGATATTTCGTTTTCAGGACGTGTATCTGCGCTTGCAAGCGGCAACGAAATGTTTGACGTTTGGTTTTTCGTTTTTGATTTTCGGCGGCGCCATGATGTCGGGGCATCCGGATATTATAGCCAAGGCGTTGGTGGCGATTGTGTTTCAATTTCTCACGGCGCCGATTTCAGCGCATATGATTGCACGTTCGGCGTTGATTCGTGGCATTCGTCCCATGAAGACCCAGGATCAAGGCACAGCGTGGACGGGTGAGTTGAAGGAATCCACGAATCTGGAATAGCATTTATCATTACCAACTCTGGAGGCTGCCGTGAGCGAACGAAACGACCGCGATTTTCCGCGTCCTTCGTTTCTCGCGGCGCTTTCTTTGATGGCGGGCATGTCGATGGCCCGAGGCATGGGGACGGAGTCGTTTGGATTGGTAATGTTGGTGTTCACCGTCGGACTGGTTTTCGGAGGATTGGCGCGTCAATGGCCGTGGTTGCGCGTTTGCTCTCTGGTGGTGTGCGTGTTTGCCGCCGGCATTGCGTTGCAGGTCCCACTGAACGTAACCGAAGCGCAGGCTCGCGGTGCAGTTGCCGAATTGGAGAGCGCTCCGGGATCTGTTGTTCATGTTCGCGGCGAGATTCTCGATCAACCTCGCACAACCCCGCGCATGGCGATGGTTTGGCTTGCTCCGGGGACGGAGATTGCACGGTCGGGAAAAACCGTTCGAGTGGCGACGCCGTTACCGATTCGATTGCCTCTGTCCCCCGATTTGCCGCAGCGCGTAGCGTTGATTGCGCCTGGTGACCAATGGGAAGGAATGGGTGTGTTGTTTCCCGTGGCGGATGCTCCGTCCCCAGGCGATTATGAAAATTGGCTGGCGGGTAGAGGGGCTGCTGCACAGGTAAACGCGATCGCTTGGGACTCCGTCCCCGCTCCACGTCGTACGTTGTTCAATCGATTTCGATTTTCCATGGGTTGTTTGGGCGATGGATTGGAGTCGCAGATAAAATCGCATCTTTCGACTCATGAAGGTGCATTGTTGGCAGCGGTGATGCTGGGGCGTACGGGTAGCCTTTCGCCCGCACAGCGGCATGCGTATCAGCGAACCGGTCTGATGCATTTGTTTGCCGTCAGCGGATTACATGCGGGATTAGTCGCGGTTATTTTGGCGGGTATTGTGGGGTTGTTGGGTTTTGGCCCCCGCGGAAGAGCGGTGGTGGTAATTGTCGGTTTGGTGTTGTTTTGCGCGTTGACGGGATTTCGATCGAGCGCGTTGCGCGCTTCTTTGTTGGCGGTGGTGTTTTTTTTGCAACCGCTCGTGCGGCGTGAAATTGAACCGTTGGGGTTGCTTTCTACCGTTGCTATTGCGTTGTTGCTTCTCCGTCCCCGGGCGCTTTGGCAGTTGGATTTTCAATTTTCATTTTTATGTGCCTTGACGTTGGTTGTTGTTTTACCGGGAGCCATCAACATCGAAACGTGGTTTGGCGAAAAGTTCTCGAACTCGTGGCGATGGTCGTTGTTGGTTCGCATGGTTCAGATAATATTTGTCTCCACATGTATTCAAATCGCCTTGGCGCCGTTGGTGATGACGCACATGGGTCAATTTTCGCTGATTGCTCCTCTGGCGAACGCCTTTGTATTGCCGGTGATTGGAATTATTATGGCGTGTGGTTATTTCGGAGCCCTTGTGGGTTTTGTTGTTCCAACGCTAGGCGAGTTTTTCCTGGGGGCGTTGGATTTTCCTTTAGCGGCAATTGACTCCATTGCGTTTTCTCTTTCCAAGGTCCCCGGGGCTGCACTGGCGTCCTTCTCTGTCCCCGTTATTGGAATGGGAGCATACTATTTGTTGCTGCTTGGGGGACGGTGGTTACGTCTCCGTCCCCGCTTTACGGTGTTTGACGGTTTTGGTTCTGGAGCGACGCATGCTTTAGTGGCGTTTGCGCTGTTGCTTTGGCTTCCCTTTGTCACTCCCGCGCGAGAATTGTTGACCGTTCGCTTTCTCGACGTTGGCCAGGGCGACGCCATTTTGTTGCAAACACGAGAAGGCGTCTCGATGTTGATCGATGCAGGACCGCCAAGAAATTCAGCGTTGAGCAACGAACTGAAACGCCTTGGAATCGAGCATCTGGATTTGTTGGTTCTGACGCATGCGGACGCAGATCATATTGGTGGCGCAGCCGATTTGCTGAACGAATATCAACCCGGGAAAATATTGGTTGGAGGGAGTTTGGCGGATACCGAGGTGTGGCATGATTTGAGCGCCGCCGTGGATTTTCGCGATATTCCCGTTTCGGAAGTTCGGCGCGGCGTGCGGTTTGATCTCGCGCCCGATGTGCATGTCGAAGTCCTGCATCCGGCGGATGAATTTTTGCAGAACGGTGCGGATCGTAACGATGCGTCGGTGGTGATGCGTGTCGAGGCGGGCGAAGTGGCGTTTTTATTCACGGGCGATGCGGAGTTCGATGCCGAAGCCGATTTGTTGCGCCAGGTGGATTCCAATCAATTGCTGGCAACGGTTTTAAAAGCCGGGCACCATGGTTCCTCTTCCTCAAGCGCCATGCCGTTCATTGCCGCCGTGCGTCCACGCGTGGCGGTCATCAGTTGTGGGCGCGGGAATCGCTATGGTCATCCGCATCCGGATGTATTGGCGCGCTTCGCCGAATTGGGAACCGAGGTTTGGCGCACGGACCGGCAAGGGACGGTGACGATATCGACCGACGGACAACGTTTGAATGTGTACGCGGAACGCATGGCGGAAAACACAACGCTTGCACCGACGGCGAAGGACACGCACAACACGCGCGTCAGCAATCCTTAGAGCGAATCCGATATTTACCTTTTGAACAGAAAGGCTAGAAGATGTTTGATAGTATTTGGAATTTTTTCTTGGGACTGTTCGTCAGTAGCCCAGGCGATCCCTTGATGTTTTATATCGAACTGATGGGATTTTTGACAGGAATCATTTCGGTTTATTTAATCGCAAAAGAAAAAATCGCAGGTTGGCCTATTGGTGTATTGAATGTTATTATCTATGTTTTCGTTTTCTATAAATATGGTTTTGTTTCGGACACGATTCTTTTTGCCATCTTTTTACCCATGCAAATCTATGGTTGGATTTATTGGATGAGAGGTGGTCGCGAAAAAGAACGCCTGGATGATTTTGTTGTAAACCGGCTCACTTCGCAGCAACTTATGGAATGGTATATTACGGGTGTTTTCGTTACATTCCTTTGGGGCTATGCCATGTGGATTGGCGGTAAGGCTGGTTTTTTTCCAGAACCCGCATTGCCTTATCATGATGCGGCGACGACGGTGTTCAGTTTGATCGCGCAATATTTAATGGCACGGAGGTTTATTGAGTGTTGGATTATTTGGATTACCGTGGATATTCTGGCGCCGATGAATTATCTGGAAAAAGGCTTGGTTCCCACGGCGATACTCTTTCTTGTTTATTTGGGACTTGCAACAATGGGTTTTTGGGAATGGAAGCGAACGTTGGATAAGCAAGAAGTTGAACCGTGCGTGGCATGACGTTGATTGTTTCTCCGTCCCCCGAGGAATTGTGTTGAATGAACTATCTGGCTCACGCATATTTATCCGATGGCACGCCCGAATCGTTAGTGGGCAACTTGATGGCGGATTTTCTCAAGGGGCGAATTCCCGACGACTTGCCCGTTGGCGTTCGTTGTGGTGTGTTGCTTCACCGGCGAGTGGATGCGTTCACCGATGCGCATCCTGTCACGGCGCGTACACGCGCACGTCTCCGTCCCCGGTGGGGCAAGTTGTCTGGCGTGTTGGCCGATATGTTTTACGATCATTTGTTGGCCGCCGATTGGGAGAGATATTCACCCGATCAATCTCTTCGTGTGTTTGCCGATGGCGTTTACGATTCGCTGGCGACGCAAACGGTGGTCATGCCAGACCGGATGCGAATTGTGATGGGGAAAATTGCCGAACGCGATGGGTTTGTCTATTATTCGGAAATCGATGGATTGCGTGAAGCGCTTGCCCGGATGTCGCGTCGGTTAAAGCGCGCGCGGGTTGCGCTTGATGAAGCGGCGGATGATTTGGTACGAGAATATGATGCGTTTGCCGATGATTTTCACGCGTTTTTTCCGGACTTGATTTCCTCCGTCCCTCAAATGAACTCTGAAGTGACAGACCTCATGAAATGCCGGGAAAATCGCAGGCCATGAACTCTTCTTTTCCACCCGTGGTTTCCATGGCGATGCGATTATTGCCGCGTGCGAAGCGACATTCGGTGCGTTTGATTTTGGAATGGCATGTCGCTTGTGGAGAAAGGTTCGCGACCGCTCTTGCTTCTGGCGGTGCAGAGTGCCATCGTGTATTTATGGCTCTTCAACACGAAGCGATGCAGATTGGTGGCGACGCGGAACCGGCGGATGCAGTTCTCCGTCCCTTTTGGGAAATTGGCAGGACGCATGGCGGCAAGCGGTCGATATGGATTGGTGTTGTCGATGGTTGGAATGCGTTGGCGACGCGAGGTCGTTATCGCGATTGGGCTCAACTGCGCGCGGTATTGCAATCCTTGGCGATTGGGCCTGCTCGTTTGGTGCTTTCGGTCTTAGGGACGGAGGAATCCATGCGCGTCGAGCTTGCCGAGGCTTTGGGGATAGGTGTGATGCATTCGGTGTTGATTCAACGATTAGGGGACGGAATCGCTCACGGGCGTATTTCTGTGCCTGACGATGAAATGGAACGTTTTCGCGTCTCTGCGTCTGATATCGCAGACCGTCGTGTGACACCGCAGTTCCAGGACCTGATGTGGTTTGAAACGAAACGTTTGCGTGAACAACTAGATGTGGCGCGAGCGCGTTTGAATTCGATTCCCAATGATGGCTCGCGTGCATTTGTAGGAACGTTGATCGATTGGCAATACGAGATGATTACGCGCTTGGAAAAAAACGGTTTTCGTGTGTTCGACACGTCGGTTGAATTTTCGAGATGGGAAGCGGTGAAATTCGTGCTGGCGCGTCGCCGAAATTATTCGGATTCCTGATCGGGGGCGACTTCTTCGGCAACTTTTGCTTCGGCTAATTTGACAATCAACCACGCGCTTTGTTGTAAATAAAGTTGGTTTTCGTGGTTCATGCCGTTCCAGGAAACTTGCTGCTCGCGTGCACCGCCGTGATCGTCGTCGTTGATCATTGCATTGAATCCGATCAGATCGCCGGGTTTGGCGGGTTTAATCCCCGGGCCATTTTTTGTATCGATCAATGTGAAAGGTACGCGGTATTCCACCTGCCAATGCTGCTCATCCAGTAAACGTGTTCTAGCGAACCATTCTCCGTCCCCCGTGCCATAAGCCCCGTGTCCATCATCGAAATAGACATCGTCGGGAATGCCGTAATGCGGAACGAAACCTTCTTGCCAATCCTCGTCGCCTAATGCGTCGCCGCGTCGGCTGCCTTCGGTGATGGCATCGCGATCCAAATCGCCATCCAGGCAAATTTCGGCACAGTCGTCTTCCCAAACACCCATATATCTCCCGCGTGGGTAAGGAACATTGTCCGAGCAAATTGAATTATCCGTAATATCGAAAGCGACATACAGACACTTGCCGTCGTGTCCGACCAATAACGTGAAACTCAGATCGTCTTTGGCGATGGATTTTTTGTTATACGGATTCCAACCGGGATTTTCGTCCGGAGTCAGACCGTCAATTTCCACACGCAACGCGCCTTCATATTCACCCTCCGATATTTTTCCGTCCGTGGTTGGCGTGGCGATCCAGGGAATGAGCGCGTCGGGCTCTTGAATGGTATTTTTTTTCGAGTCGGAGGTATCTGCGGCGCATGCGACGGCAGTCAGCAGGAGCGAAGCGAGCAAGTAATTTGAGGGGGCGAGTGAGGGACGCATACCGGTTGGTTTTTCCTTTCAGCATTTCAATCGTCTGATTCAGGCATGTGTATTTTGTTTCGGCAATTGGAATTTCAGCCATTGGTGTCCAGGGAATGGGCGTGGACTGCGCGTTCCAACTCCTCGTCCTTGTTCCAATCTGCGCTGATTCGTTCGAGGTCGTATTTATTCCGGGTCGGTTCCCGCGCCAGGATGGCGTTGGGCAAAATTTCGTACCCTTGCGCGAAAATCCATCTGCCTTGTTCTGGCGTGATATAAAACAGATGAACAATCAGGTCTGGTTTCAATTCACCGAAACTGTATTTCATGTTGTATTTGTTGTGCCCAGGGACAAAACGAGCTGTGGGGACGGGTAATTGATGGGCAATAATTGGATCGCTTTTGCCAAGAAGGTCGATTGAAGGGCGCCGGGAGAAGTATGGAACGGCGCCTGCCCAGGTAACGGCGATCGTGGTGTCTTCGCTGGTTGTCTCGCGAAGCAATACACCAAGTCGTGTCCAGCCCACCATTTCAGAATGTTGATAGGTGTTATCGATCGTCCAGTGAATGATCGGGGCGAGGTTTCCGGTTACCCAAACCAGAGCCAGAACCCATCCAGGACGACGCATTGGCCAAAAAAGCGGCGATTGAGCCACTCTGTGTCGGCGAATCATTGCCCATCGAACCAATCGAATCGTTGTCCATCCGGTCAGGATAAACAACCCTGGAAAGGCAATCGAAAGATATCGGTTCGGGATGCGAAAGTATTCCCACGCGTCTCCACCGACATAAGCCGAGTACGCGCATTGAGCGGTGAAAAGCGTTGCCAGAAGTGCCACGCCGTGTCTGAGGCGTTTACGACGCACGTCGATTCCAACGCCGATCGCCATCAAGACGATGGGTAGGAAAAGATTTTGGATGCTTGTCGTTGCCAGAACGGTCAGCCCGCGCTCCAGACGCATTCCCAGCGGGATACCGTAAACCTTCAGGTAATAGGTGTTGGGTAGTGGGTCGCCGAAATAAGCGAGACGAAACGCGGTTAGGCCTCCCGTTGTGATTGCTCCTGCCGCGACAATTGCCGCCAAGGCCCAGACATCTCGTCGATGACGAAAAGGCAGAGCGAAAAACAATCCAGTCACGCCGATTGGAACAACGGCGTCGGGTCGAGTCAAAACGGCGAGGACTTCGATAAGGAGGAAAATGATTAAGTATCGGGAATGGGGAGCTTTTCTCCAGCGAAGAGCAGATAACACGAGCAGGCTGGTGAAAAGTGTGAGCAGTCCGACTTCCATGCCGAGCAAAGTCCAGTAGGCTAAACTGTAGCAAAGCCCAGTCAGACCAACCGCTATCAGCCTGGGTCCCTGCAAACCACCTGTTATTTCGTCTGCCAGTTTGCCCGTAACGAACATGTTTAACAGCAACAGCACTGCGCCACTAATCATCACCGGCAGCGACATCAACCCATCGGGCAGTGGCAGTAGATGGATAACCGCCATCCAGAGGGTCCAAAGCAAATTGCTGATGCCCTCGATGGGAGGTTGTCCCGAGTTCCAGCACAATCCTGATCCAGAAGCCAGATTGCGCGCATACCGCATCGAGATCATTGCGTCGTCGAAGAGGCAGAACATCGGTTTGCCAAGGACCGTGAACTCCGAGCGCACAATAAACACCGTATAAAACAAACTCGCCAGTACATACAGAAGTCGTTCTGGCTTTGTTGCGTTGGTTTTATTGAGGTTACAGGCCAAAAAGGCACTCCGGGGCGTTGGCGCGAGCGACGTTTTTTCCAGGAAAATAGCGAGTCGATTTCCATTTGGCATTCGTCTTCCCTGATTGCAGGAAGCAACGCAAGCCGCTTTGAACGATTTTCGGTCACTCAAAATGGGACGTGTGAAAAAAGAAAAGCTTGCTCTCTTCACGCGCTAGTCCTACCGTGCAGACAACCTGAAATACGAAGGATCTAACTCGATGAAAATCGAGGCATGTGTGTGGGGCAAACCCGCCATATGAGTTTATTTTCGCAAGGGGGTCTCTATGAGTTCGAACCGGGATATAATATCTCCGAGTTGCCGGTCAATCCGGTTGATGCTTTGTCTGATGTTTGCATGCCTGATGGTCATGCCGACGATGGCAAAGACCAAGTTGTATGATGCGACCTTTAGCCGCACCAGTACTTACTCCGAAGAAGGCGTTTATCGCGGGATTGCGACGCTTTCGTCGGGCGCAGTTATGGACGGAATGACGGTTGCCACCGTAGTCGATGCGAATTCCGACGTAATCGACAGTGACGCAGGCGATGTAACGGTATCACCGGAGTCGATATCGGTATCCGGCAACACGGCCGAAATCGCCTTGGAGGCTTCATTTGCAGCTTCCAACGGTGAATATTCGGTTTCTCTGGAATTGATGGATGGCGACGTTGTGGTGATGCGTTCGATTCGATGCTTTGTCGTTTCGGACGGCGTTGTTTATGACGGCGCCAATTACGAAGACGCACTGGGCCAGGAATTCATCGTCAAGAATTTCCCGAATTCCAAGGATTCCTCCGAACTTTCCAAAGAGGATAACGCGGTTTTCGACGTTGAATTCAAGAAAGTGCTCGAAGCGCGGGAGAAGGCAAAAAGTTCCAAAAGTGGCGAAACAAAAGCCAGTGGAACAAAAGCAATCAATAACGGCGACACCATCACCGTCGAAGCCAAATGGAAAGGCCTCAAACCCGACGGAACCTTCATCGATCTGCCCATTCAAGGCGCCGAACTCGAAGTCCAGGAAACCGGCGGCGCCATGATCATCCGGGACATCTTTACCGATGCGACGGGTAAAGTGTCCTTCACCGCTTGGAAAGACAACCCCACATTCAATGTCTATCTGAACGGCTACCATGGTGGTATTGGTGGCAAGAACCGCTTCAAGATTTGGACAAACGACAATGCGGCGGACAACACGGCAGAACTGATGTATGCGTATGTCGGCGATGAAACAAACGTCAACGCGGGCAAAATGACCTACACGGCGCCAAATCCGGGGCCGACAAACAACAAGCACAAAGTTTCCTCGATGTGGTCAGCATTTCACATGCTCGCCGACATTTACAAAGTCGCCAAAGACGAAATGGCGATTTCGTCGGACAACATCCAGGACGTGTTCTTTGGCGCGATCAATACCGTCGCCAACAACAGCGCTGAAATCGGCACGTTCGTCGGAAATAGCCGATTTGGCAACGGCGTTTACATTTTATCTGGCGACCGTTACGACATCGACGTCATCGCACACGAATTGGGTCACCAATTCGACAACGACGCCAGCGCCATCAACGGCCAGGGCGGCAAACACAATGGTTCGAACCAGTACGATTATCCGGGTGGAGCCAACGGCAACCCCTTCACCAACCAAAACAAGCAACTCTCTAACCGTCTTGCGATGTCCGAAGGCTTCGCCAACTGGCTGGGTATCGCGATTCCCGAAAAGAGCGCTTACAAAGGCACGCTGAAGAACGTCGGTAACAAGCGCTACGAGGACACGGAAGACGCGAACCTCGTGATGGTGCCAGAGACCAATAAGAGCGGTAATGCCGCAGCCCAGAACACCGAATATCGCGGTGAAGACACCGAACAAGCCATCATGGCCATTCTGTGGGACTTGTACGATGGCGGGCCGGAAAACTACTCGGTTCTGGCGGGACTCACCGATCAGACAGCCATGGGTCTGGGTGGCGTTTGGACGAATATCAAGGCTGGCGGCGCACTCAAAGCCGATAACCTCGAAGATGGTATCCACAGTTTCTGGCAGAAGCACTATCTGCCGGGCAACGATGTCACCAAAATCACGATCAACGGACTTCGCGCGGCGGAAACGTTCGCCCAGATGGGTGTGGCGCCGGTGCTGACTGACCCGATCCGCAACACAAAGCTGGAAATCCTGAACGACGTGAACAAACCGCTTATATTCAAGTGGAAGAAAAACAATCAAACCGGCAATGCGATCTACAATCATAACGAATTCAAACTGGTCCTGTACAAAGCCGACGACCTGACCTCGATCCTCTTCCAGAAGGACGTGGGCAACGTGGTTCAGTACGAACTGACACTGGCCGAGAAAAACCAACTCGTAACCACGATTGACACCTATCGTGGAGACATCATGGCTGTGGTGTACGGCAAATCCACAACGGCTGCCGCCAACGGCCATATCGACACCGGTTTTTATGCCAGCAACGGCAACCGCCTGTTGCTGCAAGACATCAACCGTTTTGCCGCCATGGTGGTCGATAGCTCGGGTAGTAATACCAGCACCGACCCGAACAACCTGCGCATTGCTGCCGCCAAGGCATCCGTGCGTCGTCTGATTTCGCAAGCCGACGCCGCCGCCGATCCGACCAAGGTGCCGGATGAAGCCGCCGCAATCGACTTCGACAGCAGCGTCCGGATTCTCAGTAATTTCGCCGATCCGGATGTGGTCGAGCCGACGTTGAATGCAATCGATAGCTCCGGTGGTACGCAAATCGACTTCGGTATCAACGCCGCGATCAACCTGCTCGATGCTAAGACGTTGGGCCTGAATCCGCTTCAAGTGCGCGACCGTAGTGCTATTTTTGTTTTCACCGATGGCCAGAACGGCTCCGGTATTGGTCCTGTGATTACGGCGATCATCAACGCGATTAATAAGGGCTATCGTGTCCATTACGGATTCTTGCAGCCTCAGAACTTCAAGGATGAAGCTTATTTCACTGATCCGGCCAGCAAAGAGCTCTCCTTCTCGACCATTCAGGAAGCGGTTCTTGCCAGCGGCGGTACGTATGGTGTGATCGGCAGCGCGGAATCGCAGTTTGCCTTCGTGGATCAGGTCTTCCAGAAGGGCCTGACGAACATCGATTCGCCACTCGATGTGGGTGGCCAGGACATCGAGTCGAACATCACGAACCCGGCGACTCTTCAAGCGCCGTATGAAATCCGCACGTATCGCGTCAACTTGCGTCGTCGCGATCACGTTACCGTCAAAGTCAACGCCACCGATTTCGATCCCGTGGTCTGGGTAACCGATCCAACGGGCAATATCATTGGTGCCGATTATGACACGGACGGAAACCGTCAGACTGAAATTCCCTTCACCGCCGACGACACAGGCGACTTCTTCGTCAATGTTCACGCCAAAGGCGATGGCGCGGGTGCGTTCACCGTATTTGTTGGAATCGAAGAAGCGATGTTCTTCTTCTGCGACGACATTTCGCTGCTGACGCCGGGCGGTATTGCAGGTTTTGCCGACTTGAGCCTGATTGAAGTGCTCGATTCGCCGGAAGGTGCAATCGGTTACGACAAGAAGAGCGGTCTGTTCACCATCGTGGGCGCCAACGACGGATTCGATCTCGAAGTGGACCCCAATGGCAATGTGACGGGCATCGTTACTGTCGAAGTACGCGATGGGCTTGGAAACCTGATCGACACCGCCGACGTTCCCGTGGTGGGCCGTATCGATTCCAGCACGCGCGGTTCAATTGGCGAACGCGCAGTGGAAGTGCGCAACCGACTGAAACTGAAAGGCAAAATTGATGGCCCGTCGGGCGCTCCTTTCTCGCTCAGCATCAAAGCCGAAGAAGAATACCGCACCCCGGCGTTCGACATCGCCGATATCTTCGATCCGGAAGGTGGCCGCCCTGGCTTCACCGCCGACATCAAGACGATGGTCAACGGTTTTGCCAAGACTCGCGTCGAGGTTGTGTTGTTGGGTATCGAGCCCGACTCGGTTTGCTTCGAGCTGTTTGAAGGCCCCGGCGCTCCCGTGAAAAACCAGTCAGTCGAGGGAGTTGTTGGCCTGACGACTTCGCTGATCCAAATCGAAGGCGGAACAAGCAAGATCAAGTTCAAATCCGCCAAGTACAAAGGTGGCTCGCACGATTCGAAGGTTGAATCCAGCGACTACAAGCCGGGTTCGGCTCGTTCCGATGCCCGCCTGGATAGTTGGCGCGCCCGAGTCGATGCACGACACGACTACATGGAACCGCCCGACCCTGAAGAACTCAGCGAAAACTCGACGGTGCAACGCATGGATATTCGCGGCCCATCGACACGCATGAAAGTCGACTTCTCAGGCAACGGAGAAAACTGATTCCGTTATTCGTTTTCCCGAAAAGCCGTAAACCTTCGACCCATTCGCCCGGCAGGCCACGCGCCCGCCGGGCGAATTGTTTTTACCCATGGGCGATGAATTTCCTGTAAATCCAATAAACCCCTTTGACGTGGCAAAGGCTCCTATGCACCCTTGCGCGGCCTGAAGACACCCCCATGGGGTTTTCGCAGGCAGACTTGACGAGGAATTTCCCCCATGACGGCAGTTGATAAGATTCGTAATTTGGCTATTATCGCCCACATCGATCACGGTAAAACCACCCTGATCGACTCGATTTTCAAGGCAGCACACCTTTTCCGCGATAATCAACGCGTCGAAGAGCGCGTCATGGACTCGAATGAACTCGAACGCGAGCGTGGTATCACGATTCGCTCGAAACAGTGCACCGTCACCTGGAACGATTACCTGATCAACATCATCGATACGCCCGGTCACGCGGATTTCTCCGGCGAAGTCGAGCGCGTGCTCTCGATGGTGGATTCGGTGTTGCTGCTGGTGGATGCGAACGAAGGCCCTATGCCGCAAACCCGCTACGTGCTGATGCGCGCGTTGCGCCTGGGTCTGCGCCCGATTGTGGTGGTTAACAAGGTCGATCGTCCGAACGCCGCCCCCCAGGAAGCATTGAACAAAACGTTCGATCTCTTTATCGAGTTGGGAGCAAACGACGATCAGATCGAGTTCCCCGTGCTTTACGGTTCGGGGTTGGCCGGTTGGTTGGTGCGCGATCTGGAAAAAGATCCTCACGAGGGTATGGATGCGCTTTTCGAGACGATTGTCGAGGAAGTATCGCCTCCCGACGCCGTGTTGGATGCGCCTTTCCGGATGCAGGTTTGCATGCTTGCCTGGAGCGATTACGTAGGCCGAATCGGCGGGGGGCGGGTGCTTTCCGGTCGCCATCGCAAAGGCCAGCATTTCGAGCGCATTACCACCCGTTGGCACGATTACAACCGTCATGATGACGAATGGGATATTGTGAATATTGCCGCCGAGCGCTCGGCCCATCTGTGGGTCACGCGCGGGCTTGAACGCATGGATGTCGATGAAATCACCGCGGGCGACATCGTATGGTTTGCCGGCATCGAAGATCTGATGATTGGCGATACGCTCGCTTCGCCGGATTTTGAAAATCCCGCGCTGCCGCCGCTCGAAATCGAAGAACCCACCGTCTCGATGTTCTTCCTGGCCAATACGGGCCCGTTTGCGGGCAACGAAGGCAAAGCGATTACTCTGCGCCAGTTGCGCGAACGTCTCGACAAAGAAACACGCAACAACGTGGCCTTGCGCGTCGAAGACATCGGTCGCGCCGACGGCCTGAAAGTTTCCGGACGTGGCGAATTGCACCTCGCCATTTTGATCGAAGAAATGCGCCGCGAAGGCATGGAACTTTGCGTTTCGCGCCCCGAGGTCATTACCCAGCACGATGCAAACGGCAACTTGCTCGAACCGATGGAGCAGGTGATCATCGATATTCCCGAAGATTGCCAGGGTGTGGTCATTGAAAAGCTCGCCAAACGCAAAGGCGAAATGCAGTCGATGCATTCGACCGGCACCGGCATGGTGCGGCTCGAATTCAACATGCCCACACGCGGCTTGATTGGTTATCGTGGCGACTTCCTGACCGACACACGCGGTTTGGGAATTCTCGCCTCGCGATTCGTGGGATACGGCCCTTGGTGCGGCGAAATCATTTCGCGCAACCGCGGCTCGCTCGTTGCCATGGAAACCGGCGAAGCGACTTCTTACTCGCTTGAGAACCTTCAAATTCGCGCGCAACTTTTCGTCGGTCCGATGGAGCGCATTTACACCGGCATGGTGGTGGGGGAAAATTCGCGCCCCGAAGATTTGCCCTGCAACCCGGTGAAGAAAAAACAACTCACCAACCACCGCTCATCCACCAAAGAAGTGGACACCGGCCTGAAAGTGCCGCGCCGCATGACGCTCGACCAGGCGCTCGAATGGATTGCCGACGACGAACTGGTGGAAGTCACGCCCGAGAGCATCCGCCTGCGCAAAGCGATCCTCGACGCCGAAGAACGCAAACGCGCCGAAAAGAAAAAACAGGTGCTGGCCACGGCGGGACGCTAAAGTTTACTTAGCCAACCCCCCTTCGCCGCCAATATATGCTTAAACCCTTCCGCGATGCGGCCCATGGCGCCGAGGCCGCCGCAAAACCACGGCTCGGTCGCAATGGTGACAAGCGATGCGCGGTCGAATGTGTTCGTTAATATATTTAACGCGTCGTCGCTCAATTCTTGATTCCAATCGTCGGCCGACCATTCGCGAATGGAGTCGTCTTCCGCGCGGCGCGTCGCAAAATCCAAATCGATGTCCAGCCACAACGGCACGTTTTTATCATTCAATAATTCAAACAGTGTTTGCACACGCCACACGCCCGCGTTGGATTTTTCGCGCGCGGTATTAATATTATTAAAAGTCCAAAGACGATGCTCCGTCCCCGTGTGATCGGTGTACGAATTGTTGTCGCCGGGAAAGCGATGATAATCGTGCACAAAAAACGATGCTACGTCGCCCGCGAGACCAAATTGCATCGCGCTGATGACCCAGCCTCCGTCGTCGTGCCGTTGATCGTTTGCGATCGCGTGCACGGAATCGAGATCGGTGAGTTGTGATTTTTCCCACGCCCAGGGACGCGGCTTTTCGCCCATGTCGGGATGCGCATCGAGCCGCACGAGCAACGGTGCGCGCCCGCCAAACAATCCTTGTCGCGCGGCAGCCCACGCGGCAACGAGCACGGCGCGATGATCCTGCGTCACGATCACCGGAGGCGTATCGTGAATGCGCTCGAAGTTCATGTACTGGCACAACCGGCCAAGGGGGGTGAGGGACGAATATCGAATTTGCATATCAAATGGTATATGGCTTGAAAATATATTTAATTATTCCGTCTTCTGAAATCCATTTTAACACGGACTCAATCGTTTCGAGTTTCAAATCTTTTAAAATCAATTCATCTGGACACCAAAAATAACTTCCGTTTAGACAGGGACCTTCCAACTGGAATTTATTCATCAGGTTTTGGATATTGTTAAGAGTATAAATAGTTGCATATGATTCTTTGTTTTTATGGAGTGCTATCACATCCAAATTGTCATTATTGATATCTTGGATTTGATCGAATGCTCGAAGTATGAATCTCCATTCGTCGAATTCGATGAGTACATCACCTTCCAATAGTATTGAGTTTATCGATTCTTTGAGGCTTTCGGAAGAATTGATAGTTTCAGAATATAACGAGTTCTCAATAATGTACTTTGCGATTTTCTCCGGTACCAATGCACTCACATCCTCACCCCGCGCGATCATCTCGCGCACAGTGGATGACGAAAGCATCGGCAGCGCTCCGGGGCGCAGACCATGCGGCGGGCCAAGCGATTCGACGGCGATGCGCGGAATTTCGAGCACGGGCGCGAGGCGCAGCAATTTTTCGCTCTCGCGCCATTTGGGTAAGTCGTCTAAAATATCCGAGCCAACCAACAACCGAAACGCATCGCCCGGGCGTTCGGCCTCGAGCGCACGCACGGTATCGATCATATACGAAACGCCCTCGCGGCGGCCTTCGATGTCGCTGACTTCGACGAGTCCCGGCGCGAACGGTTCGACCGCCAGTCGGCACATTTCCAACCGTTGCGCGAACGACGCGCCCGGCTCTTTGCCGAACGCATGACGCGCGGTGGGAATCATCAACACGCGGTCGATTGCGCCCGTTTGCAACGCCCACAAACACGCCGCTGCGTGCGAGCGATGAGGGGGATCGAATGTGCCGCCAAAAATGCCGAGGGTTGCCATAGTAGTTTACAGTTGTTAGTATAAAGTTCACAGTTCACAGTTTACAGTTATTGATATTTTCGATCAAGGAAGGGTCTTGCGAATAAAAAATAACTGTAAACTAAAAACTGTGAACTAAAAACTCATTTCACTTTCAACTCCACCACCACGATTTCCGGAGGGCACATGACGCGCAAGGGAAAGAACGCTCCCTGGCCGTTGCTGGTGATGGTCAACATTCGCCCGAGACGTCCGATGCCCGAGGCTACGGCGGGTTCGGCGCCGGTGCTGCTGACCGTGGTGCCGAACAGCGGCAGGCGCACCTGGCCGCCGTGCGTGTGTCCGGCAAAGGCAACCGCGCACCCGAGGCGGGCGGCTTCGGCGAACGCGTCTGGCGTGTGGACGAGCCCGATGCGTGGGCGGGGGAGTCGTTCGAGCGCGTCGCGTTCGGCGGGGCTAATAGAGATGTAGGGCGTTTCGAGACCGATGAGTGCGACCCGGGCTTCATCACGGTTGATGATAACGCCTTCGTTGCTCAGGAGTCGCATGCCTGCGCGTTGGGCCAGCCGCGCGATGCGTTGCGGCGATTTCCAAAAGTCGTGATTGCCGCGCACAAAATACACGCCGTCGGGCGCGGCGAGTCGTTGCATGATAGGCGGGATGTCGGGAATATGCGGGGGCTTTGAAATGAAATCTCCGCCGTACAAAATCACATCGGGCTGTTCGGCCATCGCGCAATCGACCACGTGACGATACCACCGCGCGACGAGCGTTTTGTGAATGTGGAAATCCGTCAGGTGCACGATGCGATAACCGTTGAACGCGGGGTCGAGCCCCGGCACGCGGACCGTGCGGCGGTGAATGCGCAGGCGGCCGACCCCGTTGATCGGCGCCAGCACGTACAGCAGTGGCCGTCCCCACCACAGCAGGCCGCTCCAGCGAATCGCGCCAAAGTCCGGGCGGGCGTCCTCGAATCGAGAGCCGCGTTGCCATCCGCGTTTGATCCAGGCCAGCCGGGCGTAGCGGCCCGTGATGAGCAGGCCTGCCAGCGCGAAGAGTGTCCAGATTCCCGCCTCGGCCCCGCCCGGCGCTCCGAATGCAACGCGCCCGCCTGCGAGGACTCCCACGGCGCACGCGAGCGGCAGTCCGATGATGGCGACGACTTTCTTGACCATCGACTCGTGCATCATCGAGAGCGTTCGGTTGTAGATCCAGACGAATGCGCCGCCGCCTGCGACCGAGACCAGGAAACAGGTGGAAAGAAAACAGACGATTTGCGCAGCGTGGGGCATGTTGGATGGTTCATGAAGAAGTTGAAACGACTCGCATCCATGGGGAAATTTCGAGTGAATGGGGGGCAACGCGAATCGGCGGATTGATGGGAAAAGTGGAAACCTGGACGTGTTTTGTCCAGAAAAAGTGTGTGTTGCCATACAAAACTGGACGTAGAGGCCGAAAAATTGGCGGATTGCGCTTGCCAAACCAAGCAAGCTTCGGCATAGGTAGCGCACCCTCGGCGGATTTAGTGTACGCCGCTCGCCCTGGAGGCGCCCCATGACCCTTCTTGCCGATCGATACGACTTGCTGGCCAAAGTCACCCAGGCCGTGCTTTCGCATCGCGACCTGCCCGATTTCTTCGACGCGGTTTCCGCCGTGATTGACGAAATATTTCCCGACGTCGATGATTTCGGCATCGCGCGATATTTCCCGAAGGGAAGTTACTTCCAGGTTGTGGCTGCGCGTAAACGCGAGCCTGGGAATACGAATCTTGGGGTTAAGACGCATGATAGCTCAGAGTCGCCCGGTGAGTTTTTGCTGAAAATGGGGCGCACCACGATGATTAATGATTTCGATGCGTTCCAGGCTCAGGCGGGTTTCGACATGCGGTCGCCGTTTCCGCGCGCGTTTTCTTCGGGAATTGGCGCGTTGCTGGAACACAGTGGCAACGTGTTGGGTTATTTATACATCACGTCGATTCGCAAAAACGCGTTCGACGAAACGCACCGAGAGTTCCTCGATTCCATCCGCGGTGTGTTGTCGCTGGCTTTTGAAAACGCCTTGGCGTACGCCGAGTTAGCCCGGCTTAAGGAACAGGCCGAACTCGAGGGCGCCTATCTTCGGTCGGAAATCCGGGACAATTGGCCCGCCGACGGTTTAATCGGCAAAAGCCGTGTTTGGAAAAATGTTCTGCACCAGATCAATCAGGTCGCGGGAACCGATAGCACGGTGCTGGTCCAGGGAGAAACGGGCACGGGCAAGGAAGTCATTGCGCGTGCTATCCACGAGCGCAGCCGTCGCGCCAGCAAACCGCTGATCAAGATCAATTGCGGGGCATTGCCGGAAAACCTGGTTGAATCCGAGCTGTTCGGCCACGAGCGGGGTTCCTTTACCGGCGCGCTGGGACGGCGCATCGGGCGGTTCGAGCTGGCTAACGGCGGGACGATTTTTCTGGACGAAATCGGCGAAATGCCGCTCGCGTTGCAGGTCAAGTTGCTGCGCGTGCTCCAGGAGCGCGAATTCGAACGCGTCGGCGGAGAAAAGCCGATTCGCGTGGATGTGCGTGTGTTGACCGCGACCAACAAGGATTTGAGTGCCGAGGTTGCCGCCGGACGATTCCGCGCCGATTTGTACTATCGCTTGAACGTTTTCCCCATTGCGGTGCCACCGTTGCGGATGCGCCTCGAGGATAGTGTTGAACTTGCGCAGTATTTTCTCCAGCGTCTGGCCGAACGCATGGGCAAGGGTCCGATGCGTTACACCGAGGACAGCCTCCAGGTGGTCGAAAACTATTCATGGCCGGGCAATGTGCGCGAACTCGAGCACCTTGTCGAGCGTGCCATCATCCTGGCTCAGGGGAACACGGCGGACCTGAAGTCCCTGCTGGTGCCCGGCACTTCCGGGGCGGCATTTCCCGTCGTCGGGGGAGGCGGATTGCCCCCATCGCCTGTCGCGATTCCAGCCGCGCTGCCCGTGGGCGGGTCGATCAAGGATTCGTTTTTAGAAGCCGAACGCCAGGCCATTGAAAACGCCCTCCATGAATGCAAAGGCATTGTTGGCGGACGCCAGGGAGCCGCGGCGCGCCTGGGTCTAAAGCGCCAGACGTTGCAGTCGAAGATGAAAAAGCTGGGTATTGATGCCGACGATTACAAGCTGGGAGTGGGTTAGAGACAATTGCCCGGATTTCGGCGTTTCGGCCTGGATTTCCTGGAAAATCGGCCATTCGTCGGGCAGTTTTCGGGATTATGCTTGATTCGGGTGCTTTTCTGACGTGGCCTTGAACTTGCAACGGGAGTCGTGAAGATCACCCCTTCCCCCTTTCGAGGAATAACTGGAATGACGAAACAGCAAACCCCAAAAGACCTTCTGCTCTGCCGCGTGCGAACGTGGTGTGGCGTCCACATCAAAACGCACGATGGCATTGTACTCGTTTACGTCAAAGATCGTCCGATCGCCCGTTTTCCCTCCGAAGAAACCCTTGAAGCCGTGCTCTGCGGCTCGATTCAGAAACAAATTGCCGAAGATCCCGAGTGTCTGCCGTGTGGCGCCTGGCCCGCGGACGATAACCGGTGCCTGCTGGTGGATCTGACCCAGCCCGGTGGCGTCGAAGAAGCTATCCGCGTGTTACTGAACGCCTACATTCGCTCGCAAAGCCCCGAAGCCCACGATTGGTGGATGCGCGAGGAGCGTCTGATCGAAGACCCGACGTGCGAAAAAATCGCGGCAATCATCGAAGAATTCCGCCAACACATTGCGAAGAGCGAAGCGGGATAAATTGTCCCGCGCAGAGGCGCCGAGTATAATCCCCCCTAATCCCTTGCTCCTTCTGTTCGCACCCGCATTGTAAACCCGATCATGTCGCGTGAAAGGACAGGCCGCTCATGGCGGGTGAACATCGCGTGCTCCACATCATGATGAATCTGCTCCACGCTCAGGCAACGCTGACGGGCACGGGGTACTACGCGTTGAATTTAGCGCGCGCACTGCTCAAACTGCCCGAGCGGCCGCATGTGCTTGGCGTCTGCTCGCCCTTCAACGTCGAGGCGTTTTGTATTCCGGGCCAGGAACGTTACGAGCAACTCGTTTGGGGTCGTCCGCACGAAAGCGTGATGGCGCGACGGTTCGAGGAGTGGACAAAGCTGGGGGCAACGATTCGCGCCAGGAAGCCGGACGTGTTTTTCGGGCCGTCGAATTTCCTGCCGTGGGGAAGGATCGGCGGACGGATGGTTGTGACGATTCACGACATGACGTTTTTCGAGCATCCGGAATTTTTGCATCCTATACGGCGGTTTTACTGGCATGCGTGGACGCGCCGGACGATCAAGGTGGCCGACGCGATCCTGACGGTGAGCGAAGCCGCTAAGCGTGACATTGTGAAATACGGCGATGCGAATCCCGACTGCATTACGGTGGCGCACAACGGCACGGGCGAGGCGTTTTACGTGGGGCGAGACCTGGAGGGCGGAGCTGCACGGCGCACCAGCCTTCGCGAGCGGTTTCCTCAACTGCCCGACCGATATGTGTTTTTCCTCGGCACGTTGACTTCGCACAAAAACGTTCCGCGTTTGATCGAGGCCGTGGCCCGTGCGCACGCGCTCGATTGCGAAGGGCTGCAACTCGTGATGGCGGGCAAGCGTGGAACCGGTTACGAGCAGGTTGCCGACGCGATCGCGCGGAATAACCTGGGTGGCGCGGTGCACGAACTGGGATATGTCGAGGACGAATGGCTTCCGGCATTGTATGAAAACGCCCGTGCGCATGTGTTGCCGAGTTTTACCGAGGGGTTTGGACTTCCCATCACCGAGGCGATGGCCGCAGGCACACCGGTGATTACCAGCAACGTGGGCGCGATGGCCGAGGTGGCGGGCGATGCCGGGGTCTTAGTCGATCCAACGGATACGGAAGCCATGGCACAAGCGCTCAAGAGGCTTTGGTACGACAACGGGTTTCATGCCGAGTGCCGAGCGAGAGGACTGGCGCGCGCTGAAAACTTTACATGGGCGGAATCTGCACGAAAAACCTATGCAGTGTTGGCGGGCGAAGTCTGAAAAAATTACTGCCCTCTCAGACCGATTACTTCGTAACTCATTGAAGTTTTATAGCAATGCTCGAAAGTTATTTCCGCATCGACTCGATTTCGGAATGCTTTTAGGGAAGCCGGAGGCTTCCAAGCATGTAGCCCCGGGTTGAGCCGAAGGCGATACCCGGAGTTAGGTTCGGCAAGGGAACGCGCCCTGGCAGGCGTGCGAGCAAGAATGTGAATCGCCTTATTTTTCAAGCCTATTGTGAAAACTGCTGCCACCCCTGCCGGGGTGGAATAACTCTGCCCTCCTACCGGGGGGATCGCTTTGCTCACCCCCCGGCTACAAGCTGTCATCCCTGCCGGGATGGCTCGAATATTAACAGATCGGGGCAAGACTTTCGAGCACCGCTTTAGAACTTAGCTTCTGGTCTCTTCCTTGCGCAGTGGGTAGTTGCGTAAGTCGGTCTCTATCGATTAGCGATTTCGCTTACACCCCCTAAAAATCCCCCATCAATGCTATCGCGTGGCTGTGCAGGAAGGCGGTCTTGATGAATCCCGAAATCAAACAAATAGGACAGCATAAATCGGCTTTCACGCTCATCGAATTGCTGGTCGTCGTTGCGATCATAGCGATTCTGGCGGCGATTGCTGTTCCAAATTTCCTCGAAGCTCAAACCCGGTCGAAAGTTTCCCGCGCACAAGCCGACATGCGTTCAATGGTTGTGGCCTTGTCCGAATATTTCGTGGATGAAAGCGCTCTGCTGCCCGTCGATCCGGATTCGCCGCTCTTGAGCCAACGAACCCTCTCGCGCCTGACGACGCCGATGGCGTATATGACGGAATTGAGCGACGATGTTTTCTGGCTGAAAGGGCCGGGCGATCCGAACGATCCGCTCGAAGGGACGTTCGGTTATGTGAATGTGCGGACTCTGCTCGATTTGGAGCTGATCGAGTTGAGCGATTATTTTGAACACGCTTACTTTTTTGTCAGCCGGGGTCCTGACGGTAATTTCGATATGAACGATACCACCGAAGGTGGGTTGTTGTGGGATTTTACACATGATACCTCGACGGGGATTTACGATCCAACCAACGGGACCATTTCAAATGGCGACATGTTGAGGACGATGGAAGGCATGATGGGTGCGGGGGCGCTTTCCAATGCGCAAGATACCTGAAAACAACGGCCCGCTTGCAAGCGACCCGACCGAACCGATGACGAAAAAGTCGGTGGCCGAGCAGCCGACCGTGACAGTCGCGCCGCGTCGAATCCCGCCCGCGCGACGAGGCGATGGCATTCCGGCGCTTCCCGATGATTTTGAGTTTCGCGAGGTGCTGGGCAAAGGCGGCATGGGGGTGGTGTTGCGTGTGCGGCAAGTCAGCCTGCAACGCGACGTTGCGTTGAAAATTTTGCCGGGGAAACTTACCTCTAAGCCAATTTATCGCGAGATGTTTTTGAACGAGGCACGCCTGTGCGCTGGATTGCGTCATGCGAACATTGTTCAAGTTTACCAGGCCGGGGTTTTACCGTCTGGCGATTATTTCTATGCCATGGAATTGGTCGATGGGCGGACGCTCGACCAGTTAGTGCGCGAGAAGGGGGCATATCGGGCGCTCGCGGGAGCGCATGGGGCCGCCGCAGCGTTGCGAATTCTGTTCGACTTGTGCGACGCGCTCGAACTGGCGCATCGGCAGGGTATCGTCCATCGCGATATTAAGCCGCAAAATGTGATTGTTGAAAAAGACGGGCGCGCACGGTTGATGGACTTTGGCATCGCGGTGCTGCGTCGCGATGTTCCCATCTCGGCGATGCCTGCTGGAACGCCTGCGTATATGGCACCGGAGCAAGCCGCTTTCGGCGATGTGGACCGTCGAGCGGATATTTATGCGCTCGGGGGGATTTTATTTTACCTGCTGACGGGCGATTCGCCGAACACCGGGGAGACGCTCTCGAAGCTGGCCAGCCAATCCCAGTCGCACGGCACGGGGTTAGGAGACGAGAAGTGGGCGTTACTTTCACCGGACCTGCGTCGGTTGTTCAAACCGGTGTTGGATGATCTGCTGGCGAGCCGGGCGAACGAACGCATCGGTTCGGTTGGCGATGTGCGACGTGCACTTGAGCGCATTTACCTGGAATTAACCAGCAAGCGTCAATCGCGCCGTCGGGCTTTGTTGAAAAAGAGGCTCGTGACGGCATTTGCAGTTTTGGCAACTGTGAGTGCTGTTGCGGTGGGAGGATTTGCGATTTGGTCGTCCATGCGACGATCAAATGAGCCGACGGCGTCCAGTTCGGTTTCCGTGAATCTGTTGGAAAGCAACCTGCGCGAGCTGAAACTGGAATTGTTGCGTACGGACTTGGAGCCTACACGCCGGACGCTGTACGACAACTGGTACAAAGAAGCGTTGGCTTCTCAAAAAGCAGGTAACGACGCACATGCTGCGGAGGTTGCAGCCTATGCGCTCGCACAAATACGCATGCAGCAGGTTGGAGAGTTGGCCCGAACGTTGGGTTCGCTAGGGTCTTCGCCTCAAATGCCTGCGGAACTGCGCCAACGGGTGGAACAATATTTAGGTGAAGTCAACGAAGCGCGAGGCGAACCGGAAATGCGCGATTTGCAACTTCTTCAAACTCAAGGGATGCAATTGCTGGCCGAAGTGAATCGCGCGATGATGGTTCCATAGGTTAAAGTCCTGTTTGGGGGTACAACAATCGGGTTGCGTTACCGGAACTCGGATTGAGACTGGGGGAGATGGTTTTCCCAAGAGGAAATCCGCAATACCCTCACCCCCCGAATGAGGAATCCATGATGAATCCGAGCGTTTCCTCCCCTGTATCTTTGCCGAAAGTTTTTGAAAAACTCGATACCGATTATCACTTCTTGATTCAGTGTTTTTGTGAAGTGCTTGACGATTCAGGAGAGCACGAGCTTTCCGAATGTGTGCGCCGTGCATTGAATGAAGGACATTCACCCTTGCCAGTGGCGGTGCACTCGGGCGCGGAGAAGGAAATGCACGCCCTGTCGGTAGCGTTTCAATTGTTGAACCTGGTCGAAGAAAACGCCGCCGCCCAGGCTCGTCGACGTCGAGAAGCGACAGAGGATTCACTACGTGAACCGGGTCTTTGGGGCCAGAATTTACGCCAATTGCGCGATGCGGGTTTTACGGGGAAACAAATCGCCGAACGTTTGGGGGCGATGCATGTCGAGCCAGTGTTGACCGCTCATCCAACCGAATCGAAACGTCCGACGGTGTTGCAAATTCACCGCGCGTTATACCTGTTGATCGTCCAACTGGAAAACCAGATGTGGACGCCGAATGAGCGCGAAGAAATTCACAGTCAAATCAAAGCCGTGCTCGAACGTCTTTGGCGGACAGGTGAAATATTTTTGAGCAAACCGAATGTGCAGTCGGAATTAGATAATTTGCTCTATTACCTGCGCGAAGTGTTTCCGCCCGTTCTGGCGCGGTTGGATTTGCGCCTGCAACAAGCTTGGGTGAAGGCCGGTTTCGATCCAGCCGATCTGAGCGAACCGGAAAAATTCCCGCGACTTTCGTTCGGTAGCTGGGTTGGTGGTGATCGCGATGGGCACCCATTGGTGACATCGGAAGTCACGCAGGCGGCGTTGGCAAAAATGCGCGCGACAGCGATTGAAATCGTGGTTAATCAATTGGAGTTGCTTGCCGATCGACTGAGTTTATCGAGCCGACACCAGGACACGCCGCATAACCTTCGGGGGGCGATGATTCGGCTTGTTGACGAACTGGGCGACACCGCTCGTCCTGCGCTTGACCGCAACAAGTTTGAACCGTGGCGTCAGTATGTGAATCTGTTGCTGACAAAGCTGAAGTTGCCGAATTCCAGCGGAATGCGGGGTTATGCGAATGGCCGGGAGTTGGCCGAAGATTTAGCCATTTTACGGCGGTCGCTGATTTCCGTCGGTGCACAGCGTTTGGCGAATGCTTATGTGTTTCCCGTTGAACGTTTGGTGCGTGTGTTTGGGTTGCAATTGGCTTCGCTCGATATTCGTCAGAATAGCGCCTATCATGATCGTGTTGTTGAGCAGTTGTTACAGGCTGCGGGGATGCCCGAGATTAATTTTTCCGAATGGCCCGAAGAAAAACGCCTCGCATTTTTACAAGAGGAACTTAAATCGCCACGTCCGTTCGTCCCGCCGCGAGCGAACCTCGGTGCGGAAGCGCGCGAATTGCTCGCCGTGTATCGGGTGATTGCCGACCATGTGGACCGGACGGGGGGCGAAGGGATCGGTTCGCTGATTATCAGTATGACGCGCAGTCTCTCGGATTTGCTGGTGGTGTATCTGTTGGCGCGCGAAGTCGGATTGGCGCGCGCGGAATCCAACGGGTTGGTTTGCTCCGTCCCCGTCGTGCCTTTATTGGAAACAGTGAGCGATCTGCAACATGCGCCGGAGATATTATCCGCGTTTCTCGAACACCCGATTACAAAGAGAAGTTTGTCCAAGTTACGAGGAGACCATCCCCGTCCTCGTCAACAAGTCATGGTTGGATACAGCGATAGTAACAAAGATGGGGGTATTCTGGCGGCTCAATGGAGGGTTCACCAGGCGCAGGATGAATTGGCGCATGTTGGTGAGCGACTTGGAGTGGATATCGTATTTTTCCATGGCCGTGGGGGGACTACAAGCCGAGGCGCTGGGCCGACACATCGGTTCCTGGAAGCATTACCCCATGGATCGTTGATGGGGTCGTTTCGTCTGACCGAACAGGGTGAGACCATCGCGCAAAAATATGCGAATCAAATCACCGCGACTTATAATTTAGAGTTATTGCTGGCGGGGGTTACGGGAACGACGATCAAACACGCACGATTCGAAGAGGACGACGAACGCCTGACGGCAATAATTGAGCGACTTGCTCAATTAAGCAAAGAGTCGTACACACAGCTTATTACCAGTGAAGGGTTTCTGGATTTCTGGTCACAGGCAACGCCTATCGATGCGTTGGAAAACAGCACTATTGGTTCGCGTCCCGCGCGTCGCACCGGAAAACGCACGATGGCGGATTTGCGCGCCATCCCGTGGGTCTTCAGTTGGAACCAGGCGCGTTTTTATTTACCCGGATGGTACGGATTAGGAACATCGCTTGAAACAATGAAAAAAACGGACCCGACCGTGTTCGCGTTTTTGATTGAACATGGCGTCTGTACACCGTTCCTGCGGTTCGTTTTGACGAACTCTGAAACAAGCCTGGCATCTGCCAACCTTGAAATCATGAACGAATATGCTCAACTGGTCAGCGACCGATCGGTACGCGAAAAGTTTCTGGGAATTATCCGAGACGAATACGAGCGTACGGAACGCATGATCGATGAATTGTTCCAGGCTCCCCGGCGTGAACGTCGCCCGCGGATGATCAAAACGTTGGAACTCCGAAACGCCGGGTTGCACTGTTTGCATCGTCAGCAGATCGCTTTGTTACGCGAATGGCGCGCATTACAAGCGGAAGGCAACGTCGGAGCAGGCGAACTTTTGCCGACCGTGCTGCTTTCCGTCAACGCCATCGCCAGTGGGCTGCGCACCACGGGATAAGAAAGATAATCGCCACATGGCAAAGGTGTGAAAGCATCATGGAACCAAATGAATGTTCCATGCATCTTCTGCAAACCCATGACTTTTTGATTTTTTCTCTTCTCTTCCTTCTTTTTTGTCGCGAATTCCCGTTGCTTGGCGGGGCGGTTGTTCGCAGGGTGGCGCGCATGTTTGACGGGAAGGTGGCGGAAGGCCGATGGATGTTTTAACACGTGAAGTTCTGGAATTGGACGCGCTGCTGGAGCGTTTGACCGAGTTTGCCCTTTGCTCGTTAGGCACGGCATACGTCGCGTCGCTTCAACCTGCTCGCGAGGTTGGTCATGTGCGCGCACGTCTCGACGTTGTGCGCGAGTATCTGCGCTTATTTGAATCCAATCGCAAGCTGCCACTTTCCGGTGTCGAGGACATTGGCGAAGTGCTCGACCATGCGGCGCTCGAAGGCGCGGCGTTGGCGCCGGAGGAGTGGCCGCATTTGCGGCGGCACCTGGAGCTGGTCGAAGCGCTTGGCGCGTTCGCAAACACCCATGAAGAAGAGCTGCCGCGCCTTTCCGCGTACGGCGTGTCGCTGATTCCCAACAGCGATTTGCGTCGTAGTATCGACCGTATTTTCGACAAAGACGGTTTGATCCGCGACAGCGCATCGCCCGAGTTGCAACGTATTCGCACGTCGTTGCGCCATGCCGAGCAAAGTTTGCTGCGCACGGTGAACCGCCTGGTGGGTGGTTTACGCGGGCAAAATGTGCTGCAGGAAGAATTTTCGACGATGCGCAACGGGCGGCACGTTCTGCCGGTGCGCGCAGGAGCCCGTGGACGCATTGCAGGTATCGTGCACGGTTCGTCGGCGTCGGGCGAAACGATGTACGTCGAGCCCAGCGAGGTTGTCGAAGCGGCGAACGAGATCGAATTGCTGAAGGAACGCGAAGCGCATGAAATTCAGCGCATCATGCGCGAGTTGACCGCGTTGCTTCGACCTCATATTGCTGCGATGCGCGCAAATTTGAAGGTGCTCGCGACGCTTGACGGCACTCAAGCGCTCGCGCGTAACGCGTTCGAGCACGGCTGGAAAATTCCTGTCGTGGCGGAATCGGGAGCCGTTAAACTGTTCGCCGCTCACCATCCGATGTTGCACTTGGCGCGGCCCGATTCCTCCGTCCCCATCACGGTGGCGCTCGAATCAAACGATCGTACGGTGGTGTTGAGCGGACCGAACGCGGGTGGAAAGACAACGTCTTCATCGCCGTTGTC
>CAZOKZ010000038.1:0-44973 GCA_964580585.1 uncultured Candidatus Sumerlaeota bacterium | reverse complement strand
ACGGCGCATTGATCGGCGATTCCTACAAGTACGTCATCACCGCTCCGGACAGCACGGTGCTGTGGAAGATCGATCCTCGTTCGACCCAGGTTTCGAACTCGGTTGGCGACAGCATCATCGCTGACCTTGGCTTCAGCTGGTCGTCATTCTCGACCCCGGCGTTCAACGAACAAGTCATTTACGAAATGCACGTCGGAACGTTCAACGATCCTTCGTCCGCCGATCCTCCTGGTACATGGGCAAGCGCAACGCAGCGCCTTGACTATCTCGCCGACCTCGGCATCAACATGATCGAAGTTCTGCCGATCGCTGAATTCGCAGGCGATTATTCCTGGGGCTACAACCCGGCTCACCTTTACGCGCCGGAAAGCGCCTATGGCTCGCCTCAAGACATGAAGAGCTTTGTCGATGAAGCCCACCAGCGCGGTATCGGCGTCATCGTTGACGTGGTCCACAACCACTACGGACCGAGCGATCTGGCCATTTGGGACTTCGACGGTGCGAGTGCTGGCACCAACGGTGGCATCTATTTCTACACCAACGGCTACAAGAGCACCCCGTGGGGCGACACGCGTCCGGATTACGGACGCGGTGAAGTCCGCAGCTTCGTTCGCGACAACGCCATGTTCTGGCTCGACGAATATAACTGCGACGGCCTGCGTTGGGATTCGACGACGAATATCAACGTGAACGGCGACGGCTGGAGCCTGCTTCAGTGGTGCAATAACGAGGTCAACAACGCTGCCTCGTGGAAGATCATGATCGCCGAAGACCTGCAAAACAACGACTACCTGACCAAATCGACCGGTTCGGGCGGCGCGGGCTTCGACTCGCAGTGGGACGCCGGATTCGTTCACCCGATCCGCGACGCCATCATCACCGGCAGCGACTATGACCGTAACATGTACTCGGTGCGCGACGCCATCACGCACTACTACAACGGCGAACACACCCAGCGCGTGATCTACACCGAAAGCCACGATGAAGTTGCCAACGGTAAAGCGCGTGTGCCGGAAGACATCTGGCCTGGAAACGCGGCGAGCTGGTATTCACAGAAACGCTCAACCCTCGGCGCCAGCCTTGTCATGACCTCGCCTGGTATCCCGATGATCTTCCAAGGCCAGGAACTGCTCGAAGACGAATGGTTCCGCGACACGGATCCGCTCGATTGGAGCAAACTGACCACGCATGCCGGCATTCACGCCATGTATCGCGACATGATCCGCCTGCGTCGTAACTGGTACGGCAACACCAAAGGTCTGACGGGCAACAACGTCCAGGTTCACCACGTCAACAACGGCGCCAAGGTTGTGGCTTTCCACCGCTGGTACAATGGTGGCGCGGGCGACAGCACCATCGTCATCGCCAACTTCAAAGAACAAGCCTGGAGCAACTACAACGTCGGCTTCCCGGCGGGCGGCACCTGGAAACTGCGCTTCAACAGCGACTGGAACGCCTACGGACCGTTTGACAACCATCCTGCCTACGACGTGACGGCTTACTCGGGCACGAAGGACGGCATGCCGTACAACGCAAACGTCAGCATCGGCAAGTACACGACACTGATCTACTCACAAGACTAATCCTTGTGTTCGAACGGAGCGAACCGGCGGCAGTCACAAAGACTGCCGCCGGTTCATTTTTTAGACATCCTAGTTCACAATGTATGTTAACCAAGAATTTAGCATCGATGCGAATCGCAGTTGTTAATATAGTAGAACGATTGACAAATAACAAACTCGTTATGTTATCAACAATAAAACATTTTCTCTATTATTATTAAAATTCCCCGCTCAGAAGCCGGTCGAATTTAATATTCTCCTCCAAAACAGCCTACACACTTACGATTTCCCGTTCTAATTATTTTTTCCTCGCACGCCTCACTCGATTCGAAAATATCTCATCAAATGGTAATCACTGAACTTCATTATTTTCAGTGTTTCAAGCAGTTATTATTTGAATTATTTTCCAAACTTTCTTGGTAATAAAATCACCCTCGCAAACGCCGACTTCGCCGCCAGCGGCGACCAAACGAAATACCGTTAGAATTATGCAAATAAACGTAATTGATTGGATTCATCCAGTTGGTTATCCTCGCTTATTGAGATTTTCACGTCATTTTTTTACATCTCGTCAAAATCTCGAACAATGCCTTATATAGCCAGAGGAAATTCGTTATGAATCAACTTCGCAGTAAACCATTTCTCGGAAGGCGCACGTTGGCCTTTGTCGCGGCAGGTGTCTTTGTCGCAGCCACCCAACTCGTCTCGGCCTTTCCATCCTGGATCGGTGTTTATGGCAGTTATGTTCGCCACACGGACAGCCAAAATCCAGGGACTTTCACCATCCTCGCCAACCAGGACTACTATGGCCTGCACGCCAGTGTCGGCATCAAAGTCGGCACCGCTGGTTACTCTGAAAAAGCCATGACTTACTCGGGCAACGTCAGCGGAAACTCAAGGTGGACGTACACGCCCAGCGCACCCTATCCCGATGGAACCACCATCAAATATTATTTCCACCTGTACGATAATTGGGGGAACAATGGTTGGGACAACAACGGCGGCAACGACTACAGCTTCACGACCGCAACGCCTACTCCGACCCCGACCCCCACGCCGACGCCGACTCCCACACCGACACCCACCCCCACTCCGACACCAACACCAACGCCTACTCCCACGCCAACTCCGACACCTACACCAACACCGACTCCCACGCCTGTCGTTCCTTCTTCGCAATCGGGTATAGGGCCGATGCCCTACTCAAGCGGTACGGGTTTCCGCGTATGGGCGCCAAACGCAACCGCCGTTTCGGTAAAAGGCGAATTCAACGGCTGGAGCAGCACTGCCAACCCACTCGCTTCCGAAGGCAGCAACGGCAAGTGGTCTGCTGACATCGATGGCGCGTTGATTGGAGACCGTTACCAATACGTCATCACCGACCCCGATGGCAATAAACTCTCGCGAATCGACCCGCGCGCGCCTCAAGTCACCAACTCTGTCGGCGACGGCATTATTGCTGACCTGGCATTTAGCTGGGCGCCCTTCACCTCAGAGTCTTTCAACGAGCAAGTCATTTACGAAATGCATGTCGGCACATTCAACGATCCGTCTTCTGCCTCGCCGGTGGGAACCTGGAACAGCGCCACTCAGCGCCTCGATTACCTGGCCGACCTTGGCATCAACATGATCGAAGTTCTGCCGATCGCTGAATTTGCGGGCGATTATTCCTGGGGCTACAACCCGGCTCACCTTTACGCACCGGAAAGCGCCTACGGTTCGCCGCAAGACATGAAGAACTTTATCAATGAAGCTCACCTGCGCGGCATCGGTGTCATTATCGACGTGGTGCACAATCACTATGGCCCGAGCGATCTCGACCTCTGGAACTTTGACGGCCCGTCTTACGGCAATGGCGGCATTTACTTTTACAGCAACGGCTACAAGAGCACTCCATGGGGCGACACGCGCCCGGATTATGGACGCGGCGAAGTTCGCAGCTTCATCCGCGACAACGCGATGTATTGGCTGGAAGAATATAACGCCGATGGACTGCGTTGGGATTCGACAACGAACATCAACGTCAACGCCGACGGCTGGAGCCTGTTGGGCTGGGTAAACAACGAAGTCAACGGTCTGTCGCACAAAATCATGATCGCCGAAGACCTTCAAAACAACGACGCCATCACCCGATCAACCAGCTCGGGCGGCGCAGGCTTCGACTCACAATGGGACGCGGCCTTTGTTCACCCAATTCGCGAAGCCGTCATCGTTGGACCCGATTCAAGCCGCAATATGTACTCGGTGCGCGACGCTATCACCCACAAGTACAACGGCGAACAATCGCAACGCGTGATCTACACCGAAAGCCACGACGAAGTCGCCAACGGCAAAGCGCGCGTTCCGGAAGAAATCTGGCCGGGCAACGCCACCAGTTGGTACTCGCAAAAACGCTCAACCCTTGGCGCGGGCCTTGTCTTTACCTCGCCGGGCATTCCGATGATCTTCCAAGGCCAGGAAATCCTCGAAGACCGCTACTTCCAAGACACCGACCCGGTTGATTGGAACAAACTAACCACGCATGCCGGTATTCACGAGATGTATCGCGATATGATTCGCCTGCGCCGAAACTTGGCAGGCAAAACCCGTGGCCTCCAAGGCAACAACGTCAACGTTCACCACATCAACAACAGCGCCAAGGTCATCGCCTTCCGTCGTTGGTACTATGGCGGTAACGGAGACGACACGATCGTGATCTGCAACTTCTCGAACAAGGCCTTCCCGACCTACAACATCGGTTTCCCGTCGGGCGGCACCTGGAAACTGCGCTTCAACAGCGACGCCGACCGCTATGGTCCGTTTGACAACTACGCTTCGTACGACACAACGGCCTACTCGGGCGCCAAAGACGGCATGGGCTACAACGCCAACGTCAGCATCGGTAAATACACGATGCTCGTGTACTCAAAAGACTAACCTCGATTGTTCTAACGGAGAGGGGCGACGGCAGCTTAGGGGGCTGTCGCCGCTTCTTTTTTACCCTCTTTATTGGTCTTCACAAAAGAGGTTTACGCCCTTTAGACGTCTGCGATTTCCGACAAACACCATCGTTTCGTTGCCCCAACGGGGCATCATTCCTTAGCCTAGGGCAAGCGCGAAGCGCGCCGCCCTAGGAGTCAAAGGCAGGTTTTTCAAGCCCTGAAAGGGCGAAATATCCCGTAAAATCACCGTGCTTCTAACCGGAACCCGACCGCTAAAATCGACGACAATCGTTCCTGTGAAGATCAATAATAGCCTGTCCGGAAAGCACCGCTAAGCGTGCCGTTCTTTTCCAGAAAAAGTTAAAAACCGTTCTTTCACCGACCATTAAAGCAATGTTAACCCTACCCACCCCTAACCTTGCACTACCCGACAGCACCATTACCCTACCATTAACCTACCGTAAATCCCGCCATTTGAGCGCGTCCGCCGGACTCGGGTCGGAAGCGCCCCTTAGTTTCACCAGCAAATGTTCAAAAATTTGTTCTTTTTGTCGAATTCCAACGTCCTTCCAGACAAACCGGCGGGCCGTAATAGACGTGAATCCGAACATCGAGCGTATGGGAAGAAACAACGATTATATTTCTAAGAATTAACGTCTATTACCCTTGACAGTTAAGGACATTGGGAAGGAACAAAAGAAATTGTAGAATTAATTGTTAGGCGTACAGAAAGGAGGTTCTGCGATGGATGATCAAACACTCCAGTATGGTTTTACTCAGCTCGACTCGTTGGCTCGTGAAGAGTACCGTGAGGCATTGCAGGATATCGCGAGTGACCGTAATCCACAGCGGAGTGCCGTGCGTATTGGCCGACTCGTAGGTGTGATATTGAAGGAGCCTTTTGCCACATCAGAATCTCTCACTGCGCCCTCGTACCGTACTGGTGCGTATCGCGCATGGCATCTTGAACCCCCTGAGCAGTTCGATACCCCTGAAAAAACGAGGACTTGGCAATATCAAACACTTGCACAAATACGTCGCGAACTGGCTGTTGATTCACCTTATTACGACAGCATGTCTGTTTATCAATTGGCCCTGGACGCCCAACACGAAACGGGTTTCTTTGGATACTTTGCACGCACACTAAGAAAATACATCTGCGGCGATCCTGAGATCAGAAAGAAGGTCGAGAGCGTTATAGGGCAAGCGAAAGGCGACAAGAACATTCCAACTATTACTCCGGAGTTTGCGGTCGGAAGCGGGGGATTAGCACTTGGGGCCTATCTGGTCCAAACCATTCCCATACTCGGTATGGTGGGTGCGCCGGTCATTGCAGCGGTCGTTGTGATTCTGTACACATTAGGCGTAAACGCATTCTGCGAGTGGTCTGCAAACTTGCGCACCGATGAGGACGAAAAGCACTGACCAAGCCAACACCTCACCAAACAATCGCTTGCAGGCGACATTCAACGTAAAAACGGTATCAAATTTCGCTGTCTTATCCAAATGCTTTATGACATAAGTTCCCATCCCGGGAACCTCTCCCCCGCCGGGATTGTCCGACAAACCGAGCACCATCATGTCCACCATCGGGGAGGGTTGTCCCATGAATCGCGTCGTTCTTTTTATTTTTGCTGTTTTGCTGGCCGTCTTGCCGCTCGAAAGCCGCGCCCTCACCATTCTGGTTCCCACCGACGCGCAATACGCCCCCCTCGAAATCAAAAGCCAAGTCATCGATGTGCGCATCGACGGTCCCGTCGCCCGCACGCATCTCAAGCAAGTCTTCCACAATCCCTACAACCGCCAACTCGAAGGCACCTTCCTCGTCCCGCTGCCCAAAGACGCCCAAGTCACTGACTTTTCGATGGTGATCAACGGGCAGGAAGTCCACGCCACGGCGCTCGAACGTGAGCAAGCGCGTGAAATCTACACGGGCATCGTGCGCCGAATGCAAGACCCCGGGTTACTGGAATACATCGATGCGCAAACGTTCAGTATGCGTGTGTTTCCTATTCCCGCGCGCGGCGACATGCCGATTGAACTATCCTTCGCACAACCGATTCGCCGCGAAGGCGAAATGTATGCATTCAATTTCGCCGACGGAGGACCGAAACGCTTCGTCCCGGTTCTAGAAACCGACTTTCAACTCTCGATCCATTGGGACGAACCCCTCGGCACCGTGTACTCGCCCACTCATATCGTCGATTGGTCGCCCAGCAAAGACGGGAAACACATCGACGTGGTTGTACCTGATTACGTTCCCGGGGCCGATCATGGGTTCACGCTGCTGTTCGCCCCCGAAGGCGAAGGGCTGAACATGCACATGGTGGCCTATCGCCCGGAAGCGGACGAAGACGGTACCTTCATGCTGATGATCACGCCCCCTGCCGAAGGAGCGTTGGCCAAGCCGGTACCGAAAAACGTGACGTTTGTGCTCGATGTCAGCGGTTCGATGAATGAAGGCGGCAAAATCGGCAAAGCGTGCGATGCATTGGTTCAATGTCTTGGGGCGTTAGGCCCCGAAGACACGTTCAACTTGATCACGTTCAGCACCGGCGTGGAAACCTTCCATCGCGAGCCGATCGCCGCCACACCTGAAAATATCAAAAAAGCCAACGAGTTCATTTCTTCCATTCGCGCCCGCGGCGGCACCAATATCGAAGCCGCCTTAAGCAAAGCGATCGAACAAAATACAGGAACTGGTCTGCATCAGATCGTGTTTTTAACCGATGGATTGCCCACGGTTGGCGTTACCGAACCAAGCCAGATTTTACGCCGTCTGGAATCGATGAACGAAAACGGCTTACGTGTGTTTTCACTCGGTGTAGGATATGATGTTAACACGCACCTGCTTGACGCCATCGCCAGCGATACGCGTGCGGTGTCCGCCTATATCACACCCGACGAAGACATCGAAGTCAAAGTTTCGGGCTTCTTCGATTCGGTCGCTTATCCCGTGTTGACCGATCTGAATCTTTCGATTCCCAAAGTGGAAATTCACGACATCTATCCGGCCAAATTGCCCGACCTCTTCCGTGGACAAAACCTGCTCGTTTTTGGCCGATATAAAGGCCATGGCCCCACCACCGTAACATTGGCGGGATTAGTTGGGGATCAACCCTATCAGGAAGTGTTGGAAACCAACTTTCCGAAAGAAACCGACACGAAAACCTCGACCATCGAAGCCCTTTGGGCGAATCGCAAAGTCGGTTATCTGCTGGAAGAAATCCGTCGCCACGGCGAAGACCGGGAACTGCGCGAAGAAGTCATCGCGCTCGGTGAAGAATTCAATCTGATCACGCCGTACACCAGCTACCTGGCCGTCGAGGATTCGGAACTCGACGGGCGTCGCGGACGGGATGATTTCGCCCGCGTGCAACCACAGGCCATGACTCCAATGCCTCTTTACGAGTTAAATTCGGCACCCGATGTTTTTGCGCCAAATGGTGGAGCATCAGCGTTCGCGGCACCGCCACCCGCTGCCTCAAACGATTGGGCGATGCAAAAGTCCACTGCTCAATCCGCTCCGCCGCCACGTTCGGCCTCCTCCTCTACCCATGCGCTTCGGGCGCAATCGGGCGAAGAATCCGTGGCCGCCGCGCGTGAATTGCAGGAACGAAAATCCGCCGAAACACTCTCCAGCGTGAAGGACCAGAACATCCAGGTGCGCGTAAAGAAAATCCATCGACGGACGTTCGAGTTGATCGGCGATACCTGGATCGAAAAAACAAGCTTCGAGGGGAAGAAAACGCTCGAAGTCAAGTACCTGAGCGAGGCGCACACCAAGTTGATCGAGCAGTATCCGGAGTTGAAAAAAGCGCTATCGCTTGGAGAGCGCATCACGTTGATTTTGAACGACTTCAAGGTCGTCATTGGCCCGGAAGGAATTGAGAAATCTACGGACCTGCCCAAGCCGTTACAGAAGGGAGAAACGGGCGGGAAATAATTCCCGCCCGCCCAAACCTGCATTATAGCTTAATGTTTTCAGAACACGGTCTAAATCGAAAATTTAACTGGAAAAAGATTGCAATCCCTTCGCGTTTTTGGTACCCGTAAAGATGATTCCAGAAATAGGAGGGATGTCTCATGAACGTCTCGGAACTGTCCGAAGTACGGGCGGGTCTGGATGACATCCAGAAAACGGCCCACAACGCGATACGGGAAAGCCAATTTACCCATTCGCACACAGAAGCAATCGATGTTTTGCGTCATCGTCTGACGCTGATTGCGCTCACATGCGAATCGTTGGCCCAACATATCGAATGCCTCGAAAACGATTCCTCGCCCATGATTTTTCGCGAGGAAGAACCCGTCATCATGGATGTGATGCGGCAAAGCACGGAAGAATCCGTACGCATGGCTTTCTCGTGCATCACACACGAATAGGCAGCACCTTGGCGGCAAAAATTGTCGCCCGTTTTTGCGACTCCCTCCGTTTAGGACAGTCGCCCGTCGCTTGGGATCCCACGCGATAGGGGCGACTGTTCTTTATCCAGGCAACGATTCTGCAGGAGGCGAGTCGCCTCGTCGGGTCGAATTCCCCGGCAATTTCCTTGCTTTTTTTCCCACCGGATGACAAAGTTACTTGCAGTTGGATATTCCGCCTGGGAGGTGTCCCATGCCATACCTCATGCCCCATCCTGAAAACCGCATCGACGGCTACATGGCTCGTGTTGAGCACGCGTTGTTATGGCTGATGTTTTGGCTGGGAGAAGAATTCGACTGATCATTGCCCAGAATCGAGGCGAGTAGTTGGAGCCCGCCAAACGCGCCACATAAACAGCATGTTCCCCCACAAGTACCGCCCCGCCAGTCGGTGCGGTTCGAGCACTAGCCGAAATAACCATTCCAGCCCCCATTCGCGCATCCAGACAGGTGCGCGTTTTCGGTCGGCGAAATACTCAAACAACGCCCCGACACACCAAAGCACCGGCGCGCCGATTTCCGCCGCATGATCCAATGCCCAGGCTTCCTGGCGCGGGCTTCCCATCCCGATCAAAACAATGTCCGGATTCGCGTCCCGCAGTCCATCGAGGATGCTCTGTTCCTCTCGCCCACCGCGTACAAAATGACCGTTCGCTACAAAACAGACATCGAGGTTTGGCACTTCGCAACGCATCGCCTCGACACAAGCATCCACCGTTTGCTGCTGAGACCCAACAAACGCCACACGAAATTTCCGCGCGGAAGCGCTCCACAAAAACCGGCGCAAAAAATCGCCCGCGTTGATGCGCTCAGGCAGCGCTCCGCCTGCCAAACGAGGGGCAGCTCGAACCACTGCCATGCCGTCCGCGTAAACCAGCGCAAACCGTTTCAACGCGGCAAAATATTCAACGTCTCGATGGGCCAGATTCACCGTGTGCGCGTTCAGGTAGCCGATAACCTTTGGCGTTTCAGAACTCCGTCCCTCGGAAGCCCACGACAACAACCGATCGATGAATTCATCGACGGTTATCGCGGCCACAGGCACGCTGAACAATTCAAGGGTTGGAAATTCGTTCACGCCTGAACTCCACGTTTTGTGAAGGGAAATTTCACCGGATCATTTTCGCAGGATGGCATGTTTGATCCGCCGGTACACTTGCTTCTTCAAAAACTGGCCCACTCGCAAGTGAAACGGCCGGTTGCGCACCGCAGCTTTCTCTTCGGCGGTAATATTTTTCGTCCCAATGTACCATTCCTTCAACTTCAGAAAGGTTATTCGATCGACATCGTATGCGCGCCGCTGCACCAGCCGAAAAAACAGCGACTTGCGCGAAGGACAATACATGCACTGGGCGAAATCCACCATCAATGGGGAGCCATCGCGGGTACTGCAAAGCAAGTTCTTTCGCCGCAGATCGCCATGATTCAAACCACGGGTGTGCATTTCATCGATCACCTTCCACAACCGGTCGAAATACTCGGAATCCAACGTAAATTTTTTCTCCGGCACCGGAGCCGCTTCGAGAAATGTCATCTCGATTGTCGTTGGCTCCGGCATACCAAGAAAAACAGGCGCCCAATCGAGGCCTTGAAGAATTTTTAAATTCCGTGCTTCGCGTCTTGCCATCCACCGGCATAGCGTCATCCGTAGAAACCAAGGGCTGCGCCGAAACGTTTTCCAAACCACCACGCGTCCATCGCGTTGCAGCTTCCATACGTCCGGTTGCACCCAGGAAGCCGCCGATTTCAGCGACTCGGCCCCCGGTACAGGCGCTGGTGAAGTGTGTCGTTTTCTTCCCATTGGTTCCTCAGTTGCATCATCGAAACATCTTGAATGCCGATGCTGGGGTGCCGTCCGCCCGGCGCAAGCCTTTCGTTTCATTCAATTTCCATATGAGATGATTGACGATTGTGCCATCAATGGCAAACGCGATACCATTTTCTCAAGTGGCATTCATCTCGCGTTCCAAATAAATGCAAGTCCGAAGGACGATGCGCGAAAAGTTGTTTCCAGTGAACTAAACTAACCTTGACCCAATTTTTCCGGCAATGGTCTTCTCGACCAAGTTCCTCGAAACGCACAAATGGAGCGCTTTAAAGGGCCAAAAGGGAAGCCTTGAAATGAAATGTGAACGATGTGGCAAAGACGATGCCGTGGTGAAGCTCACCCGCGTAGAAAAGGGCGGCAATCCGTACCAGATTTGCCTCTGTCAAGTCTGCGCTTCCGAAGCAAGTCCCTATCAGAAAAAGATTTTCGAGAAGCATCAGAACATCGACATCATGCTGAAGGAATTGCTCAAACAACAAAAAGCCCAGATGACCAAGTTGGAAGAAGGCCGTCATGTGCAGACTCCCGACCCTTGCCCCTCGTGCGGATTGGATTATTCCGTTTACAAGTCAACCTTGATGCTCGGCTGTCCGGATTGCTACGAAGCCTTTGCAGCGGAACTGGAAGAAGACCTGGCCAAGTACCATCGCACCACCGAGCACGTAACCGACGGCGAAGAGCCCCCCTCTCGATTGGCCGAGTGGCAGGAGCAATTGAGCGAAGCGCGTTCAGAACTGAAGCTGTGCATCGAATACGAAGATTTCGAACGCGCCGCTTTTCTTCGCGATGAAATCACCCGGTTGGAGAAGAAAATCAACAGCGCCGCCGAGGAACCCGAAGTCCAGCCCAAAGACAAACCCACCGAAGAGAACTGATTGTGGCCCATCGCATATTCGACATATCGGACAACTGGCTGAAGCAAACCGCTCCAGCCACGCACGTGGCCATTTCCAGCCGCGCCCGCTACGCACGCAATCTGGCTGGGTTTCCCTTCTCGCCCCATGCCCGCCCCGAGATCCTTCAACGCGTGGACAAGTTCATTCAGGAACGAGTCGCCAAATCCGAATTCCTGAAAACGTTCGATCGTCTCGAATTATGTAAACTGGGACGCATGGACCGGCGGTTCCTGAAAGAGAGCCGCGTGATCAGCAAGGAAATGGAACGCGGCGGAGAACACCTGATGGCTTACGTCTCGCCCGACGGCATGGCTTCGATCCTGGTGAATGAGGAAGACCACCTTCGCATCCAGGTCATTCGTCCTGGGCTGAACATCGCGCAAGCCGTCGAACGGCTGGACGAAATCGACAATGCCATGTCGAAAATCGTCGGATTTGCCTATTCCGAGAAACTCGGATACCTGACTGCTTGTCCAACGAATGTCGGCACCGGATTCCGTGCCTCGGTCATGTTGCACCTTCCGGGACTGACGCTGCTCAAAGAAGTGGAAAACGCCCTCCAGGGCATCACCCATCACGGTCTGACCGTGCGGGGATTCGACGGAGAGAACTCCGACTTCACCGGAGACTTGTATCAGATCTCGAACGAAATCACGTTGGGTCGATCCGTCGAGCAAATCGTGCAAACCCTGGAAAGCGTGATTCAACGAATCGTCGAAAAGGAAGAAGAAGCCCGGTTGGAGCTCTTCAAACACCACGAAGCCTCGACCGAGGATTACATCTGGCGCAGTTTCGGCCTGTTGCACTATGCACGGAAAATAGATTCCACCGAAGCCATGATGCTCCTCAGCCGAATACGCCTTGGAATCGATCAAGGATACTTCCAGAAATTGGGACACGAAGATTTAAACAAGCTGGTTTTTGAAATTCAGCCGGCACACCTGGAACACCTGAAAGGCAAGAACGGAAACGACGAAGTGTCACGCGACGAACTCCGCGCACTCTACTTAAGAGAACGGATTTTGCGCTCAAGTGAACAAAATTAGGACAAGGGTGTAAAAAACATTGGGAATCCAGTCCACATTGACCCACAGTTTTACGGGATTTATTGACACTGCACCCGAACCGGACCCTATACTGGACCGAATGAAATCAAGCCTTCACCCCCTGACCCCGCACGACATCGCGCAAGAAACCCCCGAGGAGGTCACCCCCCATGCCGATCAATGAAACCCCCTTCACACCGGGCTGGAAAGAAGTCATGCGTCAGTCCCGTAACGAGGCGGGCCGACTCGGACACGACTATATCGGCCCCGAGCACTTTCTGCTCGGCATCATCCGCAAAGCCGAAGGCCTGGCGGTGCAAACACTGCTGAACCTGGGGATCGACCTCGACGACCTGAAACTCGAACTCGAGCGCATGCTTGAAGTCGGCAAAGGTCCAACTGTTGGGATTTTTCCGCAGAACGTGGAAGCCAAAAAGGTCATCGAATCCGCACGCAATATCGCCAAGCAACTGCGCCACAACTGGATCGGCACCGAGCATCTGCTGCTCGCGTTGATCAAGGAAGAAAACACGCTGGCCGCCCGTTGCCTGCGCCAGTTCAACATTGATTTCAATAAAGTTAAGCGTGAAGTCCTCAACCTGATCGAAGGCAACTCGCCCACGGCGGGCACCAGCCCGATGAGCAGTGGAAAATCGCAGCTTGGCAATGAACCGAGCGAAAAATCCAAGACGCCGGCACTCGATACGTTTGGCCGTGATCTGACCCAACTGGCTCGCGAAAGCAAGTTGGACCCGGTGATCGGACGCGAGGACGAAATCGAGCGCATCCTTCAGGTTTTGTGCCGCCGCACCAAGAACAACCCGATTCTGCTCGGTGAGCCGGGCGTGGGCAAAACAGCCATCGTCGAAGGCCTCGCTCAACGCATCGTTAGCGCCGATATTCCCGACCTGCTGGTCGATAAACGCCTGCTTTCGCTGGACCTGGCAGCCATCGTCGCCGGCACAAAATACCGTGGCCAGTTCGAGGAACGCCTGAAAGCGATCATGCAGGAAATTTCGCGCAGCCAGGACGTGCTGATCTTCATCGACGAGCTGCACACGCTCGTCGGCGCGGGCGCCGCCGAAGGAGCCATCGACGCCAGCAACATGCTGAAACCCGCTCTGAGCCGCGGCGAAATCCAGTGCATCGGCGCCACAACGCTCGAAGAATACCGCAAGTACATCGAAAAGGACGGCGCGTTGGAACGTCGCTTCCAGAGCATCGTCATCAATCCCCCATCTGCGGATCAGGCGGTTGAAATCCTCAAGGGTCTTCGTCCCCGCTACGAGAGCCACCACAACGTGATTATCAGCGACGAAGCCATCCGCGCGGCGGTGCTGCTGTCGGATCGCTACGTCACGGACCGGCACTTGCCGGATAAAGCTATCGACGTCATCGATGAGGCTGGATCGCGCGCGCGCCTGCAGGCCAATATGAAGCCACAGGACGTCAAGAATTTGGAGAAGGAAATCCAGAAACTGGAAGAACAACTGCGTGAGTTCAAAAACCAGCAGGAGTTCGAAAAATGCGCCGAAATCAAAACGAAACGCGATGACCTGACCGAGAAAAAAGACGAGCTGATCGCCGAGTGGCATCGTAAAAAAGCCGACACAGAACAACTTCAAACCATTGAAGATAACGATGTTGCTTACATTATCTCCAAGTGGACTGGTGTGCCGCTCGTTCGTCTCGAAGAAGAAGAAACCCGCAAGCTGGTCCGCATGGAAGAAGAGCTTGGCCGCCGCGTGATTTCGCAACGCGAAGCCATCGAGACCATCTGCAAGGCCATTCGCCGTTCGCGGTCTGGCCTGAAAGATCCGGCACGCCCGGCAGGTTCATTCGTGTTCCTCGGCCCGACCGGTGTCGGAAAAACCGAACTGGCCAAAACGCTCGCCGAGTTCCTTTTCGGCAGCCAGGATGCGCTGATCCGCATCGATATGAGCGAGTACATGGAGAAATACAGTGTGTCTCGCCTGCTGGGTGCGCCTCCAGGATACGTGGGTTACGAAGAAGGCGGCCAGTTGACCGAGAAAGTTCGTCAACGCCCGTACTCGGTCGTGTTGCTCGACGAAATCGAAAAAGCTCACCCGGACGTCTTCTCGCTGTTGCTCCAGGTGCTCGATGATGGGCGCCTGACCGATAGCTGGGGCCACGTGGTGGACTTCCGAAACACGATCATCATTCTGACCTCGAACGTCGGCACGCGCCGCATCAAAAGCGGTGGCTCGCTCGGTTTCCAGGCCCAGAGCGACGACATCGATTACGATTCGATGAAGTCCAAGGTGATGGTGGAAGTGAAGAAAGTCTTCAACCCCGAGTTCCTGAATCGTCTGGACGAAATCGTGGTGTTCCATTCGTTGACGCACGACGACATCAACGAAATCGTCAACATCATGATGGATCGTCTGAACAAACGGCTGCTCGAAAAATCCATCACTCTGACGTTGGACGAAAATGTCCGCGAGTTCCTGGTCAACAAAGGCTACGATCCGGAATACGGCGCGCGTCCGCTGCGTCGCGTGATCCAGAACTATCTCGAAGATCCACTTTCCCTGATGCTCATTTCCGGCGAAGTCAGCGAAGGCTGCGAAGTCACCGCGCACATGGGCGAAGACAGCGAAAACCTGACCTTCGACGTTCAAAAGCAGGATAAGGAAAAGACCGAAGAAGAACCCGCATTAAGCGGCACGAACTGAGAACGCCTCGACCCCGACCTCTCCCTCGCCGCCGCCACCATGCGGCGGCGAGTTTTTTTGCCCTTGGCGGCATGACACGCTTGGAATAGGGTTCGACTTGAAACGACTTCAACCCTGACCCAAAACCCAGGATAACTCCGTGACCTCGTTTGCCCATATTGCACTCGATCAGATAAAGACAGATTGCCGGTTTTATTCGGGTTATAAGCCGTGTCATAAAAACGATGGCTGTCCGGAATGCCCGCATTACGACCCGCGTGGAGCGGAAATTCTGATCATCAAACTAGGCGCGATGGGCGACGCGTTACGCTCAAAATGCCTACTCACCGGACTCAAGCGTACCTACCCTCAATCGTGGATTACGTGGCTGACAGCGTCCGGCAGCGAACCGATCGTTCGCGACCCGCTCGTCAACGAAGTTCGAGCTTTCACCCCCGCTGGGTTGCTGGCACTCGAAGGTCGTCGATTCGACGTTCTGATCTGCCTGGATAAAGACGCCGAAGCCCTTGCGCTTTCCCGAAAACTCAGCGCCAGCCGAAAATTAGGCTACGCACCGACTGACCATAACCGCGTAACGGTTTGGAACGAAGGTTCAATGCACGCCCTGCGCCTTGGACTTTCCGACGAACTCAAGTATCACCAAAATACGCTGACTCATCAGCAGATTCTGTACGATATGGTCGAACTGGAATATCAAAACGACGAGTATAACCTGACGATTTCCAACACCGCGCGTACGAGTGCAGAAAAACGTCTCGCCGCGATTGGCATTCCGCGCGACAAACCGATTATCGGCGTCAACACGGGATGCGGCCCCGTCTTTGCCACAAAAGCCTGGACGGTCGAGGGTTTCTCTGCCCTGATCGAATCGCTCGGGCGGCGAGGCGACATGCGCCTGCTGCTGCTGGGTGGGCCTCGAGAAGCATCGTTACACGCTGAATTGATGTCGCGGGCAGGCGAACTAGCCGACCAAACGGTCTTCGATTCCGGGACAGACAACTCCCTCGAAGTTTTCTTCGCCCTCGTGGAAAACACGAACGTGGTGCTGTCGTCCGACAGCCTTGCGATGCACGTTGGAATCGCGCTCAATAAGCAGGTCGTGGCATTTTTCGGCCCAACCTGCCACCAGGAAGTCGATCTGTTTGGACGCGGAGAAAAACTGATAACCGATTACGGATGCTCGCCCTGTTATCTGAAGGAATGCGACGTCCGACCTTCCTGTATGCAAGCGCTGACCGCACAATCGGTCGAAGCAGCCGTTCTTCGATCATTTGCTGCAATGACCTGCTCCTGACTCTCCACGGAAAGTTTCAATCCGCCCCATGAGCGACGACGCGTTGCCCCGCCCAGAGGAAGAAGTTCCCTCCGCCGACGTCCCACCGGAGGGCTCGACGGGTTCCCGTAATCCATCGACCCAACCAATAACTCCCTGGGCGTTTTGGACCCGAGTGGCGCTGCTTCCTGCGTTGATTTTGCTTCTCCTGGCGGCTTACAAGCCGATCCAGCGTTCCGCCGACGCCATGAATTACCCTTATCAACTCGACCGCGAAGAAGGCTTTCTTCTCGACCAGGCAATGAAACTGGCCCGGGGCGAGTCCATCTACCAGCCCATCGAAGAATCGCCCTACCTGGTGGGGAATTATCCCCCCATTTATCCCGCACTTGTGGGTGGATTGATGGCATTCGCACAACCTAGTCTTCCGCTGGGGCGAGCGATCGTGTTACTGGCTGTTTTAGCGATCATCGCGGCATTGACCCAATTTCTGATCCGTGAAACCGACGCCGTGCTTCCCGCCGTGCTGGCCATCGGGATGTTTCTCGGCACCTGGGACGTCAATAACTGGATCGCGTTTGCCCGAGTGGATCTGCCCGCGATTGCATTTGGCCTGTGGGGGTTGGTAGCGATCACTTCGCGCCATCGCCAAGGGGGATTTGTCCTCGGCTGTCTTCTGTTTACGGCAGCGTTTTTCACCAAACAAACCCAGATTATTGCCCCCGCAGCGGCGCTGGCGGGCATGCTCTGGCAACGCGATTTTCGACGTGCCGGGCTGTTCTGCGTGGTGATGATTGTATTGAACGGCGGCTTGCTGGCCTTCGCCCACGCCTTTACAAACGGCCAGTTCCTCCTCCATACCGTGGCATACAATGCCAACGAAATGGTCGAGGGGCAAATCGCCATCTGGCTAAAGCACCTCTGGTTTTTTGAACGATACAAACTACTGGCGTTGCTTGCTTTACTTGCCTGTATCTCAATTGACTCCTCGAACCTACGAACATCAGAGCCATCGCCTGAGGTCGAACCAGAAACTCCGGGCCATCGCTCGGGGGCATTTCCCGTTTCAGTCGCCTTTGTGATTCTTGCCGCGTTGTCGCTGACCAGCACCGGTAAAGCAGGTGCCGCGGCAAACTACCTGCTCGAATTCCACGCCACCGTGGCGCTCTGCTTCGGCCTTGCATTGGCGCGCGTATTCAAATCACTCGATAACCGGAAGGACGCAAGCAGCCGGAATCCGGTTTTCACCCGTGTTTTAGTCGTTACCGCAATCGCGCTCCTGACGCTGCACGCTTTTCGCCTCGAAGTACCACTGGACTTCTGGCGGGGAAAAAACGCGACTAATCGTCCCATGGTTGCTCTGTTCGAGCCCGGACCTGTGGCCGCCAATGCCGTACAATACAGTAAAGTCCAATTGATGGTTTCGGAAATGCGGAGCGACGTGTTGTGCGAAGAGCCGATTTTTACGCTTCTGGCAGGCAAAGAGGTGCTTTACCAACCGTTCATCATGTCACAGCTCGCCAAGGAAGAAAAATGGGACGAATCGTCGTTCGTTGACGATTTACGAAGCGGCAAACATTTCAGCCTGATTGTCACCATTCAGGATATCGCGAACGAAAACCAGGTTTTCCAGGGCTTCACGCCCGCCATGCGCGCTGCCATTCTCGATGGCTACCGATTCCAGCAACGAATCGGCGGATACTACATTTATGTGTCCAAATGTCTTCCCGTGGAAGTGATCCGACAAAAATACGTTTGAGCGCCTTTGCCCCAATGAATTTCGCAAGGTCATCCATCCTTGCCCCCCGGGTGCGGCTTTTGCAAGGGTTGCTCATGGATTGAACCATCTCGAAGCGAATCGCCCCATCCCTATCATCAGGAGCCCCTTGAATCCATGCCTTTGGACCGAAGCCAACTTGATTGGTACAAGGATGCTGTTTTTTATGAAGTCTTCGTGCGATCGTTCCGCGATGGAAACGCGGACGGAATTGGCGATTTTATCGGTTTGCGCGAAAAACTCGACTATATCCGCGACTTGGGTGTAACCTGTATCTGGTTATTGCCGATGTATCCGTCGCCTCTGCGCGACGATGGTTACGACATCGCCGATTATTACAACATTCACCCGGATTATGGTACGATGCGCGATTTCGAGAATTTTCTCGAAGCCGCCCACGAGCGCGGTATCCGTGTCATCGCCGATCTGGTTGTCAATCACACCAGCAGCGAACACCCCTGGTTCAGGGAAGCGTTGGCAGACCCGGATTCGCCTCATCACGATTATTATGTCTGGTCAGATAATCCCAATAAATTCAAGGAAGTTCGCATTATTTTCTGCGACACGGAAGCCTCAAACTGGGCTTACCACGCGGAATCGCGCCAATACTACTGGCATCGGTTTTTCAGCCACCAGCCGGATCTGAATTTCGATAATCCCGCCGTGCGCGACGAGATGCTCAACATCATCGACTTCTGGCTGTCCAAAGGGCTCGATGGCTTCCGCGTGGACGCGGTGCCCTACCTGTTCGAACGCGAAGGGACCAATTGCGAAAACCTGCCAGAAACACACGACTTCTGTAAAGAGATGCGCTCCTTTGTGAATCAACATCACCCCGGAGCATTGCTGCTGGCCGAGGCCAATCAATGGCCCCAGGACGTGGCCGAATATTTTGGCGACAACGACGAATTCCAGATGGCGTTCAATTTCCCCATCATGCCCCGTATTTTCATGGCTATTCGCCAGGAAAACCGCAATCCGATCGAAAACATCATCAAGATTCTCCCGAAAATTCCCGAACAATGCCAATGGGCGATGTTCCTGCGCAATCACGACGAACTGACGCTCGAAATGGTGACCGACGAAGAACGCGACTATATGTATTCGGAATACGCCAAGGACCCGCGCATGCGGATCAACATTGGCATCCGGCGCCGTCTGTTCCCGCTGATGGATAAAAACCGCCGTGCGATCGAACTGGCGCACAGCCTGCTCCTCACGTTGCCCGGCAGTCCGATTTTGTATTACGGCGATGAAATCGGAATGGGCGATAACTTCTATCTGGGCGACCGATCCGGCGTGCGCACGCCCATGCAATGGAACGACAACCGTAACGCTGGGTTTTCGGAAGCCGATCCGGGGCGTTTGTGCGCTCCGTTGATTTTGGACCCGGGCTACAACTATCAGGGCACCAACGTAGAAGCCCAGTCGCGCACCTCGTCGTCGTTTTTAAACTGGCTGCGGCTGGTGCTGGCGATTCGCAAACGCTATCCCGTGTTCGGGCGTGGCGAAATCGAGTTCCTCTACCCCGAAAATCAGCATGTGCTTGCTTACCTGCGCGAGCACGACGGCACCGTCGTCATGGCGGTCAACAACCTGTCGCGGTTCAGCCAATTCGTGGAACTGGACTTGCGTCACTACGCGGGCTGGCGACCCATTGACTTGTTCGGAGACATCAATTTCCCGCTGATCGGTGAACTGCCCTACCTGATCACACTCGGGCCGCACGGATTTTACTGGTTCCGCCTGATTCCGCCGGGGAACGCAAGCTGACGACGAAAGATAAACCAATCACGATAAACATCCTGCATCTTCATCGGTGTGGGTAATTCAGTTTTTAATCTCGACCAAGGAGTCATCATGACAAAAGAACAAATCGAAACCTACCTCAGCCAACCCGTCCTGGGAACACCCGTGGGAACGTGGTTCTTATTTCTCATCTCGGTGCTGATTTTGTTCATCGTGATCAACTTCGTTTTGAAACGAACCGTCGAAAAATTGCAAAAAAGAGTCGAAGCGTCAAAAACGAACATCGACGATTATCTACTCAAAGCCCTGAAAAGCACCCTGAGATTCGCCGTCCTCGCGCTATCGGTTTTAATCGCTCTGATCGTGGTGCCCGGCGTTCCTCAAAGTTTCTACGCCCTGACCAAAACGTTCCTTCTTATCGTTTTATACATCCAGGTCGGCATGTGGGGAAATAACTTCATCGCCAACAGCGTTGAATCGTCGATGGTGAAGCTGAATATTTCGGGCGGGTCTGCTCAATCGGCTTCGAGCGTCGTCAAATTTTTCTCCCTGCTGCTACTTTGGTCGGGCATTTTCGTTCTGATCTTATCCACCATGGGCATACCGGTCGCTCCCCTGGTCGCTGGGCTGGGCGTTGGTGGTATCGCCATCGGTTTTGCGTTGCAAAAAATCCTCGGCGACATCTTCTGCTCGGTGGCGATTATTCTCGATAAACCATTTGAAATCGGCGACTTCATCATCGTTGGATCGGAACTCGGCGCTGTCGAACGCATTGGCATCAAAACCACGCGGGTGCGTAGCCTCGGTGGCGAACAGATCATCTTCTCGAACGCCGATCTGCTCGATAGTCGCGTGCGCAATTACAAGCGCATGCTCGAACGCCGCGTCGTGTTTGCCTTCGGTGTGATTTACCAGACACCGCCGGACAAGCTGGAGCAAATTCCGGGAATTGTGCAGGACATTATCAAGGGGCTAGAAGGGACGCGATTCGACCGTGCCCACTTCAAAGATTTCGGCGCCTCGTCGCTCAATTTCGAGGTCGTGTATTACGTTCTGACGGGTGATTTCAATATTTACATGGACAAACAACAGGCGATCAATCTCGCCATCATGCGTGCATTGATTGCGGAAGGCGTCGAATTCGCTTACCCGACGCAAACACTGCATGTGGAAACGTTTCCGAAGATCGAGTTGGTGAACAGCGTCGCTGCAAACTAATCGAAACCGTCAATCTTCGTCCGGTTCGCCATTTTCGTCCTCCTCTTCGCCCATTGCGAAGGGGAGGATTTTGTTCGTATCGGCGTCGGGCAAGGCTTCGACCTCACGCAGCTTGCGCTCCATCACGCGAGAGCGCCGGGCCGAATCGTCGATCTTGTTGCTGGCTTCTTGCAGCTTCTTGCTCACCGCCTTCAACGATTCGCCGAATTTGCCGAATTCGGTCTTAACCGCACCGAGCACTTTCCACACTTCTCCGCTGCGTTTCTCAATCGCGAGCGTCCGGAACCCCATCTGAAGACTGTTCAGAACCGCGTAAAGCGTCGTGGGACCGACGAGGATCACCTGGTGATCGGATTGCAACTGTTCGGCCACACCGCCCATACGCAACACTTCGGCGTAAAGTCCTTCGGTCGGCAAAAACAGCAGGGCGAAATCAGTCGTATGAGGCGGCGCAACGTACTTCTGGCGAATTTTCGATGCCTCATTCAGCAACCGTGTTCGCAACCCGCGTTGAGCGGCTTCAAGCGCTGCTTGATCGCCCGCTTCGTAGGCATCCTGAAGGCGCAAGTAGTCTTCCTGGGGGAATTTCGCGTCGATGGGCAGGTAAACGATCGAATCGTCGTCTCCGCGTCCGGGCAGACGAATCGCAAATTCCACCCGTTCGTTGCTGTTGGGAATCGTGGCGCAGTTTTTTTCGTACTGTGCGGGCGTCATCACCTGCTCTAGCAACGCTTCGAGCTGTACTTCGCCGTAAACGCCACGCGAACGCACGTTGGTCAGCACTCGCTTGAGGTCACCTACCCCGCTGGCGAGCGATTGCATTTCGCCAAGACCTTTATGCACTTGCTCAAGGCGTTCGCTCACGATTTTGAAGGATTCGCCAAGACGATTTTCCAAAGTCGCTTGAAGCTTCTCGTCCACGGTCAGCCGGATCTTCTCCAGCTTGGCTTCGTTCTCCTGGCGCATTTGATCGAGGCCAAGTCGCACACGATCCTGGAGAGCCGTGAACAATTCAGCCTGGCTTTTCTGAGACTCCTGCATGCGATTGGTGAAGGTTTCTTTGAATCCTTCCAACCCACGCGCTTGCGACTCGGCCTGTTTAGCCGCCGACTCTATCTGGCGCTTCTCCAAATTCCCCATCGCCTCTTCGACCTTGCCGAGGCGTTCCTCCTGGCTGCGTTTGACGCCCTCGAGGGTTTCGGACTGCTGCTGTTGAATTTGATGGAATCGGTCGTTGAGCGTATCCACCAATTGCGTGCGCGTTTGTTCAAATTGCGAAGTCAACTTTTGCGCGGTTTCAAGCTGCACACGTCCCTGGGATTCGGTGGCTTCACGCAACGCGCGTTCAGAGGTTTCGCGCGAACGGGAGATTTCCTCGGCCACACGACGTTCAAGGTCCTGGAGACGTTCGATGAGTAGAGTCGAGTCCCTGGAACCGTTGATCTTTTTCCAAATCAGCCAGACGAACAGCAAAATAGCAAAAGCCATCACCACACAGAAAACGGCGATTCCAAAGAGAAACAGGTAATTTCCAGACGGTTCGGACATGTAAAACCTCGAACGATTTTGGACGGGATGCGCGAGATTTACAGGATTAGAAAATTCCCAATCGTTTATTGCCGATTAATCATCCTGGGCATCTCATTCATCCTGTCTAAATTCCATTATCCCCAAGCGTGGGCCAAGGGAATCCAACGAAAAAAGGCCGGTCGCCTGACAATCAGGCGACCAGCCAACGATACCGTTCGATTTCGCGAGGAAAACTTAGGCCGAAGCGCTCGCTGCGGGAGCAGCTTCCCCTTCGGCTTCCGAAGCAGCCAAGGCTTCTTTGGCAGCTTTGCCCTTGGCAGCGATTGTGAAGATAACCGTCTTCGGGTCGTCGAGGAATTCCACATTGTCCATCGTGGCCAAATCGCTGACATAGATCGAATCGGCCAAATTCATCCCCGACAGATTAACCTTGATGTGGGGAGGAATGTTTGCGGGCAACGCTTTGACCATCACCGTATAACGAAGACGTTCGAGCATACCGCCCAGCTTCACGCCTTCCGGAATACCACCGATTTGATACACGCGAATCGGCAACGCCACTGGCTTGGCCGGATCGACGCGAAGGAAATCCACGTGAATAATCTGGTCGGAAACCGGCTCGCGTTGAAGTTCTTTGATGAAGACCTGCTCTTTGCCACCGGTGGAAAGCTCAAGATCGATCAGGACCTGATCGCCATGGGCCGCATTACGCGCCAGCAGAAATTCATGGGCGTCGATGCTGATCGCAATGGCATCTTTGGCCGCGCCGTAAATCACGCCCGGCAAACGACCGTCTTTGCGGGCTTTCTTGGCCCATTCTTTTCCAATGGTGTCACGCACTTCGGCGTGAAGTACAATCTGTTCGGCTGACATCTGTGCTATAACCTCCGGAGGTTTACCCTCAGTAGTCTTTCCTAAGATTTAGGAGTGTGTGCTGCTCGCCTGGCCGATCGTTGCTTACTTCTGAAACAGCGAACTGACCGAACTGTGACAGTGAATTCGGTCAATTGCCTTCGCCAGCAAGGGGGCGACATCCAGGACTTTGATTTTCGCCGGCAACGTTCCCGGCGCGTGGTTGATCGTATTCGTGACAACCATTTCTTTAATCGGCGAGGCCTCAATGCGCTCCAACGCCTTGCCACTCAACACGCCGTGGGTCGCCAATGCATACACATCGCGTGCCCCTTCAGCCTTGAGAGCCGTAGCGGCGTTACATATCGTGCCCGCCGTGTCAATCATATCGTCGAAAATCAACACATCACGGTCCACAATATTTTGACGACCGATAATCGCTTTGACTTCCGAAACGTTCGCTTTCGGGCGATGTTTGTCGATAATCGCCAGAGGAACACCCAGACGATCCGCATAATCGCGACCAAGCTTAACGTTGCCAACATCGGGCGAGACCACGCAGACGTTTGTCAAGCCAGAATGCTTGATATAGTCGATCAAAATCGGGCCTGCGATCAAATGATCCACGGGAACGTCGAAAAATCCCTGAAGTTGACCGGCGTGCAGGTCAATTGCCAGTACGCGCGAAGCGCCAGCTTTGCAGATGATATCTGCAACCAGCTTGGCAGAAAGCGCTACACGGCCCTGATCCTTGCGATCCTGGCGCGCGTAACCAAAGTAAGGAATCACCGCGGTAATTCGGTCGGCGCTGGCGCGACGCAGAGCGTCGAGCGTCAGCAGCAATTCCATCAGATTATCATTGGTGGGACGTTGGGTGGCTTGAATCACGAATACATCGCGGCCACGAACGTTATCGGTAATTTTGACGAATGTTTCACCATCGGCAAAACGTTCGACCATCATGCCCCCAACGGGAATGTTCAATTGCTCGCAAACCCGCTTGGCCAAATCGCGCGAAGCAGTGCCGGGAATAATCAGGGGCGGATCGGGAAAGTGTGGCATCGAAGAAAAACCTCACCGGAGAATACTGGCTGCGGGGCAAATGCCCACGGGGCCTGGAAAGCGTCAGGGCTTTCGGGTGCGCGAAGCAGTCCGCGTTTTTTTACGCGGCCCAACCGTGCGCGATGCCGATTTGGTACGGCGCTTGGGGGCAATTTTCAAACTGGCGCCGGAGCAAAGTTGCCCAGGCGTGATATGAACAAACGGGCCAATAACGGCCTCGGAAGCAATTTCGACATTTTCAACAACTGCATGCGACAGACGAGCATTCGCCCCAACGGTGGCGTCGGTCAGCGTCAAATGCGGCCCCAATTCGCAGGCCTCGGAAATCGTCGCGTCGCCGCGTAAAATCGTGAACGGCAGCACACGCGTATCGGGTGCAATGGTTACCGAAGCGTCGATAAATGTGGTCGCGGGATCGATAATCGAAACGCCCGCGTCCATGAATCGATTCAGAATGCGCGCACGGAGAAATTGCTCGGCTTGTGCCAGATCGCGTCGGCTGTTCACGCCGATCATTTCAGTGGGATCGCTGGCCAGTTGCGCGTCCACACGTTTATCCGCATGATGCAAAATCTCTACGGTATCCGTCAGATAGTACTCTTTCTGAGCATTATTGTTCCCTACCCGACCAAGTGCCCAAACCAGGTCTTCGGCGTCGAAGCAGTAGGTACCCGTGTTGATTTCAGCGATCTTTTCTTCGTAAGAGTTGGTGTCTTTTTGTTCGACAATCTTCCGTACCGATTGATCGCGGTTACGCACGATGCGTCCATAGCCGAAGGGATTGTCGAGTTCCGTCGTTAACACGACACCAGACGATTTGGCTGACTGGCGACGCATAATCAGCGCGGTCAGGCTTTCGGTGCGTATCAGCGGAGCGTCTCCGCACATGACAAGCACATCGCCCTTGATGCCCTTGAGGTAGCGTTTGACCATCATCACGGCGTGAGCCGTGCCGAGACGCTCTTTCTGGAGAACGCAAGTGGCACGCGAACCAATGTATTTTTTGACGAGTTCGTGCTGATGCCCAGTGACGACAAAAATCTCGTCGGGCTTGAGAGGCACGAGCGCGTCGAGCACATGTTCAATCATTGGTTTGCCGCAAACTGGGTGCAAAACCTTGGGCAACTGCGATTTCATTCGCGTGCCCATACCAGCTGCCAAAACAATCGCGACAAGCTTTCTGGTCTGACGTTTGGCCATGTTGTCGTCCTGAAAAAAATCCCCTGGGTCCAAGGCGGGGTTTTTGTACGGGGGTCTGGGGCGGCGGGAAAAGAGAAATTCACATACTTCTAAAAAAAACCGGCGGCAAAAAAACACCCGGCCTGAATCAGCCGGGTGAAAGCTCCGCGCACTGGCGAGGATTATTCTTCATCTTCATCCTCATCCTGCATTTGTTGTGCTTGAATTTCTGCCAGTTTCTTAGGCGGTAACTCGCCCAACATTTTACCCAGGATTTTGTTCATGCCGATGAAGAGCGTGTGCCACTCCACCTGGATTTTCGAGAACGTGGCTTCCTGCATCAACTGAATCTGCTCAAGCGTTGGCGTTTCCTTCAGAATGCTGACAATTTTGTCCGTTTCCTTGGAATAACCGCGCGTAAGTTCCTGAAATTTGTAGTGATTGAGGGCCAGCAGACTTACGATGTTTGCAAATTCCTGCTCTTCCTCCTGCGTGAAAACGCGATCGGAAAGATCGTCTGCAAAGAAGGCGAAAAAATGCTGCCAGAGCGTGGAATAATCCCGAACGACAGCAATGCGGTTGGCAAGGTCCAGGTGTTTAGGTGCCGCCATGATACGAAGTCTTAACCTTTATCCTTTTTGAACAACTGAAGCGAGTAGAATACATAGGCCGTGAACAGAACCACGCCAACGATTACCAGCGTTTCGATCCGGTGCACATAGTTGACTTTTTCCAAAAAATCCATCATTGGAGGACGGCTCCTTCTTTCGTAAACTCGCTAGGAGAGATGCTGGTCTCTCCTCGCGAAATTCATTCAGGCTTACAGGCTGGAACTGACCAGACGGAAGCGGACTTCGTCGGAGAAGAACTGACGTTTGAGGTCCAGAATCGTCTTGTTCGAGCTATTGACTTTTTCATAAGCCGCATCGATCAGGTTTTCGGCTTCCGCGTTCGAGGCTTCGTTCAGGATGATGAACTTCTCGAAGTGAATCGCCGCCACCCGACCTTCGTTGAAGGCGTGGACAACACTCTGGTGGACCTTTTCCATGCCTGCGGGCGGTTGAATGTAGAGAACTTCGGAATATAAGCGCTCGACCGAGGAACGGAAATCCGACGGCGTGGCCTGGCCAGCGATCGCGATAATGTTTCCGCGCGACGCGCTTCCGAACGCCAGGGCTTTCATTTCGGTCGGATCCAGCGACAACACATTGCGGAAACGATACTGAGCATTCGAGTATTGTTGGAAGAGCTCTTCGATCACATCGACGTAAGTTTCCTGGTTGTGGCGGCTTTCGATCTCATTGATCGCCTGAATCGCTTTGTCCAGCGAGGAGTGCGCCGACTTGTACAGGCCGTTACGGTAATCCACGCGGGCGTATTTCAGGTTCTCGCGAGCGGTGTCGATCAATCCCGCTGCATAATCCGAGGCGCCGACTTCAACAAAGTGATTGAGTCGTGCCGTTTGCTGGCTGGCAACGGTATCGACGACATCGTTGGTCGAATCGAGCGTACCGCGCAGTTGGCCTTCGAGCTTGTTCAGTTCTGCCATGACAAAATCATAGCGTTCCAGGCTCCAAGTATTTTCCAACTCGGCCAGACGTTGACGAACCGCAATCGCGTCCTGAACCTGGAAATAATTGACGCCTTGATCGCGACCTTTATCGAGGTTGCTTTCGATGCGAGCGAATGCCGTGCGATAGTTATTGGTCTTCGTGGCGCGTGCAACGCTCTTTGCCTTGGCCAACGAGGAGTTTGCTTTCTGGGCGGACAGATCGTAGCTACCGCTTTCAAGCAATGTGCGCGCTTCGCGAACTTCCGCGCTCGCCTTGCTCAAGTTGTTGTTATCGTATTCCCAACCGCCCACGGCTTTCGCGTCGGCGATTGCCGCTTCCGCATCGTTGATTTTCTTGTAGAATGCCTGATCGGCACGTTCACCCGCCGAAAGGGCCAACTCTTCGGCCTTGACGAAATCGTCATTAGCAAACAGTGCCTGGGACGAGTCGTACAGCTTGCGGGCGCTTTCGATTTCGCGACCGGCGTACAACGCAGCGCCAGCTTCACGTGCGCGAGACAGTTTATTTCCGGCGCTGGTGATAGCATCTTCCGCCGCCAGACGGTTGGCTTTCGCCACGGCTTCTTGCGTCACTTGCGAAGCTTGCGCTGCAAGTTCCAGGGCCAGTTTCAAACGTTCGGCTTGAAGATCGACTTCCGCTTGATCAAGCAGCTTTTTGGCTTGTTCCAGTTCATCGGCACTATATTTCTGCGTGCGCGCTGAAGCGATCTTATCGTACAGATCGCGCGATTCTTTCAGGTCCTCGACGGCACGACCGGCGATTCGACGAGCCATCAATTCGATATCGGCGCGGGCGGCGGCGGCCAAACGCACGGCTCCAAGGTAGTCTTTGATTTCCCGCGCGGAGCGAACTTGTTCCAGGTTGTCTTTGCTGCGCTGAAGTTCATCCGGCGAGAAAATCCGGGCGCCGTCGCGTTCGTACCGGCTGATCAGGCTTGAAAGTTCAATCACGGCGTTACCGGAAACGAGGTCATAAATGTCGTCCAGAATGCGCTCGGCGGTGACGCCTTGCTCCTGCGCCGTCAGAATCGAATCGCGATACTTGCCGCCCACCATCAGGTCGCCTGCGACCACCAGCGAGTTGCGTGCGTGTTCGATGTCTTTTTCGAGCTCCGTCCGGCGAATGGTTTTGCTGTCCTCGAAAGGTTGCATGTCCGAAGGAACGCTGCCACTGGAGGCATCGAAGATCGCCTGGGCTTCTTTGTAAACTTGTTCGGTCGTATCCAGTTGATTTGCCGCGACGCTGATAGCCGAGTTGGCTTTATCCTCGAAGGCGACTTTGATTTTCTGAGCTTCGTTCTGGAATTCGTTGAAAACTTCGCGGACCTTATCGAAAGCATCGACCGTGTCGATATTTCGTTGTTCACGAGCTGAACGCAGCAGGTCGTCGAGAATTTCGATTTTGCCGGGCAGATAATCGCGGGCGCCACCATCTACGAAGTCCTGGATTTTACGACGCATTTGAAGAATGCGATCTTCCGCTGCCGAACGCTTGGTTTTTTCCACCAAGGCAATCGCACGAGGCATCAATTCGTCACTGGAAAGCGTCACACGCGTGAAGCGGCGTTCCTCGAAATCTTTGACAAGAGACGAAAGCAGGTCGATGACGCGGGTATAATCGTCAGGATGATAGGTCTGGGCGCCTTCTTCCAGGGCGGTGGCAAGCAAGTCCTCGATTTTTTCGATCGCTTCTTTACCTTTCAAGCGCTGGACGTTTTCGATACCGCTTTCGGCTTCCGTAATGGCTTCGCGGTATTGGTTGGCGGCCAACACATAGTCGCGTTGCTCACGCGCAACCTGATCGGCGCGCGTAATAATATCGGTAACGTTGATAACCGACTCGGGGTCGTAGTTTTGACCGCCAGCCGACTTGAGTTCCTGCAACTTGCCTTCCGCAGCGAGACGTTCGCGGTCGGCGTCGTTTTTCATGGGTGAAATACCCGTGGTGACTTCCGAGCTGATTTCGCGGCTGATCCGAATCACCTTGCGGTTATCGTTTTCATCGCGGGCCAGTACGCCTTCGTCCCGCAATTCCTTGATTCGACGGTAACGATTGGGGTCTGTACGGCTCAAAGCGTTGGTATCGGCCACCTGGATATCCAACTCGGCCTGGTTCCAGAGACGACGTGCTTCATCGCCTTCCACCTTGATGAGCGTGGTTTCTGCCAAGTCTTTGGCACGACGAGCGTAGTCGAAGGCGTCGGAATTGGCACCGGACGACAAACTCGAGCTGGCCTGATCAATCAGGTCGCGGATTTGCTTCATGTCATTCGGGGCATGCACATCCCCCTGAAGCTCTTCAAGCTGCTGCATGATTTCCTGGCTTTTGCCGAGTGCGACCTTGGCTCGTTGGCCTTTACATGCCGTCAAAGCCATAGCTACGACGAGCAACAGTAGCACATATCGCGCGACAGACACCTGTTTACGCATGCGATTACGCCTCCAGAACAATCACTCTCCCACTTTGCGTGCGGAGAACGGTAGAAATCCTGAAACTTTCACAATTTCATCAAAAAAAATCGCGAAGCCATCACGTGGGGGCAATGACTTTATGAATTGTACCCCGCATAACTCCGCGCTTCCTGCACCAAAATCCCAACCGTTCCCCCAATTTCTGAACAGTAGGGTCAAAATAGCCCGAGGACTTTGGCTCCAACGATACCACCTCCGACGAGAAGCACAACCACAATACCAATAATCATTGGCATTTTGTTGCCACCTCCGCCGGACTTACTCTTGCGCGATTTGCCCTTGCCGCCTTTACCGTCCTTGCTGGGCGGCGGAGGGATATATCCCTCGGACATGAACTTCAACGCTCCCACGCAACGGCTGAGCGAAATGAATGCTCCATGCCATTCTTTGAACAGGGCGCGTTTATCCGGAGCGGGCAACGAACGAATGTGTGAAACCGAGACACATTTGTTCAGCAACTCGCGAATGTGCTTTTCGCCATAATCGAGCGGAGCGACTTCTTTCAGCCGCTCACTCAACGAGCGAATGTTTCTCGCCACGGAACTTTTAACTTCCAAGAAATTCGACTCGTCATCGGAGTCGATTTCCGCTTCCTCTGAGAACGACTTGAGCAGGTATTTTTTAAAACTCAACCATTGCTCTAACGTGTTCTGAACCAGAGCTAAATTGTCGTTAACGACTGTTTTTTTCATTCGTGTATGCTAGGAGATTTGTTGTGTGAAACACGTTGTGCCGCCAATGCAGAGGGCGGCACAACGAAAACCTTCGAGTTTTTCATCAAAAATACGAACTACTGGCTGCCGGATTGTCTTCGATGCTGCTGGTTCCGACTCGATTTCCCAATGCATTGGCGGCTCCACCCCTGCCGGAGGCCTGCGTACCGGTTTGTCCGTCTGCACCAGCAGCAGGCGTTGCGTCTGGCGGCAGAAAGGTCGCCGGTATATTCGAGGTGGGGGGAATCGGCGGCGGAGGCATGTAGGTGGGGTGGAATTTCCAGGTACCCTTGGCGCTTTCTTCCGGGTTGACGCGGAAGTCCTGAAGGAATTTTTCGGCCCAACGAAGCAGTTTTTCGTCACGGTCTTTTTCAAGGTCCAACATCTGTGGAACGCTTGCCAGTGGGTCGGACGAGGCAACCAGGAGGTTGAAAAATTCGTTCGGCTGAAGGTCTTCCAACGTACGCAAGCCTTGAATGAGACGGGTTTTCACAACATGGGCTTCGGGGCTCATGACGTCGTCTTTCAACGACACATTGGTGTACTTGAAGTCGTTGGCCTTGTAGTCCATACCGGTCTTGCCGTCGTCATAGTACTGGTCCTTGAAGGTTTCCAGCACGGGTACTTCATAGGCATCTTCGAGTAATTCGCCCGATACATGGCAAACAACCCGAGTGCCGTAAATCGCTTGAATTGTCGGGATTTGAATGGGGGCAGCGGCAAATTCTCCACCGCCTGCGGCTCCTCCGGGTCCAGCGCCAGGGCCAAAGCCACCACCGCCGAATCCTGCGGGCGCGGCACCAAATCCGCCAGCGGCGGCAAATGGATCAGGACTGGCCGAACCGCCGCCCACACCAAAGGGGTCTGGGGCTGGATTCGTCGCGCTGTATCCACCGGGAGCGGCGCCAAATGGATCGCCCCCTCCGCCGGAAGCAAAAGGGTCTCCCCCACCCGACGCAAAGGGATCGGATGCCTGAAGACTGCGCGCTCGGTCGAGTCCAACTTGTCCAGCGCCTGTGGGACTGGAAATTCCGGATAAGGTGTCCAACGATTCCGAGTCGGCAATTCCGGCAAATCCGCCCTGGGCGAATGCCGACGCTGTACCGACAACTGCCAGTACCGCCGTCATCAACCCGACTTGAATCGATTGGACCGCTCTCCCTCTCGGCTTCATCATTGGCAACTCCTCTCAAAAAAAGCACTTTTTCAGTTGCTGGGGATTCCCGAGGCAATTTCTGAACCGATCGCCGGGCATGTCAACCCCATTTGCGCATCACTAGTAATGCCAGACCGTCGGCTATTTGCTCAAGGAAAATCCCCCATCCACGGTCTGGATGCGTTTTTCCACAAAATCGATCAACCCAACCATGGTTTTGGTCATTTCATTTAATTCGTCCTGCATCAGGTTGAGCTTGTCGTCGGTTGAACGGCTGAGCAACAGGGCCAGCTCGATACCGACCTTGTCGTATTCCGATTTGCTTTCCCCAATTTCAGCGACCAACGTGGCTCCCTGACCATTCATTGCTTCAAAATAGGACTGGCTGTTGATTAAATCCACCAATCTTAAAATGCGGTCCTGGGTACCATATGCTGCTTCGTGGGCTCGTTGCAGAAGCTCAATGGCGTGAGAACGTTCGGGGGTGTTGTCCAGAATACGAACGGTAAATTCGTTGGGAATCAACTTCATGTTCTTGGGCAGGATGATCTCGATCTCGCCTTGCTGAGCAGTTTCCTCAACTGGTTTGGCGTGTGAGGAACGCAACGTGCTGGCGGCGCTGGCCCACAGACCCAAAAGTCCGCTGGCTTGCGAGGTATCGCCGCTCGCGGAGACCGATTCGCCCGAGCCGTAACGTTTGACGGCTTCGCTACGGATTTTGCTGACGTGCGACGCCAACGTGGATTCCAGGCGTTCGCCCCGGATATCCACCACGCGCAGGTTACGCAGACGACGTTCGATTTCCGCTTTGGGAAAACGATAGTTCAGCGTGGCGATTTCGTCGATACGCCATTCTTCCGTGCTGAAAATCTGGGCTTTTTTGTGATCGGACGATTTCAGAACAATATACACGTTTTTCCAGAAATACCCAGAAGCGTTCTGCACGCTGATCTCGATCTCGATGTCCTCCGAGTTGGGAGGAAACGTGCGGCGATCAATTCGGAAAGGATACAATTCCGGTGGCGGCGGTTCGCTCGTGATGGGGTCCGAAGTGCTACCCATATACACGGTTTTGACGTGTGAAACTTCTTTTTTCAACTTGGTTTCGCGGGTTGGAATCAGAGATTCGGATTCCTCCGAGCTGTTGCTTCCTTTTTTGGGAGGAGGCGGAGCAGCTTTCGAGGAAGAAGCAGGTGGTGGGGCCGACGAGCGCGGAGGGGGCGTTTTGGACGCCGATTTTGTGTCCGAGCTGGCAGCGGCGACTTCGCCCGTGTTGGCCTTTGGCGGCGGAGGCGAACTCTTGCGCGTGCTGGAGGAAGACGGCGACATGCCGCCGACGTTGGCCACAGCGGTGTTTAGCGTTTTCTGCACATCGGAATTCATCAACCCGCGAATTTCAGTCGGTCGTGCAGCGACATAGATAAATCCCATGCCGACTGCGAGCAGATTGATGAAAAGAACTATCCAAACGATATTATTTTTCACGGCACACCATCCAAACCTGTCTCAGTCTCGGTTTGTGCCTGACTAGGCACGCGATTCTGGTGTCGTAGAACTGCAAGCGGACCCGACTCGGGCATGGGAGTCGAGGAAAATATCATCCGCTTTCAACCTGTGTGCAGATCCACCAAAGAATGCATTTCGATCAGGCAGAGCGATTTTGCCTTAACCGGCAAGAGAACGCCAAGCCAATTTGCACGTTTGTTGGACAATTCAGGAGGGTTTTTTGTTCATCGATTTGTGGGCGAAACTCGGCTAAATGTCAAGAAGTTGATCGACGAGCGCATCGGGCTCGTCCTCGGGGGTATCGGGACCGGTCGGTTCAGCCGGTTTCATTTTATCGTTTTTGGTGCGCTGGATATATTCCAACCGTCGAGCTCGGTACTCGGCCGGGTCCAGGGACAAATCGGGAGACTGGGTCCCGGACTTGATTTCTTCAAATAATTTCTCGATAAACGGGATGCACCAACCGCACCCTGTTCCCGCACCGTAACATTCGCTGCATTGCGAGACAACTTGAGGGTCTTTCAGGCGGATGAATTTCTTGAGTTTCTTCTGAGAGACGTGAAAACATACGCACAGTTCGTTTTCTTCTCTCATGGCACTGTCCTCGAATCGTGGATTTCGTTCGGTGTTATTCTATGACGCAAACCACGCCCAATTCCAAGGAGAAACCCGCCTCGGCGGGAGGCGGGTTTGGTTTCGGCAACAATCTTTACGCGAATTCGGGAAGCCTGTTATTCTTCTTCGTCATCGGATTCTTCGGCTTGCGAACGAGCCTCGACCAGAGCGGCCTCGATCTCTTCCTGGTCCGCATGGATATCCAACGATTTCTCCCAACATTCGATGGCGGCGTCGATATTATCGCCCACCATGAGGAGTGCCCCCTGGCCATTGAGTGCCGGATAATATTCATCATCGAGCGATAAGGCGCTGTCGAACGCCGTCATCGCCTCGTCGTAAAATCCCATCAAATCGTCGTCGTCTTCCCAATTGGCGGTGGATTCCACGCCATCGGTAAAGAGCATCAACGCCGTCTGGCCAACATGAAACACGGCCAGCGAACTGTCGGGGAACCGCTCGGCGGCTTCCCGAAATAACTCGAGGGCTTGAAGATACTCGCCTTCCTCGATCAGGGCTTCCCCCTCGTCGATCAAGGATTCGAGTTCATCTTCTTCTTCCTCGTCCTCAGATTCCTCGTACTCGGCATACTCGTCGTCGAGATAATCCTCGTCATCTTCTTCGAGGTCCTCATCGCCGTAGTCGTCGTCGTACTCTTCCATCCAGGGTGAGTCTTCTTCTTCTTCCTCTTCCCATCCCGGCGGGGTCATATCCAACTCTCCAATCAAGTAAATTGGTGTTATGGTTCGATCTGAAGTACGCCAGACGGCTAAAGGCACGTTGTTGGGGAAAGCAAGCACAAACGGTAGAAAAAATCGGTTTTTTTTCTTTGCTCGAAAAGACGTACTGGAACGAAGAGTTCCGAGTCAACTTTCAACCAGGAACAGGGCAAAGTGGTTCAATGCAATGGAAAAATTCCGAAAATTTGACGCAATCGGAAGAGTAAGCTTGAATATCGCATTTCGAGAGGCCCGAAAGCTGTGTCGGTGGCCCCTCTGGAAATGGCGATCTACTCCACGTTTCAGAGCAGCAAAGTGTGGCTTTTTCAGCTTTTCATGCACCAGGGAGTATGGTCTCGGTTGACCCCCGACAAAGGGATGTTCCTTGCTTGCCCAACCGATTTCGAGAAAGAAGAACACGATTTGATTCCCTCCAAACAATACCGCGCCATTGCATTGATCGACCGCGACGGTTGCCTGATCGAAGAAAAAGAATATCTTTCGGACCCCGAAGGCGTGGTTTTGTTGCCTCGGGCAGCACGCGCGCTGAAATTGCTCGAGGAACAGGGAATCGCACGTATCGTCACCACCAATCAATCCGGTGTGGGGCGCGGATATTATACGGAAAACGACGTACAGCGTGTGCACGAACGATTAGGCGAGTTGCTTGCCGCTGAAGGCACACGGTGGGATGGAATTTATTTCGCGACAGCAGACCCGAGCGCGTCTCAATCGACTTCGCCCGAGCAGCTTCATCGCCGCAAACCCCAGCCAGGCATGGCCGAGGAAGCCATCGCCGATCTCGGCTTGCAGGGGCTGCCAGTCTTTGCCATTGGGGATAAATTGGCAGACGTGGAGTTTGGCGTTAACGCCGGGGGCGAGGGAATTCTGGTCCGAACCGGCTACGGTAAAGATAGCGAGAAGAATCTGCGGGAGACTCCGCTCGCCGGGGCATCCGTGGCGAACGACCTGTACGATGGCGTTCGGATCATTCTGAACAAACTGAATCTTTCGGCCTACGCGGACGATGCCACGATGGCGCGCAAGCTGCGCACACCGGGTGAATTACGCGAGATTTGTGCAGAATTGAAGGCTCAGGGTAAACGTCCGGTGTTTGCCAATGGTTGTTTCGATCTGCTGCATGGCGGGCATATCAGCTTTCTGGAAAGTTCTCGCGCAGCGGGCGATTGCCTGATTCTCGGGGTCAATTCCAACGCCTCGATCCATCGCCTCAAAGGCGAAGGGCGTCCGATTTTCGACGAAGCCTCTCGCCTGCAATTGCTGGCGGCGCTCGAAGCAGTGGATTACCTGACGGTTTTTTATACGGACTCGGCGGATGAGGTCCTTGAAGAAATTCACCCCGCGGCCCATGCGAAGGGAACCGATTACCGCAGCGACAACGTGCCCGAGCTTCAGACATCGCGGCGGTTGGGAATCGAAACCGTCATTGCCGGCAATCCCAAGGAAAACAGCACACGCGATATCATCGAGGTCGTGCTGGAGCGCGCAAAGTCGGGAATCGTTTAACCAAACCAATACATTTTGGAGCGGTCAGGCGAAACCAAACGCTTGATTTGGTGCAGTCGAACGCGCGAGCCTTAATTTTCAAGCCGAAGCGCCAACAGTGAGCGCGTGTTTTCGGTTGTTCTTTTGTCCCTGTAGCCTGAAGCAAAGAAGTGAAAATTGAGCTTCAAAATCGCTCAGGGGCCATCCGGCCTTCCCAGCAGGTTTTTTTTGAAAGGAAACAACGCCTTTGTCCTCCCCCGTCCCTGATAATGGCAAACCTCGCACGCGCTTGGTAGCCACCGTCGGCCCAACGTGCAACAGCCCAAAAATACTGCATATGCTGGCCCGGGCTGGCGCCAGTGTGTATCGTCTGAATTTTTCACACGGTTCGCACGAAGAACACGCCGAGGCGATTCGGCTGATCCGCGCCATCTCGGAGGAAGTCAAACGTCCTCTGGGAATTTTAGCGGATTTATCGGGACCCAAGTTGCGCATCGGGCCGGTGCCCGAAGGCGAAGTTTCCGTCAAGGAAGGCGAAATCGTTCGCCTGACTTCGCAGAAGAATATCTGCGAACCGCGCCGGTTTTCTGTCAATATCGACGCCATCCACGAATTGGTAAAACCGGGACGCCGGGTTTTGCTCGACGATGGAACGGTGCGTCTCGAAGCGGAAGCCATCGAGGACCTGGATGTAATCTGTCGCGCAACAGCGGACTGTGTGATTCGTTCGCGCAAGGGGATCAATTTACCGGGAACCCATCTGCCAATTCCGGCATTAACGGAAAAAGACCGTTCGGACCTGGTGTTTGCACTCGATCAAAAGGTAGATTTTATCGCGCTAAGCTTTGTGCGTCGCGTTTGCGATCTGCGCATGGCTCGCAATGCCATGGAAGAACACGGTACGGTGGTGCCGCTGATTGCCAAAATCGAAATGGCCGATGCGCTCGAGGTTCTCGACGAATTAATGAACGTGGCGGACGGCGCGATGGTGGCGCGCGGCGACCTTGGCGTTGAAATTCCCGTCGAGGAAGTTCCCGGTGTGCAACGTCGCGTAATTCAAATTTGCCACCGTTTAGGAAAACCGGTCATCACCGCGACACAAATGTTGAACAGCATGATCAATAATCCAGTGCCGACCCGTGCCGAGGTGACGGATATTTACAATGCCATCGCGCAAGGTTCCGATGCGGTGATGCTCTCGGGTGAAACGGCCAATGGGCAGTTTCCGGTTCAAAGCCTTGAAATGATGTGCCGCGTTGCACGCGAGGCGGAAAAGGACATGAGTTGGTCGTGGGACTGGGATTGGGAACCCGATCAGAAAGGCGACGAGGCGCTGGCCGAAGCCATTTGCTCGGCGGCGGTGCAACTGGCGCAAAATTTACAGCTCGATGCGATCGTTTGCGCGACATCGTCGGGTGAAACCGCCGTGCGCGTGGCGCGTTATCGTCCCAAATGCAAGGTTCTGGCGTTCAGTATTTTGCCCCGTGTGGTCAATCGGATGAGTTTGTGCTGGGGCGTTCAAAGCCGCGCCATTCGCGAGCTTTGGGCTTCGGAAGAAGAAGCGGGCGAATCGTCATCGATCATTAATGTCATGCTGCAAAAAGCGCGTGAAGAAGGCATGGTTTCCGATGGTATGCGCGTGGTTGTCGTGGCGGGCCTCCCGCTCGGATCGGTGACAAACCTGCTGCGTATCGTGGAAATCAGCGAAGGAAGATACCATTAATTCTCTTGAAGAATTGCACCGGGCAAACGCCATCACGGTAATCGTTCTGGCAGCAGGCCAGTCGAAACGAATGGGACAACCCAAGCCGTTTCTGCGATGGCATGGGACAACGTTTCTCGAAGGCATTCTCAACCAAGTCAAATCCCAGGGAATTCATCAAATTCTGGTGGTGGGAAATCCCGCCTGGACGGCACGATACAAAACGTTGCTCGATCCATCGATCGGATTGATTTTCAACCCGTCTCCCGACAGCGAAATGATCGAATCCATCCGCTTGGGACTCAATCGTCTGAGTCCGGGAACAAGCTATGCATGGATCTGGCCTGTGGATACACCGGTGGTTAAGCCGGAAACCCTTGAGCGATTGAAAACGGAATGCCGTCCGCACGGACGGAAGATCATTATCCCCACCGACAATGAAAAACGCGGACATCCCATTGCCATTCCCCGTTGTTTGTTTCGTAAAGTAGCAGACTGGTATGGAAAAAACGGCCTGAAGGGATTCATCGAGATGCTCGACACCGAGGTCCGGATCATCGAGGTGGCCGACCCGCGAATTCGGCTGGATATCGATACGCCCGAGGATTTTGAAACCTTTCAACGAGGCGCTGGATAAAAGCCACGATTCGCAGTCTGGCGTTCTTTTGTCATGGATCGGTTACTCCGGGCTTGCCCGCCGATTCGTTTTCTGCCATGAAAATACTGCACTTGGATGTCATCCAACCAAAAGATTCCAACCTTTGCCATGGGGATTCCGATCATGCCGCCAACAGAAAGCGTGTTGAAAAAAATCCAGGAACGCATCCACGAAAAGGATGAAGTCATCGAGGCGCAAATGGAACAACTCCTCGACCTCGAAGACAAATTCAACGCCATGAAAGAAGAATTCGATGTTATCAAGGGCGAAAACGAACGCCTGAAGAACATCAAAAAAGAATACGACGAGCTGAAAGATCAACTGGACTCGCTGCTGAACGGCTGACCAACCTTTCGACTTTCTGGAGCAGGCAAGAGGAAATCATGCGCAAGTCTTCTGCGGTATTATCCGCATTGTTAATCGGTAGTTTGCTGGTCGTTACCGGAATCGCGACGACTGGCTGTGGCGAAAAGAAACCTGAGAAGTTACCGTTGACGGCTGACCCGATTTTTTCCGTCAACGTGATCCCGGTTCCGGCTTTCTGGCCCCGCGAGAATTTCGACTGGTCAGAGGACGAAAACCTTCGTATTCTGGAGAAATCCACCTACGAAGAATACGGCGCGCCGGATTATATTCGACTGGTGCATACGTTCGATCGACGCATCGTTCGCGAGGCGGAATTACTCAAAGACGTGGTGCTTGCGGGTCGGCGACCGAAACCGATCTATGAATGGATTTACATGGATCGCAAACTGGTGCTGCAATTCAACGGCCCTCAAGTTGTCGAAGCGCCGTTGACCGATAAATTGAAAATTGTGTGCGAATACGGCGATCCGGTGGCGGTAAGAAATTTCAACGTCGATGGCATTCCGCTGACGAGTTTTTATTATTACAACCATGGCAAAGAGTTTGTTTTTAATAGAGACGACCTGGTGCAAGTGCACTCGTTCAACGCAATGCCGGGAGCAGAACGCATGCGGGAGTAAGGTGCAATTTTCCTGCATGAACAATCGCCACAAGGGCTTTTTTGACCAGCCGAAAAAACGTTCGGATAAATTCTTTATCAGGAGTTAGTTTTCGGTAAAGCACGGACCGCGTTTTCCTCTTTCCACTGGAAGGCCCACGCGGCAAGTTTGAAGTATCGTCATTTCCTCGGAGTCGTTATGAACGCCACGCAAAACCCCCTCGATCAGCACCTCGTACGCGTCCTTTACACGCGCGAACAAATCCAGCAGCGCGTCGCCGCATTGGGCGCTCAAATTACCGAAGATTACAAGGATCGCCAACTGGTTCTGGTCGGCATTCTTCGCGGAGCCATGGTGTTTTTATCCGATCTCTCGCGCGCGATTCACCTGCCCCATTCGTGGGACATGTGTGGCGCGGCATCTTATGGGCAAGGAACCATTTCCTCGGGCCACGTTCAGATCACCAAAGACGTTGAGGTCGATCTGCGCGACAAAGACGTGATCATCATCGAGGATATTTACGATTCGGGCCGCACATTGCGCGCGATTTGCGATCTGCTGCGCGTCCATCAACCGGCTACGATTGAAGTTTGCGCCTTCCTGTATAAACACAAGAAAAACCGCATCAACGAAGTGGCGATCAAGTACGTCGGTTTTGAACTGCCCGACGAATTCGTCGTGGGCTACGGCCTGGATTATAACGAATACTATCGCAACCTGGAATGCATCGGAATCCTGGATCCGAAAATTTATACCTGATATTCTCTTTAAACTTAGCGAATATAGTAAGTCGAAAACTCCGGGAGGTCCTCAAGGATGCGTGTTTACCGGTGTTTCCACGATGCCGAACTGACGACAGGCGAAGTCATTCAACTTGTCGAGGAAGAAGCACGTCATCTGGCTTCGGTGCGTCGAGTGGATGTTGGCGACAGGACGCTGGTGTTCAATGGACGCGGAATCGAAGTCGAGGGCGTCGTTCAAGTTGCCCGCAAAGGACACGTGGAAATTGAACTGGGTCCGAAAACGCGTGAAACTCCCCCGCCCACCATCGCCGTAGAACTGGCGCCGGTGATTACACGCACCTCGGATTTCGACGATATGTTCGAGCGTGCCATCGAGTTGGGGATGACCGCCTTTCGCCCATTGGAATCCGATCACAGTGTGGTGAAGTTGAACGATTCCAAACGCAAAACCCGGTGCGAACGATGGGAGCGATTGGCAGTCGAGCGCATCAAACAATGCGAACGTTTATGGCTGCCTCGCATCGACCCCCCAGCATCGCTGGAGACGTTTTTATCCGCGCAATCATCCGACGGGCCTATGATTGCAGCGCTCGTTGAACGTGAAGAACACACGTTGCCCGTCTTGTGGGATGTGGCGCCTGTGTTGATCCGGAATGGAATTTGCCTGTTAGTGGGGCCCGAAGGCGGTTGGTCGCTCGAAGAGCGCCAGTTGCTCCTGGAAAACCCGAATGTGACACGCGTCACCATGGGTCCGACAATTCTGCGCGCGGAAACGGCTTGCCTTGCGGGATTGTCATCTTTGCTTGCGCACCTGTGATTCACTCCGCATGATTCGACAGAATACAGTGTTTCGCCAGCCTTCTACGATCTCCCCAGCAGTATAATTTCCATTGTTCGTTCCCTCAGGCGGTTCTCATGCGTATCCTGATGTTGGCATCCGAGGTCTCTCCCTTTGCGAAAACCGGTGGTTTAGCCGACGTACTGGGGGCACTGCCCCAGGCATTGGCACGCGCTGGTCACGATGTGCGGATCATGATGCCGCTGTATTCCTCGATCGATCGCTTCAAGCACCATCTGCTGCCGCTGCTGCCCCAAATGATCGTCCGTTGGGGAAACGAGGAAATCGTCGGCGAGGTAATGCGTTGCTCGTACCCGTGCGCGCGCGAGCTTCCCGTGTATTTCATTCAACAGGATCAGTTGTTCGGGCGGTCGGGATTCTATGGAGAAAACGGTCACGATTACGGTGATAACGATCGCCGGTTTTCGTTTTTCAATTTAGCGAGTCTCTACACCCTCAAGGCTCTCGACTGGCAGCCGGACATCATTCATTTACACGATTGGCAGGCGGGTCTTGCCGCAGTTCTACTGAAGTACCATCCGGTGATTTCAAACGATCAGTTCTATCAACATATTCGCACCGTCTTCACCATTCACAATATGGCCTACCAGGGGATTGTCTCCCCGCAATTGGTGCCCAATATGCACCTGCCATGGAGTGTTTTCACGCACGAGGGAATGGAATTCCACCAGAAGGCAAGTTTCCTGAAAGCGGGTCTGGTTTTTTCCACGATGCTGACCACCGTTTCCCCCAACTACGCCCGGGAGATTCAGACCGAAGACTTTGGCGCGGGAATGGATGGTGTAACCCGCGAACGCGCGGACGATCTGATCGGCATTCAAAACGGGGTGGACACGGTATTATGGAATCCCTCCACAGACCCCCACCTGCCCGCTCACTACGCGGTGGACGATCTTTCCGGCAAAGCCAAGTGCAAAAAAGCGCTGCTTGAATTGTTCGACCTGAAGTCGGCCAACAACGCCCCGGTGATCGGCATGGTGTCTCGTCTGGTAGATCAAAAGGGCTTCGATCTGGTCGAAACGGGTATTGCCCAGATTTTGTCCACCGGTGCACGTTTTGTTCTGATTGGAACCGGCGAAAAACGCTACGAGCAATTCTTTGAAAATCTCGCCCTTGAATACCCCGGCCAAGTTGGCGTCATCATCCGCTATAGCGAGGAAGTCGCCCACCTGATCGAGGCGGGGTCGGACATTTTCCTGATGCCATCGTTCTTTGAACCGAGCGGGCTGAATCAATTGTACTCGATGCGCTACGGTAGTCTGCCGATCGTTCGTCGCGTTGGCGGCCTGGCCGATTCCGTGGTGGATGCAACGCCGGAGAACATCAAAAACGGTACGGCAACCGGGTTCGTTTTCGATCATTATCTGGACACTGACCTGATCCAAGCTGTCGAACGTGCCCTAACCCTCTTCGAAAAAGACAAAAAAACCTGGAAATCGATCCAGGAAACCGCCATGCAACGGGACCATTCCTGGGAACATGTGGCGGAAGAATACGAAAAAGTGTACGATCAGGTGATTAAACGCCCGCGCTAACTCGGCCCAATGCAACGTTCCAAGTTGACTTGTCCCCCTTTGTGTTTCCATACTCTTGACAGTCTGTTTGATTTTCACGAGAGGATTCGTGCTTGCCTCTCCCCTATCGGGGCGGTAATTCCGTCTATTAATCAAATCGGTGGATAGAAAAAATATAATTCCAAGAGGTAGCGGCCATGAAATGGCGCATCATGATTGTCGATGACGAGGAAGACATCCGCTTGGTGTTGCGCGCGGCGTTGAGCGAGGAATTTGAAATCGTCGAAGCGCACGACGGGTTGGATGCTCTGGAAAAACTCGAACGTTACGAACCCGATTTTATCTGTATGGACGTCATGATGCCGTTGATGGACGGCTTCCAGGCATGCGAAGCGATCCGGAAAAGTCCACGGTTTTCCGACGTGCCGATTATGTTTCTGACCGCGCTGGGAGGAAAAGACGACATCAAAACCGGCTACGGTAAGGGAGCGAATCTGTACCTGACCAAACCGTTCGAGCCCGAACGTCTGATCAAAAACATCAAGGTGCATTTTGGCGGTTCCGCCGATAGCGCCCGCCCGAAACGTTACACGATTGAACAGTTGGAATCGCTCGAATCCAAAGGCGCGGAACCCGAAGCCCCCGGATCGGGTGAATTTGTGCTGCCCGATTTCAGTGGCGATGGAACCGAAAAAGAAAAACTCGTCGATAACGTCCCGATCAAACCTCTCCCGCCTCCGATTCCGGACGAAGTTCTCCCCCGTGTCATGGTGGTGGACGACGATCCCGACATTGTGGCTGTGATGGAAGCGATTCTGACCGATGTTGCCGAAGTGGTATCCGCTGGCGACGGTATGCAAGCCATCGAACGCCTGGTGCGCTACCAACCGGATTTGCTGATCATCGACATTATGTTACCGAAAATGAGCGGCTTTCAACTTTGCCAATCGCTGCGCTCGAATCGCGGATTGGCCAAAATGCCGATTCTGATTTGCTCGGCAAAATGCTCGGACCGCGACGTGCAATTCGCCCTGAGAGCGGGGGCGAACGATTTCCTGGCCAAACCCTTCGACGCTGTCCAGTTGCTCAAAAAACTTGATCGACTCACGCAACTTCCTGGCTTTCGTATTCGCGCTAATAAAGCATTATCGATCCAGGAAATCCACTTGGCGGAAACGCCCGACCCCACGGACGTGTTCGAAAGTGCCGAATCGGAGCAGTTACGCGAACGCGTGCAACGCTTGGCAGATCAGGCCAACGAAAAGGCCGATAACCCACGCCCGCCCGGAGAAATTAAGAAGGAGAAACGCCGTTTCTTCGGATTTTTGAAGAAATGACCTCGAAAAATCCACCCAAGCCCTCGCTGCCTGTGTCCGTCAAACTGCGCGACGTCGCCGCGAGCTTGGGAGATTGGTTTTTTCCAGCATCCTGCATGGCTTGCCACGTTCCCCTGGGCTCTCGCTCGGGGGACTTTCTCTGCGCAGAATGCCGACGCGATATCCGCCTGATCGACCCACCGCCGTGCCCTTGCCTGGAAACGCCCGATCCGCCAATGGAGGCTCGAGCGAAATGTGAATTTTGCCGCCGCCTCCCCCCCAGTTTCGCCACCATCCGTTCCGGATTTCCCTACGCCGGTGTAGCAGGCGACTTGATCCGGAATTTGAAATATCGCCACAGCGAGCAAGTCGGGCATGCTTTAGCTCGCCTGTTGATTGCTGTCCTCGGCGAACATTTTCAGTGGCTCAAAGACGAGGCGGGAGTTGAAGTCATCGTTCCCGTCCCCATGCACCTGACGCGTCACTGGCGACGTGGTTACAATCAAGCGGCCTGCATCGCCGAAGCGTTGTCTGAATTTACCAAAATCCCGCACGAACCACACGCCATTCGCCGCATTCGGCGCACGCCTCCGCAAGTACGACGGGCAAAAACGCTCGAACGATTGAAAAACGTCGCCAACGCTTTCGATGTCCCGGAACCAGAACGAGTTGCGGGAAAACGTATTTTGCTGATCGACGACGTGATGACAACCGGCGCAACCATGGCGAGTTGCGCCGCGGCCGCGAAGGACGCGGGTGCCGTGTCAATTCACGTGGTCACCGTGGCCCGGGCTGGAAGTGGACGATTGAAAGACGCCCCAATAGAAATGACAGGGGCCGTTAAATAGTGAAGACCCACCCGTTGTGTTGGGTGGGTCTTGAATGTAAATTGGCGATTTCCTACTTTCCCACGCCCACTGAGCGCAGTATCATCGGCGGTGC